>NZ_FPAH01000006.1 GCF_900116345.1 Succinivibrio dextrinosolvens | reverse complement strand
GAGAAATAGCTCTGACTCATGATTATAGAAATTCATTTGTTGTAGGTAATAGACCGAAAGTAAATGGTTCAAAATACAGGATGCGTTACCTTAAGAAGGAAAATTTATAGCAGAAAGATTGATCCTGCCTATAGGCAATTGATCCTAACCGAAGATATAATTGGATTAGCTTCCAATATATTTTTATTGTCTGGAAATGAATAAAAATCAGACAAACAATGCCTGATTAAACAATAAGTTATGATTAAAGTTCGGCAAGGGACAGCGCTAGTCAAAAAGTTTTACAAAATGATTGACATCCGAGCTGTCACTATATAGGTATCCTCAATCAGCTGCAGATTGATATTGTATTTCTCATCCACATTGAGTGATACCAGCCCTTCCTCATCAGGCTCGAAAGCAGCTATTCCTGTGTTCTTTTTTACTTCTGCTAAAAAGGCCCTGTAGGCATCCATGTTTGTCATTTATACTCCCCGGGTAAATTGAATATTATTCAGCTGTATAAAATAATGTGCACAGTTTAAGTATAAATCGTTTAAACAAAATTGCACTACAAATATTAAAGGTATTGTAAATTATGTGATCCCTGCCTGAATAAATAATTACAGCTAACAGCTCCACCATGTGGTAAATATTTGACCAGATCTGTGCTGCAGCAAAACTCTACTGAGAATCACACAATATTAATACAGTCGAAATTCTCTTTTTTTCTATTTTTCTGTACTGTTTTGGTGAGGTAAATCTCTTTTTTTTTATTACCGAGGTCAAAATGCAAAAAAGTCAATGGAGAATTAAAGAGAGCATTCTTATTTAGTTTTTTGAAAGGAAAATTGTTTTCACTTTTAGACCTAAATCTAACATTTAAGATTAAAAGTTATTTAATTAGTATCTAAAATGGAAAACACGTCCCATAAATGCTAAAATCATTGCGAACACTTGTCTGCATAGAAAATGTGATTTTTTTTAATAAAAAAAGATCATGTTTTTTTATGTCATCGGCATGTAGGTAACTAGGATAAGTCTCCTTAATTAAATTTATTGGAACCGTCTATGATTAACATCAAAAAAGGATTGGATCTGCCTATTGGCGGCAAGCCTGAACAGTCGGTGAATGAGGGACCACAGGTAAAGCATGTTGCTTTAATCGGCACTGATTACATTGGTCTTCGTCCATCAATGGCTGTTGAAGCTGGTCAGAAAGTCAAGAAAGGTCAGGTTCTCTTTGAAGATAAGAAAAATCCTGGAACCCGTTTCACCGCTCCTGCAGCAGGTACAGTTGTAGCTGTTAACAGAGGCGAGCGTCGCGCTTTCCAGTCTTTAGTAATTGAAGTAGATCCTAACGGTGAGAGTGTTGAGTTTAAGAAAACTTCCTCTGACAATCTGTTAGGCCTGTCCTCAAAAGAAGTTGTTGATGAGCTTGTTGAGTCTGGTATGTGGACAGCATTCCGTACTCGTCCTTTTGACAAGGTACCTGTAATCGGCTCATTACCTCATTCTATTTTCGTCACAGCTATGGATACCAATCCTCTTGCTGCTGATCCTAAAGTAATCATCGATGCAGAAGCTCAGGCTTTCGCTGATGGTCTTAAGGTATTAAGCCGCATAGGCGATTTCAAGGTATACGTATGTAAGGGCGCTTATGAGCTTCCTTCTGTAAACCTTCCAAATGTACAAGAGGAAACCTTCGTAGGTCAGCATCCAGCAGGTTTAGCTGGTGTTCACATCCACAACCTTGATCCTGTTTCAGAAACCAAGACTGTATGGCATATCGGCTATCAGGATGTGATCGCAATCGGTCACCTGTTTGTTGAAGGTGAACTGTATAACGCTCGCGTTATTTCAATTGCTGGTCCTCAGGCTAAGAATCCTCGTTTAGTAAAGACCCTGATGGGTGCATCAACTGCTGAATTAGTTGCAGATGAAATCCTACCATCAGCTTCAGGCGTTCGCGTAATTTCTGGAACTGTTCTATGGGGTAACATCGCAGTTGGTCCATATGCATACATGGGTAGATATCACCAGGGAATCGCTCTTCTGGAAGAAGGCAAGAACAACGAGTTCTTCCTTGCAAACTGGATGGGTCTAGGTGCACGTCGTCACTCAGCAACCCGCGCTTTCCTTGCAAACTTTATCAAACCAAGTTCTTACATTTTCAATACCGCTTTAAATGGCGGCCCTCGTTCAATCCTACCTATCGGCTGTTACGAGAAGGTTCTTGCTCCATATGATGTAGAAGCTATTATGTTATGTAGAGCTATCGATATGAACGATACCGACCAGGCTAAGCTTTTAGGTATTCTTGAATTTTCTGAAGAAGATATTGCATTGGCTACTTATGTTTGCCCAGGCAAAAATGACTTCGGTCCAATGCTTCGCAGAAGCTTAACCAAGATCGAAGTGGAGGGTTAATAAGTGTTATTAGATGCATTAAAGAAATTCTCCCTTCTATTTACTAAAGGTGGACTATTATCATGGTTCTATCCTTTATATGAGGGTACTTTCACTTTCTTATACAGTTCAGGCCGTGTAACAACTGGCAGAACCCACGTTCGTGATTTCGCTGAATTCAAGCGTATCATGATTATCGTTTGGTTCGCAGTTTTCCCTGCTATGTTCTGGGGTTTCTATAACATTGGTAATCAGACAGTAACCGCTATTGCCTCACTGCCAAATGCTATGGATATCGTTTCACAGAGCTACAGCCTGTTCAGCGGTGACTGGCACTATGCTATCGCACAGTTATTCGGTGCTTCTCTAGGTGCTGATGCCGGTCTGTATTCAAAGATGGTAATTGGTGCGGTTTACTTCCTTCCAATTTACATCGTTGTATTCGCTGTAGGCGGTTTCTGGGAAGTTCTATTCTGCCTGGTTCGTCACCATGAAATTAACGAAGGTTTCTTCGTAACTTCTATCGTGTTCGCTCTGGTTGTTCCACCAACCATGCCATTATGGCAGGCTGCTTTAGGTATTTCTTTCGGTGTTCTAATCGGTAAAGAAGTATTCGGTGGTACTGGTAGAAACTTCGTAAACCCTGCTCTATGCGGTCGTGCTTTCCTATTCTTCGCATATCCTGCTTCAATTTCTGGTACCAACTGCTGGATTCCAGTAGATGGCTTCTCAGGTGCTACTCCTCTAGCTCAGTGGGCTTCAGGCGGTGAAAAGGCATTAGTTGACGCAGCTGGTAATGCAATCAACTGGATGGACGCATTCCTAGGTAATATCCCAGGTTCAATCGGTGAAGGTTCAACACTAATGATTCTTGTTGGTGCTGCTATCATCCTTGCAACCGGTGTTGCTTCATTCCGCATTATGGCTGGTATCCTAATCGGCGCATTCCTGACAGCTACATTGTTCAACTCAATTGGTTCAGTAACCAATAACATGTTCTCAATGCCATTCGCATGGCACGCTGTTTTAGGTGGTTTTGCCTTTGGTACTGTATTTATGGCAACCGATCCTGTATCAAGTTCATTCACCAACAAAGGTAAGTGGGCATTTGGTGTACTGATTGGTGTAATGGTTATCCTAATCCGTACCGTAAATCCAGCTTATCCAGAAGGTATGATGCTTGCTATTCTGTTCGCAAACTGCTGGGCACCTCTGTTTGACTACCTAGCAACTTCACGCGATATTAAGAGGAGAGCTGCCCGTGTCAAAGCTTAATAAAGACTCAGTATTAGGTACCTTTGTTATCATTGTTACCTTCTGCTTGGTATGCTCAGTGCTGGTTTCATCTGCTGTTGTTGCACTAGATCCGTTCAAGGCTGCAGCTGTAGCAAATGACCGTCAGGTTAATATCCTGAAGGTTTCTGGCTTTGAGGTTAAAGGCTCAGTTGCCAAAACCTTCAAAGAGCATATCGAATCACATCTGATTGATGTTGAAACCGGTTCTCTTGCAGATGACGTTGTTCCTGCTTCTCAGATCGAGGGCTACAACTTCGCTTCATTAGCAAAGAAGCCAGCTTCATCAGTTAAGATTCCTAAGGACCGTGATGTTGCAGGTATCTTAAGCCGTGCTAAGTACATGCCTGTTTACTTCGCAAAGGATGAAAACGGCAAGGTTGCCCGTGTAATTCTTCCTTTCTATGGTCAGGCTCTATGGTCTACCGTATATGGTTATGTTGCACTATCTCCTGTTGATGCTAACACCATCCTAGGTGTTACCTTCTACTCACACGGTGAGACTCCAGGTTTAGGTGGTGAGATTGATAACCCACGCTGGCAGGCACAATGGGTTGATAAGAAGTTAACCAATGAGAACGGCGAGTACAAGTTCCATATTGTTAAGAATGCTGCTGATAAGAATCATGAAATTGATGCTCTGTCAGGCGCAACCTTAACTTCAGTTGGCGTAGATAAGACTGCTGCTTTCTGGTTGGGTGACGCTTACAAACCATTCTTAGAGAAACTAAGCAAAGGGGAGATCATTGTAAATGAGTAAGGGTCCAAGTCTAAAGGAGATATTCCTAACTCCAATCATTGCAAATAACCCTGTAATGATTCAGATCTTAGGTATCTGTTCTTCTCTAGCTGTTACCTCTAGCATGAAGACTGCTTTTGTTATGGGTTTATCTGTAACTGCTGTATGTTCATTAGCAAACCTTGCTATTTCAATCGTACGCAATTACATCCCTAACTCAGTACGTATTATTGCTCAGATGACAGTTATCGCATCACTGGTTATTCTGGTTGACCAGATTCTGAAAGCTTTCGCTTACGATCTGTCAAAGCAGCTATCAGTGTATGTTGGTCTGATTATTACCAACTGTATCGTTATGGGTAGAACCGAAGGTTTCGCTCTTAAGTCAGCTCCTCTTCCATCACTATTAGATGGTCTTGGAAATGGTTTAGGCTATATGCTGGTTCTATGCGTTGTTGCAACTATCCGTGAATTATTCGGTGCTGGCACTTGGTTTGGTATGACCGTATTAGAGTCCGTTAACAACGGAGGCTGGTATGTTCCATGCGGACTGTTAGTAATGCCACCATGCTCATTCTTCCTATTAGGTCTTCTAATCTGGGGTGTTAAGTCATTCCGTAAAGATCTTCAGGAACCTCTTGAGTACGATACTCACAGGGAGGATTACTAATAATGTTAGAACATTATCTATCCCTCTTTATTAAGAGTGTTTTCGTTGAAAACATGGCTCTTGCCTTCTTCCTGGGTATGTGTACCTTCTTGGCAGTTTCCAAGAAAGTTACCACTTCTGCAGGTTTAGGTGCAGCCGTTATTATGGTTCAGCTGTTAGCAGTTCCTGTTAATAACTTAATCAATACTTACATCCTGAAGCCAGATGCACTTGTAGTAGGTCTTGATCTTTCATTCCTAAGCTTCATTACCTACATCGGTGTTATCGCAGCCTTAGTTCAGATTCTGGAAATCTTCCTGGATAAATACGTACCTTCACTGTACGCTGCTCTGGGTATCTTCCTGCCTCTGATTACCGTAAACTGCGTTATCTTCGCTGGTGTATCATTCATGGTACAGCGTGAATATACCTTCACCGAATCAGTTGTATACGCTTTAGGTTCTGGTTCCTCATGGGCTCTTGCTATTATCATCTTAGCTGCTATTAACGAGAAGCTTAAGTATGCTAATGCTCCAGGCGGTCTGCGTGGTTTACCTCTAACCTTTATCACAGCAGGTCTGATGGCTGTTGCCTTCATGTCCTTCTCTGGTATTCAGTTATAAGGGGGATTCATGTTTACAATCGTATCTGGTGTTGCAATGTTCGTTGCTATCGTTGTTGTTCTGGTAGCATTGATTCTTGTAGCAAGAAAGTTCCTGGTTCAGTCAGGTGACATCACCATTGGTGTTAATGACGATCCAAAGCTGGACATGAAGTGTCCTGCAGGCGGCAAGCTTCTAAACGATCTATCTGAGAAGGGCATTTTCGTTTCTTCTGCTTGTGGTGGTCGTGGTGCTTGCGGTCAGTGTAAAGTTAAGGTTACTGAAGGTGGTGGTAACGTTCTGCCTATCGAGTACTCTCACTTCTCAAAGAGAGAGATTAAGGAAGGCTGGCGTTTAGCATGTCAGGTTACAGTTAAGAATGACTGTAAGATTGAGTTACCTCCTGAGGTATTCGGTGTTAAGAAGTGGGAATGTGAGGTTATTTCTAACCACAACGTTGCTACCTTCATTAAAGAGCTGCGCTTACGTATTCCAGAGGGTGAGGAAGTTCCATTCCGTGCTGGTGGTTATATTCAGATCGAAGCTCCTGCTCATACTGTTAAGTATGCAGATTTCGATATTGAGCCTCAGTTCATCGGTGCTTTCAAGCACTTCGGTTTTGATAAGCTGGTTTCAAAGGTTGATCATCCAACCATCAGAGCTTACTCAATGGCTAACTACCCAGGTGAGAAAGGTCTGATTATGCTGAATGTTCGTATTGCTACACCTCCATTTGGCAATCCATCAGCTCCTCCAGGAATCATGTCTTCATACATCTGGAGCTTGAAGCCTGGTGATAAGGTTACTATTTCTGGTCCATTCGGTGAGTTCTTCGCTCGCGATACCGACAATGAAATGGTATTCATCGGTGGTGGTGCTGGTATGGCTCCTATGCGTTCACACATTTTCGATCAGTTAAAGAGATTGAATTCAAAGCGCAAGATGTCATTCTGGTATGGTGCACGTTCATTGAACGAAGTTTTCTATGCTGACGAGTTTGATCAGTTAGCTAAGGAACATCCAAACTTCACATGGCATTTAGCTCTGTCTGATCCTCAGCCAGAAGATCACTGGACTGGTTTAACAGGCTTTATTGCTAACGTTCTGTATGAGCAGTACTTACGTGATCACAAGAATCCTGAGGATTGTGAGTACTACATGTGCGGACCTCCAATGATGTCTAAGTCAGCTGTTGATATGTTACATTCACTGGGTGTTGAAGACGAGAATATCCTATTCGATAACTTCGGTGGTTAATAATCACAGTTGCTTTAAAGCAATTTGAAACAAGGCTCAGGGGTAAAATCCTGGGCCTTTAGTTTATTTGATTTAATATTATATTTTGAAATATTATACTTGAAAATATTATATTCTAAAATATAATAATTATAGATATATTATTTAAGAGGTGCTCTATGAAATTCGTTGATAGACTGAACGAAATGGATACTTTGGATAATGAATATAGAAGAGATGGGGCATCTTTCGTTGTAGTTTATGGTCGCAGAAGAGTTGGTAAGACTGAGCTAATACGACATTTTATTAAGGATAAATCCGCAATATATTTTCTAGCAACCGAAGAGTCTGAAGCGATGAATCGTGAGGCTTTTAAAAGACAGGTTGCTGATTATCTAAATGATGAACTTTTACGAGAAGCTGTAGTAGAGCGTTGGGATTTGATATTTGAAAAGTTAGTTTCGTCTTCTAATTCGCAGAGAATTGTAATAGTAATTGACGAGTTTCAATATATTGGAAAGAATAATCCTGCATTTTTGTCTGTATTTCAACGTGTATGGGATAATCTTTTATCAAAAGAAAACGTTATGGTCATTTTGTGTGGCTCTTTAGTTTCAATGATGATGTCCCAAACTCTTAATTATGATGCTCCTCTGTACGGAAGAAGAACTGCACAAATTCGCCTTCGTCCTATCAACTTTGAATATTATAAAGAGTTTTTTGACAACAACTATTCTGAAGAGGAACTTGTAAAACGTTATAGCCTCACAGGTGGTGTCCCAAAATATATTGAAATGTTTCAAAATTCCTCTGACTTACAGAATGCTATTAAAAATAGCTTATTGAATGTTTCAAGCTTTTTGTTTGATGAGCCAAATTTTCTTTTACAGAAGGAAGTAAGCGATATTGGTAGCTATTTTTCGATTTTAAGAGTTATAGCGGAAGGAAATCATAAAATTTCCAATATAGCAGGATTGGTTCAACAGAAACAGACGAATCTTCCTCGTTATTTAAATGTGCTTATTGATCTCGACCTTTTGGAAAGAGAAGTTCCTGTTACTGAAAAGAATCCTGATAAAAGCAAAAAAGGTCAGTATCAGATACGAGATAATTTCTTACGATTCTGGTTTAAGTTTATTTATCCAAACCGTAGTTATTTAGAAATGTCTCATAGTGATGTTGTTTTAAACCTTCTTTCCAAAAATTTTGTAGATGGACATGTAAGTTATGTTTATGAACAGATCTGTCAGGAAAAGCTATGGAATCTTTCTGCAAAAGGATTATTCCCAGGTATATTAGAGCGGGTTGGTCGATGGTGGGATAATTCTCATGAGATAGATGTTGTAGGTCTTTCTGAGAAGGATGATTTAATGGTTGTTGGTGAATGTAAATTCTGGAAGGGGCCAGTTGGATCGAATATATTGTATCAACTTGAGCAGAAAACTACATTTGTTGAATGGCACAAGGCTTCGAGAAAGACAATTTACGTTATATTCAGTATCAATGGTTTTACTGATGATATTAAATCTTTAGCCCAGGGACGAGATGATGTCTTTTTGATCTGAGTTAACTATTAAAGGTTTGATTGATACTTTAATAAAAAATTAACTACATGTATAACTACTTATACAACAACTTATCCTGCTGAAAAATCTACTTTTTCTTATATTAAACATAGGCTGTTCATTGTTTCCTATCACCAAAAAGGGATTTTTTTCTGATTAAGGTATATAAACGTTTTCAATAGTAATATAATCTCTGCTGAACATTGAAAATTAACGCAAATACATATTCATATGAGGTTTCTTTCTTACTTATCTTTTCTGTTATTAACTGGAACAATCCAGGTATCTCAGGCTGCTAATATCTGGGAAGCTGGAGAGTTAACCTATCCAAATAACGAAACCGAGATAAGTGCATTTGTAAATACCGAAGGAAACACTCAGTTACAGGCTGTTCTCTGTACTAAAGATTCTTCCAATTCCTACCGCTTTACTCTTTTACTTCCAGAAAAACTTGATTCAGACTCTGTTATCAAGGTGATTATCAAGACAGACGATAATGAAGTTGAGGCTTATGCTGAAGTTTCTGGAAACAGCATGGATATTCAGATTGATGAGAGTCTGATGCTCTCCATTCCTGATTCCTCAAAGATGACCTTATCCTTTGACAAGGATGACGCTGATTATCTGAAGATCCCTGCAACTATTGAAGTAAATATGCATGGCGCAGATATGACCATCAGAAATGTAGCCTCTGAATGTACTGCTCTGTGTTTAGGAAACGGCTTTAAGTGTAATTACCCTTTACTGTCATCTCTGCTATGGCCAAGAGATCAGTACAGAAATGTTCAGATTGATGATATTGATGATCTCTGTACTACAGCAGTAATGCCAGGCTACTTTAAATTTAATCCTACAAAATCCTGTAAGCTTGCCTTAGACAGATTCTATAAGAAGGAAGGTGTTGGTCCTTTATCTTATGTTTATAAGATTTTTAAGGACAAGAATTCAATCTTCCAGCAGTATGTTAAAAACTGGAATGAAGCTGTAGCACTATGTCCTTATTCAGCATTAGATCTTCCTGTAACCGCCAGCGATAAGGAATGGTATTTGATTCTTTATTCTCTGGTTGGAAAGAATCACATCAGAGAATTTCCAAGCAGCTATTATTCAGTAAAGAAATACACAGATGATCCAACCACTCTGATTTACGATATTGATAACAGATACGAGATGGAGCTTTTAAAGTACTCATCTGTACTGTATCGAAGAGTAAAAGGTTCAGTATCTGCTGTAAATGCTGTAGAGAAGGCTTTAAAGACCTGGCAGGATTTCTACCGTCAGCTGGTTTCTGCTCTTCCTTCTATTCATCAGGCTCAGGCCGTAAGACCTGTTGTTTACAGAGAAATGATGCTCAGAGTCTGGAATCTGGCCGGAAAACCAACTGGACTTAAGATCCTGCCTGAGAACATGTTCCACCAGGGCACAAACGGCAGACCTGTAACCACTGAACCACTAGAGACACAGTGCTCCTTCTTTGAGGGCAGCGGTGGTGATCAGTTCTTCTTTGCTTCAGAGGACTGCATTAAGGGCTTCAATGATTATATGAGGACATCTCCTCTGAACAGCAAGCTGTATCAGAATGTGGTGGACTCTTGGAACAAGTTTGCCTCTAACTGGGCAGCATCTCAGTTCTACACTGATGGCATTGATGACGCGGTGGGCGAGCATCCTCAGGCTAATCTGGCTCTGACAATAATGTCTTTATTCAAGCTTTACGGCTTTGGAGACTATTTCCTGCTGCGTGAGTGTATCTCAAGTCGTGATGCTGATATCTGCGGTTATGAACAGCACAAGGCCTACAGCACCTATACCAAAGAGTTTAACAATCGTCTGGATTCAATAACCAATGCCTCTGATAAGGATGGCAGCAAGCTGAATGCCTTAAATGAGCTGTGGCTTGATTACTACCACAACCTTGAAGAGTACCTGAAAGATCTTGTACAGAGAAATATCATTCCTCTGTGGAGAGCTGAATTTGCCAAGGCTATTGCCTGTGTGGTTCAGACCAATGCTATTCTTAATTTCCCTTATGACAGGGAAGAGTTCCCTCAGTTATCTGATGATGAGGAATTTGAAGGTACCGATTCAGCAGGTAAGCGTTTCACTTTAGAGCAGAACAAACTTACTACTCCTGACGTGATCGAACCTGATCAGGACGAAGATGTCATCGACGATGACATCATCATTCCAGAATAATCATTTCTAATTAGATTTTATCCAGTGCAGCTTTCAGCTCTAATGAAAGCTCATTCTTCTGAATCAGAGAAAGTGGCAGGCCGTTGATATCGGTGATAGCAAAGTAGTCATCTGCTCTTTCACCGGTAGTGGTGATTCTGGCTGCGCTTATCTGGTAGCCAAGTTTTGCAAAGGTCAGGCCGATTCTAGCAAGCAGACCGTGTCTGTCCAGAGTGGAGATTTCAAGTTTTGTCTGCTTATCAGTTTCAGAATCCAGATACATGATTCTGGTAGGTACATCGAAAATCTTGCGCTCTGTTTTTTCTTTTGGCAGGACAAATTCGGTTGAGGTATCATCAATCTTGCTGAGAATGGTCTTTCTAAGACCATTGAGTCTCTCAGTATCAATCGGCATTCCCTGCTTATTCTGGAACATGATGGTACACAGAACATGAAGCTTGTTGGTTAGGAAAACCTGTGCACTTACCACATTAAGCTGTTTTGAGGCCATGGTCTTGGCAATATTGCCAAACAGCATTGGCGAATTGTTCTGTGAATAGATAAACAGTTCTGTACCGATGTTTGGATTCTGTGAAAACAGCAGTAAAGGTTTATTTGCAGAATCATATCTTAAGATATTCTTAAGATGCCAGGAGATATCTTCTGGCTGATAGTGCATGAAGTATTCGATAGGCAGCTGCCTTATGTATCTTAGAAGGTCTGCCTTGTTGCAGTCTTCCTGCAGCAGGGACATAACAGTCTTCTGCTTATCCAGCGCCTTGGTCTTGATACTTGCTGCAATATCGGAGCTTTCCTGACTTAAGGCAAATCTTACTGACTGGTATAGCTGTCTGAAGATGTTATCCTTCCAGGAATTCCAAACATTCTCATTGGTTGCGGAGATATCTGCAACTGTCAGACAGTAGAGCTGGTTTAGATGCTCTTCGTCTTTGACGAAATAGCAGAAATTCTTGATGACCTCGATATCCGTAATATCACGACGGGTAGCGGTGGTATTCAGCTGCAGATGTGATTCTACCAGCCATCTAACCATCTGGGTCTGATATTCGGAAAAATCATGCAGACGGCAGAACTGCTCTGCTTCTTTTGCTCCCTTGGCAGCATGACTTCCGCCACGACCTTTGGCGATATCGTGCAGAAGAGATGCTGTGATTAAGAGCTCGTGATCATTGATTCTTTTGTAGACGCTTCTGAAGAGCTGGTATTCTGGAAGTTTTGATTGGGACAGCTCATTAACATTCTTGATAACACGAATAGAGTGCTCATCCACACTGAAGAGGTGGAAACGGTCAAACTGGGCTAGCCCCTCAATTCTTGCCCACTGAGGCATATAGCTTGAGAGTACACGTGTTTCATGCATAAGATTAAGAATCTTATAGGCACTGTCGGTCATTGAAAGAATGGTTTTAAGACGATAGCGGCACTCAGGAATGGTAATCAGAGGCTCTTTGAGTTCTCGTCTTCCTTCTCTTAGGGCACGTAGACAGTTAACATGAATCTTCTCGATATTAGGCCTGGTAGCAATGGTAACAAACAGTTCCAGGATCTTGGTAGGATTGCTTTTGAAAAGCTCAGGGTCGAGAACATCGATATAGTGTCCGCGCTGAACAAAGTCTCTGTTGATAAATACTGGTTCAGCATAGTCTCTGCCTACATAGCCATGGGTCTGTAGCTGAATGAGCTGCAGAACAATATGATTGAGTTCCTTTACACGGTGGAAGGTTCTGTAAAGATCACGCATCATGGCTTCAACAGGAGAATTTCCTTCTTCACCGTAGCCCAGCATTGAGGAAACGGTCTTCTGGAAATCCAGTCTTAGGATATTGCTGTTGGAGTTGCAGTGAACCGCATATCTGACATCAAAGAGAAATCTCTGACAGGCCAGATACTCGTTATATTCAGATTTGGACAGAAGTCCTACTGAGAACAGTGTATCTGTTTCCTTAGCGTTCAGGATCTTGAGTGACAGCCACTGCATCACCTGAAGATCACGGAGTCCGCCTGGATTGTTTTTAATATCAGGCTCCAGTGAAAAGATTGTATCTCTGAAGCTGTGATATCTTTCATTCTGCTCATCATATTTAGCCAGGAAAAACTTCTCGTTATCCCAGAATCCATCTGTATCAATGGATTTTTTCAGATCATCATAAACCTCTGTTGCTCCTGCAATAAAGTGAGTTTCCAGAAGGTTTGAGCGAATGGTGATGTCGTTGCGTGAGGCAAGAATTGTTTCTTTGATGGTTCTGACAGAGGAGCCGATATCAAGTCTTAAATCCCAGAGAAAAGAAATAAAGGATTCAATTTTGCTTTTGGATTCAGCATCGATCTGATCTTCATTGCTCAAGATCAGAAGATCAATATCTGATCTTAAAAACTGTTCTCGTCGGCCATAGCCGCCAACAGCTATAAGTGCCAGGTGAGGGGAGTTCTCTCCAATAAAACTATTCCAGATGATTGTCATCAGTTCATCGATGATATCGGATGAATTTCTGATGATTTCTCGGATATCAAAGCCCTTTTTGAAACACTCGATCTGATAGAGTTCAAACAGGGAAACTCTTTCTCTGGCTTTCTTGATGTCATTAACATCGATGCCGGAGAAGGAAAATGGAAAAACTTCCTTTAGTTTTTCTTCATTGATTTTTCTTGGAATAGTTATTGATTCGAACATTAACAGCTACTTACTAGTGAGTAATTATTCTTGGGAAATCCTCATCCTTTCTTAAGGTAAGAACTTCAACACCGTTTGGAATAACCAGCAGGGTGTGCTCGTACTGTGCTGAAGGCTGCTTGTCTGCGGTTGTAACTGTCCAGCCGTCTTTTCTGTTTACCTTGACCTTGTGAGTACCCGCGTTGATCATAGGTTCAATGGTAAAGCACATGCCTTCCTCTAAAAGCAGGTTGTAATTGTTCTTGTAGTGAACAACCTGAGGTTCCTCATGGAAGCCTGCTCCGATACCGTGACCGCAGTAGTCTCTTACGATAGAGAAGCCTGCCTTGTCAGCAACCTTCTGAATTGCTGCTCCGATATCAGCCAGATTTGAACCAGGACGAACAGTCTTGATAGCCTCGTACATGCCTTCCTGAGCACATTTGCATAAAGCTTCATTTCTTGGAGAGGTTTTACCTACGATGTACATTCTGGAGCTGTCACCGTGGTACTTGTCTTTTAGAACTGTAACATCAATGTTTACGATGTCACCTTCTCTTAATTTGTGATTGTCAGGAATTCCGTGACATACCACCTCATTGATACTGATACAGGTGGCTTTTGGGTAGCCCTGATATCCTAAATCAGCACTCTTTGCGTTTTCTACCTGCTCTATATAGTCGTTCATAATCTTGTCCAGCTCGTTGGTGGTAACGCCTGGAACGATATATGGTTCGATCATTTCAAGAACACGGGCGGTTGCTGCGCCCACAATACGCATTTTTTCAATTTCACTTGGACTTTTTAAAGAGATGTTCATTGTTGATTCCTTACAAAATATTCGGTTCATTATAGTATTATTTGGCTTTAGATGCATGAAATTAGAGGGCTATTGAACAAAAATCGCACCTGTATACAGCCTTGAATATTCTCTTTTGTGAACTCTGATAGGAATGTAAGAAAAAGCCTTCAGAACAGACTGCACTGAAGGCTTGTGAGAAAAAAAAGATTCTACATGGAAATGGTTTCCAGATCCTTAGGAACAAAGATATTGCCGTTGAAATACTGTCTTCCTTCCTCAAGATAAAGCTCTTTTCTGTTTTTGATGTTCTTCTCTTCAGTATGGTAGAGGATGATGTTCTTTACGTTAAGCTCAGTTGCCAGTTCACAGGCGTCTTTAACTGTTGAGTGATGTTTCTCATATGGCTTGAAGATATCTGCCTGAGAGTACAGACAGAAGGCTTCGTGCATCAGCCACTCGGCATCTCTTGCCAGATCCTTTATTGAATCATTGCAAGGCTCATCTCCGCAGCAGACAAGTTTCTTGCCGTCAAGAGAGAAACCGAACTGTTTGGTTTTGGTGGAATGGATATCAAAGAAGGTTACGTCGTGGCTGCAGATTTTTACGGTTTCTCTGTCTGTAACCGGAATCAGCAGCAGAGACTTGCCGACAAATTTGAAATCTTTCTCTAAAAGCAGCATCTTTGCCAGATCGTAAATAGTTTTGATTACTTCATCATGACCGTATACGCGAACTACTCCGTCAAAGACTTTTTCACGGGATTTCTGGCAGATAAGACGGGTCAGCCAGACCATGCCGATAATATGATCAATATGAGTGTGGGTTACGAATATATCGTTAACCTGTTTCCAGTCTGTACCAGCGTGTTTCAGCTGACGCATGATGGTGTTGCCGCCGCCGGCGTCAACCAGAAAGTTGCCGTTTGAATCCTTCAGTAAAAAACAGGTGTTGTAGACTTCTGTAGTAAAGGCATTTCCTGTTCCTAATAGGGTAATATCCATGTGTTCACCTCTAATTCTTTTTCGTTCGGAGTATTATCGCATATTCCGACTAAAACTCTACTTTTGTGCGGTTCGGATCTGGAATAAGAGCATTCTCCTGTATACTGCAGCCTAGAAACCAGATTCTAACTCCTGCCTTGATGGCATCCCTGAAAGCTTTTTCAAATTCTGGATGAATTCTGCCGTTAGGTCGTACTTCTGTAACCTTTTGCATCTGAATGACAAAGGCCAGAGCACATATATATCCTCGCTTTTGAGCATCAATCAGTTCATATATATGTTTTACACCTCGCTGCGTAGGTGCGTCCGGAAAGTATCCTATACCGTCCTCTTCAAGAGTACAGCCTTTAACCTCAACAAGATATTTCTGGGCACCTTTTTCAAGATAGAAATCGATTCTGGAGTTGCCGTAGCTGTACTCTGGCTTTATCACATCGAATTTTCCTGTAAGCCACTCTTTCATAAGAGCATTAGGAGCCTGACTGTCGATATTTACAAGTCCGAGACCTGCTTTTTCAACGGCAATAAGATCATATTGAGTCTTACGCTCGGGATTATCAGATTTTGTCAGCACAACTTTAGAGTGAGGCAGGAGAAGCTCTCTGCAGCGACCGGTATTTTTGACATGGACGGTTTCTGTCTTTCCGTTTAAAAGCACTTTTGCAATAAAGCGGTTTGGGCGTTCAAGAAAGGTTGCCTGCACTGTGTTGGGGTACTGCATTTTTTTATCTCATATTTATAAGGTATAGCTTTGTCATGATTTTAGCGTAAAAGAGAGCCAGATTTGTATTTCTGGAAATACCAAATTGAATTTTAAGGATAAAAATTTTTCAAATTATTTTTAAAAACATGATAAAATAACGTGCCTTTTGTGTGGGTACATGAAAGGTAACTTAATACTCAGTGAGTATGGTTTTTATTTTTTTTAGAAAACGCACACTGTTTGTCAACGTCCATGACTGGGTGCCATTATATGGTTAGTCAGGCGGAACAGTGGAGGCTTAACCCTAATTTAGAGGATATTTAATATGTCTACCATCACTATGCGCGATATGCTACAGGCTGGCGTTCACTTCGGTCACCAAACTCGTTACTGGAATCCAAAAATGAAGCAGTACATCTTTGGTGCTCGCAACGGCATTCACATCATCAACCTAGAGAAGACCGTTGAGTGCTACGAGTCAGCATTGAACTTCCTGAGCAGCACTGTTGCTCACAAGGGCAAGGTTCTATTCGTTGGTACCAAGCGCGCAGCAAGCGATAAAGTAGGTCCTGCAGCAACCGCATGTGGTCAGTACTATGTTGATCACCGTTGGTTAGGCGGTATGTTAACCAACTGGAAGACCGTTCGTCAGTCAATCAAGCGTCTAAAGGAATTAGAGGCTCAGACTCAGGATGGCACTTTCGACAAGTTAACCAAGAAAGAAGCATTACTACGTACCCGTGAGCTTGAGAAGTTAAACCGTTCATTAGGCGGTATCAAGGATATGGGTGGTCTACCAGACGCATTATTCGTAATCGATGCTGAAGTAGAGCACATCGCTATCAAAGAGGCTAACAACCTAGGTATTCCTGTTGTTGCTATCGTTGATACTAACTCAAACCCAGACGGCGTAAACTACGTAATTCCTGGTAACGACGACGCAATCCGTGCTGTTGATTTATACCTAAAGGGCGCTGTTGAGACCATCAACGCTGCTCGTGCACAGGTTGTAACTCAGGAAAAGGCTGAAGTAGCTGAAGCTGCTAGCGAAGAAGCTGCAAAGGCTGAATAAGTTTGATTGGATCTTTAATATAGATCTAGATGCTATGACGCGTGATGCGCCATAGTTTACGTGAACTTTTATAAGGCCGGTTTTATCCGGCCTTT
Organism: Succinivibrio dextrinosolvens; assembly: GCF_900116345.1. Taxonomy (GTDB): domain Bacteria; phylum Pseudomonadota; class Gammaproteobacteria; order Enterobacterales; family Succinivibrionaceae; genus Succinivibrio; species Succinivibrio dextrinosolvens_B. The sequence goes on along the minus strand of NZ_FPAH01000006.1, from coordinate 91,323 downwards.
TACAGATTTAAGAGGAATAAAACATGGCTACCGTAACCGCTGCTATGGTTAAAGAACTACGTGACGCTACTGGCGCAGGTATGATGGACTGTAAGAAGGCTTTAGTTGCTGCTGACGGCAACATGCAGGCTGCTATTGACGCAATGCGTAAGAGCGGTGCTGCTAAGGCTGCTAAGAAGGCTGGTCGTACTGCTGCTGAAGGTATCATCACTGTTGCTCAGGACGGCAACAAGATTGCTTTAGTTGAAGTTAACTCAGAGACCGACTTCTGCGCAAAGAATGCAGAGTTCGTTGAGTTTGCTCAGAAGGTTGCTGACGTTGCTCTTGCAAACAGCATTTCTGACGTTGAGGCTTTAAAGAACGCTCAGTTAGATGGTCAGACTGTTGCTGAGGCTTTAACCGCTTTAGTTGCTAAGATCGGTGAGAACCTACAGGTTCGTCGTGTTTCATTAGTTAACGCAAATGCTGATGAGACTGTTGGTCTATACGTTCACTCAAACAAGCGCATCGGTGTTGCAGTTGTTCTGAAGGGTGGCGATACTGAGACTGCTAAGCACGTTGCAATGCACGTTTGTGCTGCTAAGCCACAGTTCGTTAAGCCAGAAGACGTATCAGCAGATGTTGTTGAGCACGAGCGTCAGGTTCAGATCGAGATCGCTATGAACTCAGGCAAGCCACAGAACATCGCTGAGAAGATGGTTGAAGGCCGTATGAAGAAGTTCACCGGTGAAGTTTCTCTAACCGGTCAGCAGTTCGTTATGAACCCAGAAGTTACCGTTGGTCAGATGCTGAAAGAGAAGAGCGCTGACGCTGTTTCATTCGTTCGTCTAGAGGTTGGCGAGGGAATCGAGAAGCAGGTTGTTGATTTCGCAGCTGAGGTTCAGGCTCAGGTTGCAGCCGCACAGAAGTAATTTGGCGGAGTAAACAAATAATGTCTTCGGAGCAGAAAAGTAACGTTCGTAGAATTCTACTTAAGATTTCAGGTGAAGCCTTAAGTGGAGATACCGGTTTTGGAATTGATCCTGCTGTTCTATCTCAGACTGCCAAGGCAATCAGAGAAGTTCAGAAAAAGGGTGTTCAGACCGTATTGGTAATTGGTGGCGGAAATATTTTCCGCGGAGCTGCATTACAGAAAGCAGGTTTCGACAGAGTTTCAGGTGACCAGATGGGTATGCTTGCAACTATCATGAACGGACTTGCAATGAGAGAGGAATTAAAGTCTCAGGGCGGTAAGTGTGTACTTATGAGTGCATACGGAATTCCATCCATTACAGCTCAGTACAGTGCAACTGAAGGTCGAGACCTGTTAAATCAGGGCTACAGCCTGATTGTTGCCGGTGGTACTGGTTCTCCTTTCTTTACAACTGATACAGCTGCTGTTTTACGAGCAATTGAACTTCAATGCTCTGAAGTTTTAAAAGCTACCAAGGTTGATGGTATTTACACGGCAGATCCTGTAAAAGACAAAAATGCTACCAAATTTGATGCTCTAACCTTTGATGAGGTAATTTCTAAGCAATTAGAAGTGATGGACCTCACTGCTTTTGCATTAGCACGTGAACATCACATGCCAATTAGAGTATTCTCTATGAACAAACCAGGTGCATTTGATAAGGCTGCAATTGGTGAAGCCGAAGGAACTGTGGTTAGCGATTAAGGAGTTTATATAAATGTTAAATGACGTTCATAAAAACGCAGAATCTCGTATGAACAAGGCTGTTGAGTCTTTAGATGTACGTCTTTCAAAGATTCGTACTGGACGTGCTCAGCCAGCTTTACTTGACGGCATTATGGTTGATTACTACGGCAGCCAGACCCCATTACGTCAGGTAGCACAGATCAATGTTGAAGATGCTCGTACCCTTAAGTTAAGCGTATTCGATAGAAACGCTATCAAGGCTGTAGAAAAAGCAATTCAGCAGTCAGAATTAGGATTAAATCCTGTTGTTGCAGGTGTTGAAATCCGTGTACCTCTACCTCCACTAACCGAAGAGCGTCGTAAAGAGCTGGTTAAGATTGTTAAGAACGAAGTAGAGCAGTCTAAGGTTGAAATTCGTAACATCCGCCGTGATGCTAATGCAGAAGTAAAAGATCTTCAGAAGAACAAAGAGATTTCTGAGGATGAGCAGCGTTCTGCAGAAGAAAAAATCCAGAAGCTAACTGACGCTTCAATCAAGAAGGCTGATGATCTTCTGGCAGCAAAACAGAAAGAGTTGATGGAAATTTAATTCATCTGTATGCCGATTAGTCCAAATACTCCGGGGAGCTTAACCGCTCCTCGTCATTTAGCCATAATTATGGATGGAAATGGTCGATGGGCACAATCTCGTGGAAAACAGCGAGTAAGTGGTCATCAAGAGGGTGCTAATGCTGTTAGACGAGTTATCACTGAATGTGCAAAGATGGGAGTTAAGGAATTAACTCTTTTTGCATTTTCTAGTGAGAACTGGAAACGTCCTTCCATGGAAGTTAATGCCCTTATGACTTTATTCGTCCAGGCTATCCGCAAAGAAAGCAAAAATCTTTTAGAAAACGGAATCCGTACCAGAATTGCAGGCGATATTTCCCGTTTTCCAAAAATTCTTCAGACTCAGATTAAAAAGCTTGAAAAACTGACAGCCGACTGTGATGTCATGAAGCTCAACATTGCCGCAAATTACGGCGGACGCTGGGATATTCTTCAGGCATGTAAAAAGCTTATGCACTCCTGCACTGAGGAGTCAGTGGATATTGATTCTCTGACTGAGGATCTGTTTACTGAGCAGCTTAATATTATCTCAAATGTTGATCTGATGATTAGAACTGGCGGAGAGCAGAGAATCTCAAACTTCCTTCTATGGCAGTCAGCCTATGCGGAAATGTTTTTCTCAGATACTCTGTGGCCGGATTTTGGCAAAGAAGATTTAATTCAGGCCTTTACTTTTTTCAACAGCAGAGAGCGCCGTTTCGGCATGACTTCTGCTCAGGTACAAAAAAAGGATAATCAATAATGTTTACAAGAATCTGTACAGCTGTTGTCCTGATAGTTGCAGTACTTGCATGGCTGTTTAAGGCAGATTATGCGATTTATGCCATGGGCTGTCTGTTTATGTATGCTGTAGGTGCTTATGAGATGGGACCTCTGTTAGGCTACAAGAGCAGGATCCCTTTTCTTCTGATTTCATGCGTCTGTGCAGTTCTGTCATTTATTGCTGTTGGTAATCCTGGAAATTTTATCAATACAGGCATTCCATCAACCGCTCAGTATCTAACTGTTTCCGGTATGATTGTCTGGATTGGATGTTTACCTTTATTGATAAAATATCCTGAGAATACCGGCTGGCATAAGAATATTGTTTTAAATACCATTATCGGTATTCTGCTGCTGGTTCCTTTCCTGATTGGTCTTTTGATTCTCAGAGCCAGCGAGTATGCAACTAATAATCTTGCAGGCTCTCTTCTGGTTTTAAGTGTAATGGCTCTGGTCTGGTGTGCTGATTCTGGTGCCTACTTTACCGGTTATTTCCTGGGCAAGCACAAGATGCTTCCTAATGTAAGTCCTAAAAAGACTGTTGAAGGTCTTGTTGGCGGTCTGGTTACCGCTCTTATCGGCATGTACATTTTCATGCAGCTAGGCTGGTTCGGCCAGTATGCAGAAAACAAGTTTGCTCTAACCTGTGCCTGTATCGCTGCAATTGTGTTCTCTGTAATCGGTGATCTGGTGGAGAGTATGCTTAAGAGAATCGTTGGTATCAAGGATTCAGGAAAAATCTTCCCAGGCCATGGCGGTATGCTTGATCGTATTGATTCACAGCTTGCTGCAATTCCTGTATTTTTAACCTTTATCTGGTTGATTAGCGGAGAGTTACGTTAATGAAAAGTGTTACTCTTTTAGGTGCTACCGGTTCAATCGGTACTTCAACCCTTGATGTGATAAGACGTCACAAGGATGAATTCAGGCTTCACGGTATTGTTGCCAATTCATCTGTTGAGAAAACCATCGAGATTATCCGTGAATTCAAGCCTCAGAGAGTTGCTCTTGCGGACACTCTTGCATGCAAGAAACTGCAGGAGGAGCTTAAGAAGCAGAACCTGTTTGCTGAGGTTTTAGAAGGCCAGAAAGGTGTAGAGGATTTATCCGGTGACGGTGCCTCTGAGATAGTGGTGGCTGCCATTGTCGGTGCTGCCGGACTTAAACCGATTCTTGCTGCTGTAAAGACGGGATGTATTGTGGCTCTTGCTAATAAAGAATCTTTGGTGATGTCTGGTAAGATTTTCTTTGAAGAGGCCAAAAAATACGGTGCCAAGATTCTTCCTGTAGATAGTGAGCACAGTGCAATTTTCCAGTGCCTTCCATATGAGCTTCAGACCAATCTGGGCTTCTGTGACTTAAAGAAGGCCAATGTTTCAAAGATTCTTTTAACCGGTTCCGGCGGTCCATTCAGAGATACTCCATTACCTGAGCTGCCTTCTGTAACACCAAAACAGGCAGTCTCTCATCCTGTATGGTCAATGGGTCCTAAGATTTCTGTGGACTCTGCCACCATGATGAACAAGGGACTGGAGTTTATTGAGGCTCGTTACCTGTTCAATGCAACTGACGAAGATATCAAGGTTGTAATCCATCCTCAGTCTGTTATTCATTCCATGGTTGCCTATACTGACGGTGCGGTTTTAGCACAGATGGGCCAGCCAGACATGAGAACTCCGATTGCTGTTGCGATGGGATTCCCTGAGCGAATTGAATCCGGTGTTGCTCCGCTTGATTTTGAAAAGCTTGGTGAGCTTACCTTCAGAGCTCCTGATTATGACAGATATCCTTGCCTGAAGCTTGCTATGCAGGCCAGTGTAAGCGGACAGGGGGCAACCACAGCACTTAATGCTGCAAATGAAATTGCGGTAGATGCCTTCCTTAAGGAAAAAATCAGATATACCGATATCGCAGTCGTTGTAGAGAATGTTTTAAATACCTTCGGTTCTCCTGAACTTAAGAGTGTTGATGAGGTTATGAATGCTGATTCTCAGTCAAGAGAGATTGCTCTTAAGGCTGTAAAGGAGTTAGCTAATGGTTAACTTTATAGGTGGTATCTTTTACTTCCTGTTAGCTCTGGGAATACTGGTTACCATTCATGAGCTTGGTCATTTTCTGGCTGCTCGTGCCTGTAAGGTTAAGGTCCTGCGTTTTTCGCTGGGCTTTGGTCCTGTTATTTATAAAAAAACCGGAAAAGACGGCTGTGAATATGCTGTAAGTGCAATTCCACTGGGCGGTTACGTCAAGATGGAAGGCGAGAATAATCCGGTTCAGGGTGACAAGCTGATGTCTTCAGATGAAGCTCTGCCACCTGATTCCTTTAAGGCAAAGCCTGTATGGCAGAGAGCCATAATCATTTTTGCCGGTCCTTTTTTCAATATTGCTCTGGCGGTTATCCTTTTTACCATCGTCAATATGTCAGGTATTGTCGAACGTTATGCCGTGGTAGGCGACGTTACTCCTATGTCGATTGCTCAGGATGCTGGCTTTAAGACTTTTGACCGCATTGATTCTGTTGAAGGCAAGAGCATTGAGACCTGGTCAGATTTTGTTTATACCCTGGTTGAATATACCGGCTCAAACAAGATCCTGGATGTTGTTGTCAAATCCGATATGGGAAAAGGTGCAGCCCGAACTCTGCCTCTATCCTTAAAGAATTTTACACTCAACAGAAACGAGTCTCCTTTAGATGTTCTTGGACTCAAGATTTGCTACGGAAATATCACCAATACTCTGGGGGCGGTTGTTAAAAATTCTCCTGCGGATAAAGCAGGACTTAAAGTTGGTGATAAAATTGTATTGATTGACGGTCAGGAAGTTGATTCCTGGTTCCGAATTCAGGAGATGATCGCCGATTCCGACTGCAGACCAATGGAACTTGTGGTTGAACGTGACGGAGTAAAATACAGTGCGATCGTTGTCCCAGAATTAAAAAATATCTCAAAAGCAAAGAAACCAAGACCTTTTGTTGGTGTTGCAGCTAAAGTGGAACCTCTTGAAGGTCTGAGCCGTATGGTATCATATGGACCTATAGATGCTTTTGGAAAAGCCTTAATAGATGCGGCCGGCATGTCAAAGCTGGTTGTTGTTTCAGCCTATAAGCTGATTAACGGAAGTATCTCTGCAGACAACATTTCCGGGCCTATTGCCATAGCAAAAGGAGCTCAGGAAAGTGCTCAGTTCGGCTTGATTATCTTTATAAGTTTTTTGGCTGCTATTAGTGTAAACTTAGGTATCCTGAATTTAATTCCGATTCCTGTTTTGGATGGCGGTCAGCTTTTATTTTTAGCCTATGAGGCAATTATGCACAAAGAGCCTAGTGCCAGGACACAGGCCTTTCTTACTTCAATAGGCGCAGCGGTTTTACTGACCCTGACAGTATTTGCAGTCTTTAATGACGTAAAAGGTTTATAAATTTCTAAACAAACACAATGGTTTTAAGATGAGATCTCATTTATCTATAAAAGTAGCAAGCCTCAGTCTTGCAGTTGCATCAGTATTAGGTGTGTCTTCAGCTGCATTCGCAGCAGGTGATCCTGTTATCAGCGATATTCAGATAAGAGGACTTAACCGTGTAACCAAAGGCGCTGTATTACTTGCTCTTCCGGTTAAGGAAGGAGACGTAATGTCACAGGAAAATACCGCTCTTTCTATGCAGAGACTGTATGCCACGGGCGAATTTGACGAGGTTAAGCTGTCTCGTGACGGTAATACTTTCATTGTAACTGTTCAGGAAAGACCTACTGTCGGAGCAATTGATTTCTCCGGTAACGTAAATATCAAGAAGGATGATCTTCAGAAGGTTATTGAGGATCAGGGTATCAGAATCGGTGAGCCCCTGAATAATCAGGCTTTAAATACCATTGAAAAGTCATTAGAGGATTTCTACCACTCATCCGGTATGTATCAGGCCTCTGTAAAGGCTGTGATTACCCATCTGCCACGTAACCGTGCAGATATCAAGATTGAGATTATTGAAGGCAAAGCTGCTGAAATCCAGCAGATCAACATTGTGGGCAACAACTCTTTCCCTGAGGATGTGCTGCTTGCCCAGATGGAACTTCGTGATGAGTTGCCTTGGTGGAACTTCATGGGAAACACCAAGTACAACGGACAGAAGTTCCGTGCAGACCTTGAGTCTCTGAAGTCCTTCTATATGGACAGAGGTTATGTTAACTTCAAGATTGATTCAACCTCAGTTGAACTGACACCAGATAAGAAGGGTATCTATCTGACAATTGCCATCAATGAGGGAGATCAGTACAAGATTTCAGATACTTCCGTAAGAGGCGATACCCTAAAGTATGGCGATGAACTTGCTCAGGGTGTAACTATCGAAAAGGGTGAAATCTACAATCAGCGTAAGATTACAGAAAATGAGAAAACTCTGGCTTCAATCCTAGGTAAGTACGGTTACGCCAATACTGAGGTTAAGGCTTTCCCTGTATTTAACGACAAGGATAAGACAGTTGAACTTCAGTTCAATGTAATGCCAGGCAAGCGTGTTCATGTATCTCAGGTATTTATCAGTGGTAACGACAACACCGATGATACCGTGATCAGACGTGAGCTGCGTCAGATGGACGGTTCTTGGCTGTCATCCGAGGCTCTTGACGTTTCAAAGAAACGTCTGGACAGAACCGGATTCTTCGAAAGTGCTGAACTTACCACAGAGAAGGTCGGCGGTTCAGATGATACCGTAAACGTAAATACCAAGATTAAAGAGAGACCTACTGGTTCTATTTCCGGTGGTATCGGTTTTGGTACTGACTCTGGTATGGCTCTTCAGGCTAGTGTTTCTCAGTCCAACCTGTTCGGTTTAGGTACTCAGGGTACAATCAGTGCCTATGAGAACAAATACCGTAAGCACATGGAGGTTTCCTACACTGATCCTTACTTTACTGTTGATAACGTAAGTCTGGGCGGTCGAGTATTCCTTGATCACTATAAAGGCTCAAAGGATGCAAATGTAGTCGACTATACCAACAAGACCATTGGTGCTTTTGGTTATCTGGGATATCCTTTATCCGAGACCCTATCTATTAACTATAGTCTGGGTGTTGAGCGTGCACGAATCCAGAATAACGGCGTTAATTTCCAGCAGGGTCAAGTTTTCTTTGATATGTATGGAAAGGATGGACAGAGTGCTGTTGATTTCATCAACTACAAGGCTGGTGTTGATTTAACCCGTAATTCTCTGAATCAGAAGGTATTCCCTTCAGACGGTTCTAAGCAGATCCTGTCATTAATGATTACCACTCCAAATTCAGATGTTCATTACTACAAGGCAATTGCCGAAACCTATCATTATTTCCCTCTGAATGATTACAAAGACTATATCTTCTCTGTAAGAGGTAGGGCAGGATATGGTAATGGTTACAAAAGTAAGAACGGCATGAAGGAAATTATGCCATTCTTCGATAACTTCAATTTAGGTGGTTCCGAGTGGCTGAGAGGTTTCAAGCGTAATTCTATTGGTCCAAAAGCCTTATACATGTTACCAAACGGAATCTACTATCCATCAAGCAACTCTATAGGTGGTAATGCTTTCTGGGCCGTTTCTGCTGAAATTATTTTCCCAACACCTCTAATTGCCGAGGCTTACAAGAACAGTATCAGAACATCATTCTTCTTTGATGCCGGTTCTCTTTGGGATTCACGTTCTGGAATCTATGCTGTGGATTACTCATCCCCAAGCAAGTACAGAACCTCTGCCGGTATTTCTTTAGTATGGATGTCTCCAATGGGACCTCTATCCTTTGACATTGCTAAGCCAATCAAGAAATACTCAGGCGACGATACACAACAGTTTAATTTCAATATAGGTAGCACCTTCTAAAACGAGGAGATTATTAAGATGTTAAAAAAACTAGCAATTGCTACTGCACTTACATTTGCGCTAACTCAGGTTTCATTTGCTGAAGATAAGGCTCCAGCTGCAGCCGATGCTCACAATTTTTCAATCGCCGTAGTAAATGTTCCACTAATCATGTCAGAGCTTCCTCAGGCTAAGATTGAAGCAGAGAAATTACAGAAAGAGTTTGGCCCAAGAAAGGCTGAATTAGATAAGATTCAGGAGCAGGGCGTAAAGCTAGAGCAGGAATTAAAGACAGCTAAAGAATCAAGAGCTACTGAAATTCACCGTAAGCTGGCTTCACTAAAATCAGATTTTGATCTTAAGGCTCAGGCTTTACAGGAAGATTCACAGAAGAAACAGAGAGAGGCTGAGGTTCAGTTAGGCCGTATTGTTCAGGAAGCTATTGACCGTATTGCTAAAGAGCGCGGTATTGATTTAGTTGTTCGCGGCGAAACTGTTGTATACGCAACAGATGCTGTGAATATTTCTAAGGAAGTTATTGAGCGCGCTTCAAAGTTAAAGCCAGTAAAGAAATAATAATTAATAAATAGGTTTCCTAATGTTATTAAAAGATATCGCTGATAAGATTGGCGCACAGATTATTGGAGATGGCAACATCGACATTAAGTCTGTAGCCAACCTGAAGACAGCAAAAGAAGATGAAATCAGTTTTCTCTCAGATCCAAAGTATAGAGCGGTTCTGTCAGAGAGCAACGCTGGCGCTGTAATCCTTAAACAGGCTGATGTTGAACATGCCAAGGGTGCAGCTCTGGTTTTAGATGATCCTTATGTTGGATTTGCCAAGGTTGCCCAGCTTCTGGATTCAACTCCTGCTGTTTATGAAGGAATCCATCCTACTGCAGTAGTAGATGCCACTGCAGTGCTTGGTCAGAATGTTTCATTAGGACCTGGTGTTAATGTACAGAAAGGTGCCGTTATCGGTAACAATGTACAGCTTGGTGCCAATGTTGTAATCGGACCAAACGCCAAGATTGGTGATAATACCAAGATTTATCCGAATGTAAGTGTATATCATGACTGTCAGATAGGCTCAAACTGTCTGATTCAGTCAGGAGCCGTTATTGGTTCTGACGGTTTTGGATACGCTAATGAGCGCGGAGAGTGGATCAAGATCCCTCAGACCGGTAGAGTTATCATCGGTAACCGTGTTGAAATCGGCGCCTGCACCTGTATCGACAGAGGCGCAATTGATGATACTGTTATTGCTGATAATGTAATCATTGATAACCTGTGTCAGATTGCCCATAACGACAGAATCGGCTATGGAACTGCAATTGCAGGTCAGACTACTGTTGCCGGCTCTGTAACTATCGGTAAATACTGCATTATCGGCGGAACCTCTGTAATCAATGGTCATATTGAACTGTGTGACGGTGTGACCCTGACAGGCAGTACAGCCTGCATGAGAGGCATAGATAAGCCTGGTGTATATTCATCAGTTATTCCTGCAACTTCCAACAAGGAATGGCGTCTGAATACATCAAGATTTTTGCATATCAATGATATGTACCATAGAATCGCAGCTCTTGAGGCTAAATTAAAGGCCTTAACTGAACAAGAAGAAAAATAAAGTTATTGGGGGAAAAAGTGACTGATATCGTTGAAAGTGCACATACCTTAAATGTAGAAGAGATCATGAATCTGTTACCACACAGATATCCATTCCTGATGATTGACAGAGTTCTTGACTATTCTATCGATGGTGAAAGAAAGACTCTTAAGGCAGTAAAGAATGTTTCATTTAATGAGCCATTCTTTCAGGGCCACTTCCCTGGTAAGCCAATTCTTCCTGGAGTTCTGATCCTAGAAGCTATGGCTCAGGCTACCGGTATTCTTGCTTTTACTATGGTTGGCAAGCCAAAAGATGGTGAATTATATTATTTCGCTGCAATTGACAATGCTCGTTTCAAGCGCCCTGTAGTACCAGGTGATCAGCTGATTCTTGACGTTGAGTACTTCAAGGAGAGACGTGGTATTGCTTCATTCAGCGGTGTTGCTACTGTTGATGGAAAGGTGGTTTGTACTGCAGACCTGATGTGTGCAAGACACTAATTTTTAATAAGGTGTATTACATTGACTGAATCAACTGGAATTATTGATCCAAGCGCTAAAATTGGTCCAGATGTAGTTTTAGGTAAAAATGTAACTATACGTGAAAATGTAATCATTGAAGGTAATGTTACCATTGGTGATGATTGTATTTTCGAGCCTTTTTCTATTATCAGAGGTCCAACCACTATTGGAAAGGGTAATCATTTTTACCAGTTCTGTTCCATCGGTGAAGGCTGTCAGGATCTTAAGTATGCAGGTGAGCCAACAACTCTGACCATTGGTGACAATAATGTCATCAGAGAGCATGTTTCAATGCACAGAGGTACAGTTCAGGGAAATGGAACTACTACTGTAGGCTCCAATAACCTGTTCATGATCAATACTCACATTGCCCATGACTGTGTGATTGGAGACAACTGTATCTTCTCAAACAATGCCACTCTTGCAGGTCACGTAGTGATCGACGACTGGGTTGTTTTTGGTGGTCTGGCTGCTATTCATCAGTTCGGCAGAGTAGGCTGTCACGCCATGGTAGGCGGTATGGCTGCACTGAATATGGATGTCCCTCCATATGTTATGGCTGCAGGTCACTATGCTAAGCCTTTCGGCATCAATAAGCGCGGACTTCAGAGACGAGGCTTCTCTGATGAGGCAATTTCAGCAATCTTCAAGTCATATATGCTTCTGTACAAGAAACATCTTCCTCTTGAAGAGGCAATTGTTGAGATTGAGAAAATTGCAGAAGAGTTTGCAGAAGTAAAACCTCTTGTCGACTTCCTGAAGGATCATGGTAGAGGAATCGTTCGCTAATGCCTGTAAGTGAGAATCCACATCTGTATGCACTCTTAGCCGGAGAAAGCTCCGGCGATACTCTTGGTGCCGGTCTTATGATGGCAATCAAGCGCAGAGACCCAGATGCCCAGTTTATCGGTATTGGCGGCCCTAAGATGATTCATCAGGGGCTGGTAACCTCTGCTGATATGTCTGAGCTGTCTGTGATGGGCTTCTTTGAGGTTCTCTCCAAGCTTCCTAAGATTCTGAGCATCAGAAAAAAGATCATCGGGATTCTGCTAAAGGCTAAGCCTTGTATTTTCATTGGTATTGACCTTCCTGATTTTAACCTGCATGTTGAGATGAAATTAAAACAGGCAGGTATTCCAACGGTTCATTACGTCAGTCCATCCGTGTGGGCATGGCGCGAGAAGCGTGTGGATAAAATCAAGAAAGCCTGTGATGAGATTCTTGCTCTGCTTCCTTTTGAAAAGACCTGGTATGCACAGAGAAACATGGCCTGTACCTATGTCGGTCATACTCTGGCAAACTCAATTCCTCTTGAGATTGATCCTAAAGTCTGTCGCGAAAGGATCTGTCTGCAGAAAACCAGTGTTGAGCCTGTAAAAGATAAGGTAATGGCGATCCTCCCTGGATCACGCAGGGGCATGATTTCAAGAATGCTGCCTATTTATGCTCACACTGCAAGAATAATCAAGAAGAAGCTTCCTGATACCGTATTTATCTGTACGGTGCCTAATTATTCTCTGGCAAGTCTTGTAAAGGATATCTGGCTTGAAGTAGCTCCTGATTTATCCATTACCGTTTATGTGGGTAATACTCAGGATGCAATTGCATCTGCAGATGCTGTACTTCTGACCTGCGGTACCATTGCACTTGAAACTATGCTGCTGAAGACTCCTTTTACCGTTGCGTACAAGGTAAGTTCCTTATCAGCTCTTATTGCTAAAAAACTTCTGAAAATCGATGTGTTTTCACTGCCTAACCTGATTGCAGGTCGTAAGGTGGTAAAGGAGTTTATCCAGGACGAGTGTACTCCTCAGGCTCTTGCTGAAGAGATGTACAAGCTTCTGGTTTACGATAACATCCTGATGAAGAAAGAATTTGAAAATATCCATCAGAGTATGCGCTGCAATTCTGATGAACTGGCCTGTGATGCCGTTTTCAAAATCATCAATCGTGCCTACGACTCCACTCCAAATCTTGAGAGTGTAGCTTCAATGCAGGCCCCTGAATATTCTGCTCCTGAGAATACAGAGAATCTTAAGACAGACAATTCTGAGTCTGTGGAAAAATCTGAACTTAAATCAGAATAAGAAGTTCCTTTCTAATGGCTAAAATCGTATTAGAACCTTTTGTTTATCCTGTCGATCCTGCAGTATTCAAAGTCTGCGGGGTTGATGAGGCCGGTCGTGGTCCTCTGATGGGAAATGTTGTAGCTGCCTGTGTGGTGCTTGATCCTGATAACCCTATTGAAGGCCTGAATGATTCCAAACAGCTATCCGAGAAAAAGCGTGATGCGCTGGAGCCTCTGATTAAGGAAAGAGCTCTGGCCTACGGCATAGGACAGTGTACTCCTTTGGAAATTGATTCGATGAACATCCTCAATGCCGCTCTGGAGGCAATGCGCAGAGCCTATGAGAATATGGCCCTAAAGTGTGATCTGATGCTGGTTGACGGCAATAAGGTTCCTCGCAATATGGGAATAGATACTCTGGCAGTGGTAAAGGGAGATGCCCGCGTAGCTGAGATTGCTGCGGCCTCTATCCTTGCCAAGGTTGAGCGAGACCGACAGATGTATGATCTTGACAAAAAATATCCTGAGTATCTGTTTGCAAAACACAAGGGCTATCCAACCAAAGCTCATCTGGAGCTTTTAGAAAAGCTGCCGCTTCTGGACTGCTACCGCAAAAGCTATGGTCCGGTTAAGAAAATCCTGATGGCAAACAACGGTCTGGACGAATTTTCTCTTGATTGATCTGTATCAATATTTTGAGCAAAACGTTTTTTGTAGTAAAATTAACAATCAGTCTATCTGAATAGTACCCAATGAGGTTAACTTCGTAGTGATGAACATTAATTATTTAGAGTTTGAGCAGCCAATTGCTGATCTGCTGGCTCACATTGAAGAGTTAAAGCGTTTAAGCTCAGACTCAAGCTCAAGTGTTGATTTAACAACTGAATTAAATCAGTTAGAGAAAAAGAATCTTGAATTAACAAAGAAGATTTTCTCTTCTTTATCCGACTGGCAGATTTCTCAGCTGTCACGTCATCCAATGCGTCCATATACCATGGATTACATTGATAGAATCTTTACTGACTATCATGAGCTTGCAGGTGACCGTGCCTTTGCGGATGATAAGGCTATCATCGGTGGTCTTGCACGTCTGAACGGTCAGAGTGTTATGGTAATCGGTCATCAGAAGGGCCGTGATATCAAGGAGCGTACTCTTCGCAATTTCGGTATGCCTCGTCCTGAGGGCTATCGTAAGGCAATGAGACTGATGAAACTTGCAGAGAAGTTCAACATCCCTGTAATTACCTTCATTGATACTCCAGGTGCATATCCAGGCGTTGGTGCTGAGGAACGTTCACAGGCAGGTGCAATTGCAGAAAGCTTAAAGCTTATGGCTGATCTTAAGGTTCCTGTAATCTGTACTGTTATCGGTGAGGGTGGTTCTGGCGGTGCTCTGGCTATCGGTGTCGGTGACAGAGTTAACATGCTTCAGTACTCAACCTATTCAGTTATCTCTCCTGAGGGCTGTGCTTCTATCCTATGGAAGTCTGCTGACAAGGCTTCATTAGCTGCAGAAGCTATGAATATCACTGCTCACAGAATTAAAGATCTGGGTTTAATTGATAACATTGTAACCGAGCCTTTAGGCGGCGCTCACCGTAATTACGATGAAGTTGCTGAAAGTCTGAAGCAGCGTCTTGAGGCTGATTTGTCAGATCTGCAGAATCTACCTGCAGAAAGTCTTTTAGAGCAGCGTTACGCACGTTTAATGAAGTACGGATATTGTTAAAAGAAAAAGCCGAGCAGGTTGTAACTGAACTTGCTCAGAAAATCATTTCTTCAATCGGTCCATCCAAACTAGTCGTAGGACTATCTGGCGGGGCCGATTCTACTTTAGTTCTCCTGATAGCCAAACGAGTTACAGAACTTGATCAAAGGTATTCTGCCTTAGCTGTTCATTGCATTCATGGTCTTGATGCGGATGATCCTGTATGGTTCAATCACTGTCATAAGCTTTGTGAGAGTGTCGGCGTGGAAATCAGAACTCCTAAGCTTAATATTGTCTACGGCAACGGACGTTCTCCTGAAGAGGTATCGAGAGCCGAGCGCTACAGAGCTCTTTTAGATAATCTAGATGAGCATAGTGCGCTGCTGCTGGGACATCAGGCTGATGATCAGATTGAGAGTTTTCTTCTGGCCTTAAAGCGCGGTTCCGGTCCTTATGGCCTGTCAGGCATGAGATTTATGGTTCATGATGACAGAGGGTCCCTGATAAGACCTCTATTGGAGCTTCATAAGTCTGAGATCATTGATATCATTGAATCTTTAGGCTTCTCCCATGTCTTTGATATCTCAAACACCTACATGAAGTTTGAAAGAAATTTCATTCGTCTGAAGGTGCTGCCTCTTATGCGTGAAAGATTCCCTGGAATTGACAAGGCTATCTTAAGAAGCTCTAAGCTTTGCGCCTCTGAGCATGATTTAGCCATGCGTTATGCGAAAGATGCATATGAGCGCGCTTTTGACAGGGAGAGACTTAGACTTGATATCTCAAAGCTTGATGTCAGCGATGAATCTCTGATGCTGAGTGTTCTTAGACTGTTCCTGTATGAAAAGCTGGTGATGACTCCTGATTACAATGCGGTTCTGGATGCTCTTAATCTCTGTAGGATTTCTCCAGATCAGTGTACAGTGATCCCTCTTGAAGACGGCTATGAGGTAAGACGCTTCCGAAACTATCTCTATATTGTTAAGCCTTCTGTATGCAATGCCCACGGACAGTTTGAGCTTGAGGCAGGGCAGAATCTTAGACTTGATGATTTTCTCTATTCATTAGAGCCTTGTGAGGACGGATTTGCCTGTGACAGAGTGGTTCTTGATTTTGAGTATACCGGTTCAATGAAACTGCATCCTAAGAAGAGAGTTCACAGCCGAGAAATCAAAAAGTTATTCACAGAGTACAGTGTTCCTTCTTGGGAAAGAGACTCCATCTGTCTTGTAAGAGCTAAGAATACCAATACTGTGCTTGGCCTGGGGGCACTCTTTGTAACTAAAGAAGGTGCGCTGGAGAATAGTTCAGCTTTAAGATATCGTCTGAAAATCGAGAGGGCATAAAAAAAGACCCAACGTTTTTAACGCTGGGCTTTAGGAAATATATTATGAAAAAGTCATCAGCCATTGCCATAAAAACATCTAACTGATATTACTTAGAGCGGTGGTTTTAAGAAAAGTTCAAAAAAAATTCAAAAAAATTTAAATTATTTTTATCTTTATGATTTTTAAAGAGAAAAATCTATAAAAAACTCTGAACCAATTCTAATCATCACAAAAACTGATCCTTCATCACAAATTTCCTTTGTTTTTTTTATTTAGCTTCAGAATTCTTTCCCATAATAGAAATATGGGATTGGTTTTGGTGAGCTTTTATGAAAAGATTTCTTAAAGTAATAGTTTTACTGTTTCTTTTTTGTTCCGGTTCTGTTTTTGCCAAAGAGGAAATTAAGATTTTCTTCTATAACATCAATTCTGGATTTATGTCTCATGTTCAGAACACCATGCAGAAAATGGCAAAACAGCGTGGTTATAAGATTAAGTCTTATGATGCCAAGTCTGATGCAAAAAAACAGTACGAGCAGCTTAAAAAGCATATATCCATTGGTGATATGGTGGTAATCAGTGTCTCTGATGAGGAATATCTGCCCAAGATGATACAGGAAGCCTCTGATCATGATGCAAAGGTTGTACTGTTCGGAAGCTCTCCTACCGCAAATATTGCTTCTTCCTATGATAAGGCCTGGTATGTCGGCTTTGAAATGTTTGACTCCGCCCACAAGCAGTATTCCATGATTAAGAAATACCTCAATGAATTTCCTGAATACAACAGAAATAAAAATGGTTCTCTTGATGTGGTTTTTCTGCAGGGCAGGGAAAAGGAGTATTCAACTCACGTCAGAACACAGGTAATTCTCGAGAACCTTGAAAGGTACGGGGTTAAGATTAACCCTCTTTCCTATAATTTTGACAATTACAGCTTTTCTGAGGCTTATGAAGATTTAAAGAATCAGATTAATAAATATGGAATAGAAAACATTGAGATGGTGATTGCCAATAATGATTCCATGGCCCTTGGTGCTATTAAGGCCTTAAATGAGAAAAAATATAATATGCCTTACTCATTATTCAGCGGTCACAATTATATACCGGTATTTGGCATAGATGGCATTACTGAGGCTCTAAAGAGTGTAGATTCCGGTATGCTTACAGGAACAGCAATTGCTGATTACTCTGCTCTGTCCAGAGTAATTATGCTGATATTTGAAAGTTCCTCAGATGAGGATTTCGAGAAAATAGTCTGGTACAAAGTAGATAACCGATCTATTTTTATTCCATATAGAGCATTTTCGAAAATTAAAGTCTATAATGCACAGTCACTAACGAAATAGCATATATACGGTTTTTTTATGAGAAGAATCTTTCAGCTTGCACTGAGCTTTCTTTTAATTATTCAGATCCAGTCGGTTGTAGCCTCTGACGATATTTATTCCTTTTATTATAATGGTGAGTCTGAATTTATTCGCAGATTCAATGCTTCTCTTAAGGCTTATGCCAGAACCAGAGATGCCGATCTTACACTCTTTGATGCCAAGAACAGTTCTTCATTGCAGTTAAATCAGGTTTACTCAAGCATATCATCAAAAGATCCTCTGATCATAAATCTTGTAGATCCTAAGATGTCGCCGGAGATCATTTATCACGCCAAGTCCTACCATAACCGTATTGTCTTTTTTAATCGAAAGCCTGCCGATATGGCTTTAAAGAATTACGACCATGTCTGGTATGTTGGTACCAATTCCTCTGCTGCTGGCAGATATCAGTTTGAGATTATCGAGGATTATCTCAAATCAGCAAAGGGCTATGACAGAAATAAAAACGGTGTTCTGGATATCGTTATTCTGCAGGGAGAAAAAGACCATTCCGATACTGAGGGCAGAACCGGACAGATTTTAAAGTGTCTTGATGATGCCAAAATCAAATACAGCATTGTTTCTCAGAATTTTGACAACTGGAACTCTACAGCTGCCTTTAATGATGTCAAAGATCAGGTTAAGAGAGTAGGTATCAGGAACATTGACATGATTATTGCGAACAATGATGCAATGGCAGTGGGGGCTGTTGATTATCTGAATACCGAAGGCTATAACCTTGGCAAAGAATCTAAGAATAAAACAAAATATATTCCAGTATTCGGAGTTGACGGAATTCCGGATGCGATTGAGTACATAAGACAGGACAGGATGGCAGGAACAGTCTTTGCTGATTTTTCTGCTCTGGCAAAGGTCTGTATAGACATTGCTCTTGAGGATTCAGAGGATGATTCGGAGCTTACACGTAAGGTCTGGTATAAGGTTACAGACAGACAGGTCTCAATTCCTTTTGTGAAATACGCAAGCTTCAAGACTTATGCCAAGAGATACCGTTAAGAGTCCTTTACGTTGTTATTTTCTGTTTTTCTCATGATGAAGCAAAAATCGCCCAGTGGGCGATTTTTTGTTTAACACGAGGAGTTGCCTTTTTTTTAAGAGGCTTTTTGAAGATTTCCGTCCTTATCGTTCGAATTATCTGAACTCTTCAGTACCTCTTTAAACGCATTATCCAGATCTTCGATAATGTCATCAATGTTCTCGGTACCGATGGATAGTCTGATGGTGCTCTGGAAGATTCCCTGATCAGCAAGCTCACTATCTAATAGCTGTGAGTGAGTGGTGGTTGCAGGGTGAATCACCAGACTCTTAACATCAGCAACATTAGCCAGAAGAGAGAAGATCTTAAGTGAATCAATAAACTTGTGAGCCTCTCTCTGACCTCCCTTGATATCAAAGGTAAATATTGAACCGCCACCGTTAGGGAAGTATCTCTTGTACAGTTCATGCTGAGGATGATCCTCTAATGATGGATGATTTACCTTCTTAACCTGAGGGTGATTCTTCAGGAACTCAATAACCTTCTGTGTATTCTGTGCATGACGCTCGATGCGCAGTGACAAGGTTTCAACTCCCTGAAGCAGCAGGAAGGCATTGAATGGAGAGATTGTGGCTCCGGTATCACGCAGCAGAATTGCTCTTAGGTAAACAGCAAAAGCTGCTGGACCAACTGCGTCCACAAAGGAGATCCCATGGTAGCTTGGGTTACTTTTGGCGATATGTGGGAATTTATCACTGGACAGCCAGTCGAATTTACCTGAATCAACAATCACACCTCCAAGAGTGGTTCCATGACCGCCTATGAACTTGGTGGCAGAATGTACTACGATATCTGCGCCATGTTCTATTGGTCTTAGCTGGAATGGTGTAGCAAAGGTGTTATCTACAACCAGCGGGATGCTGTTCTGATGTGCAATTTCAGAGAGGGCTTCAATATCCGGTATATCTGAGTTTGGATTACCTAAAGTCTCAATATAGATTGCTCTGGTGTTCTCCTGAATTGCAGCTTCAACTTCTTCCTGATTATGAATATCCACGAAAGTGGTGGTGATTCCATATAAAGGAAGTGTGTGTGCTAAAAGATTATAGGAACCTCCGTAGATGGATTTCTGGGCCACAATATGACCGCCATTGGCACCTAGAGCCTGAATAACGTACGATATTGCTGCGGCACCGGATGCAACTGCCAGTGCTGCGACACCACCTTCAAGAGCAGCAAGTCTCTTCTCTAATACATCCTGGGTTGAATTGGTCAGTCTGCCGTAAATATTTCCTGCATCTCTAAGACCGAATCTGTCGGCTGCGTGCTGTGAGTTATGGAATACGTAGGAGGTTGTCTGGTAAATAGGCACTGCTCTTGAGTCTGTTGCCTTGTCTGCTTCTTCCTGACCAACGTGTAACTGTAAAGTTTCGAATTTATATGCCATTTTATTTGCCTCTTAATGTGAATTTTTGTTACTGAATAAAAAAAACGAAAAATAAATAAATTAAATTAAAAATATAACTAAATTCACATTCGACAGCTGTAATATAAATATTTACGCATACTAACTTCTCCTTACCTAGATGCTAAATCATCTTGTATGATTAAATATTAAGATTATTATGGTTTAATATCAACAAGTTAGTAATACTATATTTTTATGCTCTGTTATAAGTTTTAACTATAGGTGACTTGTATATTTGTATTCTGATTGAAATATTCAGGTGGACATAAGCCGCTAACGCAGAACTTGGATTGTTTACAAAGAGAATAATAATGGAAAATAGGCAATGTTAAATTTGCACTGTTCTTTAGGGAAAATTTTGTAGAACTTAGGCAAATGGCTTAGATAAGCCATTTGTATGAGGAAATTATCAGACTCAGAATAAAACTGGGGTTTCGTTAAGAGCTGAGTAACCTTTAAGGAGATATATTATGAAAAACTGTTTTATTAGACTTCTTCCATTACGCTCTTGATTAAGCCTAATGGGCTCTTGTCCTTGTAGGAAATCTCGTGAAGCTTGCATGCGTTCTTTGCGCTTACGAACTGAACGGTCTGGTTCTCAGTATCCAGTTTGATTTCGATCTGTGAGCAGGTAGCAATGCTGAAGATTTTGTTTAAAGGTGCCAGCATCTGCTTTATATCATTCATTTGGTCTAATTTTAGATTATCAATAAACTCTGTCATTTTATCATCCTGTGTATTCATTCTTAATTCGCTTAGTTATTCTTAATCGTTCTCTTATTATTTTTGATTCTGCATAACCGGGAAAGATTGTTCTCGGAATTTTTATGTCAAATCTAAAGCGCAAGAATTATACCAAAATTCTTTGAAAGTGATCACATTAATTCTTTGTATAATATATTATTTTCCTTATCTTTATGAATTTCAATGATAAAAAGTTGCATATCAGATTTAATGACATATTTCAAGATATAGTCAGCAGTTGTTGCGTTATATGAAAATATTTATATTATCTGTTGCTATTTTTTATTTGAAAAAAAGAAAAAATACAGAAAAACTCAAAAAGATAGTAAATAACGTGCCCTCTGTATAAAAAAGAAAATCTGCCAACACTTTAAGTTTGATTTTCCCTGATCCATAACATAACCTTAAAACTGTTATGACAACAAAAAAATAAACATAAGGAGTCAATTTATGGCTGATTTTACTTTACCACCTCTGCCTTATTCCAAGAATGCATTAGAAGGCTTTCTTTCCGAGCAGACACTTACTTTTCATCATGACAAGCACTTAAATGCCTATGTTGAAACCTCCAACAAACTGAAGAAGGGCACTTCTTTTGAGAATGAATCACTTGAGACCATTATTAAAAAGGCTCAGCCTGGTCCTCTGTTCAATAACGCAGCTCAGGTTTTCAATCATACCTTCTACTTCAACTGTCTGTGTGCAGAGAGCAAGAAACCATCATCTAATCTAATGGCTTTAATTGAAAAAAGCTTCACCTCCTATGAGGATTTTCTAGATCTCTTTAAATCTTCTGCTGTTGGCAACTTTGGGTCCGGCTGGACCTGGCTGTGTGCTTCTAACGGCACATTAGAGATTATCAACACCTCAAATGCCGCCAACCCTCTGACAATGGGCAAAACACCTATTCTGTGCGTGGATGTATGGGAGCATGCCTATTACCTTGATTATCAGAACAGAAGGGCAGATTACCTTAAGGATTTTGTAAATCACATCAACTGGGATTTCGTAGAATCAAATCTTCCTTAGTAACCTGTTGATAATACATAAAAAAATACCCAGTGAATTCTAGCTCACTGGGTTTATGTATTCGGGACATAAAAATGAAGAAAGCTGAAGAAATACTTTCTCCATGTAATATATTAGATTATCTCGCCTCAAAAAAGTTCATATTTTGTATAATTTTACACAAAATTTTTTTAACTCTTTGATAAACCACAATATTTTGTTATATTTTTTAGTTTAAAATTGAATAATAAAATTAACTGCTTGCAATCTAATAAAAAATAAGTTAGCATATACTAACACGAGTTACCTAATACTAATGAAGGTTAGTATGGCAAGCAAATGACTCGTTTGCATGTGTTCTAAATAAGGTGGTACATAACCTTTAAAGCGGTTTTGAGATTCTTCTTGAAACCGCATTTTTTTTCTCTTTAGAATCCAGTTGGCCCCGGCAATAGGCTGGTTGTATCTTTGTTTCCTGAATTCTATTTTCTTTTAATTCTTTTATTAAACTGCTTTTTCTTGAGATCTGTGAATAAAATGTTTTATTATGCGACGTAGTTGTAATTTGTGTAAAACAATTAGTTTTTTTTCATTCATTCTATGAACTAATATCGAAATACAGCTTTCTTTTTTTTCACTGTCAAAATTGCGTTTTTTTTCTGGATATAAATAGAGAGTAAGGTTGCAGACTCCATTGTGGCTTTAGTGCTTCTGGAGTTTTGTAAATCATATGTCTGGCAGGGATTGTAAACAGACAGCCTAGGAATCATACATGAATCTGTTGTTTAAAGAAATAATTTCTGAGCAGCAACAGGAAAAGCTTTTGGTAGTTTAGTCCTGATGGTAACGCTGATGCAAAATGTGAATTTACGCTGAATATGGACGAAAATGGGGGCCTTCAGCTTACAATTGATGTAAATCAGAAATGTAAGCAGCTGATTGTCAATGGTCAGGAATTTGAAACCGATCCAGAGTCGGTTATAAGACAAAAAACTTTCCTGTTCTATTTATTCGACGGAATTAGATAGACTGGCAGGTCTTGATCTTAATAAATTCGATGATACCAAAATAAATGAAGCTCTTGGTAAGACTGGTGCTTATGAAGGTCAGAATAAAAATGTACTTTTAAATGCACGTAAAGAAATACAGTCTGAAATGAGAATTCAGTCTATCATGAAGGCAGAAATGGAAGTTGATATCAAGTCACCTAATCCAAATGCCATAAATTAGCAAATTAATTTAAAAGATCGCTCTCTTCTGATCAGGACAGGGGGGGCGATTTTTTTTGAAAAAAATATCTCTGATAAAAATCAAAGCTACTCTTCAATTGTTCTACTCTGAACTTTTCTATACAGCTCAGATCCGCTAGAATTAGCGTATCTTTTTTTTGTTTGTTCCCAGTTAAGATTCAGACAGATAATAAAACATAATTTTTGCGGATAATTCATGAAATACATTTCGGTAAAACAGGCTTCAGTAAAATTCGGCATCTCAGAGGAACAAACCTTAGCTCTGTGTGAACAGGGAAAATTCAGATACGCTCAGAATGTTGACGATTTCTGGATTATTCCTGAAAGTGCCAAACTTCCAGGCCAGAAAACCAGAAGAAAGGTGCGTGATCTGAGCAACTATCTGACCCTGTCTCAGGCCTGTGCGGAGCTGTCTGTATCCGTTGCTACCGGCTATAACTGGATCAAGCTTAACAAGCTGGTACCGGATCATATTGAGAACAAGAAGAATTACTTTACCGCAAGCTATATCAGCAGACTGAAAAAGGAAATCAAATCCGGTAAGAATCTTTCATTGAAGAGTCGCAGAAACAAGAAGTTCATCAGCGGTTCATACATCTACAATTCCTATGTATCAAAGGACAGCAGCTCCATTGAGATTATTGCTAAACTTTTAGAGAATGTTGACTCTCACAAACTGGATATTGATACTGATCATCTGAGAATGATCATGGCGGAAACCGCTCTGTCTCTAATTGTTAAAAGACTTAAGCTTAGATATGTTCCTCCTTATCTGCCATCCTTCTTTGAAGGTAAGCTCAAGCTGGGCTGCTATGAGAGACTGATTGGTGAACTTGTCGGCTCCCGTTCTAAAATCAGAAAGCTTATTGATAAGTATGGCTATCTTCTGAATCTGAATTTTGATTATCAGGAAAATGAGGATACCTTGGGCCTTGTCTATATTTCCTGTCGAAATATCGAAAACAGAAAGGCTACCGGAACCTATTACACTCCAGCCAAGGTTGTGGATAAGATTGTAAATATAGTGCTGTCCTCAGAGTCCTATCATAAGGGGGATAATCTTTTAGATCCCTGCTGCGGTACCGGTAACTTCCTTTTAAAGCTGCCATCAGAGGTAAAGGTTGAGAACATTTATGGCAATGACATTGATGATATTGCAGTAACTCTTACCAGAATCAATCTTGCGTTAAAGTACCGACTTGATAACACGGATATTCTTTACAAGAACATCACTAACAGTGATTATCTGACAGAATTCAACAACCCTAAGATTACTCATATTCTGGGAAATCCTCCTTGGGGCTATGCCTATACCAGCGAGGATAAGAATGTCTTAAAGCATCTATTCTCCTCAGCTCAGGGCTCAACCATCGAGTCCTATGACGTGTTCCTGGAGAAATCCATAATGCACGCCAAAAACAAGGGAACAATAACCTTTGTGCTGCCAGAGGCGATACTTAATGTAAAGACTCATCATCCGGTACGAGAGAAGCTTATTGAGAATACCTCAATTCTTTCTCTAAACTATCTGGGTAATGCCTTTGACAAGGTTCAGTGTCCTTGTATCATTATGCAGCTTGAAAAGACATCCAAGCCTATCTCCTGCATCAATATGAAGGTTTCTGACGGTCAGAGAAACTTTGTGATTAGAAAGGAGCGCTATGTCGATCCTCAGTATCTGAATTTCAAGACCGACGATGATGAAGAGCAGATCCTCTCAAAGATTTTCTCTCTTGATAACCTCAGATTCCTAAAGGATAACGCGCAGTTTGCCCTGGGAATTGTTACCGGTAATAACAACCTGTATATCTCAAGCAGAAAATCTTCAGATAACGAGGTTATTCTGAAGGGCTCAGATGTATTCAAATACCGTATTGATCTGCCAAAACGCTTTATTACCTTCAATCCTGAGCATTTCCAGCAGGTGGCTCCTGAATCCATGTACAGAGCTAAGGAAAAGCTTATCTACAGATTCATCAGCAAGCATCTAGTGTTTGCCTATGATGATAAGCAGACTCTGTCTTTAAACAGCAGTAACATTGTTATTCCTCAGATTGAAGGTCTGAGCATCAAGTATATTCTGAGTATTCTCAATTCATCTATTGCTCAGTTTATCTATGACAAGCGCTTTAATTCAGTAAAGGTGCTTAGAGCCCACATTGAGAGTATTCCTATTCCGATGATTTCCCATGCGGAGCAGGAACCTTTCATAAGGCTGGTGGAAGAGATTATGGCCTGTAGGAATAAAGCTAAGGTTGAGTCTTTATACAGAAATCTAGATGCGATTATCTTTTCGCTGTTTAATCTTGATGAGGAGCAGAAGGCTCTGATTCTTGATGCCTGTGATATGACCAAGTTTCTATAGTATATCCGCTCGTCAGCTCTGTTGTATGGTCTACAGCAGAGCAACTCGATACTCTAGTCGATAGAAGTACTGTCTTCTGTGAGCGTAATGGTCTCGGTCTTGGTCTCATTGTTACGGAGAACCTCAAAAGACAGGGTTCTTCCTGGTTTGGACTGGGAAATCAGATCGATTAGCTGTCGTACATCCTCTATTTCAATTCCATCAACTTTCTTGATCACGTCGCCGATTTTCAGTACTCCAAAGGCTGGTCCTTCAGGATCGATGAATCCCACAGTAACACCTGAGGACTGTTCAAGAGAACTTACCTCGGCATCAGAGATTCCAAGATATCCTCTTTCAACCTTGCCGTGAGCAAGAATCTCATCTACCACCTTGGTAACCATAGATGTTGGAACAGCAAAGCCGATACCGTAAGTGTTTTCTGAATTGAAGGATGCGGTGTTAATACCGATTAAAAGTCCCTGAGAGTTAATCAGTGCTCCTCCGGAATTACCCTGATTGATAGGAGCATCGGTCTGAATTAACTCCTGAACGCCCTGACGGATATTCATCTGATCTTTTGTCAGAAGACCTGATCCTGAGCGCGAAAGGGCAGAAACGATGCCATGGGTTACTGTCTGACCAAGATTGTTTGGATTACCAATGGCCAGAACAATATCGCCAACCTTCGGATCTTTTTTTACTTTATTGATAGGAGGTAGATCGCTGGTTTCAACCTTGAGTACTGCGAGATCGGTTCGTCTGTCTGTTCCTACCACAAAAGCCTTGAAGATTTTTCCGTCACGGGTCTGTGCCCAGATGCCATTATCCGGTTCATTACCTGCGGTAACCACATGATAGTTGGTTACGATAATACCGTTTTTGTAGTAGACCACTCCTGAGGCTGAGGTAATTATATTGTCGGTATCCGGTTTGGTGTAGTCGTCGTTAAGATGTGCCACATAGATATTCATAACTGAAGGTGCAGCTCTGCCCACAGCGTACGAATAGCTTTCTACTGAAACTCCGCTTGAATAGATGATATCTCCAAGCTTCTTTCCTGTTGAAGGATGAATAATCAGAACTACAGAACCTATGATAAGACCTGTGATTACAGGAATAAGAAAAGGTAATAGCTTTTTATTGATTTTCATAAATATGCTCCTCAACTATGCAGGAGGGAGTGGATTATTATTTTTGGGATTACTATTTAATTTTAGAGGATTTTTTTCTTTTGTTAGAATATTAGCAAAAAAAATCTGAGAAATATTAAATAATTGCAAAAAGAAGGTTATTTTTGTGCGTTTTTTGTAGGTAATCTAGCAAAAAGCAGAGAAATCGGTTCGATAAAGTATAGCTGAGTAACTTCTTTTTTCTGGTTTTGAAAAGCGTTAGCGGAGGACCGCATGAAGAGAGAGGATTTTGAGATTGAAAATACAGTTGTTACCTTATTCTGTGCTGAAAAGGCAGATGCGCCTCTTGTAATCTTTAACACCTTTGACTCTGACGGTTCGCAGATTATGGAACTGCTGTCTTCCATGAATGTTCCTGCCTTTAATTTTCTGAATATAAGAGTTAATGACTGGAATCACAACCTGTCTCCATGGATCTGTCCGTCGCTTTATCACAGCGAACCTCCTTTTGACGGTGGTGCTGATGATTTTCTCTCTCTAATAGAAAATACAATAATTCCCAAGGCGTTGTCTAGCATAAAAGGAACTCCTGCCTATATGGCTATAAGTGGATATTCTCTGGCAGGTCTGTTTGGCCTATATGCTATATGTAAAACCGATATCTTTGACAGGGTGGCAAGCATGTCAGGCTCATTGTGGTTTCCGGATTTTGTGGAATTTTTCAAGACAAATAATCCTAAAAGGAAACCTTCAAAAATATATTTGTCTCTAGGTGATAAGGAAAGCTCTGCCAGAAACAGTTACTTAAGAACTGTGAAAGATAAGACACTAGAGCTTTATGAGGTTCTGAAAGGGCAGGGAATAAACAGTGTTTTTGAGAGTAATCCTGGCAATCACTTTTTTGAGACCGATAAGCGCTGTGCCAAAGGAATTGCCTGGATTCTTAAGTAGTAGCTTTTCTGAACTGAATTAGAACAGCTGTCCGTTCCATCCCCATTCGTTAATGGACTGGAAGGTTACATATACCTTGTCAGAAGGTGTTCCCAGAGTCTTCTGAAGACAATCACAGATACGCTGAGTGATGGCGTTGTATGCATCGCGGTTGGCACTTCCAAACTGCTGTACTGAAATCATGGCACCGTTATCAAGTCTGCTCTCGCCTAGCCAGAGATTATAGCTAGCTTCAATTCCTACCATGATAAAGCCTGCAGGCTTGTGCAGTTCATCCTTGATGATTGCGGTAAGCTCTTTCTGTAGTGCTGTCTTTTCTGAATCGGAAAGGTCTTTTGAAATTCTTGCTTGTACGAAAGGCATAGATACTCCTTATTTTTTAATAAAAAAAATCTGCAGATAGCTAATAAGATACTACCTGCAGATTCCATGATCAATTATGAGTTAACTAATGAATGGTGATAGCAGTCTTTTTCTGTTCCTGTTTCTGTTTGTTAATTCTGATATCAAGTTCTCCTCCTGCAAATGCAGCGTTGATTTCTTTTGGATCTGCATCGTTAAAGTGCAGAGTTCTCTGGTATACACCTGAGCTGCGTTCTTTGATGATGTAACCTTCAGCATCTTTCTTTTCTTTCTCTGTGTGATGCTCTGCCTTAATCATCAGATTGCCTTCATCAAAATCAAGTTTGATATCCTCTTTCTTTACACCAGGCATATCAGCCTTGATCTGGTAGTGGTCGCCGCAGTCCTGTACGTCTAATCTGATGTTCTCCTCTGTCATCTGAGGGAATATGTTTTCAAAGTCGGTTAATGGTCTTGAGAAAAGATCAAAGATTGTTGGCATACCATAATTGTGACGATTCATATTCTGATGACGATTTTCGTATCT
The DNA here is from genome assembly GCF_900116345.1 of Succinivibrio dextrinosolvens. Classification (GTDB taxonomy): domain Bacteria; phylum Pseudomonadota; class Gammaproteobacteria; order Enterobacterales; family Succinivibrionaceae; genus Succinivibrio; species Succinivibrio dextrinosolvens_B. The sequence continues at coordinate 63,107 of NZ_FPAH01000006.1, read as the reverse complement.
TGCTAAAGCGTTCATAATAAATCTCCTTAAGGTAAGAACCTTTCATATTTTCCTTTCACTTCTATACGTAAGGTCTTTTTTTCAGATTTAAAGAGAAATGAGTTTTGTTCTCAACAAGGAGAAAAAGGCTTTAAAAAGCTTTTTTTGTCCCCATGTAAGAGATGATATGCTCGCCTTTTTTTTCTTATGAGGAAAGGGTAGAGGAAACTATCTTTTGATGATTTACTTCTATAATTTTGAATAAGAGGCAGGAATTGCTCATCGGAGATAGGGTATGAATGGAAATCTTGATTTTCTTATTGAGATAATTTTAGTTATCCTATTAGTCTATATTGCATACAAGATTTTCACTATTCCGATTAGCATTGCAAAATGCCGACATCTTTCATCTAATGATGTATGCCTGATTCGTATACTTACGTGGTGTGGGCTCTTATGTGGAATTACCTGGTTTATCGCTTTTGTTATAGCGTTGACATTTTCTCGAAAAGATTGAGATTCCCTTCTTCTTTATAATTAGCTGTTATTTTCTACTTCTTTTAAGCTCCCTTGTGTTATTGCAGCTATCCTTATCAAGTCCGTAGCCTCTGCATCCCCAGAATTTGCTGCCGTTTTTATTATTTGTTCGTAAAACCATTTCTCTTCCGCATCGTTCACAGATTTGAATTGTGTTCTGGCAACGTGGATTCATACATTTACTCTCTGTTTTCTCATCTAACATAGGAGAGCCACATTTTGGGCAGATTCTTGGTCTGATTCTACACATTCCAGAATTGCATACATAGAATTCACCGTATTTTCCATGTATAAGCTGAAAATATCCATTTTTACAGCAAGGACATTTAAATATACTTCGATTTTCTGAATCGAAACCTTTTGATCTAATGTCTATGTCGTAATTAGGTGATAGTAGTTCTTCAACAAATGATGACGGCTGTTTATCCAGAGCAAAGAGATAAGTATGTTTTCTTGCACGAGTAAGCGCTACATAGAATAATCTTCTTTCCTCAGAGTAGGGATATGTATCTGTTGTCGGTAATAGAGCCTCAACAACCTTTTCATCCTGTTCTTCTGCAGGAAAGGATCTTACACCTCTGCTCTGTAGTCCAATAATAAAGGTATAATCCGCCTCTAAGCCTTTTGAGCCATGAAAAGTCCAATAGTTTATTTTTACATTCAGATGATTATTTCGTGTTTTATTTTCATAATCAAAATAGCTTTTGAATTCAGTTAAAAACTGGTTGTAGCGGGCCATTACTGCTATTGCGGCATTAGGAACTTTCTGATCTAAAGTAAGAATTGATTGTCGAACCTGATAAAACAAACTTTGGGGACTGTAGGGGGCGTTTGTCTCTTCTATATAGGAGAATAAATGGATCTTTGAATCTTCTGTCTTATCTGCCGTTTCAATTTTCTTTCTATATTGCTCGGGATTTTTCATAATAAAGTCTCCCGCTACATCGGCAATATTTCTTGGATAACGGAAGGTTTTATCCAATTTTGTCAAAGTGTTAGATCCAAAATATTCGGAGAATCTTGTTGTTAAGTCTAGTTTGCCCCCGTTAAATCTGTATATAGCCTGCCAGTCATCTCCAACCATGGTGCAGCTGACATCAGAATGTTGGGAGTAAATTGCCTTGATAAGCTCATAGCGTGCTCCAGAAATATCCTGAAATTCATCTATAAGAATGTATTTGTATGGCGGTTTCCATTCTCCTTTATTTATTAACTCAGTTGCAGTTAATATCATGTCATCAAAATCAATTTCATTGTTGTCTTTTAGGGTACGAACATAATCATCAACAAGATTTTGGATATATTCTGTTATGTTTTTTGCGAAGCTAAAACCAGCTGCTTTGAGTCTTTGGAGGATCTGTTCTCTGTTAAGATTCTCGACACGTATGGCCTTAAGACAGTTCAATAAGAGCTTATGTAGAGATGAGAATTGATTATTATTCAGTTTTTCGACAAAGAGATTCTTTATTTCTTCTTCTGATTTTTCTTTAAACTTAAAGCCAAGGTCTAGGAGTTTCTTCTCTAATTTGTCAAATAATGTATCCTCCTGCATTTCATACCAGTAAAGATCTATAAGGGTAGTTCCCATTTCTTTATGTAACTGGATCTTTTTTTGCATAAAGTCATTGTAATTTTCTTTATCAATGTCTTCTCGAGTATTACCTTTGCGGTCGATTCCGAAAAATTCAATATAGATATCATCTGTTAATTTGAAATCCGGACTATAGTCAAAGCTGTTTTCAATACGTCTCTTGAATACATAGGGAGCTTCATAGGTGTATGGAACTCCATGGAGGTAAAGCCAGTCTGCTATTCTTACTTCAGAATTACTCTTTACCAATTCATCATTGAGCGTTCTCATCGGTGAATTGTTATCCACAATTTCTATTCCATTTTTTTCTCGGACATGAAGGGCCTTGTAGAAAGAAAGATAATCTAAAGGATGTGCATAAAGAGAATTCTCCTCCCAGTTTTCTACCCACTGCCAGAGTTTTTTCTCATCTTCACTTAGCTTTGAGATGTGAACAGACTGTTTGCATTCGAGAAGAATTTTTCTTCCCAAAGCATGGAATGTTGATATTTGAGGTGTCTCTGTATTTATGCCAAGTATTTTTGCTCTTTCTTTAATTCTGTCCTGAAGTTCTTCTGCCGCATTTCTGTTATAGGAAAGTATCAACAGTTCATCACTTTTGATGTTAAGGAATTTCATCAAATAAAGAGCCTTTGCAACCATTACTGATGTTTTTCCTGTCCCTGCGGCTGCAAGGACCAGATTAAAGTCATTATTCCTGATTACGGCAAGCCTCTGTCTTTGTGTTAATGGATTTTTTTCTGCATTATCAAAGAAGCCCTTGTGTTTATACAGCATAGACTCTTCGTATTTTTCCCTGATTTGTTCTATAACATATGAATCATTTAATAAAGAGTCGTTTTTGCAGTAATCAAGTATTATTGAGAGGTATTTTTTTACTTCTTCTGGGATAGGTTCAGATTCTAGGAAATAATCTTTTTCGATTTGTTCGACGAGTGAGTCTTCTTTTTTATTTAATTCAGCTATGTTCTTTTTTAGCAGCTGGATATTGTTTTTAAGTTTATTTGCCTTTGAGTCACGGAGATACTCTTCTTTAAGAGTGTTTTGAATTATTGAGATTTCTTTTTTTATGCTATTAGAAAGATAATCGATAATAAACTCTTTAAGTTTCTGTTCACATCTTAGAGCATCACTTTTAACAATATAACCATATGTATAGAGGTGATCATCTATGCTGATCTGAAGTGTTGCGCTAAATACTCCATAGTCAAAAATAATGGAAGCGTTACTGCCTAATTTGTGCTGAATAACGTCTAACTTATAAAGACATAAAACATCGTCTATTGTTTTAAATGAAAGTGTTGCTTGACCAAGAATCCTTCCTAAAAAGGTTCTTCTCAGTTCATCTATAAGCATTATCTGTTTCATTTCTGAAAAGTTTTATATCCCTGGTAATTTTTTTTGTCTATTGCGGAGTGTTATTAAATAAATTGTAGTATAGAAAGATTCTTTCTTTGGCTAATTGCTATGAGAAATGAGGTAAATATAAGAAAAATGTTGTAAGCAACAAAAAAGCCGAATCTTTTGGATCCGGCTTTTGAGAATTGAGGATAGCTACTATCTTAAGGTAATGTACAGGATAGTTCCGTTACGATTGATCTTTATAGCGGAGATCTTTCCTTTTTCCTTATCAAGAGTAGTCTTTAAGTCGTGAAGAGTGTTGATATCGGTTCTGTTAACACCGATGATGATGTCACCCTTGCGCAGACCAAACATGCTTGCAACTGAGCCCTTGGCTACATCAGTAACCTCAACGCCACCCTTCTCAGAGTTAGCAAAGGATGCACCTGCAAAGGCAGGGGAGATTTCCTGTGAATCCTTGGCTGAAACCTTCTGAGTTGCATCAGAGCTTAGCTTAACCTTGATATCCTGATACTTGCCATCACGGAATACGGTAACGGTAATCTCATTGCCGGCTCTCTGAGTTGCAATTTCAGCTCTCAAAGCTGCAAAGGACTTAACCTTCTTGCCGTTAATAGCGGTGATGATATCACCTGACTTGATACCAGCCTTATCTGCGCCTGAATCCTTGATAACCTCGTTAACAAAGGCACCGGTTGACTGATCATAGCCGAAGCTGTTTGCAAGATCTGCATTAAGCTCTGTACCCTGAACACCAAGCAGACCACGCTTAACTTCACCGTACTTTAAGATCTGAGCGGTTACAGTCTTAACCATGTTTGCAGGGATTGCAAAGCCAATACCGATGTTGCCGCCTGATGGAGCCATAATAGCGGTATTGATACCAATCAGCTTGCCTGAAAGGTTGATTAAGGCACCGCCTGAGTTACCAGAGTTGATAGCTGCATCAGTCTGGATGAAGTTTTCGATATTCTCGATATTAAGGCCGGTTCTGCCTAAAGCTGAAACGATACCTGAGGTTACAGTCTGACCCAGACCGTATGGGTTACCGATGGCAATTGCAAAGTCACCAACCTCCAGCTCGTCTGAATCAGCCATATCAATCTGAGTCAGATTCTTTGCATTCTCAAGCTTTAATAACGCAAGATCGGTGTGGCTGTCACGGCCGATAAGTTTTGCTGTGAATTCACGGCTGTCAGACAGCTGAACCTTGATTTCATCAGCACCGTCGATAACGTGGTTGTTGGTTACAACAAGTGCTTCATCTGCATTGATGATTACACCAGAACCTAATGCTCTGAATTCTCTCTGCTGAGTTCTGCCGTCACCGAAGCCGAAAGCATCGCCCATTCCTGGGAACATGAACTTGAACTCATCAGGAATTGAGAATCCCTGAACATCTTTTTTACCTTTTACTGAAATATTAACAACACCAGGAAGTACTTGTTTTAGCATTGGAGCCAGGGATGGAGTGTCTCCCTTGGCTAGAAGATCTCCTAAAATTGGAGCTGAGGCATTTGCGGTGTTGATTGTTGAAAAGACTGCTGCCGATGATATAGCGATAATTGCGGTAGCGGTTCTTAGCTTATTTAGCATGTAATAGACTCCTAACGGAAAAAAATATCATACCTTAAGCGGTTCCTCCTCCTTTATCTCTTTCTTAGGCTCTTCAACAGGGACTTTTGGATTTTCTGATGTTTCAGTATCTTCAGCATCAATTGTATCCTCTGTCTGAAGTATCGGATTCTTAAGAACATCCGGAGCAGGAATTGAGCTCTTTATTGTTTCAATCTTATCTTCAGTTTCAATTTGTTTTGCAGGTGCTTTTTCTTCTTTACCTCTATAAACAGGCATTGGTCCCATATCATCTTCTAGAAAATGATGTAAACCGGATTCCTTTGGGGCAATCTTCTGTGTAGTTTCTCTTAGAAACTGCAGATATTGCCTATGGGTAGTATCTAGTTCACCGAACATATCCAGAGATGTCTTAACGAATCTGTCCAGTGTTCTATGAGCTTTTATGGCTGCACGTTTGGACTTTAGAAGCTCATCCTTGACTCGTTTATGTTTATAAATCTGAGCCATGACGACATAGCAAACTAAAGCTCCTACGACGAATCCCCCGACAAACAGGGTTATTCCAATTACGTAAAAGTTCATATTTCACCTTTATATGCAAAGTGGTTAAATCCCAAGTGGCTAATCACTTTGTACGAATGAAGATTAGATTTTATTTCTTAGAAGAAACTTAGATTTGAACATGCAATTATTTCAAAAATGTTTTCACTCTATTCCTATTTTTATTATGAATTATTTTTAATAACATTAGTATTTGATTTTGTTAAAAATATGAGACGTTGCTAAACATTTTTACTAATTGTTTCTTAAAATATCTATCGTTAATAAAAATTCTCAGACGATAAAGATGATCGAGGCTTTAAATGATCATAAAAAATGGTTCGGTTTTTACTCCTGAAGGGACCTTTGAGGAGCGTGAGGTTTATATACACAGGGACCGCTTTGTAGAGTCAGCAGAGGATAGTTATTCAGTCGATGCTTCAGATTGCTATGTGCTGCCTGGTTTTATTGATATCCATTTACATGGCTGTATGAACTCTGATTTTATGGATGGTGATGAGTCATCCCTAAAGACTATCTGCCGCTATGAGGCTCATCATGGAATTACTTCTGTAACTCCTGCCTCTATGACTATGGATGAGAGCAGTATTTCAAAGGCTCTTAAGTGCGCTGCAAAATTTAAGGCAGAGGAGGATATGGCTTCTCTGGAGGGCGTGTATCTTGAAGGTCCGTTTATCAGTCCTAAAAAGCTTGGAGCTCAGAATTCCCTGTATGTAAGAGAACCGGATGAGACGCTTTTAGAGAAGTTTATGAGTGATTCCCAGGGGCTGATTAAGACTGTTGCCATTGCCCCTGAAGTGAATAATGCCTTAAAGCTGATTTGCTTGTTTAAGGATAGAGTTAACTTCTCAGTGGCTCATACCGATGCTGATTATGATGCTGCCCATAAGGGCTTTGAGGCCGGTGCAAGGGAGCTTACCCACTGTTTTAATGCCATGAATTCAATTCATCACAGAGCTCCAGGACCAATCTGTGCAGCTGCGGAATTTTCTGATGTATTCTCTGAGCTTATCTGCGATGGCGTTCATATTCATAAGGGCGCTGTAAGACTTGCCTTCAGAGTATTTGAGAATATCGTGATGATCTCTGATTCCATGGAAGCTACAGGCCTTGAAAACGGAGTCTATGCCCTAGGCGGTCAGAAGGTTGAGGTTAAAGGCAAACTTGCAACTCTGGAGAATGGTGTGATAGCAGGTTCTGTAACCAATCTTTTTGAGTGTTTCAGAACTGCAGTAAAGGAGATGGATATTCCTCTTGAGAAAGCTATACTTGCCTGTACCAGAAATCCAGCAAAAGCAGTCAGGATCTTTGATAAGGCCGGCTCCATTGAGACAGGCAAGAGAGCCGATGTCCTTATTGTTGATAAAAAGAGCTTAGAGCTTAAGCATGTGGTATTAAGAGGAAAGCTCCTCTTCTAAGGAGCATCTTCTCCAACATAGTTGTCCTGCAGAGTTTCGTACTGAAGTTTTGTCAGATCAGCTGCGAAATTCAGATATACCATGCTGAAGATAGTGCCATCTCGGTACATGGAGTATTTCTCCATATGCTTGAGCATGGATTCCTTGTATTTAACAAAATTGCGTTCAGCTTCTTTGAGCTCTTCTCTGCAGAGCTTTGGATTCTCACTTTCACTGCATTTTGCCAGTGACTTTTTGTAGGCTATGTTGAGCTGTGCATCGTAGGCTTCGAGTCTTTTGGAGCTGCACTCGTTGATCTCAACGGTGTTATCTGCCTTATTCCTGCACTTGTTGTAGATGCCTTCTATATCTGGTGGAACTTCTGCGTATGAGAGTCCTGATAGTAGCAGTAATGAGAGTAGGGAATATTTAAAAAAATCCTTCATCTTTATATTTCTCTTTTTGTTTGATGTGTGGCTTAACTCTGTAGCTAATTGTATGGTTTTGTTGCCATAATATAACGATTCTTTTTTAAAGTGAGATAAATCTTGATAATATAATGTCAGTTACCAATAGTTGAGATTTTTTTATCGGATAGTACGAAAAAGATGCAAAATCCAGAAAGGCTTCCTACTTCAAACAATAGATTTGAAGATTTACGTAATTCCAATCAAATTTACGTAGATCACACCGATTTACTGTATGAAGCTGTAAGATTCAAAAGACCAACATTTTTATCAAGACCTCGTCGTTTTGGCAAGTCGTTGCTAGTCTCAACTTTAGAATCTCTGTTCTCAAAGGGAACTGAATTCTTTCATGGTCTTAAGATTGAAAAACTATGGGAAGAATCGGAAAAAGGCAGAACATATAAAGTTATTCATCTGGATTTTTCATCTTTAACATATTCTGACAAAAATGAGTTTGATTTTAGGCTTAGTGAAAGATTAAAGGATATTATCCTTACTCAACAAATTAAAGTAAGAGAGATTCTTCCTTCAGATGATGCGGGAACAATTCTTTATAAAATTGTTTCTGACAATCCTGCACAAACGGTTCTTTTAATTGATGAATATGACTATCCGTTAACTCATTCTTTGGAAAACAAAGAATTATTTGAATCATACCGACAGTACCTGCAGGGATTATTTGGTGCCATCAAAGGTGTAACCGGTGATATGAGATTCATCTTTATCACTGGTGTTGGCAGATTTGCTAAAACCTCTGTATTCTCACAGCTGAACAATCTAAGAGACCTTGGTCTTGAAAGTAAGTTCGCTCCATTGTTAGGCTATACAGATGAAGATATGCATCAGTACTTTGATGAGTATGTAGAAAATGCAGCAAAGACTCTTAATATCTCCAAAGAAGAGTGCTATTCTCAAATCAAGTCTCACTATGATGGCTACAGATTCCATGTAGATAACGAAACCACTCTCCATAATCCATGGTCAGTACTAAACTACCTAACTGCACCGGAGGAAGGTTTTAGAAACTTCTGGTATGAGACCGGTGGTGCATATCCAACTCTGATTTCAAAATACATTAAGTCTATTCAGAATACTCCATTGGAGAATCTTTTAAAAACCAAGTGCAGTACTAAAACACTTAGTGAGTTCTATGATTATTTTGATGTAACTCCACTAAGCATTCTTTATCAGAGTGGATATTTGTCTGTAAGAGATGAACCTAATTCTTTAGGAGGAAAGAGCTTTTTTCTGGTACCTCCAAACCTTGAGGTGCGTTCATCTTTAATTCAGCTTTACTACAGAGATGTAAGAAAGAATGCTTTATCTGAAGATATCTTTGATGATTTCTCAACAGCTCTGAAAGCAAACTTTGAGAATCTTTGCTATGAGGATTTAATCAGAACCTTCAGCGCGGCCCTGAATACCTTTGGCTATGATGACAATGAAGCCTTCAAATCAGAGCATTACTGCAGAGATATCGTTTACTTTACTTTGACCTTATCCGGTATCAATGCTCAAAGAGAAGTTATCAGTGCAGACGGCAGAGCTGACCTGGTAGTAGAACTGACAGATAAAAGATTTGTATTTGAATTTAAACTAGCCAAATCCAAATCATCTGAAGATAAGCTTCTAAAAGAAGCAGAAAATCAGATTCTGGATAAACGCTACGGAGAGATTCTTCCTCTAAAAGATCTAATCAGAATTCCAATTGTCATAAGTTCAAAAGATAAAGCCATTGCTTCATGGAAGCTTATGTAGGACAGAAAAAATTTCTGACACTTTTCATTAAATTAATGATCTAGAATGATTCTTCTTTTTTATTTTTGAGGTCAGATGTCGTTAATAGTCATATGAATATAGTTGTATAATTGCTATAGTATTCAATGTGCTTTAATTTTCATCGGATAGTTAAGAATAAAGATGCCAGATCCAGAAAGTCTTCCTATTGCTAATAATAGCTTTGAAGCCTTGCGTAATAATAATCAGAAATATGTTGACCATACTGATTTAGTTTATGAATTTGCATCTCTTTATAGACCAGTTCTTCTGACAAGACCACGTCGTTTTGGAAAATCACTTCTTCTATCTGCTTTAAAATCGTTGTTTTCTCATGGAACAGAGTATTTCAAAGGGCTGAAAATTGAAAAGCTTTGGAAGGAAAAAGAACAGGGAAGAACCTATAAGGTTATTCATCTGGATTTTTCTACATTTTCATTTGAAGATAAAAATGAACTAAACAATCAGATTACTTACATCCTGGCAGATTGCGCAAAACGAGATGGAGTGAATCTTCCTGATGATTACAAAGATCGCGGTGCAGGCTTAAACCTAAAGACCATAATTGAATCTGCTCCTGCTGAATATGTTCTTTTAATTGATGAATATGATTATCCATTAACTCACTCTTTAGGAAACAAGGAATTATTTGAATCATATCGACAGTACATGCAGGGATTCTTTGGAGCAATTAAAGGAGTGACCGGTGATATGCGATTTATCTTTATCACTGGTGTTGGTAGATTTGCTAAAACCTCTGTATTCTCTCAGCTGAACAATCTAAGAGACCTTGGCCTTGAGAGTGATTTTTCTCCATTACTAGGCTATACCGATGATGATATACATCAGTACTTTGATGAATATGTTGAGAATGCAGCAAAGACACTTAATATATCCAAAGAAGAGTGTTATTCCCAGATAAAAGCTCATTATGATGGCTACAGATTCCATGTCGAAAATGAGTCTACTCTTTATAATCCATGGTCAGTACTAAACTTCCTATCTGCCCCTAAAAATGGATTCAAGAATTTCTGGTATGAAACAGGTGGTGCGTATCCGACTCTGGTTGCAAACTATATCGAGAATATTCAAAACGTTCCTCTTGAAAGTATTCAGAAAATAGAAATCGGTGCTGATGAATTATCAACATTCTATGATTACTTTACTGTTACTCCTCTAAGTATTCTTTACCAGTCAGGATATCTGTCACTAAAAGTTGAGGAAAATGAATTAGGAGGACAGAGTCTGTTTTTAGTATCTCCTAATCTCGAAGTTAAATCATCTTTAACCAAACTTTATTACGTTGCTGTAAGGAAGGACGCTGTAGAGACCAAAACAATTCAGAATATCTCATCTGCAATTGTAAGTAATTTTGATAAATCTGATTACGAGAAGCTTATTAAGACTTTCTCAGCTGCCTTGAATACCTTTGGCTATGATGACAATGAAGCATTCAAGTCAGAGCATTACTGCAGAGATATCGTTTACTTTACTTTGACCTTATCAGGAATCAATGCTCAAAGAGAAGTTATCAGTGCAGACGGCAGAGCAGATCTGGTAGTAGAGCTGACAGATAAAAGATTTGTTTTTGAATTTAAACTAGCCAAAACAAAATCTTCTGAAGATAAACTTCTAAAAGAAGCAGAAAATCAGATTCTGGATAAACGCTATGGAGAGATTCTTCCTCTAAAAGATCTAATCAGAATTCCAATTGTCATAAGTTCAAAAAATAAAGCCATTGCTTCATGGAAACTTTTGTAGGAAAGAAAATTTTTTCTAGCAATTCTCACGAATTGAATGTCCTAGAATGATTCTTTTTTAATCAGATCTCTGCTTTTTTATTTGATGTTTATCGCATCTTTTTACTGTTGTTTGAAAAAAAGCTCTAACATCCTTTTGAATCCTTGATTAGAGCAGGGGTTATCACTATATTGTAATTGACAGTCGCATTTAATGGCTGTTGGTAAACTCTTCAAAACAAAAGGAATGATAGTATGAACAAAACAGAATTAGTTGATGCAATTGCTAAAAAGTCTGGTCTGACAAAAGTTGCTTCTAAGAGCGCACTTGATGCAGTTCTTGAAGCTGTAACCAAGTCCTTAAAGAAAGGCGAGCCAGTTCAGTTAATCGGCTTTGGTACTTTCAAAGTTAATTCAAGAAAGGCTAGAGAGGGAAGAAATCCTCGTACAGGACAGACCATTAAGATTGCAGCCTGCAAAGTTCCTGCATTCAGTGCAGGTCAGGCATTAAAAGATGCTGTAAACAAGAAGAAATAATAAAGATTCTTAAGACCAGGCCTCCACTCAAATTGGAGGCTTTGTTTTTTTTGAAGTCTGACAAAACCATATTTCCTGCCTCTTTCTTGGGCATATTCTTCTTAAATCCTGCGATTTTTGGAATTCCCTCAGAAATTTGAAGTAATTACAGTAATTGTTCTTGCTCTTACCTTAATTTGGTATCAATAATATTCCTATCGACATAGGAGTACTGCTCATGAAAAAAATGATAAAGCTTGTTTCTGCAATTACTGGTTTAATGATTGCATCTAATGCCTTAGCTGATGCAAATCATGCAAAGGTTTCCATTAACTTCCCAACAGCATCCGCATCCGGAGCCCTGTATGCAGTAGGCGCTGCCATTACTCATCTGTGGGATGAGAAAATTGATTATGTGAGTGCCTCAAGTCAGGCTTCAGCAGGCGGTATTGATAATCTTAATCAGGTTGCTGAAGGTGAGGCTCAGGTTTCAATTGCAATCTCCAGCAACTGTTATCAGGCTTTGAACGGTACAGACAGTTTTGAGGGCTACGCATATCCTGATCTGAAGGTTATAGCAGGTCTTTACTTCAATCCAAATCAGGTTGTAGTAACCGGAAAATCAGGAATCAAGACCTTAGAGGATGTTAAAGGTAAGCATTTTGCTGTAGCTTCAGCAGGCTCCAGTGTATACGGTGAGTGTCAGAATCACTTTGAGGCTGCCGGTCTTAAATTCCCTGATGACCTAAATGCCGAGTACATTACCTTTACCGACGCTGCTGATATGTTACAGAACAATACCATTGACGGTGCCTGGATTATGTCAGGTGTTCCAGCCTCAGCTGTAACTCAGGCCCTAAGTTCAGGCAGCAAACTTATTCCAATTGAGGATAAGATCCTGAACACTCTAAAAGAGAAGTTCCCTTGGTATGCCTCTTATACAATACCTGCAGGAACCTACCCAGGACAGGATCAGGCAGTTAAGACTACAGCAATTAAGATGGTAATGTTCTGTCGTGGTGATCTTGATGAGCAGACTGTTTATGATCTGACCAAGACCTTCTGGACCAACATTAAAGAGTTAGGTCAGGCCCAGTCAAACCTAAAAGGTTTAGATCCTAAGAACGCTGTAAAGGATATTGCTAATCTTCCACTGCACAGCGGAGCTGAGAAATTCTATAAGGAAATCGGCGCTCTTTAATTTTTAAACTCAGGCATCTGAATTCTCAGGTGCCTGAAAAATCTCCCACTTTTCTACCACTTCCAGCCTTAACTTTTTCTTTTTGGGTAAAGCGCATAAATAAGCCAATCGTGTGACTTGCTCAGCATTTACATAAATATCTTTTCTCTTTCTCTTTTGTAAAATATATTTAACTTACTGATTTTCAATCTGAAATCTAATTCTCCTCATTATTAATTTCCTTGAAAAACTGCAATCTTTTGATAAACTTAATGGGTGAAAGTGGGAATTTGTGGGTGAATTGTATCTAACCCATAAGGAATCGGGATGTTTGCAGGCCTTCTCTTAAGTGGCACCAATGATGTCAGCCTTGATCTTAAAGGCAGAATGGCTATCCCTGCCCGTTACAAGGATGTCATTAAGGATGAATCTGATGGTCAGCTGATAGTCACCAGATCTCTTTTTGACAAATGCCTGTGGATTTATCCAACCTCCGAGTGGGAGAACGTGGTGGAATCCCTGGGTGCCTTACCTACTATCACTGACCCGCTTTGTAGAACTATTCAGCGTATTGTACTTGGAAGTGCCGTTTTCTGTAGTCTTGATGCTCAGGGAAGAATTCTGATTCCACAGGAATTAAGAACTGAAGCTTCACTAGAGAAAAAAGCATTTCTGATTGGCTTTAACAATAAATTTGAGCTTTGGTCCGAAGAGAACTTTAAAGCTCAGCGTGAGATTGACAATAATCTGCTTATGGATGCCTGCAAATCAATGGAATCCCATAGCCTGCTTGCCAATCTTAAGCTGTAACTTAACTTTAGAAGGTTGTAGATGGCTTTTTCCCATATTCCTGTTTTATTGAATGAAGTCTTAGATGGTCTTGATATCAAGCCAGACGGGATATATGTTGATGCTACCTTCGGTAGGGGAGGGCACTCAAGAAAGATCTTGGAGAGACTTGGCCCTTCAGGAAGATTATACGGACTGGACAGAGATTTAACAGCCGTTGAAGCCGCTAAAGAGATTAAAGACGAACGTTTCTGCATTACCCACAGTGCCTTTTCAAATATTCTTGAAGTCTGTGAAAGACTTGGAATAGCCGGCAAGGTTGACGGTATTCTGATGGATATTGGTGTTTCATCTCCTCAGATTGATGATCCATCACGTGGTTTCTCCTTTGATAAGGACGGCCCTCTGGATATGAGAATGGATCAGAGTGCCAAGCTTGATGCAAAGACTATTGTTAATACCTATTCAAAACAGGATTTAGCTTATATTTTCAAGGTCTACGGCGAGGAGAACTTTGCCTCAAAGGTTGCCGCTGCAATTGTAAGAGACCGTGAAAAGAAACCTTTTGAAACCACTTTGGAACTCTCAGAATTCATTAAGAGAGTAATCGGTGGCAAGCCAACACCTAAGCACAAGGCTACCCGCTGTTTCCAGGCACTGAGAATCGCCGTGAACGGTGAGCTTGATGAGCTGAAAAAAGCTCTGGACAGCAGTCTTGAGGTATTGGCAGACAATGGAAGATTATGTGTAATCAGCTTCCATTCATTAGAAGACAGAATTGTAAAAACATTTATAAAAGATAAGTCTCAGGGCCAGAAGGTTCCTAATGGATTACCTCTGACTTTCGAAGAAACAGAAAAAATGAGACTAGCTACAGCAAAGGTGGAGCCCGTTGGTGGTGCCATAAAGGCAACCGCAGAAGAAATAGAGTCAAATGTAAGATCTCGAAGTGCAACTTTGAGAGTCTGCAGAAGACTTAAGAGGCAACCTTAAATGCAAGAGTCATCAGCATTACGAAAATTAGAAGAAGACAATCTGCCGGTTGAGGAAGAAAAAGAACCCCAATTTGGCGATAGATCGACTCACAAACATAAAGCAAACAGTAAATTACAGGCTCCTGATGTTGCAAAGATTCAGATCAATGCACCTAAGGAAGACAAGCAGGAAGAAAAAACTGTTGTAACGAAAGTTACAGAGCAGAGAATTCTTCGTATCGCCAATGCAGACATTCAGAATGAAGATCTGTCTACTGAGATTCTGGCTATCCCTTTATACACAGGTGAGCTTGAACCCGCTAAGAAAACAGCATTGGTTCCAACAATACTGAAAGACGTTTTCGCACATTCTTTATCTTTTGTGTTAATCTTAGTAGCAACATGTTTATCAGTTTATAAGGTACATATTGTTCAGCAGACACGTGATATTACAATTGAGCTGAATGAAGTTACCCAGAAAAATGAACTGATGCATAGGGAATGGCTTTCATTGCTTTCTGAGAGAGAAGTACTGACAGAGTATTCAGTAGTCAGAAAGTCCGCTATAAATAAACTAGCCATGGTTCAGCCAAAAACAGAAGACGAAGTTGTAATTGATTTAAGATAAAATGGCCCTAATCCACGAACAAGGGAGCAGTCGCCTACAAATAAGCAAATTCCGCATTTTCAGTGTGTGGAGTGTTGCTTTTTTAATTATGGCAGCCTTAATTGGAAGGCTACTGTGGATCCAGATCCTATATCCTGAAAAACTTATCGCTGAAGGAAATGCTCGAGTTGTCAGAAATTATCATTATGAGCCTCCTCGCGGTCTAATCACAGACAGAAACGGCAGAATTCTGGCTATTTCTGTTCCTGTCAAAACAGTAGATGCCGATCCTAAATTCCTTCATGAAGAAGGTGTTTATGCTGATAAGAAGAGAATGACAGAGATTGCCAAGATTCTTGAGATCGACGTCAACACCTTATATAAGAGAACCGCAGATCAGACTAAACGCTTTGTTCACTTAAAACGTTACCTTGAGGTTGATAAGGCCAAAAAGCTCAAGTCACTGGGCAAGAACGGCATTATTCTGGGTGACAGCTACCGTCGTCATTATCCAACCGGTGCCATGAACGCCACCCTGATCGGTATTTTAAACGGTGAAGGTGCAGGTGTTTACGGCGTTGAGCAGAGCTTTAACTCATTTTTGACCTCAACGGCCTCCACCAGACTTGCAAAAAAGGACAAATACAATCACATTGTCGAGAATCTGGGGACTGTTAAAAAGGGTACTCAGGGCGGAAGCCTTGTTTTAAGTATTGATAACAGACTTCAGGAAGTTGCCTATGCCGCTCTTGAAAATACTGTAAAGGAAAATGATGCGGACAGCGGAACTGCTGTGCTGATGGATGTTAAGACCGGTGAGGTTCTGGCCATTGCCAACTCTCCATCCTTTGATCCTAACGACAGAAAGAAGTTTGACAGTACTAATGCCAAAAATAGGGCAGTAACAGATATTTTCGAACCTGGTTCAACCATGAAGCCACTAGTGGCTCTGGCTGCTTTAGAGGCTAAAACAACCAATTGGAATGAAGTTTTTGATACCCGTCCATTCATAGTTGATGGTAAAATGGTAAGGGATTCTCATGCCATGAGTCAGGGAACTCTTGCTGATATTATCAAGTACTCTTCAAATACCGGTATGGCCCGTATCTCAATGAGACTTGGTCCTCATAAGATTATGTCGGTACTGGACAGATTCGGCTTTGGAAGTAAAACCGCATCTGGTCTTGCAGGTGAAAGCCCTGGCAGACTAAATGAAAACAGACCTTTCTGGTCTGAGATTGATAAGGCAACACTAGGTTTCGGATATGGTGTTGCGGTTACCAATATTCAGCTGACTTCTGCATATGCCACACTGGCTAATGGCGGAAACAGATTGCCTGTATCAATTCTAAGAGTTCCAAAGGCGCCTCAGAGCACAAATGTCATGTCTCCGAAGCTGGTTGTAAATATGCAGCGAGCCCTGGAATCAGTAGTTAACAACGGTACCGGTGGAAAAGCGGCAATTGATCGCTATCGTGTTGCAGGTAAGACTGGTACTGCAAAAATTGCATCAGGTGGAACTTACGGTAAGTTCTATATGGCAACCTTCGCCGGATTTGCTCCGATTTCAAATCCTCGATTTGCTCTTGTTGTAGTTATCAATGCACCTAAGGCAGGTAAATTCTATGGCGGTACCGTATCAGGTCCTGCCTTCAGTGAGATTATGTCCAGAGCATTGCAGTTATATAACATTAAACCAGACGTACCTCTGGAAAAAGAAAATAAAAAAGATAAGTAAAAAATGAAAAAATTAAAACAGATTGTAAGCTTCCTAGGTTTAAAGAAAAAGGTCGAGGATATTGAGGTTCTCGACCTTGAAATTGATTCAAGAAAGATAAAGAACGGTTCTGCTTTTTTAGCTTTAAAGGGCACCAGAACCAACGGCCTTAAATACATGCGCTCTGCTCAGGATGCAGGTGCTGTGGCTATTTTATATCAGGATAAGAATCCTCCATCAGACGAGGATTTAGAAGGTATCACCATCCCTGTCATCAAGATCCCTAAGGATAAGAAAATCGGTCTTCTGGCAAGCTGGTTCTATGATAACCCTTCCAACAAAATCGGTCTTATCGGTATTACCGGCACCAACGGCAAGAGCACTATTACTCAGCTTATTGCCCAGTGGCTGTCCTTTGGCCTGGATACCAAGTGTGCTGTTTTAGGTACCTTAGGTTTCGGTTTCCTGCCTGATCTTCAGAAAAGTTCAAATACAACCCTGGATGCAGTAACTCTTCAGAAAACCCTCAATGAGATGGTTCATCAGGGTGCTCATTATGCTGCTTTGGAGGTTTCATCTATCGGAGCGGTTGAAGGTCGTATTGACGGCTGTACCTTCAGTGCAGGTGGCTATACCAATCTGACCCGTGATCATCTGGATTATCACCAGACCATGGAGAAATATGCCGAGGCTAAACTGAATTTCCTGAAGAGAGTTCCTCCTAAGCGTATTGTTCTGAATGTTGATAATGAGCAGGGCATCAAGTACAGCGAGGAATTACACGGATGTGTAGCCTACAGCTGCAAGAGTGATTTCTTCAGCTCAACAAATTCTCTTTTATTCAACCGCTATGTCTGGATCAAGTCTGCAACCTATAAGGCTCACTCAATTGCTATCGAGGTTGAGTCAAGCTATGGTTCAGGCAAATGTGAAATCGGCCTTTTAGGCGGTTTTAATGTAGAGAACTTTGCCTGTGCTCTTACTGTGCTTTTAAATCTGGGCTTCCCATTGGACAAGCTTTTAGCTACAGCTTCAAAGCTCAAACCAATCAAGGGCAGAATGGAGTGTTTTGTTGCCGAGCACAAGCCTCATATCGTGGTTGACTATGCACATACCCCTGATGGTGTGGAACAGGTGCTTCGCGGTGTTAGAGAGCATCATCCTGACGGTGATGTATGGTGTGTATTAGGCTGCGGCGGTGACAGAGATAAAGGCAAGCGTCCGATTATGGCTATCAAGGCCTCTGTATTTGCCGACCATGCGGTCTTCACCTCAGATAATCCAAGAACCGAAGATCCAAAGGCAATTTTAGATGATATGCAGAACGGTGTAATTGCCGAAGCTCATAACTACATCTGTATTGAGGATCGTGAGAAGGCAATCAAGTACGCCTTTGAGCATGCGTCCGAGAAAGACTGTATCGTGATTGCCGGTAAAGGCCATGAGGATTATCAGATTTTCAAGGATAAGACCATTCATTTCTCAGACAGAGAGATTGCCTGCAAGCTTTTAGGAGTTAAGTGTGATTAGTTTTAAATTAAGTGAGCTTGCAGTATACGCAAACTATAAGCTATTAGGTGACGACAGAGTAATCAGTGCAGTAAGCACAGATTCCCGCAACTGTAAGGATGCTCTCTTTGTTGCTCTTATCGGTGAGCGTTTCGACGGTCACGACTTTATTGAAAAGGCAATCGACAACGGTGCGGTTGCAGTGGTTTCCTCAAAGGTTCTGCCACAGAGTATTGTAAGCAGGGTACCTGTAATTCTCTGTAATGATACCCAGAAGGCTTTAGGCTACTGCGGTTATCTTGTAAGACGTCAGTCCAAGGCTAAAATTGCAAGTCTTACCGGTTCCTGCGGCAAGACCACAGTGAAGGAATTTACACATTCAATCCTTTCTCTATGTGGAAAGAGCATGTGTACCAACGGCAATTTCAACAACGACATCGGTGTTCCTCTAACTCTTTTAAGACTTGAGAAGGATACCGATTTTGCTGTTATAGAACAGGGCGCAAGTCATCTTTTCGATATTGCTCATACCTGTGAATTTGTTAAGGCTGACACCGCAATCATTAATAATGTCGGCGGAGCTCATATTGAAGGCTTCGGCTCATATGACGGTGTCTACAAGGGCAAATCAGAAATTCTTGAGGATGTTCTGTCCCGTGGCGGTATGGCTGCAGTTCCATCCGACAACAAGTATTTTGAGCGCTGGAAGTCTGACTACAAATCTGCTTTTGCAAGCGGAAAACTTCTGTCCTTCGGTTCTCATGATTTTGACTTTGTACGTTTTTCAGATGTTAAGAATTCTGCAGACGGACTGAGCTTTACCTTAACCTGTCCTAATCAGACTTTTGATATCAGCATGAATGTTATGGGAGCTCACAATGCCTCAAATGCAGCTGCAGCCTGTACTCTGGCTTTAATCAGTGGTGCTGATGAGTCAAAGCTTAAGGAAGGTCTTTTGGCCTCCGGCGCTATCAAGGGCAGACTCTTTGCAAGCACCTTCAAGAACATGAGTGTTATTGATGATGCCTACAATGCAAGCTATAACGCTGTAATCGCCGCTTTGGATACCCTGAATCTTCAGTCAGGCCACAAGGTTATGATTTTCGGTGACATGGGCGAGCTTGGTGATGCAGCCGTAGAACTGCATGAAAGTGTCGGAGAGCACGCCGCCTCAAAGGTTGATGAACTTTTATGTGTTGGTCCTCTGACCGAACACACCTGTAAAAAGGCAGGAAATAAAGCAAAACATTTTAATTGTCACGCAGATCTCGTACAATATGCACGCACTGTAATTAACAATCACCCATATACAAGCTTTTTAGTTAAAGGCTCACACTCAATGCATATGGAAGAGATTACCAGGGAACTTATCGCTCTAGGGGCAAACTAAATGATAGTTTATTTATCAGATTACTTAAGTCAGTACATTTCATCATTTCGTGTTTTTGAGTACCTGACATTCAGAGCTGTACTGTCACTGTTTACAGCTTTATTCCTTTCTCTGTTTTTTGGTTCTTATGTAATCAGAAAACTGCAGCTGTTACATTTCGGTCAGGTTGTTAGAAATGATGGTCCTGAGTCTCATCTGAAAAAGAACGGCACCCCAACCATGGGCGGTATTCTGATTGTGGGCTCAATTGCCTTATCAATGCTTTTATGGTGTAAGCTTGATAACGTCTATGTCTGGTATACACTGGCAACTCTGATCTGCTATTCCCTCATCGGTTTTGCAGATGACTTCCTGAAGGTTGTTCGTCACGATCCTCATGGACTTAGAGCAAAATACAAGTATTTCTGGCAGTCTGCATGTGCTATCACTTTAGCCTGCTGTATTTATGGTACCGCCTCAACTCCTGCTGAGACAACCTTAGTGGTTCCTTTCTTTAAGGATTTCATGCCTGACTTAGGCTTCCTGATTATTCCTCTGGCTTACTTCGTTCTGACCGGTTCCTCAAATGCGGTTAACCTGACAGACGGTCTGGATGGACTTGCAATTATCACCACCATTACTGTGGCCTCAGGTCTTGCTTTTGTTGCCTGGGTAACCTCAAATTCAAACTTTGCAAGCTATCTGTATATCCCATATGTTCCAAAGGCTTCAGAAATCACTATTGTCTGCACAGCTATCATTGGTGCAGGTTTAGGTTTCCTATGGTTCAACTCCTACCCAGCACAGGTTTTCATGGGTGACGTTGGTTCCTTATCCCTAGGTGCAGTTTTAGGTATTATCGCAATTCTGATCAGACAGGAATTCCTGCTGTTCATTATGGGCGGTATCTTTGTTCTTGAGACTGTGAGTGTGATTCTTCAGGTTGGCTCCTATAAGTGGAGAGGCCGCAGAATCTTCAGAATGGCACCTATTCATCATCATTTTGAAAAAGGTGGTTGGCCTGAGCCACGTGTAATGGCACGTTTCTGGATTATTACCATCGTGCTGGTTCTGATTGGTATTATCACCTTGAAATTAAGATAATTATTAGAAAAATATGAATAAAAATCTAGATGGAAAGAAAGTAGCTGTAATAGGTTTAGGTATTTCAAATATTTCAGCTATCAAATATTTAATCAAACATGACCTTAAGGTTCTGACTGTTTTTGATACCAGACACAATCCTCCTCACGTAGGTGATCTTCCAACTGGTATTGACTTAAGATTAGGCCCTATCAGTGCAGACGTTTTAGTCGAGTACGATATGGTGGTCATCAGCCCTGGCATCAGTATCTATGATGAAGAGATTTCCAAGGTTATTGCTGCAGGTGTTGAAGTTGTCGGTGATATTGAGCTGTTTGCAAGAGAGGCAAAGGCTCCTATCGTAGGTATCACCGGTTCCAACGGTAAATCAACCGTTACTGCTCTGACCGGTTTTATGGCTGACACTGCCGGTATCAAAGTTGCTGTCGGTGCAAATATCGGTGTGCCTGTATTTGATATTCTTGCTGA
This sequence comes from Succinivibrio dextrinosolvens, assembly GCF_900116345.1. GTDB lineage: Bacteria > Pseudomonadota > Gammaproteobacteria > Enterobacterales > Succinivibrionaceae > Succinivibrio > Succinivibrio dextrinosolvens_B. The sequence goes on along the minus strand of NZ_FPAH01000006.1, from coordinate 41,887 downwards.
TGACGTTGAGCTTTATGTACTTGAGCTTTCAAGTTTTGAGCTTGAAACCACCAAGTCTCTGAAGCTTGCTGCCTGTACAATTCTTAATGTATCTGAGGATCATCTGGACAGATATCACGGTGATATTGAGGAATATGCTCTTGCCAAAAAGGCAATCTTCAAGAACTGCAAGAACGTGATCGTAAATCGTGAAGATCCTCGTACCTATCCACATGAGTCAGAGCTTGATAAATACAATATCACTTCCTTCGGTCTTGATAACAAGGGAACCTATGGTATTGAAAGAGCTCGTGACGGTATCTTTCTGACAAAGAACAAGCAGAGAATCATGAACGTAAATGAGCTTCGTATCTACGGCGTTCATAATTATCTCAATGCTCTTGCCTGTCTGGCATTAACTGACTGTGTAAATGTTTCAAAGTCCTCTCAGATAAAGGCTCTGCGCCGCTTCACCGGTCTGCCTCATCGCTGCCAGCTGGTAAAAACCATTAAAAAAGTCTGTTACTACAACGATTCTAAGGCAACTAATGTAGCATCATCCGAGGCCGCAATCATCGGTCTTCGTGATATCCACAGCAAGGGCATCATTCTTCTGGCAGGCGGTCTTGGCAAAGGTCAGGATTTCACTCCGCTTAAGAAATACATCGGCAACGAGGTAAAGTCTGTTTTCTGCTTCGGTAAGGATAAGCAGAAGCTTTTAGAGCTGAATTCTGAACTCTGCTTTGATGTTGAAACCATGGAAGAAGGTTTAAACAAGGCCTATGAGATTGCCAAGGAAGGGCAGGCTGTACTGTTATCTCCTGCCTGTGCCTCATTTGATCAGTTCAAAGGCTTTGAGGATCGCGGACAGGTATTTGTTGAGCTGGTAGGCAAACTTCAAGAGTAGTAAATGCAGTTATTCAAAAAGGGTAATCCCGGCTATGACAGAATCATTCTGATTACCACTGTGATTCTGCTGGCTCTGGGAGTTGTGATTATTAGTTCTGCTTCAATTATGGAGTCAACCATGAAATATGGTGATTCCATGTATCAGACTAAACGTCACCTTTTTGGTATCGGCATTGCTTTTTTCTGTGCTCTGGTTGCAACCATGACACCAACTGCATTCTGGAAAAAGCGCTCTTTAATCCTTCTGTTCTTTGTACTGTGTCTGATGATTCTGGTTCTGATTGTAGGACGTGAAATCAACGGTGCAAAACGCTGGCTGAATCTTGGACTGATGAATCTTCAGCCTGCTGAGCTTTTAAAGCTCATCTGGATCCTTTATTTTTCAGATTATGTAAGCAGAAAGATTGAGGCAATCTCCAAAACCATTCAGGGTTTTTTAAGACCGATTGTCTTTCTTGCAATTATGACCGTTCTGCTGTTACTGCAGCCGGATATGGGCTCTTTCTTTGTACTGGCTGTAATCACCTTTGCCATCATGTTTGTGGCAGGTGTGGGACTTTTAAAGTACATTGTGGTCGGAGTTATTATGGGCATTATCTGTGTCCTGTTAATTAAATTCTCCCCATACAGAGCAAGACGTGTGACCTCCTTTTTAGACCCATGGTCTGACGAGTTCGGTTCAGGTTATCAGCTGACACAGTCTCTTATGGCATATGGCAGAGGCGGACTCTCTGGTGAAGGGCTGGGTAATTCCTATCAGAAACTGGGGTATCTGCCTGAAGCTCATACTGACTTTGTGACTGCGATTTTCGGTGAGGAATTCGGCTTTATCGGAATGTGTGTCCTCATTCTGCTTGAGTTTGTAATTGTTTATAAAGCTATATCCCTTGGAATCAAGATCCTCAAAGAGGATGCCATTTATCAGGGATATGTTGCTGTAGGAATCGGAGCCTGGATAGCTCTTCAGACCTTCATCAACATAGGTGCCGCCTCAGGCGGTCTGCCAACAAAAGGTCTGACTCTGCCATTTATCAGTTACGGCGGTTCATCTCTTATGGTGTTCTGTACAGCAATTGGAATTCTTCTAAGAATTGATTTTGAATGGCGTAATAAGGTTATATCTAATAAAAGATAAGATTTAAGCGCATATATATGAAAGCTAAAAAAGTATTGGTAATGGCCGGAGGCACTGGCGGCCATGTGTTCCCTGCAATTGCAATTGCTAAGAAAATGCAGGAGGAAGGTGCAAAGATTCTATGGCTTGGAACCCGTGGAAGAATGGAAGAACAGCTGGTTCCAAAGCATGGTTTTGATATCAGATATATAGACGTAAAGGGAATCAGACGTAACGGCTTAAAGCGTTTAATCGGTGCTCCTTTTATGATTATGAAGGCTGTGCTGCAGGCACGTGCCGTAATTAAGGATTTCAAGCCTGATGTGGTTTTGGGGATGGGCGGATATGCCTCAGGTCCAGGCGGACTTGCTGCCTATCTGCAGAAGATTCCGGTTGTTCTGCATGAGCAGAATGCTGCTGCCGGTATGACCAACAAGCTTTTATACAAGGTGGCCTCCTCTGTAATGCTGGGATTCCCTGGAGCTTTCAGCGGTGATAAGGTTCAGGTGGTAGGCAATCCTGTACGTAAAGAGATTATCGAGCTTCATGATTATCCTCGTGACTACACTTCAGGCAAAATCAGAATCTCTATTGTGGGCGGCTCTCTTGGAGCCAGAGCCTTAAATGAGCTGGTACCTGTTGCTTTAAAGAAGTTTACTGAAAACTCCATCAAGGTTGTTCATCAGTGCGGCAAGGGAAACAGCGATGCTGTGAAGAAGCTGTACGAGGGTGCAGTCTTTGACTATGAGGCAACTGACTTTATCGATGACATGAATTCTTTATACAAGAATACTGATCTGATTATCTGCAGAGCCGGAGCTCTGACAGTTGCGGAAACCTGCACTGCCTCTCTGCCTGCAATCTTTGTCCCTCTGCCTACAGCAGTGGATGATCATCAGACCAAGAATGCCCAGTTCCTAAAAGATGCTGGAGCTGCTTTTGTATTTGCTCAAAAGGATTTATCTGCGGATAAGTTATATGAGACAATAAAGGATTTAATTGATCATCGTGCAAAATTAAAGGCAATGTCTGATGCTGCCAGAAATGCTGCCAGCATTGATTCTACCGAGAAGGCCGTTGCCATTATTGACAGCGTAGTAAAGAATTAAAATAAACTGAAAACAAAAAACTAAACAAAGATAAAATGACAACAACAAATAATATTCATACAGTTCCTCTGATGCATAAGGTCAAGAGGATTCATTTCATCGGTATCGGCGGTGCCGGTATGTGCGGTATTGCAGAAGTACTTTTAAACCGCGGTTATGCTATCTCGGGCTCTGATATCGCCAAATCTAAAGTTACTGAAAGATTAGAAAAGCTGGGTATTACCGTATTTATCGGTCATGCTGCTGAAAATGTCAACGGCTCTTCAGTAGTTGTTGTTTCCTCTGCTATTCACGAGGATAATCCAGAGATTCAGAAGGCAAGAGAGCTTCATATTCCTGTTGTTCGCCGTGCTGAGATGCTAGGTGAGCTGATGCGATACAGAAACGGTATCGCTGTTTCCGGAACTCACGGTAAAACCACTACAACCTCTCTTATTGCTTCAATTTTTGCTCAGGCCAAACTTGACCCAACCTTTGTTATCGGCGGTCTTTTAAACAGCGCCGGCACAAACGCAAGATTAGGTACCGGCAACTACCTTATTGCCGAGGCTGACGAGTCAGATGCTTCATTCCTGCATCTGCTGCCTATGATGACTGTGGTTACCAACATTGAGCCTGATCATCTTGATACCTACGGCGGTGATTTCAACTGCCTTAAAAAGACCTTTGTGGAATTCCTGCACAATCTTCCTTTCTACGGTGTTGCTGTAGTCTGCCTGGATGATCCTAATGTTAAGGAGATTATTCCTAAGATTGGACGTACCGTACTTACCTACGGTGAATCTGAAAAGGCTGATTTCAGAGTTGTAGACTTTAAGGAAGTCGGCCCAAGATCTGAGTTCAAGGTTGTTCGTAAGGATCATGCTCCTCTAAGCATTGAGCTGCCTGTTCCTGGAATTCATATGGCCAAGAACGCTGCAGCAGCTGTTGCTGTTGCCATTGAGGCCGGTATTGAAGAGTCAGTTATTGTTGAAGCCCTGAAGAACTTCAAGGGTGTAGGCCGCAGATTCCAGAATTACGGCAACTTTAAGACCAAGTCAGGTAAGATTATTACTCTGGTGGATGATTATGGTCATCATCCAACTGAGGTTGAGGCAACCATCAAGGCAGCAAGACTTGCTTATCCTGAGAAGGAGCTGGTTATGGTATTCCAGCCTCACCGCTATACCAGAACCCGTGACTGCTATGAGGATTTCGTAAGAGTACTGCAGCTTGTGGACAAGCTGGTGCTGGTAGATGTATATCCTGCAGGTGAAGAACCTATTGCCGGTGCAGACGGTAGACACCTGTGCATGTCCATCAGATTGAAGGGTAAGCTGGAGCCTCATTTTGTGGAGACTGTAAACGAGGTTCCTGAGATCCTGGAGAATCTTTTAGATGACGGAGCACTGCTCTTAACTCAGGGTGCAGGTAATGTAGTACAGGTTGCAAGAAATCTTTCTTCAATATTTGAAAAAGTTTAAGGAACACCATGTCGAAAACAAGACACAGCCGCGGTTATTTTATCGCAGGCATCATTTTTGTGATGCTGCTGGTAGGTCTTGTTATCAAAGGTGATCTTTTAATCAAGCACTTTCTGTCTCAGTCAAATGCGCTGCCGGTAAAAGCGGTTCAGATTGACGGAGTTTTCAAGAATATCACCAAGAAGAAGATTGCGGATATTACCGGCAGGGTGTGCGCAGGTCAGAACATTGCCACTTTAGATGTTAAGGTTCTCAAGCAGGAGCTGATGAAGGAACCATGGATTGCTCAGGTAGCTGTTCAGAAGAAAATGCCGGATACTCTGGTGCTTTCAGTGATTGAACATGTTCCTGCCGCTTACTGGAATGACAACGGAATCTATGATGCCAAAACCAGAAGCATCTTTTATCCGGATATGACAAATTTTGCACTTCCTCTGGTCAAACTTGGAGCATACCGAGACAATCTGTGTTCAGATGTGTATGACAGCGCAGTTTCTTTTATAAGAGTTATGACGGACTCCCCATATCAGATGATTGAGTTATATCTTGATAATGTCCGTTGTTATACAATAACACTTGATAATGGAACCAAGCTTATTTTAGGGCGCGGTCAGAAAGATGGTATTGAAAGACTGAAAAGATTCATACGTTCATTTAAACACTCTGGTCTTGATATAAATGACGTAGAGTATGTGGATTTAAGATATGATGTCGGATTTGCAGTAGGAAAGAAATCCGCATCAGAACAGAATAAGAATAATTAAGGGGACTTTTTTATGGCAATCATGAAAAAGAAGGGGAGCAGTCCTGTAACTATCAGTGATTCAGAACAGCAGATCTACGCACTGGACATTGGCAGTTCCTATATACGTCTGGTCTCAGGCATCGTTGAACCAAACAAGCAGATCAAGATACAGGGAATGAGAGAATGTGTCAGCAATGGTATGGTTCAGGGGCACATTTCCGATATTAACAGCCTAGCAAAACAGATTGCCTATCTAATTCAGGATTATCAGAAAACCTACGGTGTCACCATTGAGAAGATCGTAACCGGTGTACCAGGTTGTTTCATTGTTGCAGAAAATCAGCAGGGACATTCCACCATTCAGTCCGGCACCATTGACAAGTCAGACCGTAACAAGGCTGTAAGAATGGCTATGGCCGGTGTTAAGTTCAATGCTGCTGATTACTCCATCATTCATGCAATTCCTCAGCAGTATGTAACTGAAAGCTCAGAGCAGGTAACCAATCCTATCGGCATGTATGCAAAGCGTCTATCCGCAAGTGTTCATGTTATCGGATGCAGCTTTATGTACAAGAACAATATTGAAAAAGCCATCCGCATGACCAATCCTGATCTGGATGTCTGCTCAATTATCTATGCCGGTAATGCAGCATCAAGCGCTGTTTTAACCGATGCAGAAAAGGAAATCGGTGTAATTCACGTGGATATCGGCGGCGGTACCGTTAACGTAACTGTTTACGAGGGCAAGCGTCAGCTTCTATCCTTCGGTATTGATGACGGCGGCAACTATATCACCAAGATGATTGCCAAGGAATTTTCAATTTCCATGCATAACGCCGAGTACATCAAGTGCAACTATGGATGTGCCGACTCAAGATTCCTCTCAGAGGACAATGCAAACATTTCCATCAGAATTCCTGATAACGAGTCTAATACAACTCAGGTAAGCTCCAATGAGGTTGCCATCCGCAACGGTACTCTGGCTGATGTTATCAACCGCGGTATCAGAAGCATGTGTGAGCTTATCTTCCAGCGTATCAATTTCTACGGCAGCTCTACTTTAAAGAGTCTGGAAATCGGCGGTGGTATTGTTCTGACCGGCGGTACCTCAAAGCTGCCTGGTATTGAGCAGGTATTCTCAGACTGGGTACGTGACTACAATTTCCAGGATAACACCTTCCTAAAGTGCAACACCAAAGTCAGGGTAGGTCATCCTATCGGTATCGGTCTGTTTGAAAATGCCGGTGCCCCTGAGGTGATCTCTGACTCAGATAAGGCTGTTGCAATAGGATTATTAAGATCCGCAAGATTTGATGATCTTAAGCAGTACACCGATGATGAACGCAATGAGAAGGGAAAAAACCGCAAGGGCTTTTTTGGAACCGTTGCTGAATGGATCTCCCGCGAGCTGTAGGCCTGTTCTTACGGTTTTACGTAGTGCGTGAGCTACTACAAAAAATTAGGGTTTAATTTATACAATAAGTCATATTTATTGGTATGATTTAGAAAAGATTTTTGCAGAGAGAATAAAAATGAGCGATTTTCGTGTTGAGTCAGTAGCAAATGCAGGTGCAGGAACCACTATTACACCATCAGGTTCCTGTGTTATTCGTGTATTAGGTATCGGCGGTGGCGGTGGTAACTCACTGCAGCATATGATCAATGAAAGCCTGTCTGGAGTTGAATTCATTGCCGTTAATACAGATTCACAGGCTCTGGTTAACTCAACCTCACCTCTAAAGGTTCAGATTGGTGTTAAATTAACCAACGGTTTAGGTGCAGGATGTGATCCTAACAAGGGCCGCAAGGCTGCAGAAGAGTCAAAGGAAGACATCAAGAAATTGATTCAGGGCTCAGACATGGTATTCATTACCGCTGGTATGGGCGGTGGTACCGGTACCGGTGCAGCTCCTATCATTGCAGAGATTGCAAAGGAGACTGGTGCTTTAACTGTTGCTGTTGTAACCAAGCCATTCAAGTTTGAAGGCAAGCGTCACATGGTAAATGCCGAGTCAGGTATTACCGAGCTTTCAAAACACGTAGATTCTCTGATTGTTATCGATAATGACAAGCTTCTAAAGAATCTTGGTGCAAATATTTCTATCGTTAATGCTTTCAATGCTGCTAACGACATTCTGTTAAATGCAGTTAAGGGTATTACCGATGCAATTACCAACCCAGGCTTCATTAACCTTGACTTCGCTGACGTTGTAACCGTAATGCGCGGTCGTGGTCATGCAATGATCGGTAACGGTGTTGGTCAGGGTGCAAACTTCGTTGAGGACGCAGTTGACAGAGCAATTCATTCACCTCTGATTGAGCAGGTTGATATCAAGTCTGCTGCAGGTCTGTTAGCTAATGTTCGTGTAAATCCAAACTTCCCAATTACCAAGTGGGAGGAAATCTGTAACGCTATTCAGTCATATGCTGATGAGGAAGCAGATTGCAAGTTTGGTATGAGCTTTGATGAGTCAATCTCTGAGGATCAGGTTTCAATTACCATTCTGATCACCGGCATCAGCGCAACTGATACCAACAATCCAGCCAACAAGGCTCGTTCTCAGATTGCCAAGGGGGCAGCAGAGGCTGCTAAGCCAAACTTCTTTGGTAACATTAACAGCGGCAATAACAACTTTGGTTTCCAGCGTCAGAACCCTCAGCCTATGCAGAATCAGGCTCCTCAGCCTCAGATGAATCAGCAGATGGATAATTCTGGATTCTCACGTCAGCACCAGCAGAACGGCTTCTCCGGTTTCGGTTCAGCAAATCAGGAACCATCCTTTAGAAATGTTAACGAAATTGCTGAGGTACCAGTTGATACCTTTGGCAAGAGCCCAGTAGAGGATTCAAAGGATGATTTATGGAATCTTCCTCCAATCCTTCGTTCTAAGTCAGAATAATAAATAACCAGAGCTTAACCTGGTTAAAAGGTTCCCTTTCCGTTCAGGTCTGGGAACTTTTGTTTTTGAACTGTATTATTTTTAGATCTGCGCACTTTTTTCTCCCATTTCTGAAATTTCCTTTCCTAGTTTTTTGATCTTTTCTGCAAAAGTCATAACTTATAAATATTTCATCTTTTCTTTATTTCTATACTTAGTTAGATGCGGGAGATTTTCCGACCTATAAGCATATCTTCAATAAATACATTTAGTTTCTAGGGGGCGTCATGGTTTCCTGTCTGTTAAGGATTGTTTTTGGCGTTATTCTGCTGTTTTTTAGTACGATGCAGGTTATGGCTTTCGACCTGCCAAGAATCAAGGTCACCATGCTGATGGAGCATGAGGGCTTTTTAATGTGGTATGCAGTAAAGCAGGGGTATGATAAGAAGGTTGGAGTCAATATCGACCTTACCATCCTGGATACCAACGGTATCGATATAATGAACCGTCATCGTCAGGATCCTAAAAGCTGGGATGTAACCTGTGTCACCAGTATTCCTCTGATTGTGGGCTCAAATCAGATGCCTCTTGAAATCGTTGGTATCGCCAATGATGAGTCAAATACCACCGGTATATATGTACAGCCTGACAGTGATATCTTAAAAGAAAAGGGCTGGAACGAGGATTATCCTGAAATCTACGGTTCTCCTGAAACCATCAAAGGCAAGACTTTTGCTATCAAGACTCTGACCTCTGGTGCCTTCATGCTGGTTAAGTATCTGGAAATTTTTGATATGGACTTCTCTGACGTTAAGGTTGTTGATCTTGCCGGTAAGGATGCAATTTTAGCTCTGGAAAACGGAAAGGTTGACGGTATTGCGCTGTGGTCTCCTGATACCTATCTTGCTGAAAGAAAGGGCATGAAGCAGGTTGCAACCGCTGATGATGTTGAGGCTGAAATTCCTCTGATGTTTATGGTGGATAAGGAGTATACCGAGGATCATGAGGATGTGATTGCAAAGATGCTTGCCGCATACCTTCTTGCTGTTGAAAAGCAGATTGAAAATCCTCGTTCTCTAACCAAGGATTATCAGAAGTTCTTAAGACAGTATTCAACCTATGAATTCTCCAAGGAGTTCTGTGAGTATGACATTCTTCGTCATTCTGTAATTCCGCTTGAAACTCAGCTGAAACTTTTTGAGAAGAAGGGTGCGGGAAAAAGCTCAATTCAGAAGCTTGAGACAAATATAGCAAGTAGTCTGATGCTGATTCTGTATGACAGTCATACCAACGACTTTACCATGACTTCAAGGCAGGTTAAGAATCCGCGATTTATTACAGACAAATATCTAAAGCAGGCCCGACGAATCCTGTCTAATCTGAAGAAATAGTTTGGAGAGCTTGATATGAAAAGGTTTATCGCGAAATTTGTAGGCGTTTTTGTTCTGCTTCTAAGTTTTGTCTGTAGTGCATCAGAGCTCCCAAAGGTTAAGGCCACCTTTCTTTTAGAGCATGAAGGATTTCTTCTGTGGTATGCTGAGCAGCAGGGATGGGATAGGAAGCTGGGCTTTGAGCTGGATTTAACCATTACCAACTACAATGGACTTGCGATTATGAAGCAGTATCGTAAGGATCCAACCTCCTGGAATATCTCCTGCACCGGACACGTTCCTTTTATCATGGGCGGCAAAGATGTATTTGTGGAAGTTATCGCCATTGCCAATGACGAAGCTGCTGCAACTTCAGTTCTGGCTATGGAGAACAGTGAGATCTTCAAGACCCAGGGCTATGATGAGTATTTCCCAAAGGTCTATGGCACACCTGAGGCAATCAAGGGTAAGACCTTTGCGATTAAAGGTGTTGGAGCCGGTATCTACACACTTGCAAGATGGCTTGATATCTTCGGGCTGGACCTGCATGATATTAAGATGATTAAATTCCCTGATTCGGATATTACCGGTGAGCTTCAGAAAAACAAATACTACGGACTTGCACTGTGGTCTCCTGATCTGAATGATGCCTTAAAGGTTGGCTATAAAGAGGTGGTTACCGCAGAACAGCTTGGTGAAGTTCTTCCAACAACCATTAAGGTTAATGAAGCCTTTGGACATGCAAATCCTGATCTGGTGGCAAAGTTTCTGGCCATGTATTTCAAGGCACTGCAGCTTCAGATTGATAATGTCGAATCCCTGGTTGATGATTACCAGCTTTTCTACAAGCAGCTCTCTGGAAAGGAGTACACCAAAGAAGAGTGTCTTGAGGATCTGAAGAAACATCATGTAACTTCTCTTGACGAGCAGATTAAGCTGTTTGATCATCAGGGTAACCGCAGAAGCTGGATACAGAATCTTGAAAAGGATTTGACCAGCAATACGCTGATTGTGCTGAAGTCTCTGGATACAAACGATGTGCAGATAAGTAACCGCATCAAATCCCAGAAATACATCAACAATGAATACATAAAGCTTGCAAAGAAATATTTCGACCAGCTTTAAAGCTCTCGCCACCACTTCAAAAAAGTGGTGGTGTCGTTTATGGGCTCCGTGTTTTTGAGGGCAGGAGACTCAAAGATCGCCTTAAAAGGGCATTTTTAGAGTATTTTTAACAAAAGTTTGATATTACTCAATTTTTTTCGTAAGTGAACTATGTCTGTTTTAAGACTTGAGTGCTACTATTGAAGTATAAGTGGATTTTTTTTGGAGATTGCCATGAGCGACGATTATTCAGTACTGGATTCTACTGAAACTAATAAAATTTATAACGCTAAAATTATCGTTGTTGGTGTAGGTGGCGGTGGCTGCAATACCATTCAGCACATGATTGATAATGATCTGAAGAATGTTGAATTCATTGCAGTAAATACTGATGCTAATTCTCTGACCAGATCAACCTCCGATATTAAAGTTCAGATCGGTGTAAAGCTGACCTCAGGTCTTGGTTCAGGCTGTGATCCCAACAAGGGTAGAAAGGCAGCTGAAGAGTCTGCAGAAGATATCAAGAAGCTCCTGCAGGGCGCAGACATGATCTTTATTACCGCCGGTATGGGCGGTGGTACCGGTACCGGTGCGGCTCCAATCATTGCCCAGATTGCAAAGGAAGTCGGGGCTCTGACTGTTGCTGTGGTTACCAAACCATTTACCTTTGAGGGTAAACGTCATGCTGTAAATGCCGAGTCAGGTATCACTGAGCTTTCAAAGCACGTGGATTCTCTGATTGTTATTGATAATGACAAGCTTCTGCGTAATCTTGGAGCCAACATTGCCATCATCAAGGCTTTTGAGTGTGCAAACGATGTGCTTTTAAATGCTGTAAGAGGCATTACTGACGCTATTACTGTTCCTGCCTTCATCAACCTTGACTTCGCTGACGTGGTTACCATTATGCGTGGCAGAGGCCATGCCGTTATCTGCAACGGCTTTGGTAAAGGTCCTAACATGGTTGAGGATGCTGTTGACAAGGCAATCAATTCTCCTCTGGTTGATCAGGTAGATATCAAGTCAGCCTCAGGTGTGATGGCTTATGTGAAGATCAATCCGAACTTCCCGATTATCCAGCTGGATAACGTCTGTTCCGCAATTCAGGCTTATGCCGATGAGGATGCTGACTGCAAGACCGGTATCTTCTTTGATGAGAACTTGGCAGAAGATGAGGTTTCTCTGACTCTGCTGATTGCAGGTATCAGTGCTGTTGATCCTAAGAAGCCTGCCAATATGGCAAAGCGCGAACTGAGAAATCTGAATGAGCGGGAGGCTAACAAAGCTGCTATGTTTGCTGATAATACCATACAGAATCAGACCTTAGCTCAGACAGCCAATACCAAGATTTTCGAGGGAGGTGGAATCAATCCTCAGGATAATCAGGGGCAGAGCTCCGATGCCTGGAATCTTCCTCCTATCTTAAATTCAAGAAATGAATTTTAATCCGTAGGGTCAGCGTCAGCTGACCCTTCTTTTTGGGTAAGAGCTAAAGTGGAGGATGAATCTTAAACATGTAGAATACAGAAAGATGAATGTTAACAGAACGTTGGAAATACTGCTAAGTTATCGCTAAGGGATGCATCCTAAGATGTGTGACAGTGAAGTTCGAGATATAAAATATTCTTTGACGAGTTTCACATATCTGAAAGATGTACTATAATTACACTCAGAAAATTGTGAGGTATTTTGATGATCAATCAGCGTACAATTCTAAAGCCAGTATCCATGACTGGTATCGGTTTACATTCAGGTGCTAAGGTTGAGGTGGCTTTCAGACCAGCTCCAGCAGATACCGGTATTGTTTATACAAGAACCGATCTGAATCCTAATGTTACAATGAAATGTACAGCGGATAACGTTAAGGATACTCAGCTGTGTACCGCACTGGTAAATGATTCCGGTGTCCGTATTTCTACCGTTGAACATCTGACTGCCGCACTTTCTGCTTTAGGTATTGATAATCTGTTTGTAGATGTTAATGCCCCAGAGATTCCTGTAATGGATGGTTCAGCTCAGCCATTCATTTATCTGTTTGCTTCCATCGGTATTCAGGAACTGTCTGTTCCTAAGAAATTCCTGCGTGTAGTCCGCAAGGTTCGCGTTGAGAATGATGGCAAGTGGGCAGAGCTTACTCCATCAGAGAGCGGCTTCAATCTTGATTTGCAGATTGACTTCAACCATCCTGCAATGGACAAGGACAAGCAGCATTATGCCATGTCCTTTACTGGCGAGGCTTTTGCTCGTAACGTTTCAAGAGCAAGAACCTTCTGCTTCATGAGAGATGTTGAGTATATGCACGCTCATAATCTGGCCTTAGGCGGTTCTTTAGAGAATGCTGTGGTTATGGATGATCACAGAGTTATCAACCCAGAAGGCCTTCGTTATGAGGATGAGTTTGTTAAGCACAAGCTTTTAGATGCAATCGGTGATCTGTACATGGATGGTCACAGTATTCTTGCTAACTTCAAGGCTTACAAGACCGGTCATGATCTGAACAACCGTCTGCTCAGAGCTTTACTGTCCGATTCATCAAACTATGAAGTAATTCAGTTTGCTGATACTCACAAAGCTAAGTCTCATGTTATTAACTTTCTTGACACCAAAAAGACTTTAACCGCCTTCTAAAAGGAGGTATCTGTGTTTCAAATCAAGTCAGGATGGCTATATTCTGACGATATAAACATCCGTAAAGTCCCTGTTGACAGGTTTGGAAAAAGACCTGAAGGGATTAAAATCTCTCTTATCGTAATTCACTGTATTTCTCTTCCACCTCGCCAGTTCGGCGGTCCCTACGTTGATGACATTTTCAAGGGAACTTTAGATCCAGACGCTCATCCTTACTTCAAGGAAGTTGCTCATCTTGAGGTTTCAACTCATCTTTTCATCAACCGTCAGGGCGTAATCACTCAGTACGTATCCTTCCTGGACAGAGCCTGGCACGCAGGCAGATCATCATATAATGGGCACAAAGAGTGCAATGATTACTCAATTGGTATCGAACTTGAGGGCTGTGATGATCTTGAATACACTATAGAGCAGTATTCAACTCTTAAGGAAGTAATTGCTGTCCTTAAGGAAACCTATCCGGATATTGGAAACAATATAGCCGGACATAATGAAGTAGCACCAGGCAGAAAAACCGATCCGGGTAAGTTCTTTGACTGGAGCCAGATACGATAATTACTACAGGTGTACCGCTTATATGGAAAAGTATTTAACTGAGTATTTTGAGCAGGCCAAAGAGCGTGCTCGTCTTGGTGTAGAGCCTCTGCCTTTAAATGCAGATTTTACAAAAGAGCTCTGTGAGCTTTTAAAGAATCCTCCAGTAGGTTCAGAGAATGAACTGCTGCACCTTTTAAAGGACAGAATCAATCCTGGTGTAGATGAGTCATCTGCTATCAAGGCTGAGTTCCTGTACAACATTGCATCCGGCAAGGCAGTAAGTCCGATTATGGACAAGACTCTTGCTGTAAAGCTTTTAGGAACCATGAAGGGCGGCTTCAATGTAGGTTATCTCATCAAGCTGCTTGAAGACTCAGCTATGGCCCAAGAGGCTGAAAGTGCACTTGAGCATACTCTGCTTATCTACAATGCCTTTGATGAGATTGCAGATCTTGCTGACAAGGGCAACTCCAATGCCTTAAGCCTGATTAAAAAATGGGCTGATGCCACCTGGTTTACTTCAAAAGACAGTTTCCCATCAAAGGTGACTCTGACCGTATTCAAGGTTGCAGGTGAAACCAATACCGATGATTTCTCTCCTGCTCCAGATGCCTGGTCACGTCCTGATATTCCTCTGCATGCACTTGCCATGTACAAGATGTCACGTGATGATCTCAAGGCTGATGTGGAAGGCGTTAAGGGCCCTGTTTCTACTATCGAAGAGCTTAAGAGCAAAGGTTATCCACTGATTTTCGTAGGTGACGTGGTTGGTACCGGCTCCTCAAGAAAATCTGCTGCAAATTCTCTTTTATGGCATATCGGTCATGATATTGAAGGAGTACCTAACAAGAGAGCTGGCGGTATAGTTGTTGGTGGCAAGATTGCCCCAATCTTTTACAATACCTTGGAGGATTCAGGTGCTCTGCCTTTAGAGGCTGATGTATCCAAGCTAAACCGCGGTGATGTGGTTGATCTGAACGTATACGACGGTACCATCACAAGCCATGAGAGCGGTGAGGTTCTATGCAGCTTCGCACTTAAGACTCCTACTTTATTAGATGAAGTTCGTGCCGGCGGTAGAATTCCTCTGATTATCGGCAAGGATCTGACTGACCGAGCAAGAGCCTATCTGAAGCTTGGTCCAACTGATGTATTTGCTAAAGCTTCAGAGGTTAAGGCCTCAGGCGGCTTTACCCGTGCCCAGAAGATTGTCGGTCGTGCCTGCGGTGTTGAAGGTATCCGCCCAGGTCAGTACTGTCAGCCTGTAATTACTACTGTAGGTTCTCAGGATACTACAGGTCCTATGACCCGTGATGAGCTGGTGGATTTAGCCTGTCTGAAGTTTACCGCTCCAATGGTTATGCAGTCCTTCTGTCATACTGCTGCCTATCCTAAGAGTGTTGATGTTAAGACCCACTCAACTCTGCCAAAGTTTATCCACTCACGCGGCGGTGTTGCTCTAAATCCTGGTGACGGTGTAATCCATACCTGGCTTAACAGAATGTGTCTGCCTGATACCGTAGGTACCGGCGGTGATTCTCATACCCGTATGCCTTTAGGTATTTCCTTTGCTGCAGGTTCCGGTCTGGTTGCCTTTGCTGCTGCTACCGGAATTATGCCTCTGGATATGCCTGAGTCTGTACTGGTTAAATTTACCGGTAAGCGTAAGGCTGGTATCACACTTCGTGATCTGGTTCACGCTATTCCTTACTTTGCAATTAAGAAAGGTCTTCTGACAGTAGAGAAGAAGGGCAAGAAGAACGTATTCTCCGGCAAGATTATCGAGATTGAAGGTCTTGAGGATTTAAGCGTAGAACACGCCTTTGAGCTTGCCGATGCTTCAGCTGAACGTTCCGCTGCAGCCTGTGCTATCAAGCTCTCTCAGGCATCTGTCGAGAAATACCTGAAGTCAAATATTGCTCTTTTAAGACAGATGGCAAAGGATGGCTACGAGTCAAAGGATGCTCTGTTAAAGCGTGCTGATGCTATGCAGCAGTGGCTTGATAACCCATCTCTGATTGAGGCTGATAAGGACTGCTCCTATGCTGAGGTTCTGGAAATCAACCTAGACGAGATTAACGAGCCAATCCTGTGTGCTCCTAATGATCCTGATGATGCAAGACTACTCTCTGAGGTTGCTGGCACCAAGATTGATGAAGTCTTCATCGGCTCCTGCATGACCAATATCGGTCATTACCGTGCTGCTGCCGAAATCTTCAGGGACTTAAAGAGTGAGGCTAAGGTAAGACTGTGGATGGCACCTCCAACCCGTATGGACAGACAGCAGCTTTCAGATGAAGGTTTACTGTCAATCCTGGGCAAGGCCGGCGCTCGTATTGAGATCCCTGGCTGTTCACTGTGTATGGGTAATCAGGCCCGTGTTGCAGATAACGCCACCGTGATTTCAACTTCAACCCGAAATTTCCCTAACCGACTCGGTAATGGTGCAAATGTGTTCCTTGGAAGTGCAGAGCTTGCTGCAGTAACCGCAAAACTGGGAAGACTGCCATCAGTTGAAGAGTATTTTGACAGCACCAGATGCCTTGATGGAAAGGAAGACTCAATATATTCTCTGTTGGATTTCTCCAAGGGCGAATAATCTGTAGTTTTTGGTGCAGCCTATTATACAAAATGCAGAGGTATGCTCTATATCTCTGCATTTTTCTATTAATATCACATAATCACGTTGTATACTGTGCAGATTAAACAAAGACTATTTCGTGTTTGGTATAATCACGGAATACACAAAAATTTTTATTTATGACGTAGACGTAGTTTCTACCTTTTTCATTTTGTTAGGAGTAACACATGAAAGTTGCAGTTTTAGGTGCAGCAGGCGGTATTGGCCAGCCTTTATCAATGATTTTAAAGAATTCATTACCAGCAGGTTCAAAGTTAGGTTTATTTGACGTTGCACCATTTACCCCAGGTGTAGCAGTTGATCTAAGCCACATCCCAACAGACGTTGAAGTTCAGGGTTACACTGGCGATGATCTTCCAAAGGCTTTAGAGGGCGCTGACGTTGTTGTAATTCCAGCAGGTGTTGCACGTAAGCCAGGTATGACCCGTGATGATCTGTTCAACATCAACGCAGGTATCATTGCTAACTTAGTTCGCAACTGTGCACGTGTATGTCCAAAGGCATGCATCTGCATCATCACCAACCCAGTTAACTCAACTGTACCTCTAGCAGCTGAAGTTCTAAAGGCTGAGGGTGTATACGACAAGCACCGTCTATTCGGTGTTTCAGCTCTTGACGTTCTACGTTCAGAGACCTTCTTAGCAGCTGAGCTAGGCATTTCTAACCAGAGAATCCTGGTTCCAGTAATCGGCGGTCACTCAGGCACCACCATTATCCCTCTATTATCAAAGGTTATCGGTCACGAGAAGATTGCTGACGACCGTATCAAGGCTCTAACCGATCGTATCCAGAACGCTGGTACTGAGGTTGTTGAGGCTAAGGCTGGTGCTGGTTCAGCAACTCTATCAATGGCAACTGCTGGTGCACGTTTTGCTCTTAAGGTTGTTAAGGGCTTAATGGGTGAGCCAGGCGTTAACGAGTACGCATACGTTGAAGGCGGCTCAAAGGTTGCTCCATTCTTCGCTCAGGCAGTTCGTTTCGGTAAGAACGGTTGGGATGAGGTTATCGACTACGGTACCGTTTCAGAGTTCGAGCAGAAGTTAATTGACGAGGCAGCTCCTCAGTTAGCAACCAACATCAAGAAGGGTGTTGATTTTGCTCAGAAGTGGTTATCAGAGAACAAGTAATCTCAAATCCATTTAGAAAATGATTTAAAGGGCGATACTTAAAAAATTAAAGTATCGCCTTTTTTATTTCTAAATTTTTTTAGGATCCTGCCGTAAATATATATGGGACAAGAGTAGCGCAGGTTTTCAGAGTGATCTGAAGATTTGACTTTGTATATATGTTCTATAATTAAATAATAACGTTAAGCCAAGGAGGAACCCAATGGTTAAATACTCTAAGTTTAGTGCAATCGCACTGGCCCTTGGCTTAGCTATCTATTCCTATTCAGGAGAAGTTTCTGCTGCCAAGTATGAGGTCGTGACCTCAACCAGAGCCATGGTGGCACGAGATACTCTGGCAAACATCGATTTCAGCGGTCTCACCAATGCAGCTCCTAATGCCAATACTGAAATGTATTCTCCTGACAAAATGAATTCCATTATTGAAAACAGCAGACTTGCTGCTGTTGTAAGAGATCAGGACCGCTGTCAGTTCACCGCCGATATTGAAGATCGTGCCCGTATTGTTAAAGTCCCTGTATTCATGTATGCCTGGGGTCAGATGCTGATGAACGGTATCTGCGTTCGAGAAGATAAGGAACTTGGCTTAGGTTACATCAGACATTCAGCTGATGACGGTTATGCTCCTGCAATGATGCAGATGTCGGTATTCTATGAGCGCGGTTCCGGTATGGGTAAGAGTCTTAATATGTCTGAGCAGTACATGCATACTGCTGCAGCTTTAGGTTCGAAGACCGCCAGATTGAACTGGGCTGATATGCTGGTTCGAGGCTTTGGCTCTCCAATCATGTATGAAGAGGCTTATGGCTGGCTTTATCACTGTGACTTTGATGATGAGTATTCCAAGGCTAAAAAGCTATATCTTCAGGAGCAGCTCAAAAAGTTTCTTCCTCCAAATGTGGTTGCCAGAAATGAGGCTTTTGCTCCGGATTTCTAAATTACCTCCGAAAAAAGCTAAGAAGAGGCCTGCTATATTGCAAGTCTCTTTTTTTCGTACAGATAAGCAGCAAACATAATTGAAAAGCCTACAATCCAGCCTATAGGCATGATGGCACAGACCCCTATATAGGCGAATTTCTCCAGCAGCAGATCAATTATGAAAAAGCGCAGGCCAAGCTCAAAGAAGCTTGAGATGAGAGGGTATCTGGCAAGACCAAGTCCCAACAGTGTATTCTTCAGAACCATGATCATGCCGAAGAAGATATAGAAACACACATAGACGTATAATGTCTCCTGTGCGAGTCTTATAATCGTGAGGTTGTTACTTTCAATGAAAACCTCAATGAGGGGCTTAGAGAACAGTAATACCAGCGCTGCCAGAAATACGGTGATTCCGATATTGAGTATAAATCCCTTTTTAACACCGTCGGTTATTCTCTGATAATAGCAGGCTCCATAGTTCTGTGCTGTAAAGACAGATATTACCGAACCTAGGGCAATATAAAGCTGGGTGAAGATCTGATCAACAATAATCGCTGTGGCAAAGGCTGCTACAGCATTGGTTCCCAGACGATTGATACCGCTCTGCAGAACGAGAGTACAAAGAGATATCACACATAGCTGCAGTCCCATAGGAATTCCAATCCTGATGTGCTTAAAGAAAAAATCAAATCTGAATCTGAAATCCTCTAAGGACAGTCTTAATTCTGGAAATCTTCTGTGAATATAGATGTAGCAGAGAATGTCAGAAACTGTCCAGGCTACAACTGTGGCATAGGCGGCACCGGCAATTCCCAGCTTGAAAACCAGGATAAAGACCAGGTCAAGACATAGATTTAAAACCGAGGAGATAATAAGAAAATAAAGCGGAGTCTTACTGTCTCCCAATGCTCTCATGATGCAGGCTAAAAGATTGTATAGAATCAGTGGTAGAGTTCCTGCCACGATTATATACATATAGGTATGTGCCAGCTCCATGATTTCTTCCGGAGTATGCAGCAACCTCAGTATACGGTAGGAGAGGGGAAGAATCAGAAGGGTTACTCCTATGGCGATGATAACCGAGAGAATGGTTGAGATGGCATAGGATTTTTTTATGAGATCATAATTCTTCTCGCCGAACTTCTGGGCGGTTACAATCGTAAAGCCCTGAGTGGAGGCAAAGATAAAGCCGAAAACCAGAAAGAATATTGGACCGGTGGCGCCACAGGCAGCAAGAGCATCAAGTCCAATGATTCTGCCCACGATTAGCATATCGAAGAAATTGTATAACTGCTGAACACTGTTGCCGATGATAATCGGAATAGCGTAGACAATTATCGATCTGTAGATATTGCCGCGGGTCAGAATGTCTGAATGCATGTAATCCTACTACTGTTTCTACTGATTTTTGAGCTCATAAAACCTGGTCATAATATTCTTGAGCCAGGCAACTGAGGTGTTCACTGAATCAATATCCAGCCATTCTCTGTCAGTATGACAGTCACCGCCAATCGGACCGAAGGAATCTAAAACCGGAAGTCCGCACTGGGAGATATGATTGCCGTCTGATACACCACCGGATGACTGGAAGGTACACTTAAAGCCGACCTTCTGGGCAGATTCACTTACAATCTTTTTGAGATCATCTATACCATCAACCATAATCATTGGTGGATTTAAGACCAGAATCTTATATTCGGCTTTTATATCCTTACCAAATGGTTTTTCAAATTCAGCCTTGAACTTGCTAAAGAAATCTTCCCACTGCTCGTTGGTCCAGAAACGGACATCAATTCGTGCACTGCATTCCTGAGCAATTGCATTGGCAATGCTTCCTCCCTGAATAGTACCGAAATTAACGGTAATATCTTTGGTGGCAAGAGAATTGATTCTGAAGATACAGTTGGCCATGGCGTTAATGGCACTTCTTCCCTTTTCAGGACAGAAGCCTGCATGAGCACCTACACCGTGCATGAAGACATCAATGTGGGATATACCTTTGCGTCTTTCGGTTATAAGTCCGAGTTTTTCCTGTGACTCAAAGACCAGGGCATAGGTTGATTTTTTTGCATAGGAATCAATCCATGGGGTTGAAGCAGGACTTCCTATCTCTTCATCTGGATTGAAAAGAACTGCTATTGAAAGTGAGTTCAGAATTTCCTTTTTCAGGGTACATAAGGCAAAAAGAATAGCAAGACAGCCATTCTTCATGTCGGCTACGCCTGGGCCGTAGGCTATGCCTTCTTCAATTCTGAAAGGTCTCTCCTTTGCGGTTCCTTTGGCAAAAACTGTATCAAGATGTCCTGACAGCAGCAGATCATAATGTTCTGCACCTGGTTTATTGGTGGCAAACATTCCATGGCCAACCTTATCACCAAGGTCAACCTCTTCAACATGAAAACCGCTGTCTTTGAATAGATTGCAGAAAATACGGCAGACAGTGGTAACTCCCTCAGGATCAGTACTGCCGCAATCGATATTGACTACCTTTTCGAGTGCTCCAAGGTAGTCTTTAAGATTTAAGATCATGCGTTGGCTCTATTTAACAAATCCGCCCTTAGCGCCTGCCCATGCAGGAAGGAAAGCGCCCTTGTAAGCCTCAAGAATGGTGTCGGCAACAGCATCAGTCTGGTAAGCCTCTACAACCTTCTTGAGATCAGCATCGTTTGCTCTGTCCTTTTTAGCTGCAATTACGTTGATAAGCACAGCTGCAGCTGGATTTACCTTAGGATCTATATTTTCCTGATAGATTGAATCGGTGCTTGGATTCAGCTTTGCTGTGTATGCATTGCCACCGTTGATTAGAGCAGCACTTACGTCAGGAAGAATTCTGGCCAGAATACCTGACTCAGCTTCACGAATCTTAATCTTCTTAACGTATTCGGTGATATCAGCCTTGGTTGGTGTGTAACCCTTAGCAGGATCAACCTTGATTAGACCTGCAGACTCCAGAACCTTAAGGGCACGGCCGCCGTTGGTTAAATCAGATGGAATAGCAATGATATCGCCATCCTTGATATCCTCAACAGATTTAATCTTATCCTTGTTGTTGAAGATGCAAAGAGGGGTAATAATGGTGTCGCCGATATCTACAATTTCGTAACCGTTGCGTTCGATGTCATTCTTTAGGAATGCCTTGTGCTGGAATGCATTCAGATCGATTTCACCATCATGCAGAGCGCGGTTTGGAGTAGCATAGTCAGAATATCTAACCAGCTTAACCTTCAGATTATCCTTCTTAAGAATCTCATTTACGGTATCCCACTGTGCAACATAGTCGCCAACAACGCCTACCTTAATCTCTTTTAGATCAGCTGCATTTGATGCAAAGGCTGTAACTGAAAGCACAGATGCAAGAAGGATTGATTTGAAATTGAATCTCATATTTTTACCCTATATTTACTGATTGTAATCTTAAAAAAAATCGCACTGAATAAGGATGTAACTTATTTAGTCGTCTGCTGTTAATGTATAATTCTACAGTTAATATTTCAACAAGCTATACCAAAATGATCAAACTTGAACACATAAGTAAAACATTTATTCAGAAAAAAAGAAGAGTTGAGGCTCTAAAGGACGTTAATCTTGAGATTAACGACGGTGAGATTTTCGGAATCATCGGTTTTTCCGGAGCAGGAAAATCAACTCTGGTAAGATGTATCAATCTTCTGGAACGTCCAACCGAGGGCAGGGTAATCATTGGTGATACCGAACTGACCTCTCTTGAAGACAGTAAGCTTCGTAAAATCCGTCAGCGAATCGGCATGATCTTTCAGCATTTCAATCTGATGCCATCCAGAACTGTCTTTGAAAACATCGACCTTCCTTTAAAAAGAACAGGAATGGAGAAGAAGGAGCGAGTAAAAAAAATCGAGTCCTTACTGGAAATGGTTGATCTTTCTGATCGCCGAGATGCCTACCCATCTCAGCTTTCTGGTGGTCAGAAACAGCGTGTTGCCATTGCCAGAGCCCTTGCCTGTGATCCTGAAGTGCTGTTGTGCGATGAGGCTACCTCAGCCCTTGATCCACAAACTACAGAGCAGATCATAACTCTGCTGAAAGAGCTTAATAAGAAGCTCAATCTGACTATTGTGGTAATTACCCATCAGATGTCTGTTGTAAAAGATCTCTGTGACCGAGCTGCGGTTATGGAAAACGGAAGTGTGGTTGAGTGCGGTAGGGTTTATGACCTCTTTGCAGATCCTAAGGCTCCATTAACCAAACGATTCCTGGATACCGCCTCTAACGTTAAAGCTTTTATGGATATTCTCCATCAGAAAGGTTCTCTAGCAGATATCAAGGAAGGTACAAATATCTGGTCTCTAACCTATACTGGAGAGTCTACCGGTGAGGATCTGATGACTCAGATCTGTGATTTATTCAAGGTAAGAGTCAACATTCTCTATGCAAATATCGATTATATAAAAGGAGTGCCACTGGGCAGACTTGCAGTGCATTTGACAGGAGAGCCTTCAAAGATTGAAGAGTCAGTTGCGTATATAAAGGATAAAGGCGTTAAAGTGGAGATTCTAAAATAATGAACATGATAAATACATTAATGCCTAACTTTGAAAGGCTTGCTGAGGAATTCTACGAGTGCCTGTATCAGACCATCATTATGGTGCTGGTATCAGGAACCATTGCCTGGGTACTGGGTGTTGCTCTTGGTGTAACACTGGTTGTGACCCGCTCTGGCGGCATCATGCGCAACAGACTGGTATTCAATACTCTTGATCGCTGCATTGATGTTATCCGTTCAATCCCTTTCATTATTCTGATGGTGCTTCTGATCCCTCTGTCCCGTTTTATTGTAGGTACAGGTTCCGGTCTTGAAGGCTCCTTCGTTGCTCTGGTATTTGGAACTGTTCCTTTCTTTTCAAGACAGATTGAACAGGTTCTATCCGAGATTGACGGAGGTCTTGTTGAAGCTGCTCAGTCAATGGGGCTTTCTCCATGGGAGATTATCTTCAGTGTCTATCTTAAGGAAAGTATTCCTAGTATCACCCGTGTAACCATGATTACCTTTGTTTCCTTCATCGGTATTACTGCTATCGCAGGTGCCATCGGTGCCGGCGGTCTTGGTGATTTTGCCATAAGATACGGTTATCAGATGGGCTATCGTGACATGATCTGGCTGACAGTGATTGTTATCCTGCTTATGATCAGTATCTTCCAGTTTGTGGGAAATTACATCATTAAGAAGACCACTCACTAATATCTACTATCTGCAGATGCACCTTGGTTTTCTCATCTAGTGCATCTGCGATATCAAGCTCATCTAATCCTCTCCGGCTGCTTTTCAGGATTTGTGCAAAATTTCAAAATCATTTTGTATCTGTTATAATTCAAAATTCCGTAGTTTAGTTTTTTTTTAAGAGCTGATTTCAATGTTCGAGAATTTAACCCAGAGATTAACCCGTACCCTTAAGAATATAAGCGGTAAAGGCCGTATTACTGAAGATAACATCAAAGATACCTTACGTGAGGTTCGTACTGCTTTATTAGAAGCTGATGTTGCTCTTCCTGTTGTTAAAAGCTTTACCAACAGAGTAAAGGAAAGAGCTTTAGGCGCTGAAGTTAATCTGAGTCTGTCTCCTGGTCAGGAATTTATCAAGGCTGTTCATGCTGAACTGATTGAGACTCTGGGCGGACAGATAAGTGAAATCAATCTTGCTCATCAGCCTCCTGCTGTTATTCTTCTGGCAGGTCTACAGGGTGCTGGTAAAACTACTTCAGCAGCTAAATTAGCTCTGTTCTTAAAAGAGCGTATGAACAAGAAGGTTCTTCTGGTTTCTGTTGATACCTACAGACCTGCAGCTATGGATCAGTTAAAGACTCTGGCTGTTGAGATTGGTGTTGACTACTATCCATCTGATCCTAAGAACAAGCCAGAGGATATCGCTACAGCTGCATTAAAAGAAGCTAAATTACGCGCTTATGATGTAATGATTCTTGATACTGCCGGTCGTCTTGCAGTGGATGAGGAAATGATGAATGAGGTTAAGAGACTTCATGCTCTGACCGATCCTATTGAAACCTTTTTCACTGTTGATGCTATGACTGGTCAGGATGCTGCCAATACAGCAAAAGCCTTTGGTGAAGCTCTGGATCTGACCGGTGTAATTCTGACCAAGGCAGACGGTGACGCCCGTGGTGGTGCTGCACTGAGTGTTAAGGAAATTACTGGTAAGCCAATCAAGTTTATCGGTCTTGGTGAAAAGATTGTTCCTTTGGAGCCATTCCACCCTGATCGTATTGCCAGCCGTATTCTTGATATGGGCGATGTGCTGTCTCTTATTGAAGATCTGCAGCGTAACACCGATATTGAACAGGCAAAGAAGGTTGCTCAGAAGATTAAGTCCGGTGAGGGCTTTACCTTCGATGATTTCAGAGATCAGATTGCTCAGATGAAGAAGATGGGCGGTATGTCAGGTCTTCTGGATAAGCTTCCTGGTATGGGAAATATTTCCGATCAGATTAAGGATAAAGTTAACGACAAGTCTCTTCTGCACATGGAAGCAATCATCAACTCCATGACCAAGAAAGAGAGAGTACATCCTGAGATTATCAAAGGCTCAAGAAAGAAGAGAATCGCTATGGGTGCAGGTGTAGAAATTCACGAGGTTAATGTGCTTCTACGCCAGTTTGAAATGACCCAGAAGATGATGAAGAAGATGGGTAAAGGCGGAATCCGTAAGATGGCTGGTGCTATGAAAGGCATGATGGGCCAGATGGGCGGTATGGGAGGCATGGGCGGAATGGGTAACTTCTTCCGCAGATAGTCTTTAACTGCCAACTATAACTTCAGCTTCGACCAGTAATCGAAGCTGAAATATTTTTTTTCTCCCCAAATAATCTTTAATCTCTATAAAATCTTAACCAATCTCTCTTAACAATTTGATTTGTCGATATAAATCTAAAACAGTTCGATTTATTCACCATGATATTTCCCTTCAATTACAGAAGGTTAAAAATAATTTCTCAATAGTGATGTTGATCTTGTTTTTTTCTCCAAAAGGTGTAAAATACTGCAACTGTTTTTGTATGATGACTTTTCATCATGATTGTTTAACTAAATATAGGTAATGCGAAATGGTAGTCATTCGTTTACGTCGCTTAGGTGCGAAAAAGCGTCCATTTTATCACGTAATTGTTGCAGACAAGCGTTTTGCTGCAACTGGTCGTTTTATTCAGCAGGTTGGTATTTTCAACCCAATCGCTAGAGGTAAAGAGATTCGTCTTCGTCTAGATCTAGAAGCAATCAATGCTTGGATTGCTAAAGGTGCACAGCCTTCAGATCGTGTAAAGCGTCTTCTTGTTGAGAACGAGATGGGCGAAGAGGCAGTTTTAAAGGCTAAGGCTGATAAGCACGCAGCAGCTGTAGCAGCTAAGAAAGCAGCTGCAGAGGCAAAGGCTAAGGCAGAAGCTGAAGCTGCAGCATCTGAGTCAGCTGAGGCTTAATAAGCTTTGACTGATACACCGCGTCCAATGGGAGCCTTAGGCTCATCATTTGGAGTATATGGATGGATGAAGGTTCGTTCATATACGCAGCAACCCGAGGACCTTTTTGACTACTCGCCATGGTTTATACGTCAGCGCGGGGCGGAATGGCGTGAGGTCCAGGTTGAAGAATATAAGCCACACGGTAATGATTTTATTGTTAAGCTTGATGTGGCATCAACTCCTGAAGAAGCAAAGCTTTATGCAGGAGCTGAAATTGGGATTAGGCGCTCAAGCCTACCTCCTGTACCAGAAGGTACCGTATATCTGGCTGACCTTGTAGGTTGTCAGGTTATTGGACTGGAAGGTGTAATGCTCGGTAAAGTATCGAGAATTAGGGATTACGGAGCTGCTCCCTTAATGGAAGTGTCTCCCTCTGACCACCTGGCAAAGGAACGTAAAGAGAAATTCTTGATTCCTTATGTCGTTGGCCCGATTGTTAAGGCAGTTGATCTCAATGCAAAAACAATCGAGGTTGAGTGGGGCGTAGATTACTAATGTATTTTGGTGTCATTACGCTCTTTCCTGAGATGATTGACGCTGTAACTAAATTCGGCGTAACTCGAAGAGCTTGTGAAAACGGTCTTATTAAGGTCGATTGCATAAATCCTCGAGATTATACTGAAGATAAATTCGGCAATGTGGACGATAAACCTTATGGTGGTGGTCCAGGAATGCTGATGCAGGTACAGCCATTAAGAGATGCTCTTAGAGTTGCTCGAAGTCAAGCACCGAAGGATACTAAAGTTGTTTGTATGTCTCCTCAAGGCGTACAGCTCAATCACTCGTTGGTCACAGATATCCACAGTTGGGGCTCTGTAATTCTCATAGCGGGACGCTATGAGGGTATTGATGAGCGTGTCCTTCAGAAGGAAGTCGATCTGGAGGTTTCTGTCGGTGACTACGTCCTCTCAGGGGGTGAACTCCCTGCCATGTGTATCATCGATGCTGTTTCAAGAATGGTTCCTGGTGTTTTAGGAAACATTCAGAATGCGCAAGAAGATTCTTTTGCTCAAGGCTTACTGCATTTTCCGCAGTACACACGTCCAGAAGAAATTGACGGAATGAGAGTTCCTGAAGTTCTGATGAGCGGTAACCATGAGAAGATAAGAAACTGGCGCCTGCAGCAATGTCTTGGTCGTACATATGAAAGAAGACCTGATTTGCTGAAGAATCGTGAGCTTACCAAGTTAGAACGTAAGCTGCTTGATGAATATCTTCAAGAACACGATTTAAAATAGTTTTTTTGTTTATCCTTATTAATGGAAGGTACTAAAAATGGCTAGCAATCCAATTATTGACCAGCTAGAGAAAGAGCAGATTCGTACTGATATTCCTGAGTTCAACCCAGGTGATACCGTACGTGTTGAGGTTAAGGTTGTTGAAGGTGACAAGACCCGTCTTCAGGCTTTCGAAGGCAACGTTATTGCAAAGCGTAACCGCGGTTTAAATTCATCTTTCACCGTTCGTAAGATGTCATCAGGCGAGGGTGTTGAGCGTGTATTCCAGACTCACTCTCCAATGATTGCTTCTGTTAAGGTAACCCGTCGCGGTGACGTTCGTCGCGCTAAGCTATACTACTTACGTGACCGTACCGGTAAGGCTGCACGTATCCGTGAGAAGATTAACTAATCAGATAATCTTTTCTCTGAATACAGATCCCTTGTCTTATGGCAGGGGATTTTTGTATCCGTTCATGTCTTTTTCAGTCCAGATATTACTTTTCTAAAACCTCTTAAACTTTCACGCTTTTTCTATTTCTCCTATTTTGCGTTGAAATAAATAAAGCAAAGAGTTTTTTTGTCATAATTTTTGTTTCAATATCTGAAATCAATTTTTGTGATATTACTCTTAACCAATTTTAAATAAGATGACGCTTTTATAGTTTTTGTCCA
The DNA here is from genome assembly GCF_900116345.1 of Succinivibrio dextrinosolvens. Lineage (GTDB taxonomy): Bacteria > Pseudomonadota > Gammaproteobacteria > Enterobacterales > Succinivibrionaceae > Succinivibrio > Succinivibrio dextrinosolvens_B. The sequence continues at coordinate 13,966 of NZ_FPAH01000006.1, read as the reverse complement.
AAAGTGTTTTGGATTTAATTCATCTTGTGGCATTCTAATCCGAGTTAAATTTCTCCTCATTACAGGGGAAATTTTTTCTGATAACAATTAAACAAACATTAAGGATCTACATAACTATGAAATTGAAGAACATCATTTTAGCTACAATGCTAGTATCAACCGCAACTTTTGCTGCTCACAACGACGTAAGAACAGCTCCTGAGAAGTATTACCTGAATGCTTCTGACGTTGCAGACAGCTTAGCTTTATTACCTCCTCCACCAGCAATGGACAGCGTAACCTTCCTAAATGATCAGGCTCAGTACAACAAGGGCTTCATGTTACGTAAGACTGAAAGAGGTGCTCAGGCTGCAAGAGATGCTGATGTTGATGCTCAGGGTGTTTCAGCTGCATTATCTGAAGCATTTGGCATGAAGATTTCAAAGAGCAATACTCCTCAGATCTACAAGTTAATCAGCAAGATGGTTGAAGACGCTGGTGACTTATCAACCAGATCTGCAAAAGAGCATTACATGAGAGTTCGTCCTTTTGCTTTCTATGGTGTTAATACCTGCAATATGAAAGACCAGAAGACCTTATCTTCAAATGGTTCATATCCATCAGGCCACACTGCAATCGGCTGGGCTGAGGCTTTAGTTCTTGCAGAAATCAATCCTTTCAGACAGAACGAGATTCTAAAGAGAGGTTTTGAGATGGGCCAGAGCCGTGTAATCTGTGGTTACCACTGGCAGTCAGACGTTGATGCTGCTCGTGTTGTAGCTTCAGCTGTTGTTGCACGTTTACACGCAAATGATGAGTTTATGGCTCAGTTAAAGCTTGCTAAAGAAGAGTTCAAGCAGAAGTCAGAAGTTAAACAGTAATATCTGATTTACTCCGGATAATTTAAAAGCTCAGATCTCTGGTCTGAGCTTTTTTCGTAATAAAAAGAAGCAGCTAATTAGTATGCTTCAATTTAAGTTATGAGAATTAGTCAGTTTTGACTACTCAATGTTCTGATAGTTGTTCTTCTGATACTTAAGAGCTTCTTTCAGATATTCACTGGTTGTTTCTCTCTTGTACTTCTTTCCAAAGAAACTTAATGGAATAGCACTCTTGGTTGGCAGCTTCTCAAATTTCTTTGCAATATTCTGCTCCAGATTTTCCATACCGCTTGTGTATTCTTTCGTACTTGTAAACATAGTAATCTGTTCACTAATACTGTAGGTAGGGTGTGATTTCAGATCATAAATGCAGAAATCCTCGTTAAACACTTTTCCTGTATAAAGCATTAGGAACTGCTTATAACTTAAAATCAGTTTGAATACATCATCATTCTGGATCTGAACTACACGATCATACAGAGCCAGAACCTTTGCCAGCACGTCAGGGTGTTTTTCCGCATAGTCATAATCTGCAACGAATATCACAGGAACAAATGCTCCAACCTGAGCTGCATGAGCAACAATCTGATGGCCCTGTTTTAGAGCTTCATAGTTTTCTGGAGCCCATAGAACCATACCGTCACCTTCTCGGTTGTTCATTTTTTCAATGGCATCGCTTAGAGAACTGTCCACAATGTTTACATCATCTTCTTTAAGACCAAAGATATTAAGCCAGTTTGATAGAGTATAGATACTTGATGTACCGTACCTTAAGAAAAAGGTTTTTCCTCTGATGGATTCAGGATCACCATACACATTAGGATACTCACGGGACCAGCCTTTTACATTCAGGATCTCACTGTCACTCTGTACCATGATATCTGTTGCATAGGATTCGTCATTGGCAATACCGAAAATCTTGATAGGGACATCCTCTGAGGCTATGATTGCTGGGACTGCTCCTATACAGGTAAGTTCCCAGCGGTTAGGATGGTCTCTTTTGTCATTGATGATATCAAGACCGGAGGTATTAACTATTGATAGTTCCAGATCTAAGCCCAGATCGCGATCCCAGCCCTGCTGCTTTGCATACCATACTAGAAAACCTTCATGCTCCATGAGCATTGTCATTTTTACATGCTCAAGTGCATCATTGTTCTCTGATTCAAGTGCCTGTACAGGAGAAATAAGAATTGCTGATATTAATCCTACAAAAAAACTGCTAGTGATTTTGCCAAGCATAATATTTCCGTAAATGTTAGATGATGTTGTTTTGTAATTCTGTAAACGCTTATATTTTTAAGTTTAGGTTATAAAGAATATTAGATAGGACCTAACAGACTGAATATACAGGATAGTTTTAGTAATTGCGAGAAAAATCAAAGAATATGTTTTTTTGGGGTAAAAAAAAAGTTCGCATAAGCGAACCTGTTTCTGATTGGTTGCGGGGGCAGGATTTGAACCTACGACCTTCGGGTTATGAGCCCGACGAGCTACCGAACTGCTCCACCCCGCGTCAACGATGTATATAATATTCATTTCGCCATTTAATGTCAAGCATTTTGTGACATAAATTAAATTTTTTTTACTGGATAAAAACGCAAATGCTTATAAAACAATATGTTATCTAAAAAGAAATTTTAAACTACAACATGATTTGCCAAAAGATTCTGAAAGCATGATGCAGGATTATATGTTCCAGAAGAGTCTTGATACTCTTGCCAGACTGAAAGAAGAAGAGCCTGCTTTAAAAGCTAAGTGTGACAAGTGTGAGAACATACGTGATCAGATTATGCTTTGCGGTTATCGTCACCCTGCAGTTATGTCTGCAGTTGCAGATCTGATTATTGAGAATGGTATGTCTGATACTAACAGTGAAATCTACAAGACCTTTAAAGAGAAATTTCCTACATTCAATCCAAATGATTACAGTTATTTGGTTGACATCCTCCTCTTGCTTTAGCAAGAGGAGGATGTCAAGGAGAGCTTAAATCTTTCCTCTTATTTCTCCTAAACAACCTCTCAATTTTTTGTAAATACAATTAAACAGTCGTGCCTACTTTATACAGAAAAGAGGGGATTCGATATTTTTTGCAGAGATAATCACGATTTCATATTTATTAGACAAAAAACAGTATAAAAAGTGAAAATAATACAAGTTGTATAACATAATGGTATGTTTTTACTGTTTTTTACACTAAAGTCAATATGCGAGGCCTTTATATAAGCGGATTTTGAAAAATGACAGATTGGTTTAATATTGTGTAGTTTTGGGGTAATAAAAAACCGATGTATTTTATTACATCGGTTCTTCTAATTCTGTTTACAGATTGTAATTAATCACGAACAGCTGAGAAAACTGAGTTGTCTCCGCCGAAAGGATTTGATACATACTGCTCTGCATCCCAGTCGTTGTCATACTTTACAGAGTTGTCTTCAAAAGTGTACTTGAATCTGTACTGGTATGATGGCTTCTCGCCTTCTGGAACAGTGATCATGCCTTTGAAAGTGCCGTTCTTCTGTGGTTTCATAGCAACAGCCTGCCAGCCGTTGTGCTCACATAGAAGATCAATTTTAACAGCACCCTGTGCTGCAGCTTTCTTAATAGTGAAAGTTACATTTACCTTTGCGTCTTTTGTAAATTTCTTAGAAACGCTCATCGATAATTTCCCCTTTAAAAATGTTAAGTACCGATCTTTGTAAGTAGCAAACACTAAAACGGTACTCCACTAAATTTCGATTTCATTGTAATCCCAAACAGTACAAAAATAGTAATATTTTTAAACAGATAGAATATATACATATCAAATCTGTGACGAACAAGGAATTTTTAAAAATACATAAAAATGAAAATTATTTACTTTTTTGATATTTAACATATTGATATTACATATAAAATTATTATAAAAATGAGCCGTTATGAGGTAAATATAGACACATATAGTGTGATATAACTAACATTTTAGTTTATATAAATTCTTTATAAAACAAATAAATAACAATTTCAATAAAGACGATTGATCAGTGGATGGGATGTGATTGCACAATAATGGTGAGGCTTAATGTGACTTTTTAGCATAAACCAGAATAGCCATGTTTCTATTCCACACTTAAATTCTGTTGAATAAGCTTTTGGGTGAATGCTCTTCTCATGTAAAAACCTCTAGGTCGTGTGCGGATAATTTCTCCGTTCGGGCCGATGCATTCAGTTAGAACTTTTCCGCTGGCTCCTTTGGGTCTCATCTGAATAATCTGTCCGATACGTGCATTGATTTTTTCAACGTTGCCGGTTTTTACAAGTTCATATAATTCGTTAAAGTCGTTTCTGACAGTGTTGAGTTCGTCCTCTGATGGAGTGTAGAAGAAATACCCCAGAACCACTCTCTGAGAAAAGTCCAGCTCTCTGGAGGCCCTTATCAGCACAAACAGTACGCGAGTGATTTTTGAGTAGAGTGGAGAGGACTCAAAAGAGTAATGTCTAATCCCGGTGAGGGGAGCATAGCATAGAAAAGTTGATTCTAATGGACATAGATTGTCATCAACAGGAATTGATTTGAGCTCAAGTCCAAGCTCAGGAAAATCTGGAATCGACTGATTGGCCGCACTGGCTCCAAGACATTTTTCTATTAGCTCCCCGGTGAAACCTTTTCCGTGCAGTGTATCAATAGGTACCGGTATCTTTGCAAATTCAGCAAGTTCAGTCAGAGATTTACCGACAATGAAATTTAAATTGGCGATTAGTTCGTCAAAATTCTGAGGTGGGGTAATCTTGGTATTTTTTTTGTTTTCTGACCCCATAGATGAACCTTGGAAATAATGCCTGAAGAATAGTTGTAAAAAAAGGATTTTACGTGATCTACAAAGAGCTTTGTGAGGCCCCTATCTGCTATAATAGCACACAGTATAACTTTGCAGATTGCAATAAGTTTAAAAGATAAAGATCAGGCGGTTTTTTGTGATTGATAAAGACGGATTTAGACCTAATGTAGGTATCGTAATCTGCAACCGCTCAGGTCAGGTTTTATGGGCTCGAAGAATCAGGCAGAATTCCTGGCAGTTTCCTCAGGGAGGAGTAGATTCAGGTGAATCTCCAGAGAATGCCATGTATCGAGAGCTCTATGAGGAGCTTGGTTTAACCAGGAATGATGTAAAGCTTCTGGCTAGTACAAAGTTCTGGCTTAAGTACCGACTCCCCAAAAGACTGGTCCGCTGGAATGAGAAACCTTTATGTATCGGACAGAAACAGAAATGGTATTTACTCTGTTTGAATAAAGACAAATCTGAACATATAGAATTTAACCGCAAAGGTCATCCTGAATTTGATGACTGGCGCTGGGTAAGTTACTGGTATCCGGTACGACAGGTGGTTGCATTTAAAAGAGATGTGTATCGACAGGTCCTGAGTATATTCTCTCAGGTGGCTCTGTTCGGTCCGCATTCAGTGAATTATAAAAAGAATACGCGAACAACGAGGAGGGTAAGGTAGCTATGTCTGAAAGTCAGAATTCAATATTGCTAGCCCTACGAAAAATTATTCAGGAGGTATCTTCTAAGAAGTCCTTTGAGGATGCCATAAATACACTTGTAGATTTGATACGTGATGCGACAAACGCCAACTGCTGTTCGCTTTATCTGGTTTCTTCAAGAAAGAATATTTTAAAGCTTGCCGCAACTGAAGGTCTGCAGAAAGACTCCATCGGCAAGGCTACACTGGCGATAGGTGAAGGTCTGGTTGGTCTTGTGGCTCAGAAGCAGGAACTTATAAATCTTGCCAATGCGCCGGATCATCCTAATTTCAAATATCTTCCGGATGTGGGAGAGGATGAGTATCAGTCGTTTCTAGGTGTACCTGTAATCAATCAGGGGGAGCTACTTGGAGTTCTGGTTATTCAGTGTAAGGAAAACCGAGTATTCGGTGAACAGGAAGAAACCTTACTTATTACTCTTTCAGCTCAGATAGCCTCAATTATTTCCATCACTAGAACCATAAAGGAAAATGAGGATTTCAGAGTATCCCGATACAAGGGTAAGACAGGCTCAGGTTCAATCGCCATTGCTCAGGCTGTGGTCTGGAAACCACCTGTAACCTTTGAAACCATTCAGATTATGTATTCTGATGAGAAGGATATTCAGTCAGAGCTTTTCCATCAGACAATCTTCCAGCTGCAGATGGAAATGGATAGAGCAAATCTCTATCTTCAGGAGAACTCTCATTCAAAGGCTTCTTCAGGCTATATGTCAGGTTATGGCAGTATGCTTGATGATCCAACATTTGAGGATGAGGTTGATAACGAGATTTTTGAGAATGGTTACGTTGCAGCTTCTGCAATCAAGGTAGTAACCATGAGAAGAATCAAAGCTGCAGAAGAGGATGGACATAAGGAAAAGATTAGGGATATGCGGGATTTCGCTTCAATCCTGATTACAAGACTGGTTCATCTGGCTCCTAAGGAGACAGAACTGTCATCTCCTGTAGTCTTAGTCGTGCAGAGTATGCCAGCGGCTTTAGTTGCAGAGATGACCAAGGATAAGATAGCCGGCTTTATCTGTGTTGACAGCGCAACTTCCTCTCATACAGCAATTCTGGCAAGAGATCTAGGTATCCCTGCTGTTATCGGCGTTAATATCGATATTAACGATGTGGACGGCAGAACCATTATTGTCGATGGTCAGAATGCAGAAGTACTGATTGATCCTTCATCAAGTGTGATTGATGAGTATATGCAGCTTGTTGCGGCATCTAAAAAGCAGAACGATCTCTTTAATGCCGGCAAGTATGAAAAGGCTGTTACCCAGGATAACAAGGAAATCTGTATTCAGCTGAATGCAGGTCTGAACCACGATGATGACGATCTTCCTGAACAGACTGACGGTATCGGTCTGTACAGAACAGAGATTTCCTTTATGCTGTGTGAGTCTCTGCCATCTGAGGAGCAGCAGGTTGGCTGGTACAGGAAGCTTCTGTCTCAGTTCAAAGGACTCCCTGTATGTATGAGAACATTGGATGTCGGCGGAGACAAGGCTTTATCCTATCTCCCAATTGAGGAGAACAATCCAGCCTTAGGATGGAGAGGTGTTCGTGTCTGCATCGACCAGCCAAACATTCTGAAGACTCAGCTTCGAGCAATGCTGATTGCCAACAAGGATTTTGGAAACCTGGAGATTATGATTCCAATGGTTTCAAGACTTGAGGAAGTTGTAATCGTTAAGAGAATTCTGAATGAGGCTTTCTATGAAATCGAGGAGGAAACTGGAACCAAGATCCCTCGCCCAAGATTCGGCGTGATGATCGAGGTGCCTTGTGTGGCCTTTATGCTTGATGAGCTGGCCAGCGAGTGTGATTTCTTCTCAATCGGTTCAAACGATCTGATTTCATATCTGTTTGCCGCGGACAGGGCAAATCCAAAGGTATCAAAGTTGTTTGATGCATTTAATCCTGCTGCGGTAAGATACTTCAAGTATCTTATCGACAGAGCAAATTCTCTGCAGAGACCTATTGCGGTCTGCGGTGAAATTGCAGGATCCCCAATCGGCTGTATGCTGCTGATGTCATTGGGATATACCAGGCTTTCAATGAATTACTCTCAGATTTCTATGGTTAAGTATATCGTTAAGAATATTAACCTTCAGGATCTGCAGGCTGTAGGAAAGCAGGCAATGGCATTGAATTCAAGTGTCAAAATCAAGCAGTTGTATATTGAATATGCAAAGTCCAAGGGACTGTATTCAATAATTGACACTTTATCTTTAGGCAAGAATCGTTAATTTTTAGGAGCAACAGGTGCAGGTATATCTTGATTTATTAAAGAAAATCATGGAAGAGGGAACCGACCGTGAGGACAGAACCGGAACCGGTACCAGATCAATCTTTGGTACCCAGATGCGTTTTGATCTGTCAAAGGGCTTTCCTCTGGTAACCACCAAAAAGTGTCACTTAAAGTCAATTATTCACGAGCTTTTATGGTTCATCTCCGGTTCAACCAACATCAAGTATCTGCAGGAGAACGGTGTTCGTATCTGGAATGAATGGGCTGATGAGAATGGTGATTTAGGTCCTGTATACGGCAAGCAGTGGCGTGATTTTGAAACTCCTGACGGACGTCATATCGACCAGCTTTCAAATGCTATTGATATGATTAAACATAATCCAGAGTCCCGTAGAATCATCGTATGTGCCTGGAATCCTTCAGATGTTGACAGAATGGCTCTGCCTCCATGTCACACTCTGTATCAGTTCTACGTTGCAAACGGAAAGCTGAGCTGTCAGCTGTATCAGCGTTCTGCTGATATGTTCCTGGGCGTTCCTTTCAATATTGCCAGCTACTCTCTTCTAACCATGATGATTGCCAAGGAATGCAATCTTGAGTATGGCGATTTTGTATGGTCAGGCGGTGATACCCATATCTACAAGAATCATTTTGAGCAGGTTCAGCTGCAGCTGACACGTGAGCCAAGAGCGCTTCCTCAGATGAATATTCTGCGCAAGGCTCCATCTATTTTTGATTACAAGTATGAAGATTTTGAGCTGGTAGGGTATGATCCACATCCTGCTATTAAGGGAGTTGTATCTGTCTGATGATTGAAGTTTCAGGAAAAGTTAAATGGCAGTCAAGACGCGGTATGCGCGAACTTGATCTGATGCTGCTGCCATTTGTTGAGCACGATTTGCAGAATTGCGATGAAAAGTTCCTTGCAGATTACGTTGATCTGCTTGAAGCCTCTGATCTTGAACTGGTCAGATGGTTCAACGGTACAGAAATGGCTGATACACAGTCACGCAGAGATGTGATTGCTTTTATTAAAAAATGCCATGCCACACGCATGGGTAAAGAGGGCGTTTAATGCTATTTTCCGAATTAGGTCTACCAGAATTTTTAGTTGAGAACATAAAAAAATTAGGTTGGGAAACACCAACCCCTGTCCAGACTCTGGTTCTGCCAAAGGCTCTGGAAGGTTTTGATATCTTAGGCGGGGCACCTACCGGTACCGGTAAGTCTGCTGCTTTTTTACTGCCAATCATTGCCAGACTGTCTCTTGAGAAGAAGGACGGAATCCGTGCAATTATTCTGGAGCCTACCAGAGAACTTGCTATGCAGGTTGAAAGTGTCTGCTCTGAGCTTATCGGCGGCTTTAACGATCTGTCTGCCGGTACGATTATCGGTGGTGGTTCAAGAGAAGTTCAGCGAGAGAATCCTAGCTCTATTATTGCTGCAACTCCTGGCCGTCTTATTGAGTACATTGAAAAGGGCTGGATTGATACCTCCTCTGTAGAGATGTACGTTATTGATGAAGCCGACAGAATGCTGGATATGGGCTTTAGAGATGATGTTGCTAAAATCACTCGTGAGCTTTACAACCGCTATCAGACTCTGCTGTTCTCCGCTACCCTGGAAGGTTCAGGTATTGATGAGTTTGCCTCCTCAGTTCTTAATGATCCTATTGAAGTCCGTTTAGGCGTAGGTGGAGAAGAGGATGAGGTTCTACCTGAATTTTTGCAGTCCCGCGCATATTATGCAGCAGGAGATCCTCAGAAAATTAGAATTCTTCACCATCTGTTGACTACTATTAAAGGTAAGTCAATTGTTTTTGTTAAGACCAAGGAACGTTTACAGAGACTTGATGCAAGTCTGCGCCGTTTAGGTTTCAAGTGTGCCTCCATTCAGGGTGATCTGTCCATGAATGAGAGAAAGGCTGCCATCAAGAATTTCTCCGGCGGTGACAAGGATATTCTGATTGCAACTGATGTTGCTGCAAGAGGTCTTGATCTTCCTGATGTAACTCATGTTTACAACTTTGATATGCCGGCCAATGCCGCTATCTATGTTCACAGAGCAGGAAGAACTGCCAGAGCCGGTGAAAAGGGTGTAGTAACCACTCTGGTTATGGCGAATGAAATCTCATTCCTTGAGAAGCTTGAACGTTATACCGGCAAGGATATTGAGAAACGAGCCATCAAGAATGTCTGTGCTGAGTTCCCAACTGAGAAGACCACAGGTCATCATCAGTCAGAGAAGAAACGTTCACGTGCCTCTATTGGCGGCAACGGTGGCTTTGACAAGAAAAAGAAAGAAGAAGACAAGAAGACTCACAAGAAAGTCAGACTGCGTGACAAGAAGAACAAGGGTAAGCCGGACTTTGCAGCAAAGCGTGCTAAGAAGGCTGCCAGAGCCCGCAGTGAATAGAATAACCTACATACAGATATAAGGATTTATTATGGCTGTTACCGTTATAAGAAATGCTCAGCTGCATATAACCTCAGAAGAGTTTGTGGATGTTGATACCGTTGCGATTATGGATCATAGAATTGTTCCTATGAATCCGGCTCTTCTTGAAGACGGTACAGCCGAAGAGATCGATGTCAAAGGCTGCCATGTCTGTCCTGGCTTCATCGATCTTCTGGTAAACGGATGTGCCGGTGTTTCCTTCTCTCAGAATCCATCCATTGATACTCTTGAATCAATGAGACGCTGGCAGACTTCTCACGGTACCACAACCTTTGTGCCTACCATGATTTCAGGTCCTCGTGAGAATCTCTCCAAGGCCATTGCCGCTGTTGCTGAATTTAAGGAAAAGCATCCTACAGTATGTCCTGGTCTGCACATGGAAGGACCTTTCATTTCAAGCTCTCACCCTGGTTTCCAGCCTTCAGGCTATATCAGACCATATACTCCGGCGGATTTTGATTTCTTCCTGGAAAACAGAGATACCCTGGCATATGTGACTATCGCTCCTGAGGTGGTAAGACCAAAGGGAATTGTTGAGCTTCTGTCCAACAAGATAAAGCTTTCAATCGGTCATAGCTCTGCTACCTACTATGAGGCTATGCAGGCTTTCAAGGCCGGTATAACCAACGTTACCCATCTTTACAACGGTATGAAGGCCCCAGTAGGACGTGAGCCTGGTCTTGTAGGCGCCGCTCTTCAGAGTGAGAAGGTTTTCGCTTCCGTGATTGCTGACGGTAAACATGTTCATCCTGCACTGGTAAATCTTGCACATAAGGTTTTGGGGGACAGATTCTATATTGTTTCTGATGCCCAGTCTGTTGCCGGTATGTCCAAGGCTCCATCAAGCTTTGTTCTTGGCGGTACAGAAATCTTTGTGGATCATAAGCGCGGTCTTATTGATGCTAAAGGTTCATATGCCGGAACTACTATCTCCATGTTCGACGGTGTCAAATTCCTGGTTCAAAGCTGCGGCTTCTCTCTTGATGATGCTCTGTATGCTGCAACTACAGCGCCTGCAAGAGCATTGGGCCTTAACGAATACGGTCGTATCGAAGGCGGCTTTATTGCTGACATGGTTGTATTCGATGATGAATTTAAGATTCAGTATGTTGTACAGAATGGATATGTAAAGAATAGTTTAGAGTTGATTTAAAAATATGGCTTCAAATATCTTAGACAGAATTGCAAATGAAACTGAACTTACAAAATCAGAACGTAAATTAGCCTCAATTATTCTGAAGAATCCTGCCTCAGTTATTAACGAGAACATTGCACAGCTGGCCAAAAGGGCCGGTGTTTCAGAACCTTCTGTATTCAGATTCTGTAAGCGCTTCGGCGCAGAAGGCTTTCCTGCCTTCAAGCTGGTATTAAGTTCTCTGGTCTCATCTCAGAATCTGAAAAAGATTGAGAGTGTTAAGCAGGGCGATACTGTAGGAGACATTGCCTCAAAGGTTATTGACGGAGCTAAGGTCAGTGTTTCTGCAACCGAGAGAAACGTTGATGAGTCAATGCTGGCCCGTGTTATTGATGTTGTAAGTCAGTCCCACCGTATCGTGGTTTTATCACAGGGACTGTCTTCCTTCATAGCCGTTGATTTTGTAACCAGAATGCTTAATCTTGGTTTTGCCTGCGAGTCCTACACCGACAGAAATTCAATGCTGCTGGCTCTATCAACCCTGCGTCTTGGTGATGTGGTTATATCCTTCTCATCTACAGGCTGCAACAAGGATATCCTTGATATGGTTGATATTATCAAGGCCAACAGTGCCTGTCTGATTGGTGTTTGTCCTGACGAATCCAAACTCTCTGAAAAGGTTGATCTCATCTTAAAGTCTTCCGACAGTATTGATATTGCCAATGATTCTGTTTTCAGCAACCGCTTATCATTGCTACTTTTATCTCAGATGATTATTGGTGGAGTGATGCTTCGTCGCGGTATTGCAATCTCTGATCTCAAAGACAAGGTTGTTCATGCCAGAAAGAAGGCCTATGCCTACGAGATAGCCCCTGAGGATGATGTACCTCCTGCAAAGGAAGAGGTTGATGACGGTTCTATCAAACCTGGTGCACCTATTACAACCTTAGACTGGAGATACTGATAAAAAGTATTTATTGGAGAATGGGGGGGGAAGTAATCAGAATCATTCTCCGATAATTTTACAGGTCAATAGCAACTGTTAAAGCCATGAGCTGTGACTCTAACAGGCTAGATTACTCTCCTGCAGATACCGCATTTCTTTAATCTTCCTTTTTAAGAATAATCCTTTGTATAACATATGGTTAATCATATGCTTTCGTTATTTTTCTCTAATTCCTCAATATAAAATCAAAAGCTTTTATACGTTATTTTGCGTATGTGAATAGTGTGTTCTGCTGATTCATAAGCTACCCAGAAAATCTAATAATAGAACCCAGAGAAGGTTGAAACAACTTTCCAAGTTTAACCATCAGTATTAGTAAGAGGTGATTATTATGGGTAGTACAGGTTCAGTAAGTTCATGGGAAGAATCTCTATTAGTTGCAGCAATTCAGTATCCAGTTCCTGTTGTAACAGGTCCTGCTGATATCAAGGTAAATGTCGAGAAAATCTGCAAGGCAGTCGCTAATACCAAAGCAGGTTACCCTGGTTTAGATCTGATTGTATTTCCAGAGTATTCAACTCAGGGCCTGAATACTTCAATCTGGTCATATGATGAAATGCTTTTAACCTTAGACAGTCCAGAAGTTGGCTGTTTCAAAGAAGCATGTAAGAAGAGCCAGGTCTGGGGCGTATTCAGTATTATGGAGAAAAATCCTGAAGGTGGCGCTCCATATAATACAGCTATCATTATCAATGATAAGGGTGAAATTGCTCTGCATTACCGTAAGTTACAGCCATGGGTTCCAGTAGAACCTTGGGCTCCTGGTAATCTTGGTATGCCTGTATGTGATGGCCCTAAGGGTGCTAAATTAGCAGTTTGTATCTGTCACGACGGTATGTTCCCTGAGCTGGCTAGAGAGGCTGCATATAAAGGATGTAACGTATATATCAGAATTTCCGGTTACTCAACACAGGTTAACGATCAGTGGATTATCACTAACAGAACCAATGCATGGCAGAACCTGATGTATACAGTTGCCGTAAACCTGGCAGGTTACGATAACGTCTTCTATTACTTCGGTGAAGGTACAATCTGTAACTATGACGGTAATGTAATTCAGCAGGGGCAGAGAAATCCTTGGGAAATTGTTACCGCAGAACTCTTCCCTCGTATGGCTGATAAGGCTCGTGAGAACTGGGCTCTTGAGAACAATATCTTCAACCTTGGCTGCCGTGCTTATGTTGGCAAACCAGGTGGCGAGAAGGCAAACTACCTGACCTGGGTTAAGGATCTGGCTGAAGGCAAATACAAGCTGCCATGGGATGAGAAGATTAAGATCCGTGATGGCTGGAAGTACTATCCAAACGGTGGTCAGTACGGTCCTATGCCAGACAGCTTAAAAGTTAAATAGTCATTACATTCACTTTAGCCCCAACCTCCGCAGATCATAGTTACTAATTTTTGATCTGCTTCTTTGGGAAGGGTACACAGAATAATTCAAAGAGATCTCTAGTTTTTTTAGGGATCTCTTTTGTTATATATATACCTCTTCCTGCAGGTTTTGTGGCCTGCAGTTTCTTCAGCTGCAACATTGCCTTTTCAAGTGATTCTCCTGGTAATACCTTTCCTTCTGCTTTATGAGCGGCAGCAGATACACTTAGCATCATTCTCAGTGTTTGTGCCAGCAGGTGTATAAAAATCTTTCCTTTATAGGAAGAACCTGTTGCATTAAGGCGTTCACCATCATTTAAAACCTTAAACTGTTTAAAAGCCGTTTCTACAATATTTCTTTCACGATAGA
>NZ_FPAH01000015.1 GCF_900116345.1 Succinivibrio dextrinosolvens | reverse complement strand
CTGCTCCGAATCTTAATAATCTGTCTTTGTGCGTAAGCACCAGTCTTTTAACTTCATTATTGAGAATTTTGTTGATTAAAGAGGTCAGGCCTTTTTTATAGTAATTCATGCCCGAGCCTAAATCGGTAATCATCTCATACTCATATCCATGTTCAGCACAGTATAACTCAAGCACCTGCGCCTGTCTTTTTAGGTCTTCTTTTTGATCGTGACTACTTACTCTTGCATACGCAACAGTGTATCTGTTATCTGTCTGAACAGGTAATGTCTTACCTGAAAGAGAAAGAATATGTTCAAGACTGTATCTTCTGGTACCGCCAGGCGATATACTGTCTGGTTTTAATTTTCCTGACTTTTCCCAGTTTCTTAATGTCTGAACATGAACTCCTAATATTTTTGCTGCTTGTCCAATTGGAATAATTTTATTCATAATAATATATAACCTATAAATTTTATTAACTATTATAATCTATTTATAGATTTAACAAAACAGTTAATTACCCTTTTTTGTCGATTATTCTCAAATTCCTCTGAATTAACATATTTCGTATATCTGTATTTTATGTTTACCAAACGGCTTTAGTGCCTTACAAAAAGATAGTGACAGGAGTTTGATAATATATTGATGCTAATTGTATTTATTTCTCAATCGCCTTAAAATTGTCTTGTATGGCCAAAAATGGGGATTTTGGCTTAAATAGGAAACAATCGTGGGAATATTAGCTGGAAAACTTTGGCTTCTGCTGTTTTCAACACTGATGCTGATGCCAATGTTATATAACAATATAAAATCCGAAGGAAGAACCTTAGGCGTTCATGCAATAGCAATTATTTCAGTGTTTATTACAATGCTCATGCGAGTCATTGTTATTGGAGTTTCCTCTTTCAATCTTGATCAAGTCAATTCCTATGTATTTGTGCTTCTCTGGCAGCTGAGTGTGCTGCTTGCTGTAGTTGCTGTTTTCTATCTGGTTTTAAATGAATTAAAGGAAAAGTTTCTCCGCTATTCCAACACCAATGACTGGCGCTACCTTGTCCCGGGATTTTTCGAGGCCGGTCTTCTGGTACTGTTCAATTTCCATGCAATGCTTCTGGAGGATAAAAGAGATATTATTGATTCTGCCACCTCCATAAGTCTTTATTTTATCGTCAACTTCTATGTAATCGTCGGAGCCTGGCTGTGCTATAAGTCCTATCTGTACAATCTTGATTTTGATATCAAATATATAGCCAGAAAGCACTTTTTCTATTATGTGGTTTTAGGTATCGCTCTCTTTGCCCAGCAGATGCTGTTCAATGACGTGGAAGTAGGTTTTTCACTGGCAGCCTTCCTGTTCTTTAACTACATGACCAGATCACGTACTCTGATTTCTCAGGATCCTCTTTCCGGAGTCAATAACCGTGTAAGCTTCAGCAAGTACATCAATAATGTCTTTATCAGCAAAGATCACTCCGGTGCCTATATTGTCTTTATCGATATCGATCACTTCAAGCAGATTAATGATACCTACGGTCATATTGAAGGTGATGAGGCTATCTCTCTTGTGGGCAAGACCCTAAAGAGCATTGCCGGTGAGCATAATGCCTTTGTGGCCAGAATGGGCGGTGATGAGTTTGTACTGATAACCCAGACTCAGGATGAGGAAGATGTGAAGAGAATTATTCAGAGCATCTCCTTTGAGCTTGAAGAGCGCCTGATTTTCTCGGACAAGAAATATGAGGTGTCCGTAAGCTGCGGCTATGTACATGCAGAGCCTAATGCACGTAATATCAAGGAGCTTGTGTCCAGGGCAGACAAGCAGATGTACAGGGAAAAAATGAAGAAAAAGGAAGCCTCTCAAGATGCTGTCTTTTAGTTTCGTAACTGATACTTCCTTGCTGTATTTTGTGGTGATCTGTATGCTGATTTTAGTCAGCGTGATCCGCCATGATAAGTCTCGCCTTAATTCCTCCACCAGAATCAGTATCAATGCAGCTTATCTGCTGCTGCTTCATTCTGTGGCCTATGCGGCTTTCTGTACTCTGTTCTATCTGAATGAGAAATTTCAGCTCGGTAATGTCAAGGGAATTCGCTTTGCCCTTGTTATCATCGGTCTTCTGACCAATTACATGTCCTTTATCTATCCGTATATTCTGCTGTTTCTCATCAGACAGTTCTATAACCGCGGTACCTTTGTCCGGGGCTCGAATTTCAGAATCTTTACGGCTTTCTTTATTGTCTGCACTCTGATTTTCTTTGCTGCAATTGGCTACACTACCTGTCTGGTTTATCTTGAGGCTCCGTTAAGTACTGTTTTTCTGCATAATCTTGATGATGCGATTGTTCTGGCCGGTATCATCTCCTTTGCTGTTGCTCTGCCTGATTTTCATAAGTTTATCTATCAGCTATTACAGGGAACATACTTCTCCGAGAGGGGAATCTATATTGCTTTAGGTGCGATTCTTTACCTGCAGTTTTTACTACTGCCTTTGAATTTCCTGTTCTATGCTCCTGTAATGTATACATTCACAGTGATTCTGGTCTATGTGATTCATGTAATTTCCCAACTGAAGCAGGTTTCGGTGGATTTTCTTACCGGTATGAATAACCGCAATGCTCTGATGACATATCTTGACAGACTCTTTGCAAAACGCTCAGAGCTTGACGCAAGTTTCAAACTTATGGTTATCACTATTGACGATTTCAAGAATCTCAACAATAATTATGGACATGAGGCAGGTGATAAAACTCTTATCAGTGTTGCCAACTGTCTTAAGAGTGCAGCACCAGCGAATGGTCTGTTTCTATGCCGTTTCTTAAGAGATGAGTTTGTAGCAGTTATTCATGAAGTGCCTGAATTCAATATTGAAGATTATATTGAAAGACTAAATAAGAAAGTTTCAGAGTTAAACAGCATCAGAAACGACAATATTGAACTGTCTCTATCTGTTGGGTATGTGGCATACAGCCATGATTTAAAAGATCAGAATTCTTTCATTCATGAGGCTAAGGCAAATCTATACAAGCAGCAGGAACTGAAAAGAATTACTACAATCAGAGAAAATACCGCTATTCTCTGAGGAAGAGCTTGATATGCAGTTTGGATTGGATTTCTATACACTGAATAGATCTTTTCAGTTTTTTTATGGGCATTCGCTCATATATCTGGTTCTGGCTGCGTTTTTTGTTATCAGCAGAATCAAGTACAACGAGAAATCCAACCGTACTTCAAATACCTATCTTATCTCCAGAATATCCAATATGCTGATTGTTCAGTGTGTGGCTATCGGTCTGTTCTCAACCTTAAATGTATTTGTCTTTGATCTCGAACTTGATACTACTGCCTGGGTTGATCGGATTTTTCTGATTCTGACTTTCTCCATTCTGCTTTTGAACAGTTTCTTTCCTTACTATCTGTTTATAGTAATGCGAAAACAGATACACAGTATCAGAACATTTCAGGGAACCTTAAACAGAACAGCCTTTATTCTGGTGAGTCTTTTCTGTGTAGCTTATATCTGTTTTGTCTTAAAGCTGGTGATTTACTCTGCAGAGGTCCTGTCTACCTCATTCTGCCGGGTTTTCTACCAGGTCTTAATGTGTCTGGCCTTAGCTCAGTTTCTATGTTTCCTTTTAACCCTGAAAGATGTGCATATCTTTGTCTCTGAGCTTCTGCAAGGTGTGTTCCTGTCTCGGAGAACCGCTCAGTTCGGACTGGTTCTCTTTGTCTATGTGCCAATGCTTCTGTGGCCTTTTGCTGTGATCTTTAATCTGCCGATTTTCTTTATCGCTATGGTTTCATTTGTATTCGTGGTTCACATAGTATCTCAGTCCAGAGCCGTATCCAGAGATTTTCTGACCGGTATGAACAACCGCAACGAGCTTTATCGTTATCTCTCCAGACTTTTTGAAAAGGATGACGAGCTGACTTCTTCTCTTAATCTTATTTTTATAGATATAAATAAATTCAAAAGTATTAACGATACCTACGGTCATACTCAGGGCGACAAGGCTCTGATCTGTATGGCTAACTGTCTGCGTCAGTCAGCCTTCTCAAAGGACTGTTTTTTAAGCCGCTATGCCGGTGACGAGTTCATTGTGGTTATCAAGGAGAATCCTGAGAATACCGTCGGCAAATTTATTGATAATCTGAATAAAAATATCTCAAATGCCAATATGACCAATACCGATCCTTATCGTCTTTCAATTGCCATCGGTGCAGTCAGCTACAGTGATGAATTTAATACTGTTGAGAAGTTTATTGAGGCTGCTGACAGAAAAATGTATGACATGAAGTCTGAAAGTGAGAAAAACAGCCGTCATCTTATTAGCCGATTGCCATAGTTCCTGTCTTTTGTTCACATTGCAGTTTTGTTATGTGTAATCTTTTAACGAAGCGGATAATTAAAAGCCTGATTCCTTTCGCTATACTGTATTCCAAATTTCACAATTTAAGCATATAAAGTTTTTTTTGGTGTTTAAGACATTTTTTTAAATGATTTTGCACACAAACGGACACCTTTTTTATTTGTGATACCGGTATTTGAGCTTTACTTCGTTTGTCTTTACAATGGTTTTAATAAAATAAGGATGTAAAAATGACACAGTACAGTTCATTTGCTAATGGTGGCATAACTTTAATAAAACCATACCAGGCCGGAAAGCCTATTGAGGAAGTTCAGCGTGAACTTGGTCTTTCCGATGTAATCAAACTTGCTTCAAACGAAAATCCATTCGGCATGAGCCAGAAGGCAAAAAAAGCTGCTTTTGAGGCGATTGAGCAGGGCAATCTTTATCCTGATTCAAACGGCTATTACCTCAAGCAGAAGCTTTTGTCCAAATTCGGCTATGAGCCTGAGCGTATTACTTTAGGCGCAGGCTCTAATGAACTTATAAATCTTCTGTTTGAAGCCTTTGTTAACAAAGATGTTAACGTAATCTTCCCTGAATACTCCTTTGTGGTTTACCCTATGGAAACCACTGTGAACGGAGCACAGGCCAAGGTTATTCCGCTTAAGAACTACTGTGCCGATTTAGAGGTAATTCTTGCTGCAATTGACAGCAAAACCAGAATTATCGCTTTTGCAAATCCATCAAACCCAATCGGTACAGCTATCTCTTCAAAGGATATGTATAACTTCCTTAAGAAGGTTCCAAAGGAGACTCTGGTTGTTATCGATGAGGCATACAATGAGTTTAACAGCGGAGATGATTCATTTGAGGATACAGCAAAGTGGCTTGATGAGTTTGAGAATCTGATTGTTTCACGCACCTTCTCAAAGGCCTATGGTCTTGCAGGCTTAAGAGTAGGCTATATGCTGGCCAACCCAGAGATTACCTCTATTCTGAACCGTCTGAGAGCTCCTTTTAATGTGAATATTGCAGCTCTGGCTGCAGCCTGTGCTGCACTGGATGATAAGGAATTTCTGGATAAGACCGTAGAGAACAATACTCGTGAGCGCGTAAGATATGCCGATTTCTGTAAGAAGAACAGTCTGTTCATGATCCCTTCCTTTGCAAATTTCGTGGCTATCGACTTTAAGGACTATGATGCCGCTGTGATTGCTGATCGTCTGCTGCATATGGGCGTGATTGTAAGACCTCTTTTAGGTTACAAGCTTAAGACTATCCTTAGAATCTCCATCGGAACCCCTCAGGAGAATGACAGATTTTTTGAGTGTGTTGAAACAATACTTAAGGACATGAAGAATTGAAAACAGCTTCACTTAAATTAAAGAAGATTCAGTCTGTTAGCGGACAGGTGATTATGCCGGGCTCAAAGAGTCTGTCTAACCGTGCGCTTTTGGTTTCTTCTATGGCCAAAGGCAAAACCAAGCTTTTAAACGTTTTAAAATCTGATGATACAGCCCGTATGATTGAGGCTTTAAAACAGCTGGGAGTAAATCTTAATGCTGTTACCGGATCTATTGACGTAACTGGTATTGACGGTGTTTTTGACAACGGTTTAAATCAGCTTACACTAGATCTCGGTAATGCCGGCACTGCCATGAGACCTTTATGTGCAGCACTGTCTGTATCCTCAGGTGTGTTCACTCTAACCGGTGAACCTCGTATGATGGAACGCCCAATCGGACCTCTAACCGAGGCTTTAAAGGAGATTGGCTGTAATATCGAGTACCTGAACAATGACGGTTTTCCTCCTCTGCAGATCCGTGGTACCACTCCTAAGAAACACGCAATTCGTGTCAGCGGAGATACATCAAGTCAGTTTATTACAGCTCTGTTAATGACTGCTCCTGTATGCGGCGGTCTTGATATTTCTGTAAGCGGTGATCTGATCTCGAAGCCTTATGTGGATTTAACCGTAAAGCTGATTGAAAAATTCGGTGCCAAGGTCCATCGCAACGGCTACTCCTCCTTTAAGGTGGAAGGCAGTGGATATACTTCTCCTGGCTCCTACCTGATTGAGGGCGATGCTACCGGTGCAACCTATTTTGCGGCAGCTGCTGCTATTAAAGGTCAGCTTGAGATTTACGGTCTGCCTTCAGACAGTGTCCAGGGAGATATCAAGTTTTTTGACATTCTAAAGAAGATGGGCGCCAAGGTTACCCGTCAGGAGAACTCTATTCTTGTTAAGTCAGGTAAGCTTCACGGTATTGAGATTGATATGAATGCAATGCCTGATGCTGCCATGACTCTGGTTCCTCTTGCCATGTATACTGATTCAGCGGTTGTCATCAAGAATATTGCCAGCTGGAGAGTTAAGGAGACCGATCGTATTGATGCCATGGTTAAGGAGATGAGCAAGCTTGGAGTAAAGGTTGAATCCGGAGATGACTGGATCAGTATTGATACTTCAAAGCGTAATGATGCAACTCCTGTATTTGATACCTACAACGACCATCGTATGGCAATGTGTATGTCACTGATTGCCTTTGACAGAGATGTTGTGATCAATGATCCTGACTGCATCAGAAAAACTTTCCCAACTTACTTTACTCTTCTGAACTCTGTTGCAAAGAACTAATAAAAATCTAACATTAAGGTGAGATCATTCTCACCTTAAAAGTGTTTTGAGGTTTTTATGAGAAAAATTCTATCTGTTCTGCTCGGTATCTTTTTTATCTCATCAGTATCCTGTGCAAACGCTCAGACTGAGAACGTTGCTTTTATGCACAAGGCCTTTGAGGTAAAGCTTCCTGACAATTACTGCAGAGTGCCTGCCGAGCACCGTTTGTTCAGAATGCACCAGCGCGCGTACGGCAAAAGCGTCAAGCTTGGTTTTATGGCCGGAAAATGTGATGCGGTAAGAGATCTGATTGAAGGTCGTTCTAACTATCTTAAACATTTTATTGCTATGGAGCAGATTGGAATTGACAGAAAATTCGAGAAATTCGGTTTTGGAAGCTGGGCATATGTCACTCTAATCACCGCTTTCAGACCTAAGACCTTTACCAAGCTTGAAAACCGTCTAAAGGAAAAGCTTGAAGAGTATCAGACCACTATTACCAACATCAATTACGCTCCTGTTTCCAAAAACAATAAAAGCGTACTGTTCGAGGCTACAGGAACCATCAATGATGCCGAGCGCTCAGTGAATGTTCATGTGTACGCCTTCACCAAACTTGCCCATTCAATTCCTCTGGGAGTCCATGTTTATGATGAGGATCTCTCTGAGAGTCAGCTTAAAGCCTCATTATCTGAACTTGCCGACGCCATCAGCGCCATTTAAAAAAAATCCAGTGTCAAAAGGCACTGGACTATGAAAGGTAAGATAAAACTTAACAAATTTTAAGCACCAAAAGATTTGGTAAAAGGCAGCTAACTGCTTATGCCAGAATATCAATCTAACTACCCTCAGAAAGCAGTATATAAAAATACGGAAGCTTCGTGAAATACTTAATTTCAATAGCTGGCTATAGGGTGGAACTATAGCAAAAGTCCTGGTGTGTCAGCTTCGGCAGAAGGTTAGAGGCCAAAAAAAAGAGTGCCTTTGCACTCTTCTGTGAATTATTTATGTAGCTAGTTAATCCAGCGTTTTTTTAGATTGTGACCTAAGAAGATTGAGCACATGACTACTGCAACTGCAAATAGAACGGCAGCTACATTGCTCCATGACTCAAAGCTGTTGGTATTGATTAAGGAGAAGACCATTACTGCGCAGAAGCCAAAAGCAAAAACTTTCAAAAGTCTGCATACGATATCAATAAAATCTCTCCCAAAAACATCATCACTTCTCATTTGTCCACCTCCAAAAAAATTCGGGTAGCGTCCAACTACGATTTCATTCTATCATTTTTTAGATTGAATAAAATGTATAAAATATTAACTTTGAGAGTAACCCCTAAAACTTTAATATTAGTCATTAACTAACTGAATATAAAAAGAATTATCTTTTAAGAAAAACGCTTTGTTATGGTGAAAAACTTGCTCAATCCTAGTGCAATGCGCTTTCTTAGGTGGCAACTCTAATTGTAAAAATTTCAGAATTATCAGGGATTCCCGACATTCTAAAATGTCTGTTTTAATATTTTCCTAAAAAAGATGTGATCTATATTAAAGCTGAAAAGTTATATTTTAATGAGCATAATAGAGAAAGGATTTATTTTTTGATAGAAATTGCGGGACTGACGGTTCAGCAGATAGAGAGTAACTGAACCGTCTGGGATTTTATGCTGTTATCTGTTTACTGGAATCTTAGGAATAACCAGAGTAGTAACAGCTGCGGTTGTGATAAAGGCGGCAACAGCATACATAACGTATTCAATTCCAAAAGCATCACCAAGTCTGCCTACCAGAGGTGCTACCAGTCCGCCAAAGCTCATGGATAATCCGATGGTAAAGCCGGTTGCCATTCCCACATGATGACACAGGAATTTCTGTCCTATAACCACTGTTGGGGACATACCTGTAAAGAACAGCACTGAGAATGGAATTAAAAGCAGTGTTGCCAGCAAAGGATTAGAGGTAAAGGTAAAGCTTACTATAAATGGTACAGACAGCAGGGAGCTTATGGTCACCATTTTATTGAAACCGATGCGATCGGAGATGGTTCCTCCAAAGTAGGTGGCAATGGCACCACACAGACAGACCATGCCGTTTAGCAGGGTAGCAAGCTCATCTGAAATGTTCAGATTGTGCATATAGTAAAGTGACAGGAAGGCCATAAAGGAGAACCAGCCGGCTGATCTTAAAAAGAGTACACATACAAGGATGATAAAACCTCTGATGTTCTCCTGCTCCTCAGACTGTGCCTTTGCCTTGGCAACCTTTTTCTGCTCCTGTCTGCAGGCAACAACATAGTAGCGGTTTTTAAGAGTGTAGATAATGATCATGATAAGACCAGGTACACACATCGCCAGAGTTGCATTCAGACCAAAGAGGATATAAAGGCCGGTAAAGTAGAATGGACCTGCTGCCATACCTGCATTTCCGCCTACCGAGAAGATTGACATGCTCTTGCCAAGCTTTGCTTTGCCGAAGGTATTTGCCATTTTTCCTCCTGCAGGATGGAAGATGGCACTGCCAAGTCCGTTCAGACAGACAAGAGAGTAGAGCAGGATCTGATTCTCAACAAGTCCGATGAACATAACACCGCTAAAGGATAGGGCAATACCGAGACTCATAAGATATGGTCTTGGTTTTGAGTCGGCAAGATTACCTGCAAAAGGCTGTACTATAGCATTTAGAATAGTGTTGGCCATCATCAGCATGGCTACATCGGAATAGGAATCAAGCTTTCCTGCCTGATACATATATGCAAGGATAATTGGCAGCGAACCGTGAGAGATGTCGGTTGCAAAATGTCCGAGCATGAAAAGAATATTTTCTTTAGGAGAATTAAGATTCAAAATACTTTCTGCCAAAGGCAGACCTCAGATTAGGGTTACTCAAAAATGAAGTTTATTATAGTCTTTTTATGTGCAATTATATGAGGGAATGAGAAAAAACATCGTGAATCTTTCTATTATGTTTTGTTTAAAACAGAAGGATTACTTAAAGTGCATGAGACTGACTTAATATGATGGAATGGGATGGTATTGCAGGAGAGTAAACACACGGACATCTATCCAAAGCTCGGCGGTGTTTATTATGAGCTTTGGCGGTTGACTATATTTGTTGAGATTCTAAGAATAATCTTAAATCTTCTGTTTCTTATTATCAGAGTTTTTGGTAGAAAGAATTGACTCTGAACCTTTTGCTAGAATAGTTTTCTCTGGTGATTTTCTAGCCAGAATTGCATCACATGCTGACAGAAAGAAGTTTGGTCCTAAACCGCATGCAGTTGTAACTAATTTATCCATATTCATTCTCTTCTTATTGTTATTATTTTTATTTGTTATTTTGTGTATTGTTTAGGATATACAGCTCTTTGAGAGATTCATATCTTTTGTTTTTAACAATGTGGTTTAAATCTCAATTTTTAGCCTTTTAATTGTGAATCTGCTGTATTGAGCCTGGTAAAACTGCACGTAAGCCTTAAATACGGGGTTGTAAATTAAGATCATATTTCTCTTCAAAATGCTAAAATAGGCAGCATCTTTGCGGTTATAACAGACCGTATTTTCAGAATAAAAAATAATAAAATTGTTAGGAAATATACGATGAGTTCGTTATCAGCTTTCTTACAGAGAAAGAATATTGAAATCTCTCTGCATCGTTACGGTATTGATGCACTGGGAGCTATGGCTCAGGGCCTGTTCTGTTCACTACTTATTGGTACCATTATGTCCACCCTGGGAAG
The DNA here is from genome assembly GCF_900116345.1 of Succinivibrio dextrinosolvens. Taxonomy (GTDB): domain Bacteria; phylum Pseudomonadota; class Gammaproteobacteria; order Enterobacterales; family Succinivibrionaceae; genus Succinivibrio; species Succinivibrio dextrinosolvens_B. The sequence goes on along the minus strand of NZ_FPAH01000015.1, from coordinate 47,731 downwards.
ACAGCTTGGTATTGAAATTCTTGTGACTATAGGCGGATATGCCTCTGCTATGTCAGGTCCAGCCATGGCGATTGCTATTGGTTATGCCATTAAATGTCCAAGAATGGTTCTGTTTTCACTTACAGTTGTAGGCGCCGCTGCCAATGGTTTAGGTGGAGCAGGTGGACCTCTGGCTGTTTTAATAATTGCTATTGTTGCAGCAGAGTTTGGTAAAGCTGTATCTAAAGAGACCAAAGTTGATCTGCTGGTTACTCCATTTGTGACAATTTTTGTTGGTGTAGCTCTGGCTATCGCTATTGCTCCTCCAATTGGTAAGGCTGCAAGCTCACTAGGTCAGCTGATTATGATGTCTACAGAACTGCAGCCTTTCTTAATGGGTATTCTGGTTAGTGTTCTGGTAGGTATAGCTCTAACTCTTCCTATTTCTTCTGCTGCTATCTGTGCCGCTTTAGGTCTGACGGGTCTTGCCGGTGGTGCTGCTGTTGCAGGCTGCTGTGCCCAGATGGTTGGCTTTGCGGTAATGTCCTATAAAGAGAATGGTGTTGGTGGTCTGGTATCACAGGGTATCGGTACATCAATGCTGCAGCTAAGCAACATTGTCAAGAATCCAAAGATCTGGATTGCTCCTATTCTAACCTCTGCTATTACAGGACCTGTCGCTACCTGCTTCTTTGGTCTGCAGATGAATGGCACCGCGGTTTCCTCAGGTATGGGAACCTGTGGTTTTGTCGGTCAGTTAGGTGTATACAGTGGCTGGGTCAATGATGTTGCATCAGGCTCAAAGGCCGCGATTACTTCCTTTGACTGGCTTGGACTTATTATGATTTCATTTGTAATGCCAGCTGTTATCTGTCCTTTAATCAATATGGTTTTAAAGAAGATCGGCTGGGTTCGTGAAGGAGATCTGAAGCTTTCTAGATCCTAGTTTAAAAATCAGTGCTCATTATATATGAGCACTGTAATCTTTTATGATTCATCTTTATTCTTTTCATATTATTTTCAATTAATCTCCACATATTACCAATTGCACCTTCACGGTAATGTTTGAGTAATTCAGAACTTGAAAATATGATATAATATGCTATATATAACATATAAGGATTATATGAAATTTCGAGTATATTTTTTCAGAGATTCTGATGGAACAAAACCTTTAGCTCTTTTTATTAAATCTTTAAGTTTGAAGCTAAAGGCAAAAGTTGTAACAGACCTTCATCTCCTTGAAGAGCTTGGAAATGAAGCTAGAGCTCCGTTAAGTAAACATCTTGATGATGGTATTTTTGAATTGAGAACTATAGAAGGTGGTAATATCGTAAGAATTCTTTATTTTTTTGATAATGAAAAAATCATTATTGCAACCAATGGATTTGTTAAGAAAACACAAAAAACTCCACAAAGTGAAATTACATTGGCAAAAGAACGAAGAAAGACTTATTTTTTAACCAAAGAGAGTTACAGAAATGACTGACCTAGAAGAACTGACAAATGAACTTCTACAGGATGAAGAGTTTAAAAAAGAATATGAAGCACTTCAACCTGAAATGGAGATTACAAAAGCTCTCATGAAAGCAAGACATGAGTCTGGTTTAACTCAGAAAGAACTTTCCATAAAATCAGGAATAAGTCAGGCTGATATCTCCAGACTTGAGAATGGCACGAGAAATCCAAGCGTAGCTTTGCTCAGAAAACTTGCAGATGCCATGGGTAGAAGTTTGAGAATAGAGTTTGTGCCTAAGGTTAATTCTTAACTTGCAATATTGGTATGTTTTGCTATTTCCCATAAAAAAATAGCAGTAGTTTTTAGAGCTACTGCTTATTCATGCTAAATTCATTTCACAGTTTACTTCTGCAGAGTAACATCATCTCCGTATACTGTAGCGAAATCATTCTTCATGGAAATGGTATAGAAGCCATGATCCTCACAGCACTTCTTCAGTTTCTCTACCTTGGCATCACTGCCGTGCTCTCTTTGAGAATCATCACCTAAGAGAATATAGGCACGTGATTCATACTTTTTGTTGTTGGTGATGTACTGAGACATAGACAGATCACCTGAACTGTTACCAAAGGATAGAACAGGAACCTTTCCAATTTCTCTTGCAATAATAGGTACCTTGTTCATCTTTACGTTCTTGGTGATTAACTCACCGGTGTAAATAAGTTTGTCTTCTGGCTGATATACATAATCAAGTCCATCTTTGTTTCCCTGGCCTGTAGCCTTGATTACACCATCTGAGCCGATAATTCTGTCTGAAGGAACATCAAGTACATTCTCCAGAAGAACTCTTACGATATTTCTTTCTGTACCGCTGACGATGTAAATGGTGAAGTCTTTTTTCTCAAGATACTTAACCAGTGAAATCATAGGACGGAAATAAGCATCGCCACGCTTTAGGTTGTTAAAGCCCTTGGCATCTGTCTTCATGAATTCTCGTGCATAGGCCTGCACTTCATCAATAGTCATACCCTTAAAGGATTCAAAGGAGTATTTTGCATGAATCTTCTCGGCATCCTTTGGAAGCTTTCCGCTCTTCCATCCTTCCTCCAGCTGATTGGCAAATTTTTTCATGTAGGCAGGGGCCTTGTAGTCAGGATCACGCAGAACCTTATGTGTAAACATCACCCAGTCAAAGTAAGATGGATAGGTTTCACCAACCAGAGTTCCATCCATATCGAAGACCGCAATACGATCCTCTTTTGGAATGAACTTGCCTGATTTAGGATCAGTAACTTCATTTACATAGGTAACAAAGTCTTTGGCTACCTGTGACTGAGGTGTCCAGTAGGTAAGATTCTGATTCTGAGTGGTACTCTGACATCCTGCCAAAGTCAGGGATAGAGAAACTCCAACTACACAGGTTATCTGCTTAAAAGAGCTAAACATATACAATCTCCAGTCAAATTAAGAGGACAATTCGTTTTGATTGTAGTTTTTGAGAAGAAAACTGCTAGCAGAAAATCACTAACTTAAAAGAAAGGTCACAAAGTTGTTATTGAAAATGCGGTAGTTTCTAAGAAAGGAGCAGGTCAGCACCATAATCTGACCTGCCATTAGGATTTAAGCTTTTAAGGTTGCAGCCTTCATGCTTCTTACATACTCTTCAAGTTTTGAGTGCATCAGAGGCAGTCCGTGCAGATTCTCTTCAATGATCTTCACACAGGCAGAACCTGCGATTGCACCTGCAGCACCAATTTCAATCGCCTTCTTAACATGCTCAGGAGTAGAGATACCGAAACCTAAAACCGGTGCGGCACCGCCTAGCTCCTTAATCTTTTCAATAACTCTTACAGGCTTTCCGAAGGTGTTTTCGGTACCGGTGATACCATAGCGGGATAATACGTAGGTATAACCTTTTGAGTGTTTTGAGATGGTCTCAAGAATCTCATCTGAAGCATTAGGAGGAGCGATCAGTACTGTGTCTACTCCTGCATCCTTTGCAGCCTGTTCAAAATCACCGGAGGTGTGAATCATGTTGCTTGGAATATCAGGAATCAGCACCGCATCAATACCTGCTGCAGCAGCATCGGCAAAGAATTTTCTGATACCACGGGCAACAACTACGTTTGCATATACCAGAATACTGATAGGAATTTCATCATCCACACGGCGGAAGTCTTTTACAACCTCAAAGAAATCATCAGTAGTAGCGCCTGAGTTTAGAGCGCGCTTGTCTGCATTCTGGATGATTGGGCCGTCAGCACATGGATCTGAGAATGGAAAGCCTAGTTCTAAGGCATCTGCTCCACCCTTTAAAAGACTCTTTAAAATCTCAAGAGACGTTGCCTTATCTGGATCACACAGGGTGACAAATGGCATAAAGGCGCCTTCATTACGTTCCTTAAGCTTAGCAAATCTCTTTTCAAAACGGTTGTTCATAGTTTCTCCTTATTTTGTAACCTTCAGTGGGGCAGTAGAGATTCCGCTTGAGGATATACAGCCTTTCTGCTCTAGAATGTTTGATACGTTGAAGATGTCCTTGTCACCGCGACCTGAGATATTAACCACCAAAGTCTGCTCCTTGTCAGGATTCTGTCTCATAAGTCTTAAGGCAAAGGCCAGTGCATGAGAGGACTCTAAGGCAGGGATAATACCTTCCTTCTGTGACAGTTCCACAAAGGCATCTAAGGCATCATCATCAGTGGCACCAACGTAGGTGACACGACCTGTTTCACTCAGGTAGGCATGCTGAGGTCCTACTGATGGGAAATCAAGACCTGCGGAGATGGAATAGGACTCGTTTATCTGACCGTCTTTGGTCTGAAGATTCTTTGAATATGCTCCAAAGAAGATACCGTCCTCACCGCGGGCTAAGGTACCGCCGTGCTTAGGAGTCTCAATGCCAAGACCGTAAGGCTCAACTCCGTACAGAGGAACATCGGTATCCAGAAAGTCTGTAAATACACCGATAGCGTTAGAACCGCCGCCTACACAGGCGATACAGGCATCCGGAAGTTTGCCGGTTTCCTCTATAATCTGCTTATGTATCTCCTCGCCGATAATCTTCTGGAACTCACGGACGATTGTAGGGAATGGGTGAGGACCTGCTGCAGTACCAATCATGTAGTGGGTATTCTCAAAGTTTGCAGCATAGTCACGAAGAGCCTCGTTGCAGGCTTCCTTTAAGGTTGCAGCACCAACTGATACCGGGATAACCTCGGCACCCATAAGCTTCATGCGGAATACGTTTGGCTTCTGTCTTTCTGTATCTACTGCACCCATATAGATTCGGCACTTAAAGCCGAGTAGGGCACAGATAAGTGCGGTTGCTACACCATGCTGACCGGCTCCGGTCTCAGCGATGATTCTGGTTTTGCCCATGCGCTTTGCCAGAAGAGCCTGTCCTAGCACCTGATTGGTCTTATGGGCTCCGCCGTGAAGCAGATCTTCACGCTTTAAAAAGATTTTGGTCTTTGTTCCCTTGGTCAGGTTTCTGCACAGAGTAAGCGGAGTTGGTCTTCCCGCATATTTTCTCAGAAGATCGGATAACTCCTGTCTGAACTCAGGATCATCTCTGCATTCAACAAAGGTCTTCTCAAGCTCATCTAAGGCTGGAATTAGAACCTCAGGAACGTACTGTCCGCCGTATTTTCCAAAAAATGGATTTAAAATAGTCATTTATTACTCCGTATTTATTCTTTTTATCTTTTATTAGTATCTGTTGATGGTCTTAAAGACTTCGTTAATCAGTCCGGTATCCTTTATACCTTTAACCTTTTCGAGCTTTGAATTCAAATCCAGTCCCAAAAAGCCTTGTTTTAGGGCAAGCTCCACATTATCAGGACCAATGCCGCCTGAGAGCAGAATCTTTTCATGATTTAAGCTCTTGGGAATAGAGTTCCAGTCGAAGCTTGCCCCTGATCCTGGGGAGGCTGAATCAAGAATAAAGAGATCGCACAGCTCATCGTATTTATCGATAAGTGCAAAATCATCGCTACTCTTAATATTTACTGCTTTGATGATCTTTATATCAGGAAGTTCTTCACGAAGCTTTTTTATAAGCTCGGTACTTTCATGTCCGTGCAGCTGGATATAGGAGAGTCCTACTTCCTTTGCTGTCTTTACCATGACCTCAAGCTCTTCATCTACAAAGACACCGGCAAACTTCAAGTCATCAGTACAGCCTTTGGTAATGTCTTTTGCCTTGCTTGGAGTTACATAGCGAGGGGATTTTTCCGCAAAGATAAGACCACCGATACTTACGTTGTTTTTTGCACAGCATTCAACAGCTTCTTTGGTGGTAAGACCGCATACCTTGTTGAGTCCGTAGAGCATGGATTTTGCCTTGAACTCTACATCCTCATCACCGGTTAAAGCTGAACCTATAAGGAAATTACTGATTGGCTTAAGGAAGGTGAGATCACTGTGCCTGTTGATTCCGGACTCAGAGACAACCTTTACCTTATTATCAAAGAGGACTGAAAGCTCTCTTGCATTGTTGAGATCGATTTTCAGAGTTCTTAAATCACGGTTGTTAATACCTACAATCTCGATATTATGTTCTCTGCAGTAAAGTGCATCTGCCTTAGTGTCAACCTCGGTTAAAACATCAAGACCAAGCTTATGTGCATAAGCGTAAAGATCTTCATAGGTTTCCTTTGAAAGTACACTCAGCATCAGAAGCACGGCATCTGCACCTGCGATATAAGCCTCATCAAGCTGTTCTCGGCAGATGATAAAGTCCTTGCACAGAACCGGAAGAGTGGTTCTCTCTTTTACAAACTTCAGATACTCAAGTGATCCCTTGAAGAAATGTTTTTCACACAGAACAGAAATCGCACTGGCATGTTTCTCGTAGCAGTTTATAAGCTTATCAAGATCAAAGTCCTTGCAGAAATCACCTAAGGTAGGGGATGACTGCTTGCACTCTAAAATAAAGTTACGGGAATCTTTTCTGCCTAAGGCATCCTTAAATGATACCCGTGGAAGAGTACGCTCACCTGTGACCTTAATGTCCTTTACATCTAAAACCTTGCGGTTGATGATGGTTGCAAGTACAGTTCCCTCAATTTCCTCGTAATTAAGTCCTGGATATGCTTTTGCTTCAGCTGTCAGTGGTTCTGTGTGTAACATCTCTTATCCTTAATTATGAGTTTGACAGTCTGGTGATGGTTTCTAATTTCTCAATGGCTCGGCCTGAACGGATAGCGTCATAAGCCATCTCGTAACCGTCCTTGAAGTTGTTTACCTTTTCAGCAAGATAAAGCATAGCTGATACATTGGCAGCAACTACTGCATTGTGTGCATCGGTACCTTTACCTTCAAGCACAGCACGTGCTGAGCGCGCATTCTCCTCAGGTGAACCGCCTAGAAGGTCTTCCTGTCTGAAACTGCCCTTGATACCGAAATCATCATTGGTCAGAACATAGTTCTTGATTGAGCCGTCTTTCTTTAGCTCTGATACATGGGTTTCACCGAAGATTGAAATCTCATCCATGCCGTTGCCGTTGATTACCATGGCTCTCTGTACACCGGTTAGCTTCAGACTTCTTGCCAGAGTTTCCAGAAGATTTACGTCATAGCAGCCTAAAAGCTCATAGTTGACACGGGCAGGATTGGTCAGAGGTCCTAGAATGTTGAAGATGGTTGAGGTACCTAATGCCTTACGTACAGGAGCTGCGTACTTCATGCCGGTGTGATATTTCTGAGCGAAGAAGAATGCAAAGCCTTCCTCTTCAAGACATCTTCTGGTTACATTCTCTTCTGCTCTGATGTTATATCCAAGCTCGGTTAAAACGTCTGATGCGCCTGACTTTGAGGAAACTGCAGTGTTACCGTGCTTTGCTACATGAAGACCTAAGGTTGCGCAGACAAAGGCTGAAATAGTAGAAATGTTGATGGTCTTTAAACGGTCGCCGCCGGTACCTACGATTTCACCGGTATCGATGCTGCGTTCACGCTCGAAAGGAAGTGCTGCATCAATCATTGCTGTTGCTGCACCGCCGATTTCATCTGCTGTATAGCCGTTCATCTTCAGAGAGGTTAGAAGAGAACTGAAAAGGATTGGATCAAGTTTACCTGCAAAGATATCCTTGAAGATTAAGTTAGTCTCGGTAAAAGATAGATCTTCTTTTGCATAAAGCTTTTCAAGTAATGAGTTCATAATCAGACTCCTAATGTGAATTTCAAACTGTATATACGAAAAAACCCGCAATTTTATTTGCGGGTTTTTCATCTGAATCTTTTCTTAGTACAAACACAAAATCCCCGCTAATTTGCGAGGTGCCACCATGATGCCTTAAATGTAATCTGTACTGAATGTGTCATTTTTTTACTCTTTTTTAGTTACCTTATGTTTTTATATTAAACAAATTTTTATAAAAGTAAATGTGAATTTTATATTAAACAGAAAAATGTTTAATTTGCACTAAAAATTAGCATGATTTATCGTTTTTGGTGCACCTGCAAGAAGTATGAAAGAAAGAGTGAGAAAGAGAGAGGAAGAGATTAGGTTGATATTAAAACACCAGCATAGCATTACTACTTTAGCTGCTGGTGCTTATATTAAATTTACTCAGTCAGAGTCGAAATTGCATTCTTCAGAAGATTTCTTCCAAAGGTTGTCATGATTGATTCTGGATGGAACTGGAATCCAAGCACATTGTACTTCTCTGAGTACAGTGACATGCACATACCGTCATACTGTGCCAGAGTCTCAACCTCAGAAGGTAAATCCTCAACCACCAGTGAGTGGTATCTTGCAATCTTAAGAGGATTAGGCAGATCTTTAAAACACAGTTTGTCTGTATGCTGCATCATGGAGCTCTTGCCATGTACAATCACCGGAGCTTTTACAACCTTTCCACCTAAAACCTCACCCAGAGCCTGATGGCCAAGACAGATTCCAAGCATAGGGTATTTACCAAGACTCTCTTTTATAATCGCTAGAAGATTGTTTGCATCCTTTGGGGCTGAAGGGCCTGGGGAGAGCATAATAATAACCTTGTACTTCTCGCTTTGTTTTTCTGCCTGTTCCATAATGGTGGCAACACTTACATCATTGCGGAATACCATGACATTGTTGCCAAGAACCTTAAGCTCATCTACGAGGTTGTAGGAAAAGGAATCAAAATTATCGATAAATATAATGTTTGCCATGATGCTACTCCTCATCTGCCAGAGCTAGGGCACAAAGAACGGATTTTGCCTTGTTGACCGTTTCTAGGCACTCTGCCTTGATGTCTGAATCAAATACTACACCGCAACCTGCCTGTACATAAGCGGTATTTCCTTTTACAAAGGCACTTCTGATAGCAATACAGGTATCCATTGAACCATCCTCTGAGAGTATGCCTATAACACCACCGTAGGAACCACGTTTCTTGCCTTCATACTTATAGATAAGCTCGTGAGCTTTGATCTTTGGAGCTCCGGAAAGAGTTCCCATATTCATACAGGCACAGTAGGCATGTAGAGCATCCAGATCATCTCTTAGAACTGCATGAACATCTGATACCAGATGCATTACAGACTGGTACTTATCAATATGCAGCATATTGTCTACATAACGGGAACCGCATTTACTGATTCTTGCAAGATCGTTACGGGCCAGATCAACCAGCATAAGATGCTCGGCCACCTCTTTGGTATCAGTTCTAAGTTCAAGCTCGATACGGCTGTCCAGCTCCTTGTTGATGCTGCCATCCTCGTTAAGACCACGAGCGCGGGTACCGGCAATAGGGCTGATTGAAACTCGTCTTTCCTCCGCCTCAAATCTTACCGCATACTCAGGACTTGCTCCGAAGATGATAAAGTCAGGATCTTTGATGTAGTACATATAAGGGGAAGGATTGAGTTTCTTCAGATAGGAGTAGGCGAGCAGCGGATCATTACATCTGTGTCTGAAGGTTCTTGATGGTACCACCTGGAAAGCATCACCGTCGATAATGTGCTGCTTTACCTTAGCAACAATTTCACCGAATTTCTCATCATCAAGATCAGGATCAATCTTAGGTGTGACCTTTTTTATTACCAGTGAATCTTCCTGACTGAAGTCGTCGATTTTATCTCTGAGATCAAGGGTCTCAAAGGCGATTTCCTTGTAAGAATCTTCATCAAATACATAGGCATCGATCTGAGTCTTCTGTTTCTGGTGATTTGATCTGATAGCTATATCAAATACGTAGAAGCCGTAATCCGGACAAGGATTTTCTCCTTTCTTAAGCTCACCTATGTACTCAAAGTTATTGATATAGTCAAAGGATATCAGTCCACCTATAAAGATATTCTTGCAGCCTTTGATACTTACTATGGTTTTTCTTAAAACCTCAAATGGATTAGGTGCCTTTAATCTGCTCTCCTCATCCATTTCATGATCAGGTCTTTCATAGGCAACACAAAGAGAGTCTTCGGAAGCAGAAAGATTTAGCTCTTTTGCAATCAGCTTTAAAAGAGCCTTACCGTTCTTATTTAAAGCCTGAGCCTTAACCTTCAGATCCTCACAGGTGATCTTCAGGGCTGCAGAAACACCGATTAATGACTGAACTCCGCTCTTGTCTATAATCTCGGCACTTTCATAAAGAATGGTATTGTTCTTGTGACAGTATTCCTTATAAAACAGGTGAGCTTCTTTTAGATATTTTGTATCAAACGCTATCGACTTCATATTCACACCTTATATTTTGATAATTCTTTCTGAAATTTATGACCCATATATACGAAAAAACCCGCTATTATGCGGGTCCTCTATAAGTACAACAGTTCTACCCGCAGTTAAGCAGGGCGCCACCATGAACCGTTGAAACTTCTAATCATCATAAAATCCTCAGATAATTTGTAACTTTTCTTTATCATATCCCAATCTATTAGAAAAAATAGTGTTTTCTGTAAAATAAATTAAATTGCACCATAAAGGAAAGAATTACATACTTTAGTGGTGCACCTTCTATGCAGTGATAGAATTTTAACTACGCGTTGGGTACCTGGTGCGGATTCAGGCCAAAAGTAACACTATTAAGGAGTACTTCTATGATAGCCTACATCTGGCCGATTGCACTGATTGTGCTGTCCAACATTTTCTATAATATCTGTGCAAAATCCTTTCCTTCAGGAATAAATCCTTTTGCAGCACTTACCATCACTTACCTTGTTGCTGCCTTTGCCTCTTTTGTCATCTATTTCCTTACCAAGGACGAGAAGTCAGGCCTTCTGCTTGAGTATGCAAAAACCAACTGGGTGCCATTTGCCTTCGGTCTGTGTCTGTTAGGACTTGAAGCTGGTTTTATATATACTTATAAGGCTGGGTGGCCCATAAGCTCTGCCTATATTGTAACGAGCGCGTTTTTAGCTATATTACTGATTGCTGTTGGATATCTTCTGTATAAGGAACCTGTAAGCTGGAATAAGATTGTTGGTGTTGTAGTGTGTCTTCTGGGATTGTGGATTATAAACAGGTAGGAAGATTGGTGAATTGGAATAATCTTCAAAACTGAAGATTTCTGCAAATTTTTTTTGTTTGGTTCATACAAAATAGGGGAGCATTGCTCCCCAAATTTATATTAAATTCATTGGATTGAATTAGAACTCAGCTGAACGTGGAGTACGTGGGAATGGAATTACGTCACGTACGTTACCAACACCAGTGATATAAACAATCAGACGCTCGAAGCCTAAGCCGAAGCCTGAGTGTGGAGCCGAACCGTAACGGCGCAGATCTCTGTACCACCAGTAGTCTTTCTTGTTAAGTCCAAGCTCATCCATACGTCTATCTAATTTCTCAAGATTGTCCTCACGCTGAGAACCACCGATGATTTCACCGATACCTGGAGCTAAAACGTCCATAGCAGCAACAGTCTTGCCGTCTTCATTCTGCTTCATGTAGAAAGCCTTGATATCCTTTGGATAGTTCTTAACAACTACAGGAGCCTTGAAGTGCTCTTCAGCAAGATATCTCTCGTGCTCTGATTGAAGATCGATACCCCACTCAACAGGGTACTCAAACTTCTTGGTAGCCTTCTTTAGAATCTCGATTGCGTCAGTGTAATCAACCTGAGCAAAGTCTGATTTTACGAAGTTCTCAAGACGGGTAATTGCATCCTTATCAACACGCTGAGCGATAAAGTTCATGTCATCTGAACGAAGCTCTAGAACTGTCTTGAATACGTGCTTTAGAAGACCTTCTGCGGTCTTTGCACAGCCATTTAAGTCGGTAAATGCCATCTCTGGCTCAACCATCCAGAACTCAGCTAAGTGACGGGTGGTGTTTGAGTTTTCTGCTCTGAAGGTAGGACCGAAGGTGTATACCTTTGAGAAGGCACTTGCATAGGTCTCAACATTCAGCTGACCTGATACAGTCATGTAAGCGTGCTTGCCAAAGAAGTCCTTTGAGAAGTCAGCCTCGCCCTTGTCGTTCTTTGGAACGTTGTTTAAATCGAAGTTGGTAACAGTGAACATCTCACCAGCACCTTCACAGTCTGATGCAGTGATAAGAGGAGTTGCTACCCACATGAAGCCGTTCTGCTGGAAGTAGCTGTGAATTGCATAAGCAACGGTGTTGCGGATACGCATTACAGCACCCATCAGATTGGTACGAGGACGCAGGTGGGCATACTCACGCAGATACTCTACAGTATGACGCTTTGCAGACATAGGGTAGGTATCAGGATCTTCAACGAAACCTGTTACGATAATCTTGTCGGCTAATACCTCGTAAGCCTGGCCTTTACCTTCAGAAGCCTTTAAGGTTCCCTCAACTACAACAGCACAGCCGGTGGTCAGTCTTAAAACATCTGACTCATAATTATCTAAATTATTCTGAGCAATAACCTGAACGTTATCAAAACCAGAACCATCGTTAACAGCCAGGAATGAAAAACCGGCCTTTGAATCACGACGGGTACGAATCCAGCCTGCAAGAGTTACTTTTTCTCCGATAGCAACTTTTCCTGCAAGGATTTCTTTTGTACTTAAAAGACTCATAATCTGAAAATCCTAATTATTATTTACTTGTTTTTAATGAATTCATGTACTCAGGATCAAGATGTCCTGCACGTGTCTTTACCAGGAACTGTCCCTTTGGATGTTTGGTATCTTTATTTACCAGTAAAGCTGGAAGCTTTTTGGTTTTGTTTTCATCCAGGAATCTCTTCAGCTCGTGGGCAACGGTCTCACCTGCAAAGCGGCTCTCGATTGGAAGAGTGGTCTCATCAGGCATCACCAGCATGCCCTCAACAATAGTGATACCGTGGGTTGGAACAATGTTCTCAACTCTTGCAACCACCTGTATTCCGGTATTCTGAGCAATACGTGTTTTAGCGTAGATGTAGAAGCTTTTTGCAGCCAGTACACCGAACAGTACTACGAAGAAATACTGAAGCCAAGGCTGTTCACCGGTAGCCTCCAGTACTCTGAAAGCCAGAATGATACCTATACCGGTAACAAATCCGTAGATGATACCGAAGATTAACTGAACAACAGCAATTCTTGGTTCAAAGGAATTCTTTCTGTAATCTGCGTTAGTTAGCTGTGCCATGGATTATACCTTTATAGTTTTTCTTGACGTTGAATGCAGACTCAGCGTGGCTGGTGTTCTCATCAACGATAATTTCAACAGTTGCATCCACCTGCAGCTGAAGCATTGGATTTGAAATCAGACTCTTCTTTGCAACAGCATAGGTCTTGTTTGCTGGAACGAAAGTCTGGAACTGCTTATCCTCACGATTAACAATACGAGTGTCTGTATCATTTACATAATTAGCAGCTTCTCTGCCATTTAATTTGATATTGATTTTTACCTTGTCAATTGGCATTGGTTCGGCAGATGAGTGATGAACAGTGTAGTCAACTAAAAAGCCTTCAACATTGTTTTTATTCTGAAAGTCAACTGAATTGATATTCAGAGTCATCTTACGAGCGCCCTCTGGAAGTGATGTACAGCCAGCTGCAAGCAGGGCAAGTGAACCTGCAACTGCGATAAGCATTTTTTTCATAATCAATATTCAAAATAAACAAAAACTGAATGAACATTATACGCTTTGAATGGGCGTTTTTTCAATTTTATTGAGGGATTAAGGCAGAAAAAAGTTACTGATTTTCACTTAATAATTAAGAGGATGATGCAAAAAAGGTGTTTTTACAGAGGTGTTCTTTCAATGTATAGGGAAAGGCGTTTCTAAAACAGCCTCTGAGGATCTGCTAGAGGCTGTTGTATTTACTAAGGATTACTGAAGATTTTTAAATTTCTCTACAGCAAGATTGTAGATATTGGATAAAGACTGTTCTGTAGTGGTCTTGTATAAAGTTCTGGTGTCAGTCAGCACTTTTCTGGTCTGTCTGTTCTTAAGATTTATGTGCTTCTGTGCTCCCTGATTCTGGGTATAGACATCCAGCTCAATATCTGAGTTGATGTTATCGTTGATCTTCTCAAGACCAGCCCAGGTCCAGAACTGTTTGATACTTACAGCCATAATAATGGTATCTGAATCTTCGGCTGCGGCATCCTGAACAACGGTATAACCGTCATCATTCAATGCTCTCTCAAGAATTTCCTTAACCACCATGGTTACAGTCTTATCACGAGGCAGCAGCATTGCACCGGTCTGTGAACCGAATGAATTCTTAAGTCTTGCATAGGCACGTGATTTGTAATCAGGACTTAATATTTCGCCTGATGGCAGATTAGGCTGATTCTCATTGCCAACAAAAAGACGGTTGTCGGTAACATCAGCAATGCATACCTTTGGTCCGTTGTTGTATGAGACAACTTCGGTAGGGGATTTAAGATCAGCTATATGTTCACCATTAGAACATGCACTTAAGAACATTACAGCAAAAAGCTGCAGCAGAATTACTAGTTTTTTCATAAAAATACCCTGAGACTAATAATGAGGAGGAGGAACTTCATCCTTCTGGGAACGGGTTGCATAAGGATCTCCAACTTTAGAATAAAGAACCTTAAACTGTCGCTCCAGTTTATCCATCTTGTCGTATAAATCACTTAGTTCTTTTGACTGTCTGTCGATGATATCCTCAAGCCAGGCAATCTTTTCCTCAAGTGAGATTATGTCGTTTCTGTTTTCTTTTTCCATAAAAAATCCGTTGTTTTTTCAACGCACAAATTATATGCTTTTTTCTGATAATTTGGAGAATTAATCATGTCAGCAACAGAATTAGTAGATATTGTCGATGAGGATAATAACATCATCAAGACTGTTACCCGTCAGGAAATGAGAAAAGACCAGCTTCCTCACAGAGCTTCCTATATTGCGGTAATGGATCATAGCGGTAAGTTTCTTATTGAAATCAGAACCCTCTGCAAGGATTATTCTCCTGGTACTTTTGACGCTGTGGTCGGTGGAGTCATGCAGCATGGCGAGGATGAAATATTAAGTGCCAAGAGAGAGCTTTTAGAGGAGATTGGTGTAGATGCTAATATGCATTCCTGTGAATTCCACTGTTTCGGTCCTCATAAGATTATCTCCAAAAGCGGTATGCGTTATTTCTACGGATATCTATACCTTGCCATTACTGACAGCATAACAGTAAGACAGAAGAGTGAGGTTTCCGGTATTCTTTATCTTTCTGAAGAGGATGTTTTAAGATTAGCAGACTCTACTGCCTATGATTCCGTTGTTGCTTTTAAGGAAATTGTAAAAAGAGCAAAAGAACAGGGACTGATTAAGTAGTATTTTTTCTGTCTGTTATGGTTTGGGAAACGAATACAAAAAGGCTGAGAATCTCAGCCTTAGTCATATCTAGAATCTGTGAATCAGTGTTGATTGAGTCCTACTATAGCCAGCCTTTCTTTCTGAAGAAGAAATAGGTTATGGCTGCAGACAGAATCATCATTCCAATGGATAATGGGTAACCTAGGTACCAGTCAAGTTCTGGCATGGTTTTGAAGTTCATACCGTAAACAGATGCAATCCAGGTTGGTGGCATGAACACTACCGCAGCCACTGAGAAGATCTTGATGATGCTGTTCTGCTTCTGATTGGTATAACCCATCGAAGCTTCCAGCTGGAAGTTGATCTTATTGGAAATAAATGAGGTGTGAGGCAGAATAGACTCAATATCGGTTAAAACCTCATCCAGAATTCTAATTTGGCGATCCTCAAGTGAACTTCCGAAAGTCTTTCTGATGAATCTTAAAGCTCTTCTGGTATCGTGAAGTGCCTGCAGAATCTGGGAGTTCAACTCCTCCTGATTGACAAGCTCCTCCAGGGTTTCATCCACGTGCTGTTCATCAGTTATCTGATCGGAAGTTTCTTCCAGAGTGCTGTACGCATCCTCGATCAAATCAGATAACTGATCTACTTTAAGCTCCTGAAGTTTTACCAGGATATCTAAAGCAGAACGTATATCAACCTTATTATGTCTTATGTAGTAGCGAAGTAGTCTGACAATGGAAATATCATCCTCTCGGAAAGAGATCAGAAGATTCTTTCTCATTGTGAAAGACATGTTCACACCATGAGTTTCGTTTGAAATTCTCTGTGGGAATAAGGAAAGAATATGTACACCGTCAGGACCTACACGGAAACGTGATGATGACTCAATGTCATCCATCTCGTCCTCTTCAGGGACATCTTCTACAAGTAAGGCTTCAAGCCAGCTGCGTTCTTCCTCATCAGGCTGATTAACATCCAGCCAGATTACATCTGATGGCAGAGGCTCTGTTGTTTTAATAGGAACGATAGCTAGGGTATCGTCTTCTTCATTTAAAAGGCATGCTGAGATCATTTGGATTCTCCGAAAAACAGCTGACGCTGTTTGGTTATTCGCACTAGCAGCATGGCATAAGGCTGTTTCTTTCAGCCCAAAGCTACCAATTGTTTTCCGTGTGTATTTTTTCACAAAAGAAAAATTTTTGCCACACAAAAAACATAATATTTAAAAATTCTTTGTGTGGAATTATGGCATGGCTGATAAAGCCTTGAAAGACTGACCGCTTTTAAGATCAGTCTGCATCAGAGAGGTTGAAGTTTTTCCAGTAGGCGCCAAACTCCGGAAGAATATGCTCGCGCAGCAGTTCCACTACACGTCCGATATTCTTTTCACGGATTGCATTGGCAATATTCTGATGTTCAACAATTGATTTCTGCATATGCTCAAGATTGTTGCCTAAAAAGTTTCTGGCAGTATCCATGATTGCAGAGATTCTTTCAAAGGAGGTAATAAAGTAGTTGTTCTCACACAGAGAAACCAGAGTCTCATGGAACAGAGAGTCCTGCTGCAGATAGACATCACCCTGATTTAAGGCCAGGGCAGATTTCATCTTCATAATGATGTTCTCGGTTCTTTCAATCAGTTTCTCCTGGTTCTGACCAAAAGAGAGGATCATTCCCTGAGATTCGATGACAAAACGGAAGTTTAAAAGATTTAAAAGCTCTTTCTGGGATAAAGAGAAAACATAGGTTCCGCTTTTTGGTTTACGCACGACCAGACCTTCAGCCTGAAGTCTTTTCAGAGCATCTCTGATAGGTGCCTTGTTTGCCTTTAATGACTGCTCAAGTGTTCTTTCAGAGATCTTTTCACCCATGGCAAATGTGCCGTTAACAATCATTTCTTTTATTCGGGTGTAGATAATATCTTTTTGTAAGTCGTGTTCCATAATATTTTTTACGTTTATTTGACGTTAAAAATTTTCTTTTCATTATATGATCTGCAATCTCAATTTCTCAAATTTTCTAAAAAAAATGACGTTTTGAACCAAAATAACGAGATATTTGTCACAATTAGTAAAATGTTACTTTTTTTTATTTTCTCACCGGATTTTCCTGATTTTTTTTATGAATGAAAACTGTCTAATACATTGAACAGTAAGGCTAGCCAAAACCAAGGCAACTTATGCTAAAATTCACAAAAAATATAGAACACAATTAGGAAAAATATGTTTGAAGCAATTGTCTTAGTTTTAGTAGTTATGCTCATGCTTCTTGCCACCTTGGATCTTTTTGTGGGTGTAAGTAATGACGCTGCTAATTTCCTTAATTCTGCAGTCGGCACAAGAATAGCTCCTTTATTTGTAATTATGCTGGTAGCATCTGTTGGTGTGCTGTGCGGAGCAACCTTCTCCTCAGGAATGATGGAAGTTGCAAGAAAGGGAATGCTGTTCCCCGAGCTCTTCTCCTTTGAGGAAATAATGCTGATTTTTGCAGCAGTAATGATTTCTGATGTTCTGCTTTTAAACCTGTTCAATTCCTTCGGACTTCCGACTTCCACCACCGTATCAATTGTGTTCGAGCTTTTAGGAGCTGCAACTTTCGCTTCCTTTTACAAGGTGTATGGAACAGACCTTCCTCTATCAGATATCTTTAATTATATTAAGCTGGACAGAACCGCAACCATTGTCTCTGCAATTCTGCTTTCTGTAGTTCTGGCCTTTATTACCGGTATGGCGGTGCAGTTTATCTGCAGACTTCTGTTTACCTTCAGATTCGACAGAACTATAGGTTATCTTGGCGGTATATTCTGCGGTTTCTCTCTGACAGCCATCTCCTATTTCCTGGTTATCAAGGGAGCCAAGGGAGCTTCCTTTATGAAGCCTGAGTATCTGGCCTATATCGATACTCACTTCAATACCATTATGTGGGCTCTGTTTATCGGTTTCTCCCTGTTAGGTCAGCTTATTGTGCTGCTTAAGGGAAATGTGTTCAAACTGATTATTCTTGCCGGTACCTTTGCTCTGGCTTTCTCATTTGCAGGAAACGACCTTGTAAACTTCGTGGGTGTTCCTCTGGCTGCTTTAGACAGCTATCAGTTCTGGTCTGCCAATGCCTCAGGCAATGAGTCATTCCTCATGGGCCATCTTAATGAGAATAATGTTACCAGTACGTTCTGGCTGTTTTTAGCCGGTTCTGTAATGTGTCTGACCCTGTGGGTAAGTAAGAAGGCACGTCAGGTGGTTCAGACCTCCATCAATCTGTCCTCATCAACCTCAGGTTCCCGTGAGCAGTTCGGTGCTTCAACCATCGGTCGAATCATTACCAGAATGGGCTTAGGTGTTTCCCGTGCTGTATACAGAACTGTTCCTAATAACTCAGCTAAATTTATTCGTCACCGTTACAGACAGCCTGCTGTAGTTAAAGGTCAGGAGAGACTGCCTTTTGACTATGTTAGAGCCTCTGTAAATCTGGTTGTGGCAGCAACCCTGATTTCAATTGCAACCTCATTAAAGCTGCCTTTATCTACCACCTATGTATGTTTCATGGTGGCAATGGGCTCCTCCTTTGCTGACGGTGCCTGGGATAGAGAGAGTGCTGTTTACAGAATTTCTGGTGTGGTAACTGTGATTGCAGGCTGGTTCTTAACCGGTATTTCTGCTTTCAGCTTTGCTGCCTTCATTAACTTTATTCTGTGTAATCTGGGCTTTTATGCAGCTCTGTTCCTAATTCCTTGTGTATTTGCTCTGATTATTTATACCAATTTCATCAGAAAGACTCAGACTGCTGCTGTAAGCTCAATTCTTTCTGCCAAGTCTGACCGTGAGATTCTAAACGGTGTAGCTTCAACTGTACCAAGCTATTATGAAAAGGAAATCACCTGTATCAAGACTGCTCTGGATGCATTCTTTGAGGATAACGAATTCGGTCTTCGCAAGGTAAGAAACAAGGCTTCTAATATCGCTGATGCCATTTCCATTGAAAGAAGTGCCTACTACTCTCTGGCTGTAGGTTCTGAGCAGAAGCTTCTGCCTGTTAAGAATCAGGTATCCAGCAGTACCAATGATGCAAAATTCTTCTTCTATCTGGTATTCTCAAATTTAAGAGAGGCTTCCAAGTCTGTTCATTATGCTCTTGATCAGGCTGTGAACCATGTTGCCAACCGTCATACTATCTTCGGCGGAGCCATGAAGGACAGTCTTTTTGATCTGGTTAAGAGAATCGACAGACTGGTTGATGATCTTCGTGCCATTGAGGTTAAACAGTCAGCATCAAATGTTGAGTCTGTTGTTAAGCATGCCAAGAAACTTAACCGTGATATTGATAAGTGTCAGATGGAGCTTGTTTCTATTATCGGCAGAGAACATGTTTCCATGCATTCCTCTGAGATGTATCTGACTTTCCTGCAGTGTATGCGTGATCTTGCCAACCGTTATGTTGCTGTAAGTATGCAGGAGCGTGCTCTGGCTGAGATTGTCCTTGGTAAGACTCATCTTGATGAGGCTGACAGTCAGGTTCAGAGTTCATCTTTAGCAACAGCGTTCCGTGAAGATCGTGAGGATATCAGTATTTCCTCCTCAGATAAGAATGATTCTGAAATTGAGGCTCCATCCTATGAGGATGACGGTGAGATGATTATTCTTCCAAAATCACCAGCAGCTATGGAGCAGGAAAAGAACTCCTAATCAGTTCTTTTTCTAAAGAATACAAAGAAGGCGCGTTGGTAAAACTCTGCGCCTTTTTCGTCTCTGTAATATTGTGTATTGTTATATGTTTTTTCTTAAAAAGTCTTTATAAGAAGACTCCATGTTCGTACAGGATTTTTACTCCGATTAGAAACAGGGTAAGAGCTCCTAATACATTAAGTACTCTATCGAGTCTTCTGAATTTTGAAAGCTGCTGACCTGCCATAAAGCTTCCAAAGGAAATCATAAAGCAGACTATTCCAATGATAAGAGATGCGTACAGGATTCTTGGATTGCTGGTAAGACCTAATGAAAATCCAACTGCTAGAGCATCTATTGAGGTGGCTATTCCAAGACTTAACAGGATCATGAAACTGATGTGTTTTGCTTCCTGAGTTTCTCCTTCAAAAGCTTCTTTGAGCATATTTATACTTACACCTGTAAGCAGAATAAAAGCAAGCCAGTGGTCATACTCATCGATTAAATCAATGATTGATGCTCCTCCAATAAAACCTATCAGAGGCATCAGAAACTGGAAAAAGCCGAAGGTGAAGGCCATACTAAGTGCATGACGAAATCTGGATTCAGAGCAGGTCTGTTTCTTTCCGTAGATTACAGAGCATACAGATGCATCAATAGAAAGGGCAACTGCGGTTATAAAGATTTCTAGTGTTGTCATTAAATTACCTGAATTTTTTTGAGGCAATTATAAAAGATTTTAGGAGAAATCTTCAAAACAAATCTGATCTTAATGAAAAAAAGAAAATCGTTAGTCTTCGTCAAAATGGTAGTCTGTAGTGAAATTGAGTTTTATTTGGAGAATATAGGGCACGGAGATTATACAGGCTGTGATTTGAAAATAAAAAAAGCTAATATCCAGCATCAGTGAATATTAGCTTCTTATATTTTTTAAGAATAGACTGTTAACCGAAGGTCAGTACAAAGCCTACTAAGAATGCATTAAACAGGTTCAGTGCGAAAGCAGCAACCAGAGCTCTTACAATTATCTGAGCTAAAATTGTTTTCTTAGGAGGGAATAGTGAGCCGATTGAAGCTACACATACTGCCATACTTCCAATGTTGGCAAAACCAGCAATTGCGATACACAGAACAGCCTGAGTTCTGTAATCCATGCCTGACAGAGCTGGAGCTAGATCAGAGAAGGCCACGAACTCATTTAAAACAAGCTTTGAACCTAAAAGCTGAGCACCAAAATCGGTGTATTCACCATTTAATCCCATAAAGAAAGAAATAGGGTAGAAAATCCAGCTGAAGATCTTCTCAATGGTTACACCGGTTGGGGATAAGATACCGTTAATCAGAGCAACTACAGCTACGATAGCAACAAGGGATGCTGCAATTGCAGATACGAGCTTGATACCGTCCATTGCACCGTTGCCTAAGGCATCGATTACATTACAGCCTGCGACCTTTCTGTCGATTTCAAGTTTAGAGGTAATAGCAACTTCTTCCTGCTCTGGGTAAATAATCTTTGCCATGATGATTGAGCCAAAAGGAACCAGAGTACATGCCAGAATCAGGAACTGCATAGGAATACCGAGGGCATTGTATCCGCCAAGAATTGAAACAGACATACTTCCCATACCGGCAACAACTACTACGAAGATTTCACTTTTGGTCATGCTCTCAAGGTATTTTGCAACAAGCAGAGGAGACTCTGTCTGACCTAAGAACATATTGGCTACAGTAATGAAGCTTTCAACACGGGTGGTACCTACAAACTTACCAACAGCAGAACCGATAACCTTAATGATCAGACCTAAAATTCCAAGATAGGATAGAACGCTTACCAGAGCGCCGAAGAAAATCAGATTTGTCAGAACCTGGAACAGGAAGATAAAGCCTGATTTTTCAATATCCATCAGAGGTCCGAATACGAATGTAAGACCGTTTCTGCCGTAGCTTAGAACGACGGTAAAGGCATCGGAAATCTTTTCGATTATCCAGATACCTGTTGGTACCTTAATAAAGATGATGCAGAGAATGAACTGAGCAATCAGTGCCTTTACAATCATCTTCCATTTGATTTGCTTTTTGCCGTTTGAGCACAGGAACATTACTCCGATAATCAGAGCCATTCCCAAAAGATTAAGTATTGCTGCCATATTTATACTCTAGGTTGTGGTTTAAGAATCAGTTTTCTTTTGTGGAGATGATGCTTTCTATTTTGGTTTTGACAATATCGAATGCAGCTTCATTCAGAGCACTGTTAATAATAATGTCAGCAACTGACTTTGTTGGTTCAACAAACAGATTGTGCATTGGTTTAACAGTAGAAAGATACTGGGCGATGATATCAGGAAGCTCTCTTCCTCTCATCTTGATATCTCTTGCTGCTCTTCTCAGAATTCGTTCATCTGCGTCGGCATCAAGGTAAATTTTATAGTCAAACAGATCGCTTAAAAGAGTTTCATGCAGAACCAGAATTCCTTCAACAATGATGACCTTACATGGTTTGATAAGAACTGTTTTATCCGATCTGTTGTGCTGAGCGAAATCGTATAGAGGGCCTTCGACGTCCTGTCCGTTTTTGAGTTGAATGATGTGGTCAATTAAGAGAGAGGTTTCAAGAGAATCTGGGTGATCGTAGTTGATGAGTTTGCGCTGATCGAAACTGAGATCATCACGTCTTCTGTAGTAATTATCATGATAGATAACTGTCAGATTATCACCGAAATAATCTTTGAGTCTTTGGGTAAAGGTTGATTTTCCTGAACCAGTGCCGCCTGCAATTCCAATAAATACTGTCTTCACTATCTTACTCTCTCCAATTTAAATATAGATCTGGCATCCACATCTAAATTGTCTTTATTTTAATAATCTCTAATCAGAGTTACATGGATATATACACAAACGGAGGCTATTATACATGATTTAGATCACATTTATCGTCATTTTTTTTACTGAAATAGAGATTTGTCGAATCCAAAATAAAAAGCCAGAATTTTAACAATTCTGGCTTCCCATATGAATTTAAAAGAAATTACTTCTTCTTGTTAACTGCGTCCTTTAGAGCGGAACCAGCTGAGAATGCAGGAACTTTGCTTGCTGCAATCTTGATAACTTCGCCAGTTCTTGGGTTACGACCCTGACGAGCAGCTCTCTTTGATACCTTGAAAGTACCAAAACCGATTAGCTGAACGGTGTCACCCTTAACTAATGCTGCCTCTACAGACTCTAGGAAAGCTTCAACAGCCTTCTTTGAATCAACCTTAGTTAGACCACTAGTCTTTGCAATAGCATCAACAAGTTGAGTTTTATTCATAGTATATTTCCTTTGTGATTGTTTGTTGTTTTAAGTGACTATACATCAAATCTTAGATGTATCAACGTTTTCAAGCGTTTTTTTGTATGAAACTGTGACCTAGATAAAAATATTAACTGTTAAGATGCTAGATTTAATGCGGGGTCTAGAAGACAAGAACCCCCAGAATGCTGTATTTCTCAGCTATCTGGAGGTTCTAAAATTTGAAAAAGTCAAATAATTAGTTGTTAGCTTTTCTCTCTGCTCTTTCACAAGCTGCAGCTGTGAAGATAACGTCGGTAGAGCTGTTCAGAGCTGTTTCACATGAATCCTGAACTACACCGATAATAAAGCCAATACCGATAACCTGCATTGCAATGTCATTTGGAATACCAAAGATTGAACAGGCCAGAGGAATCAGCATTAAAGAACCACCGGCAACACCTGAAGAACCACAGGCACATAGAACAGAGGCAATACACATTAGGAATGCTGAGGCAAAATCAACATGGATACCTAATGTATTGGCAGCTGCCATGGTCATAATAACGATGGTTACACCGGCACCTGACATATTAATGGTGCAGCCCAGAGGAATTGAAATAGTATAGGTAGCCTTGTTTAAACCTAACTCTTCACATAAAGCCAGATTAACTGGCAGGTTTGCTGCTGATGATCTGGTGAAGAATGCTGTTGTACCTGATTTAGCTAGACACTTTAGAACCAGTGGATATGGATTCTTGTGGGTAGTAATGAATACAAGAATAGGGTTGATTATCAGAGCAATAATCAGCATTGTAACAACCAACACTACAACAACATGAACATAGTTTAGCAGGTTGGCAAAGCCACCTTCCTGTGTACATGAAGAGTAAACCAGACCGAATACACCAAGAGGTGCACAGCGGATAACCATACGGATAACACCGGATACTGCAATTGCAAGATCATCTAATACTCTCTTGGTATTGTCGTGTGAGTATCTGAACATCATACCCAGAGCAATTGACCATAGAAGAATTGCTACGAAGTTACCGTTGATGAATGCTGAAACAGGATTTTCAACAGCCTGTGTTACGAAGTTTACTAAAACTTCCTTGATACCCTGAGGAGCGGAAACATTTGCATTAGATGCCAGCTCACTGAAGGTGCTTGGATACATATAGCTCATTACAAGAGCCAGACCGCCGGATAGAACCATGCCTGCGAAGTAAAGTGCAATAATTGGCTTGAGGTTGGTCTGCATTCCTGATTTGTGCTTTGCAATTGCTGCTGATACAAGAACGAAAATCAGTATAGGCGCAACAGCTTTCAGTGCCTTAACGAAGATAACACCGAATGTTGGAATTACGGTAGTGTCATCTGGATAAACATAAGCTGCAAATATACCTAGAATCAGACCGCATACAATCTGAAGAATAAATGGTGTTCTTGAAAGAACCATAAAGAACAGCGGTCCCTTTGGATTTTCACTCTCTAGCATAGTAAATTCCTTGAAATGCTTAAAATTAACTCATCGTTTTATTAACAGCTTATATTTCAAATCTGTTTTGTTTTTTTATCGAAATTTTGTCCGATAAGAATTTTTACAATAAAAAGTCCATAAGTGCAAGTTTAGATCACACTTTTAGATTTATGTATCATTTGTGTGCAAATCCAAAAAACGAATTCTGATTTTGGTTCCGCATAATTAAGTCTATTATTCTGGAATCAAAACCAAGAAAATAGAATTTTGAGTTTAAGTTTTTGGAAATTTTAAGCGGTGTGTATTATAATCTTTGTGTTTTAGAACATTTTGCTTTTAAAACGGATTTAACAAATCTGTGAAAAAGCATGGAAATAAGAAATAATCAGATGTTCTACAACATGAAAATAACATTTATTGAACACATTCAAATTAGGTACCACCAATGATCTATTCTAAAGAAGTAGAGAATATGTGCCCTGTAACCAAGGGTGCATACCATGGTCCTGCTCCTATTCCTGAAGAGGGTAAGTGGGTTCAGGCTAAAGAAATCAAAGATATCAGCGGTTTAACTCACGGTGTGGGTTGGTGTGCTCCTCAGCAGGGCGCCTGCAAGATGACCTTAAACGTTAAGGACGGCATCATTCAGGAAGCTCTAGTTGAGACCATCGGCTGCTCTGGTATGACTCATTCTGCTGCTATGGCTTCAGAAATCCTTATCGGTAAGACCCTACTTGAAGGCTTAAACACTGACTTAGTTTGCGATGCTATCAACACTGCATACCGCGAGCTATTCCTTCAGATCGTTTACGGCCGTACTCAGACTGCATTCTCTGAGGGTGGTCTTCCAATCGGTGCTTCTCTTGAGGACTTAGGTAAGAACCTACGTAGTCAGGTTGGTACCATGTTCGCAACCAAGGATAAAGGTCCACGTTATCTAGAAATGGCTGAGGGTTATGTAACTCGCGTAGCTTTAAACAAGGACAATGAGATTGTTGGTTACGAGTTCGTAAATCTTGGCAAGTTAATGGATCTGTTAAAGGCTCACCCAGAGTTATCTGGCAAAGAGTGTTTAGACAAGATCCGCGGTCACTACGGCCAGTGGGATAATGCCGCTAAGTATATTGATCCAAGACACGAGTAACGAGGTACTAAAAGATGGCATTATTTGAAAGTTATGAGCGTCGTATTGATAAAATCAATGGTGTATTAGCTCAGTACGGCATTAAGTCTGTTGAAGAGTGTAAGGAAATCTGCGCTCAGTACGGTTTAGACCCATATCAGACTGTTAAGGATATTCAGGGTATTGCTTTCGAGAACGCAAGCTGGGCATATACCGTTGGTGCAGCTATCGCAATTAAGAAGGGCTGCAAGGTTGCTGCTGATGCTGCTGAGGCAATCGGTATCGGTCTACAGGCTTTCTGTATTCCAGGTTCTGTTGCTGAGGATCGTAAGGTAGGTTTAGGTCACGGTAATCTAGGCGCTATGCTTCTACGTGACGAGACCAAGTGCTTCTGCTTCCTAGCTGGTCACGAGTCATTTGCTGCTGCTGAAGGCGCTATCGGTATCGTTCGTAACGCTAACAAGGCACGTAAAGAGCCTCTACGCGTTATCCTGAACGGTTTAGGTAAGGATGCTGCTCAGATCATTTCACGTATCAACGGCTTTACCTATGTTCAGACTCAGTTCGATTACTACACTTCAGAGCTGAAGATTGTTAACACCAAGGCTTACTCAGATACTGAGCGTGCAAACGTACGTTGCTTCGGTGCTGATGATGTTCGTGAAGGTGTTGCAATTATGCATCACGAGGGTGTTGACGTTTCTATTACCGGTAACTCAACCAACCCAACCCGTTTCCAGCACCCAGTAGCTGGTACTTATAAGAAAGAGTGCATCGAGCAGGGTAAGAAGTACTTCTCTGTTGCTTCAGGTGGTGGTACCGGACGTACTCTACACCCAGATAACATGGCTGCAGGTCCTGCTTCATACGGTATGACCGATACCATGGGTCGTATGCATTCAGATGCTCAGTTCGCAGGTTCTTCATCAGTTCCAGCTCACGTTGAGATGATGGGCTTCCTAGGCATGGGTAACAACCCAATGGTAGGTGCAACTGTAGCTATCGCTGTTCAGGTTTCACAGGCTTTAAACAAGTAATTTAAAACCTTATCTGAATAAGTAAAGAAAAGGCTTTCTCGTTGAGAAAGCCTTTTTCGTAAATGTCATTTCAATTTTGAGTTAACCTCAGTATTGTCCTATTTAAACTGCAGCCTCTAAAACAAGTTCGTTTACTGAAGGCATAGCAGAAACCTTAACCTGCATATTGGTGTCAATGATGTTAAGCTTGGCCTTAAACCAGGTAGTAGCAGTATCATTCACCAGCTCCTCAGATTTAAACTGAAATTTAGACTCTGAAATTGAATCAGAAAACTTCACGCCGATTAAGGAATTTAAAGGGAAATCAATTTTCCATTTGAATAACTCTGCCTTATCCTTAGTATCATCCCAGTATTTAATCAGCTTTGATAGAATTTCGTCTCTGTTCTTTTCCAGGATCCCTACAACATCCTTTTTAATTTTCAGCTCAGGATCGAATTCCTCATCTACCGGAACAATGTATAGGTCCTTCTTACCGTTGATTTTGTCGATTACTTTCTGTGGCTGGAAATTGTCGTAATCGAACTGGGATTTAATTTTCTTTAGGATGTTTGAGAATAGTTTTGTCTGGTATTTCATAGCAGTAGCCCACGATAATAAAAAGTTTGTGTGTTTTAAAGTTATCTATGTTTTTATTATCGATAAAGAAAATTAGTGATTTATTATGCTGTTAAGAGATCATTTAACGAAATGATATTTTTTTGGGGAAAAGATAATCAGAAAATAGTTTTTCTTGTCTACTTTATCTTGACTACTGGGGGAAATTGAAAAGAAAAACACTTTTGAAAAAAGGATTCTGACAGAGGAACCATAGTTTGTTCAGAAAAGGCGCAAACACACAGCTTCAGAAGGTGTGTCCACTTTTGGAAAAGAAAACTGCTAGAAAAAGTCCCTCATGTCTACTTTTGAAAAACAAAAAATTAAAAAAATTTGGCCCGTGTCCACTTTTGAAAAAGAAATGCAATAAAAAGTTTTTTTCATGTCTACTTTTCTTGACTACTACAACTACTACAATTATGAAAAATGAAACTGCGCATACACCAAAGTTTGTGAAAAATGAAACTGCGCATACACCAAAATTTATGAAAAATGAAACTGCGTATACACCAAAGTTTAAAAGAAATTAAATTGCGCATACACCAAAGACTGCTTATAATTAAACTGCGTATATACCAAAAGTATAACAACAAGCAACCTGCGTATTATTTGCAGAAAAATAGAAAACCTGGAGTATTAAATTGATTTTTAATAGAAAGATTTATGATTCTCTTTTGGAATGGAAAAAATTTGAAGGCAAAGAAGCTTTATTAATAGAAGGTGCGAGACGAATCGGTAAATCAACTATAGTTCAGGAATTTGCTAAAAAAGAATATGAGAGTTTTCTTTTGATTGATTTTGCTCGAACATCTGATGAAATCAAACAATATTTTGTAAGGTTTAATAATGATCTAAACACTCTATTTATGATGCTTCAGAATGTCTATGGAGTAGAACTTAAAGAGAGAAAAAGTCTGATTATTTTTGATGAGGTTCAACGTTTCCCAACTGCAAGAGAAATGATTAAGTATCTTGTAGCAGATGGAAGATATGATTACATAGAAACAGGTTCTCTTATTTCCATCAGAGAAAACATTAAGGATATTGTTATTCCATCGGAGGAACGTGCATTAAAAATGTATCCGATGGATTTTGAAGAATTTTGTATTGCACTTGGAAATAAGCCGATTGTTTCCTATATCAAAGATTGTTTTGAGAAGAAAGTTCCTTTAGAGAAAGGTATTCATGAAAAGGCAATGCAGTTATTTCGTGAATATATGCTTGTAGGTGGCATGCCTCAGGCAGTTATGACCTATATAGATTCAAATAAGAATTTGGGTGAGGTTGACCGAGTTAAGAGAAATATACTTAATCTATATCGTGAGGACATAATGAAGATCAAAGCTATGTACAGATCTAGAGTTATTTCCTTATATGATATGTTGCCAGCTCTTTTATCAAAACATGAAAAGAGAGTTGTTTTCAGCAATATTATTGAAGGATCCTTTGCTGAACAATATGCTGAGACTTTTTTCTGGCTTACTGACAGTATGATTGTTAATGAATGCAGAAAGACAGATGATCCTAATATAGCGCCTTCTTTAAATGCCTCTGAAACTTATATTAAATGTTATATGAGTGACACCGGACTACTAGTTTCTCATGCGTTTAATGAAAATGAAATATTGGAGAATGAAGTCTACAAACAGATACTGATGGATAAACTATCCTTAAATGAAGGAATGCTATATGAGAACATGATTGCCCAAATGTTAACTGCAAATGGCCATAAACTCTTTTTCTATACGAGATATAATGAAGAAAAACATAGAAACGATATAGAGATAGATTTCCTCATTTCCAATAACAGTAAGCTGACATACAAGACTTTTCCTATAGAGGTTAAATCAGGAAAAAGATACACAACTAAGTCACTTACTCGTTTTAAGGAAAAATATAGTAAGAGGATCGGTGGGTGCTATGTCATACATCCTAAGAATCTGAGTATAAAAGATGACATTCTCTGTATTCCTCCATATATGACAATATGTCTTTAGAAAACAAATAGTTAAAATCTTTTAAAATTTTTACTAAAGGAATTTTCTCTCCGTCCGTTAAGTTATTTAGACGGATTATTAAACCGGCCAGTGAGCCAAATCTCAGGAGAGAAACAAGAGGTTATCCTCTTGAAATTACAAAAGTTCTTGTGTTTGTTTGATAACTTTGTATGGCATGTCTGTACAAAGTTTCTTTTTTGAGAGATTTGAAAATGACCAAAAGATTTTGTTTTTATGTAAAGATGGAGTTATCAGGTTTATTCGCTTTTAAGAAGATCTTAAACCGAAAGGACTCCCTAGATGAGCTTTAAACTCTAGCTCTTTGTAGACTTTAATGTTCTGAACTGATTTGGTGTGCACCCGAATTTCTTTTTGAACACTCTAAAAAAATAACCAGAATTCTGATATCCGCAATTTTCACCGATTTTGGCAATCGGAAGATTTGTTAGCAGTAGAGCCTGCGCCGCACGATCCATTCTATAGTCATTGAGATAATCAATGAAACTCTCACCAAAATTCTTCTTGAAGAATCTGCAGAAATACTCTGTAGTAAATCCAAGCTTTTCAGCGGTTTCGTTCACAGTGATATTCTTAGGGTAATTCTCTGATATATATTTGAGCAGAAGCTTTACTCGATCTTCTCGCTGCATGAAGGAGCTGTCTGAAGAAACAGCTTCATCTGAGAAATAACCTTTGCTCTGCAGAATTGCAAAGATTTCAATCAGCTTAGATTTGATTCTAAGTCTTGAACAGACAGAATTGTCTTTTGATTTATTGACTATGTAGTCAATAGCTTCATCAAGGTATTCAAAATCCGGATCATCTGGTGTTATCGGATTATATAGGGATGTGTATCCTTTGATAAGTGCTTTGCTTAAAGCACTTTCGTTCTCGTCATACTCACTGAAAGGCAGCATTTTCGGATTGAAAACCACTGCACTTTCGGACGAATAAGAAGGAAGAATAAAAGAATGAAGTACATTGGCAGGGATAAATGCAATTGCTCTGTCTTTTATTTTATATTCCTGCATTTTTATGGTGTAACTGAATTCTCCCTTTATAAAGCGAACCAGCTCCACATCACTGTGCCAATGCATTTTTATATTGTTATCAAAGTTATATCCTGACCACACGTAGCTCTCAAGAGGGAATTTAATATCGCCTCGGTTAAGAGATTCCTTAAGATTTTCTATTTCTAAAACGGTGGTCAAGATTATGTCTCCGATTATTCTGCTTCTACAGTGGCGTTCTTTCTTTCATCAAGAGCTTTGATGATTTCTGGATATTCCTTATCCAGCTTGTAGCCTAGCATAGAAATGATACCTAATGCCAGAATTGCGATTGGCAGCACGGTGCTTGTCCACAGAATTGCAGTGCTTGCAGTAGCAGTCTGCTCAACAGCATTTGGCACATAACCACCGAAGTCTAGCACAAAGCCCATTAGCACAGGACCTAAACCGGCACCAACCTTGGTTCCGAATGAAGCACCTGCATAGATGTATCCCTCATGACGTTCACCGTCACGGTACTCACCATACTCAACAGTATCTGGAATCATAGCAAACAGAGTTGTCCAGGTGAAACCCTGACCAAAGCCATAGAATAATGAGGTTACGTAGAAGGCTGTAACTGAGTGAGGGAAGATAAATCTGATTCCCATTGCAAGACACAGCATTACACATGCCATCAGCAAACAGTTTCTCTTGCCTGCAATCTTCAGCATGAAAGGAAGCAGAAGAATCATGGTAGAGAATCTTCCTGCGTTAACCAGCAGACCGTAAGATCCAACCAGCTCAGGATCATTCAGGAAGTACTTGCAGAAATAGATGTTTACAGTATTGAAGGTAACATCTGAGGTAACTACGAAGACCATAGCCAGAGTAAGCATTAACCAGTAGCGGTTTGCGAACAGTCCTTTCATTGCTTTCTTGAAGTCGCGCTGTTCTGGAGCAGGAACTGGGGAGGCAATTCGCTCATGACAGAAGAAGAAGGTTACAAAGAATACTGCCGCACCAACCAAACCGATGGTCAGGAAGGTATAGGTCCATGCACGGGTGTTATTGCCATAGAAGTTAACCAGAGGCATGGTTACAGCTGTAATGGTTGCATTTCCTGCAGCCGCGAGCACCATTCTGTAGATAACAATTACAGATCTCTCGTAACTGTCTCTGGTCATCATGGTACTCATTGCGCCGTAAGGAAGATTGATTGCAGTGTAAACTACAGTAATAGCAAAGTTGTATGAGAAGAAAATATAAATAAGTTTTGCTGTCTCACCTAAACCTTCAGGTACGGAGAACAGCAGGGTAGCACCAAGAACGTAAGGAACTAGCATTCTTAAGATCCAGGCTCTGGCTTTACCGTAAGGGGATTCGGTTCTTTCTATCAGATGCCCCACAAAGATATCTGAGAAACCGTCAAATAATCTTGAAACCAGCATGATGGTTGCAACTATACCAACGTTAACTCCAACGTACTCGGTATAGTAGAACATCAGGAAAGCCTGTGTAGCCACATAAAGCATGCAGCTTGCAAAATCTCCAAGACCATATGCAACCTTTTCAGTTACACCAATTGGAAGTGGTTTATCGGCACGGTTTTTTAATGCTTCAATAACCATTTTATTACTCCTTTAAAAATATTTATTTCAATCTTACTACTGCTGCAGCACAAGGGCCGATTACGAGCCTGTTGCCTGAAACTCTGACAGCATCAGAACTCTGTAAAAGTAATTTTTCGCCTTCACCTAAAGAAATCTCAAGATCGGAATCCTCAAAGTTGCAGAAAACTCCAACCTTACAGTTATCATCGGTTCGGGTGTATGCAATTACTTCATCTGAATGCAGATCAACTTCGTCAAAACGACCATAAGTAAAGCAGTTTAAGAGGTCCTCAGACTTTCTTAGAGCAGTCAGTTTCTTATAGTAGTTAAGAACTGAGTCTTTATCCTTTTTCTGGGTTTCTACATTCAGTTTTTTGTAGTCCTGATGAACTTTCATCCAAGGTGTGCCGGTAGAGAAACCTGCATTAGCAGCATCGCTCCACAGCATAGGTGTTCTTGCATTGTCACGGGCGTGATTGTTCAGAGCCTCCATGGCCTGTTCTTCAGTTAAGCCGTGAGCAAGGCATTTTTTGTATTCGTCGTGGGACAGAAGATCCTTAAACTCATCAAGTGAATCAAAATGAGTGTTGGTCATACCAAGTTCCTGTCCCTGGAAGATAAATGGAAGTCCGCGCAGGAACATGAAGGCGGTAGCCAGTGCCTTGGCACCGTTGGCATTCTGCTGATGAGGCTTTAAGTACAGACTTACTGAACGAGGCTCATCATGATTTTCCAGGATAGGGCAGATAAAGCCGCTTAAACCAACCTTTTTCTGAGTTGAGAAGTTATGGTCCCTGTAGTGTTTAACTGTTGAATGAGGGAATGCATAATAACCTGGCAGAGATTCGTAAAGCTCACGGGCAGAGAAATCAAACAGTGTTGAAAAACAGCCGTTATCGCCGTAAAGCTTTGGTAGAACCTCATCGCTTACACCAAAAGCCTCTGCTACAGTCAGAGCGTTGTACTTATCAAAGGTGTTAGCCTTAAGATCGTTTAACATCTTAGGAATTCTGTTGGTCAGTTTGCCGGTCATCTTGTTGGCTGCACATAGACCGTCGATGTCATCTGCAGGAAGTCCTGGGAAGGATAAGTCCTTGGCCACATTCATGATAGCGTCAACACGGAAGCCTGAAATTCCCTTATCAAGCCACCAGTTGATCATGTCGTAGACTTTCTTTACCAGCACTGGATTGTTCCAGTTCAAATCAGGCTGCTGCTTTGCGTAGTAGTGAAGGTAGTACATGTCATCGTAACCTTCTACCTTCTCCCATACAGAACCGCCGAAATAGGAGCGAAGATTATCAGGAGCCTTGCCATCCTTGCCTTTAACAAAGTAGAAGTATGAAGCTTCTTCACTCTCAGGATTCTTAAGTGCCTTCTTAAAGAGCTCATGCTCTGAAGAACAGTGATTTACAACCAGATCAAGAATAATATGCAGATCCAGTTTCTTTGCCTTGGCTAAAAGCTCATCAAAGTCTTCCATGGTTCCGAAAACCGGAGCAATATTGCGATAGTCAGCAATGTCATATCCATTATCAACAAAAGGAGAGACATATATAGGTGATAACCAGATGATGTCTACACCAAGGTCTTTCAGGTAGTCAAGCTTAGAGATAATTCCCTTAAGATCACCTACACCATCACCATTGCTATCCATAAAGGATTTTGGATAAATCTGATATGCAATTTTTCCATGCCACCAGTTTAATTTCATTTCTTATACACTCCATTAACCATATTATGCGCAGAGTATACATTTTTTATTTTGCGTTAAATAGTGAACAATTTTGGATTTATATATACAGAATTGACCTGTTAAAAGTAATGTTAATCCCGGATAAAATTAAAAACTCTTTATAAAACAAAGTCATTGTATAAGATAAGAGCGTATTTATAGTGTTCAGAAATGACTGTAGAAAATATAAAATATTTACTTTATTTTATGAAACTGATCACGAAATAAGTACACTGAATTGATATTTTTAATTTATTAAGCCGTCTTTCGTATTTTGCTATATACTTTGCACACTGATTTTTGGTGTGTGATATGAAGCTTTTACTGTATTATTTTAAAAAGAATCTTGATCTGAACATTGCTCTGATTCTTGCTGTGATCTCATCCTTTGGTCCTAACGTAACCTTAAGCCGAATCGAAGAAGGTCTTAATCTCAGAATTCTGGTTCTGCTGTTCTGTCTTATGATTGTGGTTGCCGGTTTCAGAAAGCTCGGTGTTCTTGATTACCTATATAAGAAGTGTTTCATATTTGTATACGATGCAAGATCGCTTTCAAGACTGTTTATCTTTGTCTGTTTCTTTTTTTCAATGGCAGTGACCAATGATGTGGCTCTGATTATCTTTGTGCCTCTGGCCATTAAGGCACTGCAGGATTTAGGCCGTGACGATCTGATTATTCCTGTGGTTTCTCTGCAGACTATCGGTGCTAATGCTGGAAGTATGCTCACTCCTGTCGGTAATCCTCAGAACCTTTTTATATATAGTTTCTATCATTACGATCTTCTGGAGTTTGTAAAGGTTACAGGTCCAGTCTTTACAGTCTGTGCTGTTCTTTTATATATCTTTACGCTGTTTATTGATAAAAGCCCCCTAAAGCTTAAGGAACAGCTGACCACTCCTTTTAAGCCTTTTCGAACCATAGCCTTTATTATGCTGTTCGTGCTTTGCCTCATGGCGGTTTTAAGAATCATAGATGTCTACTCCATGGCCTGGATTGTGGTGTGTTCAGTTGCTGTCGTAGACAGAAAGATGTTCCGTCAGGCTGACTACAAACTGCTGCTCCTGTTTGTATTTCTCTTTATATTCGTAAGTAATATCTGCACCTATGCCATGGTTGCGGATGTTGCTCATCACTTTGTTAAAAACTACGAGTATTTTGTGTCCCTGTCCCTTTCTCAGATAATCAGCAATGTTCCTGCTACTGTAATGCTTGCTGAGTTTGCCTTGGATTCTGATAGTCTTTTAAAGGGTGTGAATGTCGGCGGTATGGGAACCTGTGTTGCTTCAATGGCAAGCCTTATTTCACTTAAGGCCTATATGAAGGTGGATGGCTCAAGACCTCTTTATTACCTGAGAAAATTCACCAAATACAACATCAAGTTTCTGTTTGTACTGGTGCCTATCCATATTCTTTTCCCATCCGTTTTCTAGGAGTAAAGACAAAAAAATTCACATAAATAAGGTATATGCAAGTATAATGTAGTCAGTTTTAATGGAGCATTATATTCATGGCATTATCTTTTTTTGCGACCTGTCCTAAGGGATTGGAAAGTCTTTTACTTAATGAACTTATTGATTTAGGCGCTAAGGATGCTAAGGAAACCGTAGCAGGTGTGTCTTTCAAAGGTGATTTCACCACCGGTATGAAGGCCTGTCTGTGGTCACGTTTCGCATCCCGTATTCTCCTTGAATTATCAGAGTTCTTCTGCGAGACCGATACCGAACTTTATATCGGTGCCAACGGTGTTGCCTGGGAAAAATACTTCGATAAGAGCAATACCATTTCCGTAAGTTTTTCCGGAACCAATTCCTCAATCCGCAATACCCAATACGGTGCCCTGAAGGTTAAGGATGCCATCTGCGACCGTATGCAGAAGTCATTGGGCGGAAGACCAGATGTGGATAAGGATAATCCTGATGTAGTTATCAACTGTCATCTGGACAAGAAGGGCAGTGCCAATATTCTTTTAGATCTTTCTGGCAAGGCTCTTTTGAAGAGAGAATATCACCGTGGTACCGGTGCAGCTCCCTTGAAGGAAAATCTTGCTGCTGCCATGATTAAGCGTTCAGGCTACAACAATGAGAATTTCCTTGATCCTATGTGCGGTTCAGGTACCCTGTTATTTGAGGCTGCATCTTTTGCAACTGATACTGCTCCAGGTCTTCGCCGTGAGCATTTTGGCTTCTTTGCCTTAAAGCAGTTTGACCGCGAAGTCTGGCTAAAGCTTGTGGAAGATGCCCGTGAGCGTAGCCGCAAGGGTATTGAAACAGCTGTTGCCAAGGGAATTCAGATTATAGGTTTTGACCTTGATGACCGAATTGTTGCTATTGCTAATGAGAATGCTCAGAAAGCCGGTTTTGCCGATCTTGTAAGGGTATACCACAGCAATGTGCAGAATCTTTACAATCCATTTACCAATGAGAATAAGGTTACCATTGTTACTAACCCTCCTTACGGAAAGAGAATGGGTAACTTCAATGAGCTTATTTCTCTGTATACTCAGATTGGTGCCGGTTTTAAACACTATTTCAAAGGCGCAAGAGCAGCTGTTATTTCAACCTCTGCAGAACTTTTGTCCTGTATGCGTCTTCACGCCGACAAGGTTTACAAACTCTACAACGGTGAGCTTGAGTGTCAGCTGAGAGTATTTGATATCAATGAGACCGAGACTCTAAGCGTAAAGGAAGAGAAGAATCTTGCCATTGCTACAGATTTTGCCAACCGCCTCAAAAAGAATCTTGCCTATATGCAGAAATGGGCCAAGAACGTAAATACCAATGCCTATCGAGTCTATGATGCTGACGTTCCTGAGTATTCTGCTGCTATTGATTACTACAACGGCTACTACGTAATTCAGGCCTACAAGGCTCCTGCCAAGGTCAATCCTCGTGTTGCCAAACGCCATGAGCTGGATATGCTCAGTGCTACCGTTGAAGTTGCAGGGGTAAGCGGTGATAAGGTAATTCTAAAGAACCGCGAGGTTATGTCTGGTGATAAACAGTATGAAAAGTCAGAGGAACAGCGTGGCGAATTTTTAACTGTGAATGAGGATAACGCCTTATTTAAGGTTAACCTCTATGACTATCTGGATACCGGTCTGTTCCTAGATGGCAGACTTATCCGTAAGCTTATCCGTGAAAAGTCAAAGGACAAGTCTGTTCTGAACCTCTTTGCCTATACCTGTTCAGCCTCAGTTGCTGCTGCGTTAGGCGGAGCTTCCCGTGTTGTGTCTGTGGATATGAGCAACACTTATCTGAACTGGGGTATGGATAACTTCAGACTCAATTCTCTGTCTCTTGATAAGGCTGAATTTATTCAGGCAGACTGTCTTGCCTGGCTGTCAAAGGATCAGGAGGAGAAGTTTGATTTAATCTATATCGATCCTCCAACCTTCTCAAATTCAAAGAGAATGGAATCATCCTTTGATGTTAAACGTGATCATGTGGCTCTACTAGCAAATCTTACCCGTCATCTGAATGACGGCGGTGAAGTGATCTTCTGCAACAATATGAGAGGATTCACTCTGGATGAGTCTATTGCCGAGTACGGTTTCAGCTTTGAGAATATCTCAGAGAAGACTCTGCCTCGTGATTTTGCCCGTGACAAGAAAATTCATACCTGCTATCGACTGGTATTCACCAAGGCAGATATGCTCAAACAGCCTGAACCTATGACCTCCGGCAAGTCTGCTCCTAAGTGGCAGAAGAGTCTTACCGTCAAGAATGAGACCTTCCACGACTATACCGACAGAAATGATTATGAGGAATCTGTAAGAGAAACTCTGACCAACAAGGTATGGGGTAATGCGAAGACTTCAAATTCCTCTTACAAGTCTCAGAAGCAGGGCAGATTTACTCGTTCTGATTCTGAGTTTAACGGCGCAGCTCCTCGCAGAAACCGTTTTGAGGAAGGAAAGACTGGCAGATTCTCCAAGGATCGTAAGGATAATAATCGCGGCTTTGGTTCAAAGAGCAGAACTCCTAAACGTAAGCCTCGTGTATTCGGTCCTGACGGAATTAAGGATCTGTAATGAGCCTGATTTCTATTATTGATGCTCATCTTACAAACGGTGCTGATAAACTTTTAGACGGGGCAGATCTTTCTGTTGAGGAAAACGAGAGGATCTGTCTGGTCGGTCGTAATGGTACCGGAAAATCCACCCTGCTATCGTTAATTGAAGGTCGACGCGAACTCGATTCTGGACGAATCATTATTCAGAACGGCCTTAAGATAGCAGCACTGCATCAGGATCCTCCAAAATATGAATGCGGTACTGTCTATTCGCTTGCTGCAACAGGCGTTCCTGTTGTAGGAGAGGCTCTAGCAAAATTCTTCTGCTGTACCGATCCTCATGAGCAGATGGAGCTGTCATCATTCATTGATAAGCATGACGGCTGGGCTAAGGATGCGGTTATAAAAAAGGTTTTAAACCGTATCGGACTTGATCCGGATACACCTCTTGCCGATCTTTCCGGAGGCAACAGACGTAAAGCCGCTCTTGCTGTGGCGTTAACCTCAGAGCCTAAGCTGCTGCTTTTAGATGAGCCAACCAACCATCTGGATATTGAATCTATTCTCTGGTTTGAAGAAGAGCTTAAGAAGTTCGACGGAACTATTATCTTTGTAACTCACGATCGCTCCTTTGCTGACAGCTGTGCCACAAGAATTGTGGAACTTGACCGCGGGCTTATGTACTCTTATCCTGGCAGTTTCTCAAAGTACATTGAACTGCGTGATGAGAGATTAAGAAAGGAAGAGCTTGCCAATATCGAGTTTGACAAGATCCTTGCCGAAGAGGAAGCCTGGATCAGACGTGGTGTTAAAGCTCGTCTTGCCCGAAATGAAGGTCGTGTTCGAGACTTAAAACATCTCCGCGAAGTACGTGCCAACCGTCGTGACAGACTAGGCAACGTTATTATGGAGGCTAATGAGGCTGCCCGCAGCGGCAACCTTATCTATGAGATTAAGGATATCTCCTTAAGTTTTGACGGTAGAGATATTATTAAGAATTTCTCTGCCACTGTTATGCGTGGTGACCGCATCGGAATCACCGGACCTAACGGTGCCGGCAAGACAACTTTCATTAAAACCCTTTTAGGACAGATTAAGCCAACACTGGGTAAAATCAAGACCGGTGTTAATCTTGAGATACAGTATTTTGATCAGTACCATGAGGCACTAGATCTGGACAAGAGTGTGGCAGACAATGTTGCTGATGGTCATACCGAGGTTACCATCAACGGAAAGAGCAAGCATGTAATTTCATATCTTGCTAATTTTCTTTTCACCGGACGTCGTGCCAGAAGTCCTGTACGTGTTTTATCCGGTGGTGAGAAGAACCGTCTGCTGTTAGCCAGACTCTTTGCCAAAAAGTCCAATCTTCTGATTATGGATGAGCCTACCAACGATCTTGATCTTGAGACTCTGGAGCTTTTAGAGGATCTGATATCCAATTACGAGGGTACAGTAATTGTCATCAGCCATGATCGTCAGTTTATCGATAAGGTTGCAACTGAAACCTGGGTATTTGATGGAAATGGCGAGATTGAGTCAGTAATCGGTGGCTGGTCTGATGTGCTTTCCTACTATGAGCGTGTTCAGAGGGATAAGGCTGAAAAAGAGCTTGCAGCGAATAAGAGCTCCACTGAGGGCAGAGTAGTTAGAGTTGATGCAGGCGTATCTGAAAAGAAAAACTCAGGACTGTCCTTCACCCAGAAGCATGAGCTTGAAAAAATTCCTGCCAAGGTTGAAGCTTTAGAGGAAAAGATTTCAGTCTTGGATGAGAAGCTCAATGATCCTTCAATTTATACAGATGGCGGTGCAACTGCAAAGGAAATCTCTGATGAGAGAGCAAAACTGGTTGAAGAACTGGATGCTCTGTATGAGAGATGGGAAGAACTTGAGTTGCTAAGCGAGGATTAAATGCCGGCTGTATTTTCTAAAATCGATCTCCATTCCCATTCAAAGGCATCAGACGGAGCTCTATCTCCTTCAGAGCTGGTACAGAGAGCTTTAGATAGAGGTTTAACTCATCTGGCTTTAACTGATCATGATACTGTTCTAGGTATTAAAGAGGCCAAGGAAGCTGCCGAAGGCAGACTTGAACTTATTCCTGGAGCTGAGCTTTCTACCATGTGGAATGGTTATCAGATCCATATTGTCGGACTTTTTATTGATATTGAATCTCAAAGTCTTACAAAGTATCTTGAAGGGCAGAAGGTTTTCCGTGAAGAACGAGCCCGTCAGATTGGAGCGAAGCTGGAGCGACAGGGCTTTGCCAATGCCTATGAGGAATGCCGTAGACGAGCTGCTGATGGTGCCTCAATAACCCGAGGCAATTACGCCCGCTATATTGTAGAGATGGGCAGGGCACAGGATACCAATGAGGCTTTTAACTATTATCTTAAAAAAGGGAAAAGCTGTTATGTCAAAACCCAGTGGCCGGATATTTCGGTAGCCTGTGATGCTATAAAGTCATCCGGTGGTATAGCTGTATTGGCTCATCCCCGTCGATATGAAATGACCAATACCAAGCTTCGCGAGCTGATGGAGTATTTTAAATCCTGTGGCGGTGAGGCGATGGAGGTCGGCTGTTCTCAGATGAGTCAAAATGATCTCAACTACATGACCTCCTTATGTAAGAAGTATGATTTTATGGCTTCTCTAGGTTCTGATTTTCATAATGAAGGACCTTTCAGAGAATTGGGCTTGGGACTTTCAGTTCCAAAAGATCTAAAGAAGGTCTGGGACTGTCCTCAGGCTCTGAGCTATCATTTTCCTGAGGTGTCATAGTTCAAACTCAGGAAAGTCTTTTTCATAAAGTAAAAGACATTTCTTCAGGCTATGTCTAAATGAAAAAGGCTCCTGTGTATACAAGAGCCTTACTTTCATTAGAAATGTAATCCTACACCTCTTCAAATTCCTTGTTATTAGCGTTCTTTTTAACCAGAATTGCGCAGATATCCACGTCATTCTCTCTTTCGCCTGTAAATTCCTTTGAGGCCTTGTACAGGGCAATCAGCTGGTCAGTGGCAGATTCATCTGACTTGAGCTGACAGATATCAAGAGTCTTTTCCATTCCGAACTCTTCATCCTTGTCATTGACAACAGAATCAATTCCCTTGCCGACAAATACCAGAGTATCAAGATAGGAGAATTTACCCTTTGAGTCGATATAGACGGTATCCTTGGTGGAGCACAGTTCACTCTGCATCAGCTTAGGTTCTAAAACTGTAGCTTTGTGAAGGTGAACCAGAACAGGAGTTTTCTTTCCTGCAACAGAGTAAATAAAGTTACCGGTAAACTCACTTAGGATCATTACAAAGATTGAAATATTGAAATCTTCAGTAGGCTTTAGGGCAAACAGCTTGTTAAGAGCTGTAAGGGTTTCACCTGGTAGTCTGGTATCATTAACCAGTGCATTGCGCACAAAGGTTGTACAGGTGCTGATTGCACTAATGGTTTTAGTATCTGATTTTGAGCAGGAGCCAAAGACAATACCGATATTATCCTGATCAACTCTGAATACATCGTAGAAATCAGATGGATTCTCCTTTGATGGCATGATAAAGGAGGCGATATCCAGAAATTTAGAATTTGGCATATCTTTTCCACTTGGCATCAGATCACGATGCATAGTGGTAATAAGATCAATGCGGGCAAGCTTGGCTGCATTCTTGCAGTCCTCAATATTTTTTTCCTCAAGCTCTTTAATCTTTCCGCTTACGGTGTCAACTATAGAATGTCCGAGTCCGTCTACGGAGCTTACAATCTTAGAGAGTGGTTCAAAGGAAATCTTTGATTTGTCGACCTTTGAGAGGATTTCGTTCATCTTGCTCTGGTCGGAAAGAATATTGGTTGAGATTACATCAATGTTATTGGAGATTGCATTCATGTCTTTTCTGAGATTCTCAAGATTCTTAATTGCAAAGCCAATAAGTCCGAATAAACCTAAAAGACACAGGCCAACCAGTATGAAGTTTCCGGTAATTGCAGGCTTGATTAAAAGACCCTTTGGAGTCT
Source organism: Succinivibrio dextrinosolvens (assembly GCF_900116345.1). Lineage (GTDB taxonomy): Bacteria > Pseudomonadota > Gammaproteobacteria > Enterobacterales > Succinivibrionaceae > Succinivibrio > Succinivibrio dextrinosolvens_B. Next base: position 6,103 of record NZ_FPAH01000015.1, on the reverse strand, counting down.
GAACTGATACAAAAACATCAAATTCAGGATCATAAATCAGGGTGAAAAGCTTAACCTTATCGGATTTGCTTTCAAACTGAATCTCATTTTTCTCTCTTGCAGCGTTAAACATTTCATTTGGAATTTCATCACTGCTGAATTTATCCGTGGAGCTTAAAAGAACTTTTTTTGTTGGATCCATTACAGCAAAGGAGTTTACTGAATCCTCATTGATAATCTCTGAGACATCAATCTTGGAGATAGACTGATTGATATTCAGCTCCTTATAGTCCAGATTCTCATCTATGACTCTAACGTATATAAAATTCTTGTCAGCATCGTTGTGAAGCCTGTAGCCTACGAACTTTTTGTTCTCGGCAATCTTGCACCAGTAGGAGGAAATATTGACGTTCAAAGCCTTAAGATTATTTAAAACTGTCTCATGACTCTTTTTTGGAACCTTGAACATATCAAGACAGTTCTCTTCATCCGGAATATCCTGAGTGGTTACAAAGAACTGCTCATCTGCGTTGGACTGGGCAAAATAAGGGAAAGCGGTATAATCCAGAAGGCCCTGCTTATTTGAATCAATCTGAAATTTATCAAATGCTCTGTCTTTAATCTTTGAAAAGAAAGGACCGTATTTCTGATTCTCGGACTCTGATATGGCTGATGCATGTTTTTTAACTGCATCATAGATAACCTTAATGTAGTCTTTCTGGTTGTCAAACTGGGTGCTGACAGCCTTTGGCAACACAACCTCTTGATTGTATACGCTCAGTCCTGTACCTATGGTTACAAAACATACAGTGATTGCAGCGATAATCTTTGACTTTAATTGCATTTGTGTATTGAGTCCAACATGTGCTTGATTGAATTCGGTATAAAAGTTCGTTCCGATATCTTTATTGTTATAAGCGATACTTTTCTCATTAGAATTATATAGTTATTTTCTTAATTTATTAAGTATCAAAGAGTTTATTTGCTTGATCTAGGTAAAAGAATTTTAGAAAAATTGATAAGAATCTTATTTTTTTTATAGTCTTTTTTTTGCCGAGGCTACTCAAAGTGACTTGTTGTTTCTCTTTAAGTGCTATAATTGTCCGGATTTTTTTGGAGACATCGAAAATGGCAAAAGTTCAGAAAAAAGGTTTAGTAAGAATTTTTAATGCTTATAAATACAGCATGAAGGGCTTTAAGGCCGGTATCGAAAACGAGGCTGCAATCCGTCAGGAACTGGTTTTAGCTGCGATTATGACTGTCGCCGCTTTCTTTATCTTCAACTCTGCTGTTGAACTTGTTCTTTTAGTGATTACTCCATGGATTGTAGTGATTACCGAACTTTTAAATTCTGCTGTTGAAGCGGTGGTTGACAGAATAGGTTCTGAATTCCACGAGCTTTCTGGTCGTGCAAAGGATTTAGGCTCAGCCGCTGTATTTGTTGCTTTGGGGGTAACCCTGTTTACCTGGGGCGCAATAATAGTTCAGCGTTTTGTGGCTTAATAAAATTGCAGAAGACACCTGAAGAACTGATGCGTCTTGCCATGGAAATGGCTAAAGAGGCATACAGAATAGGCGAGGTTCCTGTCGGCTGTGTTATAGCTGATGCTGAGGGTAATGTTATCTCCACAGGATACAACCGCTCAATTACTGATAATGACCCCTCTGCCCATGCTGAGATGGTTGCAATCCGTAATGCCGGTAATATCCTTAATAATTACAGAATGCCGGGGCTTTCACTCTATGTAACCTTAGAGCCCTGCTGCATGTGTTCGGGTGCCATTATTCACGCAAGAATCGCTAAGGTATATTACGGTGCGAGTGATTTGAAAACCGGTGCCTGCGGCAGTGTTTTTAATGTCATGTCCGATCCAAGACATAATCACAGTGTAGAGTGTATCGGCGGTATTCTTGCAGATGAATGCTCAAAAATGCTATCTGATTTTTTCAGGGAAAGACGTATTCAGAAGAAAGCTGAAGCACAAAAGTCTGAATAATATCCATTCATATTTTCCTATCTGATTCTGTATTGCTCTCACCTTATTCTTTATCTTTTTTCCTTTGTTTTCAAAAGATAACAAAGGTAACAAAAGTCCCAATCCTTCACTATTAATTCTTAATTACTTGATATAGCGCAAATTTGTTACAGGTAAAATTTGTATAATTATCTATGTGAGAATAAGTGACTTGTATAGGGAGCTAAACTGTGAAGACACGTAACAGCATCCGTGCTGAAATAAACGCACTATATAGAAATAAGGTAATTAACTGGCTTAGTGATTCTGTAAAATCCAAATCAGCCGTTGATCCTGTAAGAATTTATCTTGGTGCTCCTACAAAAGATGAGGATGTATTATCTAATAAGGATGAATTTTTAGCTTTCTGTGAGGACTGGCACAAGGAACTGACTGCAGGAAAAGTTGATTTCATTGAAAAGACCTATCCTGAGATCGGTACAATTGAGGTTCCTATTCATCTGGTCTTTGAAAAGATTGATCAGATTGCAACCTGGGCAGGTCATCTGGTTGAGTATCATACTGCTGAAATGCGTCTGAATACTCTTCAGTTAAAGCTTCCTGATCTTATTGATTCCGGTGTGGAGAACATCAATTATCTGACAAGTCTGGATGATGCTGATTTCGTCCGCTTTGTGGATGTCTGTCGCTGGCTGTGTCAGAACCGCAATTCCGGCATGATGATTAGACAGATTCCTGTTCGCGGTGTCGATACAGAATGGTTTGAGTCACACCGTGTTCTGATTCTGAATTTCCTGCGTGATTATCTGGATTTAAACCCTATGCGCAAGGATGTGCTGCAGCTTGGTCTGGTTCCTCCAACCCAGCCAATCAGAGCTATCTTCCTTGATAATGTACTGCGCAGCAAGGTTGGCGGTTTAAGAGATGTCGGGATCCCTATCAGAGAGTTAAGCAAGCTGGATATCAAGCCTCGCAAGGTTCTTTTATTTGATGATCTTGCTACAGCTCTTTCAATTCCAGATATTCCTGGTGTGGTTATTCTGGTGCTTTCTTCAAATATTGCAGATATCTGCAAAATCCCTTGGGTTTCAAGATCACAGGTAACCTATATTTCAGGTGTTGAAATGAGGTCTTTTGCGGTTATAAACAACATTCGTGTTTATATCCCTAATGCTGTAAGCCTGACCCTGAACAAGGAAGTTTTCGATGCCAACAAGGATCTGTGGTCTTTTGATGATATTGAAATTCAGGAGCTCAATTCCTCCATGGCTCTAACTGTTCAGGAATCCATGCTTTACAACATGCTTGCTGCCGGCGTGTTCGGCAAGAGAGCAAGAATCCCTCAGGAACGAATTCCTCTGCAGCAGATTTTTGATCTGCTTGAGATCAATTACGAATCTGTTGAGGAGGAACCAGCAGTTCCTGAGATTAAGTCTAAGGTTGATCTGGAAACTCTTGAGAAGAGTATCGTTAAATCTACCTCTATTGATGAAAAACCAGTAGAAAAGCCTGTTGAGAAGGTTGATGAGAACGATCCTTTTGATAACAGTATCCTTGGTGAGGACAATTCTCCTGATGTTGTTGAGTCAACCGCATCGTTGCCTCCTGCATTACAGAATGATCCTGACGATAATCAGTAAAAATGTGTTAAAATACTGATATATATGCAAGAGATGATTTCTCTTTATATGAAGGGATATCATCTTTTTTGTGAATAACGAATGAGTTTTCAGACTCAAAAAATATAAAAACAATAAATTCATCAGCGATGAGTGTATGTTGAACATTGCAGAACCTTTGTGTTCTCAATGGATTTGATACTGCCTTGTGGCGTATTGAAAATGACAGCAATTTCTCATTGTGTTGATGCAAGGGGGAAGAATATGTCAGCGCAGTTTATAAGTATTCATCCTGATAACCCTCAGGTAAGATTTGTAAAACAGATTTGTCAGATTTTAAGAGATGGTGGTGTTGCCGTTCTGCCAACTGATTCAGCTTATGCCTTATGCTGTATGCTTGAACAGAAATCAGCAATGGAGAGAATTGCCAGAATCAGACAGGTTGATAAGCATCATAACTTTACTCTGCTGTGCAGAGATTTAAGTGAAATCTCAACCTATGCGAAGGTGGACAATACTGTTTTCAGACTGCTGAAGAACAATACCCCTGGAGCATATACCTTCATTCTTCCTGCTACCAAAGAGGTGCCAAGAAGACTGATGAATGAAAAAAAGAAAACCATTGGCATCAGAGTTCCTGATAACGCAATTCTAAGTGCGATTTTAGATGAGCTGGATGAGCCTCTTATGAGCAGTACCCTGATTCTTCCAGACAGAGAGCTGGCAGAGTCTGACCCTGTAACAATAAATGATGAAATCGGCTCAATAACCGATCTGATAGTTGATGGAGGTGTTCTGGCACCAAATCCAACCACAGTTGTGGTTTTTGAGGATAGCATGCCAAGCATTAAGAGATACGGAGCAGGGGATACTTCTCCGTTTGAATGATAAAGAACTAGAACATATTAGGAGTCCGTTTTGAAATACAGTCGCAACACTATACAGTTCGTCAAGCTGTATATGATTCTGCTGATCCTTATCAGCTGCCTTGGCCTTTGGCTCTATCCTAGACAATACGCGGCTCCTTCAGCTTCCTACATCAAAGAATACGATAACCGCAGAGTCGAGATTCATCGTAATATCGTGAAAAGCAAAACTGCTCGGGAAATGGAAAACCGAGTAAAAAGCTCAATTATAAGTTCCCTTTCAGAGAATAAATCAAAACTGGAAAGAGAGCGCATGTTCATGCTCAATCAGGAATTTGCCCGTAAGCGTGGCGAAGCAATCATCAAAGAAAGATCCTCTCATGGTCAGGCTTCAGATGGAACTGTTACCAGAGAGTCTCAGATGAGTGTCGCCCAGAGAAGAGCATCTTCACTTTCAGACTGGACCAAAAAGAATTTTGAGAAGAAAATCGATTAGAATTTCTCTGTATCTGTTTCTTTGACCTGCTTCACATAACCGATTATTTTCGTGGAGAAGGTGTTTGGTTTTCTCTTTTCAAATGTAATCCTTTCCACATTTTTGAATAATTTTCCCAAAAAATAATCAATTTGTCATTTAAATACAACTCGTCTTTGACAGGTTTTAGTTAAAAAGTTATTAACTTCAAAGAGTTAATAACTTTAAAAGTAGCAATATTTTTGAGGCTTTATAAATTTTTTAAAACTTTTTTTGAAATTTTTTTAGCGGTCTCAATTTTTCCTTTTGTGAGTAGTTCACAGTCAAATCTCATTCCCATCAAATCATATAAACCATCAGTAATATCAGTTCTGGTATAGGTGCCTGTGTAGTACTTGTCGATTGAGGTGATCTGCATTTTGCGCAGTGTTGAGATTAGCTGCTGAATAGGGATAATCCTTCCCATCTTCTCGTTTAGTTTCTGCTCAAGTATTCTAAGAACCTGCAGAGCCATAAAGCAGGTTGTGAAATGGGCTTTGATTCGTTCACTGTTCTGCAGATAGACAGGACGTGATCGCATCTCAGTTTTCATAATCATGAATGATTCTTCAATTTCCCATCTGCCTTTGTTTACAGTAATAATTTCTTTAACCGGCATAACTTCAGGACTGATATTGGTACTTACAGCATAGAATCCATCGTATCTTGAATCTTCTATGATTGCAGCCTCATCCAGAGAATACCTGTTAGCGCTGTCGGTAATGGCTTTACCTTTAGAGTCAACGGTAGAAGTCTTAATGAATTTTCTGACATTATCAGAAACCTTTAAATCTATCTTTTTGCTGTTTTTCGCAGCAATCATACGACTGGCTTTATTCAATGTAAGCAGTCGTTTATGCTGCATGAAATGCTTGTACTTGATTGAGTAGGTTACAATCAGTCTTTCTTCTAAAGTCTTTCCCTTATTTTTTGAATTTCCAGAAGGAGTAATGATTACATATTTCTCCTTATAAAAAATTCGGTTGTAGTTTTCCGGATCATCCTCATCAATATCATCCAGGGAGAATACTCTGCTGCTGCCTTCTGTTCTCCATCCGGTACGTTCAATTTCAGCATATACCTTCTCAGGATTTTCATCTTCTCTGATTGGCTCTAAAGCCAGGGAACGGCCACGGTTTAAAGCCCATT
>NZ_FPAH01000077.1 GCF_900116345.1 Succinivibrio dextrinosolvens | reverse complement strand
CACAAACAGAGCAGAGATCATAACAGACATCTGTATAGCTGCCCATGCGGCTATAAATCCAATGATGACAGAGTTGGAGCCATGAATATTCAGAATCTTGGAAAGAGATGGCTGTCAGGAGAAAAGAATCCTAGATACAAAAAGGATAATAACTGATTAAGAGTAAACTCTTTTTCAAAGCGGGCATTGTCAATTGTCCGATGATGCTGGCAGTGTAGGGAGATTACCAATTGGTATCGCTTGTACCTATATTATGCTGACTAGCAAGCCCTCGGATTTATCCGAGGGTATTTGACTAAGAATTCTCTCTATTTAAATCCTTCCATTAAAACAACCTTATTCTGTTTCAATGATTCCTGTACATTGATAATTCTCTGATTTGTAGAACCTCTAAAATCAATGTCCATAGATTTCTGTGCAAGAACAAAAGGACCATCAACCAGAACATCAAGCTGCTCTAAGAGCTTTCTGTAGATAGGATCAGTTACCAGTTTCTCATATACAAAACCAGAGTAAGACCATAAAGAATAGCCTTTTTCTCTTAGAATCTTAGCCAGAATACTCAAGGTTCCAGCCTGAATGAAAGGTTCACCACCAGAGAAGGTGACGCCTTTAATCAGAGGATTGTTAATAAACTCATCGTATAGAACCCTGAGTTTAACATCCATACCGCCATCAAGAGACTGAGCCTGTGGATTATGGCATCCTTTGCAGCGGAAAGGGCATCCCTGAGTAAAAATAACATAGCGAATACCAGGGCCATCAACAATTGATTCGTTAACAGCACCAGCAATTCTTAAAGTGGTTTCGTCTAGTATTGAAAGATCTGAGCCGGACATTTTACCTGTATTCTTAATGAAAAAACGCCTTATCATCCAATCTTCAGATTAGACTCAAGGCGTCTGAGAACTAAAAGATGAATTTATTAAACGTGCATGTGTTTTACACGATCTCGTTCTTCAGCTTTCTTGCCATCATTGAAGCGATCAAGAGTACCAACCAGATAACCGGTTACACGTCTGATTCTCTCGAATTTAACACCTTCGCCGACAATACCATTACGAGCATGTAGTCTAGTTTGCATTGTTCACGTCCTCTCAAATAATAATAAAATTGCTGTAGTTTGTTCAATTGGTTTTTAAATTAAACTGTTAACCAGTGCAGATGCATCCAACACCTAGCTTACGTAATCTTTCGATGCTTACGCCCTCGCCATCCTTACGACCGCATCTTGGGCAGGTATCTCCAATAACACCAACGTAATTACATACAGGGCAACGGTCAACTGGGTGGTTAATAGAACCATAGTTAACACCGCATTCCTTCATGTAAAGAATAATGTCTTCGAAAGCTTTAACGTTCTTGGTTAAATCACCATCCATTTCAACGTAGGAAATAGAACCTGCGTTGCATAACTCATGGAATGGACCTTCAGTTTTAATCTTTTCTGCTGCAGAAATTTCGTAGTAAACAGGTACATGGAAGCTGTTGGTATAGTAGTCCCTATCTGTTACTCCAGGGATGCTTCCATACAGTTTTCTATCTAACTTAACAAAACGTCCTGACAGACCTTCTGCTGGGGTTGAGAACAATGAGAAGTTAAGTCCTGACTCAACCATCTTCTTGTCAGTCAACTCTCTCATGTGTTTAATAATCTTATAGCCTAAATCGTAAGCTTCCTTACTTTCTCCATGATGCTTACCGATCAGAGCAACAAGACACTCAGCTAAACCAATAAATCCTACAGAAAGAGAACCGTTCTTGATTACATCCTCAATTGTATCTTCTGGATTTAATTTTTCAGAGTCAATCCAAACACCCTGTCCCATTAAGAAAGGATAGTTTAGAACCTGCTTTTTAGCAATGATATTGAATCTATCCATCAGCTGATCGAAGACCATATATACCATTTTGTCTAATGAATCAAAGAATTTGCTGATTGATCCATGAGCTTCAATAGCAAGACGAGGTAGATTTACAGTAGTAAATGACAGATTTCCACGACCTGGAATGATTTCCTTGGTCTTATCATAATAGTTGCCGAATACACGTGTTCTGCATCCCATTACAGCAAGTTCAGTCTCAGGATGACCTTCCTTGTAGTACTGCATATTATAAGGTGCATCTAGGAAAGAGAAGTTAGGGAACAGTCTCTTTGCAGATACCTTGCAGGCAAGTTCAAATAAATCGTAGTTAGGATCACCAGGCTTGGTATTTACACCATCTTTAACCTTGAAGATCTGCACTGGGAAGATTGGAGTCTCACCGCCACCAAGACCAGCATCAGTTGCCATCAGAACATTCTTCATCAGCATTCTCTGTTCAGGAGTTGTACCTGTACCATAGTTGATGGATGAGAATGGAACCTGAGCACCAGCTCTTGACTGCATTGAGTTTAAGTTATGAATCAGAGCTTCCATTGCCTGATAGGTCTCTCTCTCAGTAAGCTTCAGAGCTTCACTTAAGATGTAGTCGGTATCAGAATCAACATTTGATGATTCATACTTAGAAAGAATTTCTTTAACCTTTTCTCTTATAATCGCAGTAACTTCATCTGACAGACAGGTTTTGTACTTAGCGTAGAGCTCTTTGCACAGATCCTTTAATTCCTTTACGTCAGCTTCATCATTTCTCAGACATACACATAAAACCTTGCATAAGTGCTTTGAATATGAGATTGCTACATATGGAGCTAAATCGTACTCAAATAAAGGAATTGACTGACCGCCATGCTGATCATTCTGATTTGACTGAATAGCAATACAGCATAGAGCAGCTGCAGACTGAATTGACTGAGGCTCACGCAGGAAACCATGACCAGTGCTGAAACCACGCTCGAACAAACCTTTTAAGCTGATCTGACAGCAGTTGATGGTCAGCATATAGAAGTCTAGATCATGGATATGAATATCGCCTTTGGAATGAGCAATTGAGTGCTCTGGACGCAGTACATATCTGCGAACATAATCCTTGGCACCTTCAGAACCGAATCTTAACATCAGACCCATAGGAGCGTTTGCATCAATATTTGCATTCTCTCTCTTAAGATCCATGTCAGCGGTGCTCTTAGAGGTAAGATCTCTATAGATCTTGGTTAGATCGTTGTTATAGGTTCTAACCTTGGTTCTGTTCTGACGATACAGAATGAAGTTCTTGGCCTCTGCAGCCATACCTTCCTTAATCAGAACCTTCTCAATAATATCCTGAGTATTTTCAACGGAAGGAGCTTCAAGATTCTGTTTTTCGATCTCGTTTACAACCTGACGGGTAAACTTGTTTACAAGCTCTTCCTCATAAGCAGATGTTGATTTATCGTCTGGATGTGCTGAAATCAGTGATTTTCTAATCGCATTGGCTATCTTATCTTCATTGAAAGATACCTTTCTACCATCTCTTTTTACAATAAATCTGATCATACTTAAGTCCGTACTTCTAAAGGAAATTTTTTTTCTTTAAAATTATATATTTAGAATATAAATATATATAATTCAACAAGTTAGTTATTCAAACATTGTCTATATTATGTACAATCATCCCCCCTAATTCAAGGCAAAAAAATTCTCTCTCGCCTCTTGACAGAATTTTGTCTAAAATTAAATTTAGCTATCTTGACAAGAAAAAAAGTTCTACAAATTATTATGTTAGGTGACTGAAGGTGATTGATGTTTTCTGTGATGTAATCGATAATTTTGGAGATGCAGGAGTTTGTTTGAGACTCTGTAGAGATTTTTCAAAAAAAAATTTTGAGGTTCGTCTCTTTTGTAATAATGTCAATATATTGAACAAAATCACAAATTCAGAAGATGATTCAAATCGATTTTTAAGCCTTTTTTCATGGTCTGATGACACTGTTGATTATGAACCTTCAGAGGTGGTAATTCAGGCATTTTCAGTAAGACTTCCTGACAATCTAATAAAAAAAATCAAATCGATAAAATCAGTTGTCGTCAACCTTGAATATCTAACCGCTGAAACCTTTGCCGAGGACTGTCATAAGCTTCCTTCATATGCTGACGGTTTTGAAAGCTTCTTTTTCTTCCCTGGTTTTACCAGAAAAACAGGTGGAGTAGTAATAGAGGAGAGCTTTTTAGAAAAATTAAAGAATAAAGAAGGAAGTAATTCAAAGAATCTGACCTTATTCAGCTATGAGAATGAAAAGGTTAAAACTGTTATCAATTCATTAAACAACCAGAAATTAATTCTCAATATCTTTGAAGGAAAAGGATTAAATAACTTTAATAACCTGTTTAACTTAAATCTTGCTACAGGTGAAGAGTATAAGCTTAATGAACTTACTATAAAGGCATTACCAATGGTAAGTCAGGATGAGTATGACTCATACCTTATAGATTCATTTCTTAACCTTGTAAGAGGAGAAGACTCAATCGTAAGAGCCATGCTTAGCGGAAATCCGTTCCTCTGGCACATTTATCCTCAGGAGGAAAACGCTCATAAAGACAAGATTGAGGCACTCTTCTACCGAATGTCAGAAGTCTGCAGCAGTAAAGAGGATGTTGAGACCTTAAGACAGATTACTCTAAGCTACAACGGTTTTTCTGATTATCTGAACGGTTTCAATCTGCTGGGATTCTACGAGAACTGGAAGAAACTATCCAAAGAGTGGTCAGAACATCTTATTTCTCTTGGTTCACTTACAGATAATCTGATTTCTTTTCTCAAAACCAAGACAGATTTTTAACGTAAAAACAAAACGATAAATATAAATACTCTTAAAAAACCATTCTACAGATAAAAAAGTTATCTAAAGATAGTATACAAGCCGTTAAATCTGTTAAAATGTCACGTTATATTTTCACTCTTGTATAATAGAGTGACATTCAGAAGATGATCTGTGTAGTTTAGCGTTTAAATTGTTTAAATCAGTTTAATTTAATGGCAGGGACCGCATAAGACATCATAAACAATATTTTTTAATTTATTGTTAATGGCTGGATTAAAGTCCTTGCCGAAGATTTAAATTTAATTATTCAAAGGGTTTAATAATGAAATTAGCTCAAGAAATCCGCACTGGCAACGTAATCATGTTAAACGGCAATCCAATGGTTGTTCAGAAGACTGAGTACAGCAAATCAGGCCGTAACGCTGCAGTTGTAAAAATGAAGTTAAAGAACCTGTTATCAAACGGTGGTACCGAGACTGTTTTCCGTGCTGATGACCGTTTAGATGACGTTGTTCTAGAGCGTAAAGAGTGCACCTACTCATACTACGGTGATCCACTATACGTATTCATGGATGAAGAATTCAATCAGTACGAGATTGAGAAGGACAACATGGGTGATGTTCTAAACTACCTAGTTGACGGTATGGAAGATATCTGCCAGGTTACCTTCTACAACGGTAAGGCAATCTCTGTTGAGTTACCTATCACCATCGTTCGTGAAGTTGAGTACACCGAGCCAGCAGTTAAGGGCGATACCTCAGGTAAGGTTGTAAAACCAGCTCGTCTAGCTGTAACTGGTTATGAAATCTCAGTTCCAGATTTCGTAAACATCGGCGACAAGATCGAAATCGATACTCGTACCAACGAGTTCAAGAAGCGTGTTTAATTTCTAAGTTAAACCCCATTCTTTGCACATTTTTGTGTAACTATGGGAAAGGCAATAAATCCTCAGCACATGCTGGGGATTTTGTTATGTTTCTAATCTAGATTTTCTTCTGCTTCCGCGGCAATATCTTCCTCATACTCTATATTCATTTCAGCCTCTGGGAAAGGAATTTCCAGCCCTTCAAGTAGCTCCTTCTTTTTTCCAACTATCTCAGAGAAGTAACCACCATCTGGGAATATTGTCTGAGTAATATTTGACAACGATGCCAGCATCTTTGGTACAGAGTCAAATGGAAGCTTGATGCCTTTAGCTTCAGCTGAATGAATACGATGTCTTAACATGCAGAGAATACTGCAGGACAGGAAGTGCACAAAGATTTTTCCTGAAAGAGTTTTTGATGAGGATACGTGTAATCGTCTTGCTCCAGTGAAATCCTTGAGCTTTCTGAAACTCTCCTCAACCTCATTACGTTCTGTATAGGCACGTGACGCTTCAACCGGATCACTTATAAAGTCAGACAGCAGAACTCTGATACCCTTACACAGCATGTATTCGAATTTCTGGGTATTATTGATTACCTTTCTGCCATTTGAGTCTTCAGTAACATAGGTTGAAAGGAAGTCCTTTTCCTCCTGGGTAAGAGTCTCTGTTTCAGTCTTCTGCTTATCCAGAAGCTCAGCTACTCTTGCACGGAATTTATCTTCTGCATCATTTCTGATTTCATGGTCGAGGTAGATATGAATAAACATTCTGCCTTTCTCTCGCTTACATCTTGCAGA
>NZ_FPAH01000081.1 GCF_900116345.1 Succinivibrio dextrinosolvens | reverse complement strand
CTATAATAACACAAAAAATAAAGGAAGTCCCTTATTTTTTCAGGACTTCCGAAAATTTATTCTTGAAATGTAACTAGATCTTCAAAGAATGGGTTGATTTGAAGATATGCTAATCCTCTCTATATTGAGAGGATTATTTTTAGGAAAGTTCTTATTTTTTCTCTAAGAGTACACCTGTTTCTAGATGTTCTGTATATGGGAACTGATCAAAGAAAGCTAGTTTTTTTATGTTATGAGTCTTGCTCAAATATGCAAGATCTGAACATAAAGAAGTTGGACCACAAGAGATATAAATAACTCTGTTGAACCTTGCTGTGAAATCTAAAGCTTCCTTGTATTCTAGACCTGAGCGAGGAGGATCAATTAAAAGGGTTGTCAGATTGTAATCGTGGATATCAATATCAGCCAGTTTTAATCTATTAAATTCTCTTGTTCCCTCAAGAGCCTGAGCTACTTCAACTGCGGATAGTCTTGCAATACGTGTATTTTTAATATTGTTTTTTTCAATATTTTTAATAGCAGTAAAAGTCGGAACTCTGGATACCTCGGTAGAGAATACCTTTCTGAAAAGATCGGCAAGGCAGACTGTAAAAGTTCCACTTCCACAATACAGTTCGATTAAGTCTTCATCTTTACAGTTTGAGCAGCAGTCTCTTGCAAACTGAACCATGTTCTGGCATGCATAAATATTTGGCTGAGAAAAGTTGCCTTCAACCTGATAAAGGAAAAAATCTTTGTCTTTTGTCTTTATTGTTTCAAGGATAGTATCTGTATCAGCTAAAACTGTTTGTTTCTTAGCTCGACCGACAAAATTAACTGATAATCCCTCATCATTGAAGTGTTTTCTTAAAGCATATGCTTGTTCTTTAAATTTATTCTCATCAATTTTCTTGTGGAAATTTAAGGAGATAATGAGTTCTCCTTTTTGATTGGCAAGAAAATCTGCTTCAAAAAGCTTTATGGTTAGCTCATCATACTTCATCAGGTGCTGTTTCAGAATTTTCATAGCCTGATTGATTGCTTTTGAACCGACAGGGAAAGTTTTCAGTTCAATTCTCTGTTTTGGTTTTGTTTTAGGAACGAACATACAGAACTCAAAATCAGTGTGTTCTTTATTAAAGAAAACACAGAATTCGGTTCTCATTCTGTAATATTCAGTAGGGGATGCGAAAACTTCGGGAGCAGGAAAATCAAGATTATTTTTTTTAAATAAATTGACTACAGAATCTATTTTTTCATTAAGATATTGATCGTAATTTTGAGGATCGGTTGTTCCAATTAAAGTTTTTAGCATAATAGTATTTCGGTCCGTTAAAAAAAATATATGCGATCTTAAATTGTCGGAGCATAAAGTTAAAGTGAAAAGAGTTCTTTTTTTTGACTCAGGTGTAGGTGGCTTATCAATATTGCGCGATGTCATGAAATTAAATCATGACATTGAACCTTATTATCTATTTGATAATGAATGTTTTCCTTACGGAAGCAAATCAGAAAACTTTTTAATTAACCGAACTAAAACTTTAATTCAGCAGATTAACTCCGAGTTTAATTTCAATGCAATTGTAATTGCATGTAATACTGCTAGTACCGTGACTTTACCTTCTCTTCGCTCTGCAATAAAAGTTCCTATTGTAGGCGTTGTTCCTGCAGTAAAACCTGCAGCAAAACTTTCTAAAAACAAAATAATCGGATTGTTGGCTACTCCTGGGACCTTATCCAGAGAATACACAAGAAATCTTATTTCTAAGTTCGCTAGTGACTGCCATCTTATCTGTGTTGGAGATGCAATGTTGGCAGTTATTGCTGAGACACGTTTAACTACAGGAATTGTAGATAAAGAATCGATCAGAAAAATTGTTCAGCCATTTTTGTCGGAAAAAGTTGAAGAAAGACCTGATACTGTTGTTCTAGGATGTACTCATTATCCGTTTGTTAAAGATGTTCTGACTGAACTGCTTCCTGGGATGAAAATCATAGATTCAGGGGAAGCTATTGGCAGAAGAGTCAGAGATGTTATAAGAAATACTCCCTCATTAGATGTAAAAGATCCAAAACCTAGAGCCTTCTATACCGGTCATCTCTTGGATTATGCAGGAAGATTACGGATGGTACAGAAATTTGGGTTTGAAGAGTTGGAATGTTTTACTGTAAAACTGAATAATTAAACATACATTAAAAAGAAGCAATTAAAAAAAATTTAAAAAATTTTGATCTAGATCAAATAGCATAAATAAGCAATCCGACCTATACTCAGAAAGCTCA
>NZ_FPAH01000017.1 GCF_900116345.1 Succinivibrio dextrinosolvens | reverse complement strand
CACTTCCTGTCCTGCAGTATTCTCTGCATGTTAAGACATCGTATTCATACAGCTGAAACTAAAGGCATCAAGCTTCCATTTGACTCTGTACCAAAGATGCTGGCATCGTTATCGAATATTACTCAGACAATATTCCCAGATGGTGGTTACTTCTCTGAGATAGTGGGAAAGAAGAAAGAACTACTCGAAGGACTGGAAATTCCTTTCCCTGAGGCAGAGATGGATATCGAGTATGAAGAAGATATTGCAGCGGAAGCAGAAGAAAATCTAGATTAGAAACATAACAAAATCCCCAGCATGTGCTGAGGATTTATTGCCTTTCCCATAGTTACACAAAAATGTGCAAAGAATGGGAATCAAAATACTGATTATTCTTTATAGCAGTCTGGCAGAGGGATCTGAGAAACTCCACTCTTTACTGCAGCACGTGCAACAGCACCTGAAACCTGAGTTCTAAGTCTTGGATCCATTGGCTTTGGAATCAGATAATCACGACCGTACTCTAGGTGATCAACCAATGCTGCCTTTACAACCTCTGGTGGAACAGGCTGTTTTGCCAGATCTCTTAAGGCATTCATGGCTGCCTTCATCATTTCCTCGTTAATGCAGGTTGCACGAACATCTAAAGCACCACGGAATAGATATGGGAAACATAGAACGTTGTTAATCTGATTTGGATAATCAGAACGACCAGTACCCATGATGATGTCTGGACGAACTTTTGCAACCAGAGCAGGATCAACTTCTGGATCAGGATTTGAGCATGCAAAGATAACAGCCTTTGGAGCCATACTCTTAACATCTTCTTCTGTTACAAGTCCAGGACCAGACACACCAAGAAGAACGTCTGCATCCTTGATGGCCTCAGATAGGGTCTTAGGACCAGCGTCATTGATAAATCTTGGCTTTTCTCCATTGTTGTACTGTGGTCTGTCAGAACGAATTACGCCATGACGGTCAATCATGAAGAAGTTTGCTTTATTAGCACCACAGGCCAGAATAAGATCGGAACAAGCTACACCGGCAGCACCTGCTCCAACGCAAACAATCTTACAGTCCTCAATCTTCTTTCCCTGTAATTCAACAGCATTCAGAATACCGGCGGTTGTTACAATTGCGGTACCGTGCTGGTCGTCATGGAAAATAGGGATCTGGCAGCGTTTCTGAAGCTCGCGCTCGATGATAAAGCACTCTGGAGCCTTGATATCCTCAAGATTAATACCACCAAAGGTATCAGCTATACACTCTACGGTAGTAATAAAATCCTCAACAGTCTTATGCTTTACTTCAATATCAATAGCATCAATACCAGCAAAACGATTAAATAATAAAGCCTTTCCTTCCATAACAGGCTTTGATGCAAGAGGGCCTAAATTGCCTAAACCTAGAATAGCGGTTCCATTTGAAATGATAGCAACAGAATTACCTTTTCCGGTATAGCGGTAAGCATCATTAGGATTATCAGCAATGGCACGAACTGGTTCAGCAACACCAGGGCTATATGCCAGGGTCAGATCATCTGCTGTTTCAGCTGGTTTTGTAATAACTACCTTGATTTTTCCTGGAACAGGATTCTCATGATAGGCTAAGGCTCTTTCGCGTAATAATTTAGCATCATGTGACACAATAACCACCTCTTATTGTTTGTTTTGCTGAATGTAAAAACAAAAAGTTAATACATTAAAAATAAAAATGGAGAAAGCTGTAATCTTCCTTATAGAACTCTAATCATAATCAGAGGAAAAGGAGAGTGTTTGAATATTTTAATTTCCCCGACCGTTTCATTGAGTAGTCTAGCATGTACGATTTTTTTTACTAAAAGAAAATTCACATTTTGAATATTTTTTTCGTTTATTTTTAATATATTGATTGCAAACAAAAAAAATATGATTTGAATTTAGTTTGGAAGAATAGGATAAATAAGAGGTCTTTTAGTAAAAAGATTGAGAAAGGATAAAAAAAATAGCCCGAAGGCTATTTTTTTTAAATTGCTTGAACGTTCACTACTAGTGCTTAATAGCAAGTGATGAAATACCACCGAAACGCTTCTTGAATGCCTCAACTCTTCCGCCGGTATCAACGATCTTCTGCTTACCAGTGAAGAATGGGTGGCACTTAGAGCAAACATCTAAGCTTAAATCATGTCCTGCAGTAGTACGGATCTTAAAAGTGTTACCACATGAGCAACGTACATTTACTTCCTTGTACTCTGGATGAATATTCTCTTTCATTTGAACCTCATTGCGTGTCGCGCTTTCAACCGCGGTTGCGTCGAATACCACACGCCTATTAATAGAAACGGTGGCTTATGATAGACAATTAATATTTTTAATGCAAGTGTTATTTTCATTAATTTTCAGTGAATTATAAGCTCAAATCCGATATATACAGGCTTTTTATAGACGATCATCTTGAAAGGTATGGATTTTATACCTCAGACGTTTGCGTGGTAAAATATCCTCGTTATTATCAATTGAGATGCTAAATCCATTTATGAAAGACTCCGACTTCACACTTGTTAATGTAGTGATCAACAGACCATTGCATCAGAAATTCGCGTATAAAGTGGAAGGAACTATTGGCAATGAGTGTATCGGCTCGAGAGTCCAGGTGAATTTTGCGGGGTCTAACAGTATCGGAATCATCACAGATATTAATCCGGAAATTAACCTTTCACCGACAAAAGTAAAAAAAGCAAAGCTCTTAGACAAACACTCTTTTATTACAGAAGATATCAGAAAAATTCTGGAATTCGGTAGCGCCTTTTACCAGTACCCACTTGGACAGTGTTACAACGTTGCCCTGCCAAAATTACTCAGAGACGGTAAACCATATTCCTATGAAAGCATACCTGGAGTCGAGCTTAACGGAGAACCAGACAGTGTCACCTTATCTAAAATACGCTCTGATGAACAGTTAAAGCTGATAGATATTCTTAGAAACGGCCCTGTAAAAAGAAAAGAACTGAGAGAAAGAGGAATTTCCAGTCAGACAGAAAATGCCCTAGTCAAAAAAGGAATTGCAAAACTAACTGATCTTCAGATAGAACAACAAAAATTTACCGATACAGACTTACCGGTATTAAAAGAAACTCCTCCTGTTCCTAATATTGAACAGCAGAACGCCATCCTATCCATATCTAGCACAAAAGAATTCGGAGTATTTCTTTTAAACGGAATTACCGGTTCAGGAAAGACAGAAGTCTACCTCAGAGTTATTGAAGAAGTTTTAAGACAAGGCAAGGCTGCTTTGATTCTGGTTCCTGAAATTGCATTAACGCCTCAGACTTTCAACAGATTTTACAGAAGATTCAATGTTCCTGTATCTTCTATGCATTCTGCATTATCTGACAGAGAAAGACTTGATGCCTATATTGATATGGCAAGTGGAAAATCAGGTATTCTGATAGGAACCAGAACTGCCTTATTTACACCTATTCCTAATCTTGGAGTCATTATTATAGATGAAGAACATGATTCATCTTTTAAGCAGAATGATTCATTCAGGTATCATGCACGTTCGCTTGGAATTATCAGGGCAAAACAAAATAACTGTCCAATTATCCTTGGGTCTGCGACACCTAGTCTTGAAACAATCTTTAATGTTAAAAAAGGCATATACAAAAAATTAGATTTAACAATCAGAGCTGGCGGGGCATCTCTACCGGATTTTCAGGTTATTGATCTTCGTCAGGAACCATTAACGGATGGACTTAGAACAGGTGTAAGCGAAACACTCGAAAAGGAAATAGGCGAAGAAACAGCAAAAGGAAATCAGGTTATGCTGTTTCTTAACCGTAGGGGATATGCTCATCATCTGGTTTGCCATAATTGCGGACATGTATTCATGTGTCCTCACTGTGACAATCTTTTAACCGTACATAAAGGATTGAACAGATTAAAATGTCATATGTGTGAAAACAGCATTCCTGTTCCTAAAAACTGTCCTCAGTGTCAGAGCGATGCCTTATTTGAACAGGGATTCGGAACAGAACAGGTCAGTGAATATCTCAAAACAAGATACCCCGATATAGGGATAGAAAGGATCGATCGAGATGTTATCACCAGTAAAACTCAGCTTGAAACAAGATTAAACAGGATAACCTCAGGAAAGTCTCAGGTTGTGGTGGGAACTCAGATGCTTGCCAAAGGACACGATTTTCCTAATGTTACACTGGTCGGAATTCTAGACATTGACTCTTCCCTCTTCTCAGATGACTACAGATCACTTGAAAATGCTGCTCAGCTACTAACACAGGTTTCAGGTCGTTCTGGCAGAGGAAACAAGAAGGGAAGAGTAATCATTCAGACTCACCATAAAGACAATCTGCTTATAAACCAGTTAATTACTCCAGATTGTTCATACCTTAATATTGCGGATGAACTGTTAAAGACTAGAAAAAACCTGATGTTGCCCCCATATACATATCAGGCGTTTTTATTAAGCAACAGTTCAGAGAGGTTTATTGCATATTCATTTCTGAATCAGTTGTATTCAGAACTTACAGGAATTACTTATAAATATTCGAATTTAGCTATAACTCCTGTTATGTCTGATAAAATGGAAAAGCAGCAGAATCGCTATCATTTCCATATGCTGGTTACCTGTGTAAGCAGAAAAACTTTAAATATGTTTTTAACAGAAGTTAGAAATATAGTTTCCGGGAAAAGCCTGTCTCAGGATTTACGATTCGCAATTGAAGTTGATCCAATAATTATGTGCTAGGCGCATTTTATGGTATTCTTCTCAAAAATTTTTTCTTTATTCCGGCAAAAATTTTGTCATTGTGAATAAAAATCGTGGGATAGCTGTTAGGTTAAACATAATAATTTCATTATGTTAAGACTATTCATCAGGTAGAAAAGTGAAAGACTCCGCGGTCAGAGTCTGAATCCACACTGAATGAATATGAATAACTGCTGTAGCAGGAATTAATTTAATTGAAAGAAAACTCGAGGTGCGAATATTCTCCAACCATTATTAACTAGTGGTTGGCTTCATTTCGCAGATATTTATGAAGCAAATTATTGAAAATTTAATTAAAGAAAGCATTTCATCAATAAATAAAGACAATTCAATTAGCCCAGAGTTATTGAATAATATCCGGGTTGACCGCACAAAAGACAGAGCTCACGGTGATTTTGCAACAAATATTGCAATGATGCTGGCAAAGCCTCTAAAGAAGAATCCAAGACAGATTGCTCAGGAGATTATTGATAATATCCCTAGTGATTCTCACATTTCAAAAATTGAAATTGCCGGACCTGGATTTATTAATTTCTTTGCCAACAAGGCCTCAATAGCTGATGCTCTAGAAGAGATGAGCAAGGACTCAAGACTAGGCGTAAAGAAGATCAGCAATCCAGATACTATTGTGGTTGATTATTCAGCACCTAACGTAGCAAAGGAAATGGCTGTTCACCACATTCGTTCAACCGTTATTGGTGATGCCGTTGTAAGAGTTCTTGAGTTTTTAGGAAATAATGTTATCCGTGCAAACCATATCGGAGACTGGGGTACCCAGTTCGGAATGCTCATTGCTTACCTTGAGAAAAAAGAGAATGAGTCTGGTGAAGGCATGGATTTATCAGATTTTGAGGCATTCTACAGAGAAGCAAAGGAATGCTACGATACTGACGAAGAATTTGCTGTAAAAGCAAGAAGTTACGTTGTACAGCTTCAGGGTGGTGACGAATACTGCCGCAAAATGTGGAAGAAGCTGGTAACAATGACCATGGTACAGAACCAGAAACTGTACGACAGACTGGATGTTACCCTGTCAGATAAGGACATTATGGGTGAGAGCTTGTATAACGATATGCTGCCAGGTGTCGTTGAAGATCTGATGAACAAGGGAATTGCTCAGGAAGATCAGGGTGCAATCGTCGTTTATCTTCCTCAGTTTAAAAACAAGGAAGGAAATCCTTTAGGAAATATCGTAAGAAAGAATGACGGTGGCTATCTGTATACAACAACCGATATCGCCTGCATCAAATACAGAGTTGAGAATCTGAAGGCAACAAGAATTCTTTACTTCACAGATTCACGTCAGCAGCAGCATCTGGAAACTGTATGGGCCATCTGTGAAAAAGCTGGATATACCAATAGCAAAGTGTCTCTGGAACACTGTCCTTTCGGTATGATGCTTGGAAAGGATGGTAAGCCATTCAAGACCAGATCTGGTGGAACTGTAAAATTAAGAGACGTTCTTGATGAGGCAGAGGCAAGAGTTAAGAACCTGCTTGCAGACAGAAACTCAACCTTATCAGAGGCAGATAAAGAGACTGTTATTCATAATATTGCAATGGGTGCTGTTAAATACGCAGATCTATGCAAAAACAGAACAACAGACTACATTTTTGACTGGGATCAGATGTTATCTTTTGAAGGTAACACTGCACCTTATCTTCAGTATGCATATAGCCGAATCAGAGCTATATTCCGCAAGGCCGAAGATATCAAACCAGGAAAGATTATCATCGGCTGTGAGGCTGAAGAAGATCTTGCAAACAAACTGCTTGCTTTCTCAGAGGCAGTATACAGCGTAGGAAACAAGGCATTACCAAACCTACTATGTAATTATCTGTTTGAACTTTCAAATTTATTTATGCATTTCTACGAAGCCTGTCCTGTATTAAAAGACACAGTAGACATGGAAACCAAGCAGAGTCGTCTTGCTCTTTGTGAAGTTACAGCAAAAGTACTGAAACAGGGTCTTGGTCTTCTAGGAATTAATGTTATGGAGCAGATGTAAGAGTGGACAAATATAAACAGGCATTACTGGATTACTATAATAAAGCGAAAGATTTTCTGCTGAAAAAAAATGAGAATTCAAAAATTAAATATAAGAACCTGACTGTATGCAGCGTTGGACTGCTGGTTTTTATTTTAATTTGTCTAATGCTTGTTCCGTCCAAACAGAACAATAACACAATGATGCTTCATCCTAACGACAACGCCTCTGCAAATGAAGAGGTGTCGTTTGCTGATAATAATGCTGTAGCTGTAACCCCAACTGCAGATGATGAAACATCATTACAGATTCAGAACAAACCTCAGGCAGAAGATTCTATTCATACAGAGAGTCAGACAGTTCCAGACGTGAATCTGGCCATTCAGGAAAATGAGTCTGCAGATAATGAGTTATCAGAAACTGAAGTAAACAGTGAAATAACTCAGAATCAGAGTAACCACGGAACATTCCTTTTCTGTGGAAAATACTCCTCAACAAAAGAGGCTTCAGAACATAAAGCAAATCTAGCCTTTTCAGCAGGAATGATTTCATCCGTTGTTGAAAAGAGCGGCACTTATACCCTTAAATTAGGACCATTCAACTCCAGAGACGATGCTGTTAAGGCATTTGAAAAAATGGATAAACTGTCTTTAGTTGATGAGTGCCAGTTAGAAACAGAATAAGGATTATAAATGACTACTATCGTATCTATCAGAAGAAATGGAATTGTTGCCGTTGGTGGAGATGGTCAGGTTACCATGGGCCAGAGCACCATATTAAAAGGCAATGCCAGAAAAGTAAGAAAGATTTTTCACGGAAAGGTAATTGCAGGATTTGCAGGTTCAACCGCAGATGCATTTACGCTGCTTGATCTTTTTGAAAAGAAGCTTGAAGAACATCAGGGCATTCTGGAAAAGGCAAGTATTGAACTGGCAAAGCTATGGCGTTCAGATAGAGCCTTAAGAAAACTTGAAGCAATCCTTATCGTTGCAGATAAAAAAGATTCATTAATGATCACAGGAACCGGAGATGTTGTAAAAATGGACGACGATGTTCTGGCAACTGGTTCCGGTGGAAATTATGCATTAGCAGCAGCAAGAGCTCTTGTAGATAATACAGACTTATCTGCAGTTGAAATTGTGAAGAAGTCTCTTGATATTGCCTGCAATATCTGTGTATTCACTAACGAAAACCACATTATCGAAACTCTTGAGAATTAATAAAGATGTCAGAATTAACACCTCGCGAAATTGTTAGCGAACTAGACAAATACATTATTGGACAGAAAGAAGCAAAAAAAGCGGTTGCAATTGCCTTAAGAAATCGCTGGAGAAGAATGCAGATCGGTAAGGATTTAAGAACCGAAATCGTTCCTAAGAATATTCTTATGATTGGACCAACCGGCGTTGGTAAAACTGAAATTGCAAGAAGACTGGCTAAGCTTGCCAAGGCTCCTTTTGTTAAGGTGGAAGCCACAAAATATACCGAAGTTGGATACGTTGGAAAAGATGTTGAGTCCATCATCAGAGAACTTGCAGATGTAGCCATGAAAATGGTTAAGGAAGAGGCATTTAAGCACAACAAGGCTAAGGCAGAAGATGCCGCTGAAGAAAGAATTCTTGATGCCCTTCTACCTAATCCAAGTGCAACAGAGGAAGAGAAAAACAATTCCTCTGCAAGACAGATGTTCAGAAAGAAACTGAGAGAACATGAAATTGACGATAAAGAGATCGAAATTGAAGTCTCAGACAAGAGCCCAACCGTTAATGTAATCGGCGGAGCTCCTGGCATGGATGAGATTAACGATCAGCTTCAGTCACTCTTTGACTCAATGCACTCCAGAAAGAAAACCACAAAAAAAATGAAAATTAGTGATGCCTTCAAAATCCTACTAGAGGAAGAAGCAGCTAAACTAACTCAGAATGACGATTTAAGAACAAGAGCCATCGAACTTGCAGAAAACAACGGTATCGTTTTCATCGACGAAATCGACAAAATCTGCCAGGAAGGAGGCGTTGACAGAGGTGTTGTCTCACGTCAAGGGGTACAGCGTGATTTACTGCCACTGATTGAAGGTTCATCAGTAAATACTAAATATGGAATGCTTAAGACTGACCATGTTCTTTTTATTGCTTCAGGTGCATTCCAGATGTCCAAGCCTTCAGATCTGATCCCGGAACTGCAGGGAAGACTGCCTATCAGAGTTGAGCTGTCAGCTCTAACTTCTGATGACTTTGAAAGAATCTTAAAAGAGCCACATAACAGCTTAACCAAGCAGTATGAAATGCTTTTAGGAACAGAGAACATAACCGTTAAGTTTGAGGAATCAGCTATCAAACGTATCGCTGAGGATGCATTCAAAGTTAACGAAAGAACAGAGAATATCGGAGCCAGAAGACTTCATACCCTAATGGAGAAAATTCTGGAGGAAGTTTCATTCTCTGCTCCGGATAAATCAGGAAGCACTGTGATTATTGACGATAAATATGTTGATGAACACTTAGGTGATCTTGTTGAAAATGAAGATGTAAGCAGGTACATACTGTAGTGATTGAAAAAAAACTCACTCCAAAGGAAAAGCTTCTGCTTGAACAGCTAGATGAACTGTGTGCTTTATGCACACAGTTTTCTGAAAGGCTTTTGGATACTGAAAAAACACTCAATCAGAAAAATAAAGAGCTAGAGACTATTCGTCGGGAAATGGCTCTTCTTCAGGAAGAGAATCAGCATCAGAAAGAGCTCCTTCAGACCTGGAGACAAAGACTCGAAACCGCTTTATCATCTCTTAAATAAAAGCCTCTATCCCTAGGGACGAGGCCTTTTCTCAATCAAAAATCAAAAACTGAAAATCTAACTGTTTTCAGTATTCACTGTAACCTTAACTGAGGAATCATCTCCTGTTTTTAAGTGAATAATTGAGAACGCAAAAATTCCCACAACAATTCCTACCAGCATAGACATTATGTACTCAAGGGGATGGTCACTTAGAGGGATAATAAATATTCCTCCGTGAGGTGCACATATTGAGCATTTGAAGTACATTGATAAACCGCCTGTCAGAGCAGAACACCCAACACAAGCAGTTCTCATTACCACAGGATTCTTCTGAAGATAAGGAATAATACCTTCGGTAATGAATACAAGACCTTTACCTAACGTAATAAATCTTAAAGAATTTATTTTAGCTGAAAACGCCTGAGGTACAAGTATGCTTGCAAGTGCAGCTGCGATAGGTGGAACCATACCTCCAGCCATAATTGATGCCATCACAAGGCCACCAGGACCCTGCTCTGGAAGGCTGTCGGCCAGGAAAAGTACGCCTATGGCATACGCCATTTTATTAATCGGTCCGCCCATATCATAGGACATCATGCCCGCAAGTAATGCGCCAATCAGTACAAGTGTAAAGACAGACGTTTCTGCAAAGAAGGAGTTAATATAGACATCAATAAACTGAGCAGGAATATTAGTGAAGAACACGGCAATTGCAGCGGTGCCCAATGCGCCCATCAGAGGATACAGCAGGAGCGCAACCGTCGCATCGTGTCCCTTTAAGAACCTTCCGGCAAATAATGTTGTAAGTAAAGCAACTGCTCCGCCCACAAAACCGTTAACAACAGCACCAATAACACCGCTTCCACCTAAATCGGCCATAACACCACCGGTGAAACCTGCAACCAGGGCAGTTCGACCTCTTATTGAATATGCAATAAACGCGCTCAGAATAGGGAAAAGCAGTGTTCCAATACTGTATCCTACTCTATCAAAGAAGAAGCCGACTTGAGTATCGTTAACAATATCCAGTCTGGCAAAAGCAGAAAGAATACCGGCAGTAGCAGCCAAAGGCATCAGATAGGCCATACCAGACATCAGATGACGATATAGTCGCATTGAAACTGAGGTAGAACCTAAAAAACCAGACTGATATTTTGGGCACTTAGGATCTAAAGCTGATTTTATGAGCTTCTTAGGTTGTCTGATTCCCTCAACTACACCAACACGAATTAAAGGCTTACCAAGGAATCTGTCCATGTCGACGATTCTATCAGCAGCAACAATAACGGCTTTAGCTTTTGAAATCTCCTCAGGTAGCAGCTTATTTCTGTTACCTGCAGCACCGTCAGTTTCCACCTTTATGGAAATGCCCATTTCCTTGGCCTGTTTTTCTAGGGCTTCAGCAGCCATATAGGTGTGGGATAATCCGGCAGGACAGGCGGTTACAGCAACAATATCGTAATAACCTTTAGTTGAAGAAGAAACTTCAGCATTAGACTCAGAAGAAACCTTTGTCTCTTCGGCGGCTTTCTGTTTCTGTTTACGCTCATTCTCTTTTGCTATTTCAGCCTCATCCGCCTTGTTGATAATTTTTAGGAATTCATCAACACTCTGCGCAGAATTAAGAGAATTTCTGAAATCCTCAGAAATAAGCATGGTAGATAATCTGGCCAGAACATCCAGATGAGCATCTGAGGCCTGATGAGGAGAGGCGATCATAAAAAACAGCTTGGCAGGCTTTCCATCAAGACTGTCAAATTCTACGCCCTGAGGAACAACCATCGCAGCAAGGCCAGGTTTAGTTACACCTGCACTTTTTGCATGAGGTATGGCAACGCCTTCACCCAAACCAGTAGAAACTTTTGCTTCTCTATCAAATACAGCGGTTCTGAATCGCTCAGCGTCATTAAGACAACCGCTTTGAGCCACTAAATCTACAAGATTATTGATTGCCTGTTCTTTTGTCGATACCTCAACATTTAATCGAACAGACTGAGGATTTAGTAAATCGCAAATTC
Organism: Succinivibrio dextrinosolvens; assembly: GCF_900116345.1. GTDB lineage: Bacteria > Pseudomonadota > Gammaproteobacteria > Enterobacterales > Succinivibrionaceae > Succinivibrio > Succinivibrio dextrinosolvens_B. The sequence goes on along the minus strand of NZ_FPAH01000017.1, from coordinate 40,268 downwards.
GCATGAGTTTTCCTTTTAACTGCCATGTATTTTAAGTTTAATCGACAGTCCTATAACGGCAAGTATTTATTCTTCAAAAGAGTATAAAAAGAAAACAAAATTCCAATTATTAAATCTGTTTTATGTGGATCCCCGGACATAAAGGCTCACTGCTTTCTGATTTACAGCCCTTAAAGGTCTGATCCATATCAAGTGAAGGCATTTCCATCTGAGGATGACCTATTACTCTTGCAGGGACACCAACTACAGTGGTATGAGGAGGAACATCTGCAAGGACTACAGAACCGGCTCCAACAATTGCACCCTCACCTATTCTGATGTTACCAAGGATTTTGGCACCAGCACCAATCATTACTCCTCGGCAGACCTTTGGATGTCTGTCTCCGCACTCTTTACCGGTTCCACCCAAAGTTACATCGTGTAAAAGAGAAACAGTATCTTCAATCACAGCAGTTTCACCAATTACAATATTGGTTGCATGATCGAGCATTAATCCTTTTCCGATTTTTGCTGCAGGGTGAATATCAACAGAGAATACGTCAGAAATTCTGCTTTGAATATAGCAGGCCAGATCTTTTCTGTCATGCTCCCATAACCAGTGAGAAATTCTCCAGGACTCAATAACATGTGGGCCTTTGAGAAACATTAGAATTCTGACAATTGAACTTGATGCAGGATCACGGGTTAGAACAGCATAAACATCAGCAACTGCATTTTCCAGAAGACATCGATTTTCCGAATAGGCCTGCATACAGACCTGAAACAGCTGCTGCTTATCAACCTCTCTAGTTGCAAGCTTTGAAGAGATAATTCTTGCAAGACACTGGTCAAAATTTGCACAGGTAAAGACCAGTTTGTTGAATAAGTCGGCTAATACAGGCTCACTGGCCATAATTGACTGTGACTGCTGTTTAAAATCGGTCCAGAATCTGTCAATCACCTGATTTTCGTAAGTACTGTTTGTCTGTGTATCCAATTGTTATCTCTATTAAAATTTAGTTACGCTGTAATTTGGAATCATCAAAATTTACAGTATCGTAGGTTTCTTTTTCATCAGGCTCCATATGAAGAATGATCTCTGCATCCGGAAAATCCTTTCTGATATTGTTTTCTGCTTCATTAACAACATTATGAGCCTTCTCCAGACTCATCTTACCGTCCATAACAATATGGCCCTGAATAAAAATTATAGGACCTGCACTGTGGGTTTTTAAATCATGAATAGACAAAACACCTTCGGTTTTAACAATAGCCTGCATAATTTTATTCATGGATAACTGATCTAAGGAACGATCCAGTAATGTCTGAACAGCCTCTACTCCTATCTGATAAGCCCCTTTCAGAATAAAAAGACCGATACAGCAGGCAAAAAATCCATCAGCCCATTCATAACCGTAATTACTCAGGAATAAGGCAATAATAACACCAATATTCAGAGAAACATCAGATAAGTAATGCAGTCTGTCAGCAGCAATCGCCTCTGATTGAGTCTTTCTGAACACATAAGTCTGAAAAATTACCAGAAGAACAGTAAAAATTATACAGATAATACTTACATAAAGAGCAAGATCGATATGTTCAATATGAACAGGATTAAAGCATCTCTCAATACCATGACTGATAAGCAGAACCGCCGAACCGCCGATAAAGGCAGCCTGCGCTAATGAAGCCAGAGACTGAGATTTATGATGACCAAAACGGTGCTCATCATCTGGAGGAGATAATGAGAACTTAAGAGCCAAAAGGTTCACTAAAGATGCAAGCAAATCAAAAATAGAATCCGTAAGAGAGGCAAAAATTACGGTAGATGAAGAAATCATCCATACGCCGAATTTGATCAAAATGAACAGAACTGCAGTGACAACAGAGGCCCCACCAGCAAGCAATACCAGTTTTCTGTACTGTTCAAGTTGTGTTTTTTCCATTTTAGATTCCCAATTTCCTACGAGGATAGTATATTACATGTCATATCTTTTCTAATACATAGATTTTTATGATAAAAATAATCTTTTTTCTCCATAACAAATGTTGAAATACTAGAGATAGTTCTGAAAAATTTGATCAGATTAAGACTAATTAAAAAACAGACACTAAAAACGTAATTTTTTGCACCGATATAAACTACACTTTAAGATGTATAGTCTTCTTTTGAAAAGCAAAAAAGATCTGGGAGGCTGAGCAGACAGAGTTCTGTTTAGGTAAGTTATGACAATAAATAAAATTCTAAGATTTTTTTTATACTGGCCGTTCAGAATAACCACGAATTGCGCAACAATTCCATTCGAGCCATTAAAAAATCTTAAAATTGATAAAGAAAAAGAAATAGTCTATCTCACCGTTTCTTCATCTGTCGGAAACGTCATGAGTATAGAAAGAGCTGTTCAGAAGTTAGACCTGCCTTCTCCTTTTGAAGATCTGAACCTGCTCGGCGAAAAAATCCCAAGAATCTGCGCCCTTAGGTCACCAGGCATATTTACTAAAGCCGGTTCTAAAGATCATGAAATGGAGCCCCTCTTTAGAAAGTGGTATGAGTATTATCAGAGAACCGGCAAAGATGTTCAGGTAATTCCAATCACCGTACTATGGTCAAGAAACCCTGGATACGAAACTCTCGGTATTCACGGCATGAATGCCGCCACACCATCCTTTAAAAAGTTCTTTAACCTGATTTTTGCAGGTAGAGATAACTGCACCATTTTCTGTGGCTCATTCAACATAAGTGAATCAAAAGAACGTTTTGAAAATTCAAAATTCTCAAAGAATCTGAACAGAACCTTCAAGCTGATCTTTATTCAGAAGGCACGTTCAGTTGTAGGAAAACCACTGCCTAACAGAAAGCAGGTAATAGAGGAAATCCTTGAAAAACCTGCTGTGCTGGAGCAGATCTCAATTGAGAGTGAGAAAACCGGTAAATCAGAACCAGAACTTAAGAACAAGGCAAGAGAAATCCTTGAGGTCATGGTTGCGGATACCCGTTATCCTCTTCTCAGATTCTTTAATTCCATTGTCTCCACAATCTGGTCAAAGATTTATCAGGGACAGACGATTATAGGAGTGGACAGAGTCAGACAGCTTGTGCAGACAGGACACGAGATTATTTATATTCCATGTCACCGCTCCCACATGGACTACATTCTTTTGACATTTGTACTTTTCCACGAGGGACTGCCACTGCCACAGATTGCGTCTGGAGATAACCTTAACTTCTTCCCTGTGGGACAGATTATCAGAAGATGCGGCTCCTACTTTATCCGCAGAAAGATGAAGGGTGATGATTTCTATATTACCCTCTTCAGAGAATACCTAAGTCTGCTCTTTGAAAACGGATATGCCACCGAGTTCTTCATCGAAGGCGGTCGTTCTAGAACAGGAAGAACCCTTCCTCCAAGAACAGGCATGGTGGCAATGACGGTTCAGTCTCAGCTCAGAGGATCTGATAAACCAATCGCCTTCGTGCCAACCTATCTTGGCTATGAGCACGTTACTGAGGTAGGATCTTACATGAGAGAACTTGGAGGTGAGGCCAAGAAAAAAGAAAGTGCAATGCAGCTTCTGGGAATCTTCAAGCGCTTCAGAAATTACGGCCGAGGTTATGTAACCTTTGGTGAACCTGTAGTTGTACATAAATTCCTTAACGAAAATGTTCCTAGCTGGAAAAACGATATTGATCCAAAGGGAACTGCAAGACCAGTATGGCTTAACGACATAGTTAATCAGCTCGCTCACAGAATTATTATCAATCTGAATGATTCAGCAACCATCAACGGAATCAATCTGTGTGCCCTGGCAATTATGAATGTGCCGGACCATACAATGAGTACCAGTCAACTGGAAAAGTGCATTTCCATGTACCTAAAGATCCTCCATGTTGATCCAAGAAGACGTCACACGATTCCAACAGCCACACCTATGACCCTGATAAGACAGGCCATGGAGTTGAAGAAATTCAGAATATATGACGTCGGTGACGATATGAAGTTTGTAAGACCAAGCTATGGTCAGTCACTTCAGCTGACATATTTCCAGAACAATATCGTACATTTGTTTGCTCTGCCGGCTCTACTTGCCAATATTATCTTCAGAAACGGACATATTATGCATGAGGATGTACGTTCCCATGCGCGCTCACTGTTCTATTTCCTGAGACACGAACTGTTTGCACCTGTTGATGAAAAGGATCTTGATAATCTGATTGATAAGCATATTGAGAATTTCCTCAATGAAGGCTATATCACTCGTGACAATGATATGCTCTTTGTATCAGGAGACGGACTTCAGGAATTCTATATTCTGACCAGATGTATTTACCACAATCTGGTTCGTTATCTGGTGGCAGTGACAGCACTGAAAGATACAGAGGATGGTAAATCAGACGTTAATGAGTTTATTGAAAAATGTTTAGCATACTCAAAGCGTCTGCCTGTTGAGGTTACAAACAACTCACCAGAATTCGCAGATCCTATTCTGTTCAAGATCATGTGTGCAACCTTTATCAGACACTCGTATTTCTATGTAAAGGAAGACGGAAAAATTTACGTGAACGAGCCAAAGGTTCAGAAACTGAACAGAGCCGCAAGCCCTCTTTTAGGTGCTCGAGATGTTAAGATTTTAAATGGTCAGACATTATCCAGAAAGGTGGATGATGTTCTGTAATAAGGCAACACTGTAAGGGATGGAAAATGTTAAAAAAACTTTTATTGGGACTAGTTTCTCTAATCTTTATTGCTGTTTCCTCATCTGCTTATGCCGGTCATGGTAAGAAAGAGGAGCCTGCAGAACCAGAGAATGTTGCACCAGAAATTGGTTATTATCAGATCTCTCCTGATATCACAACCAATGTAGCCACATTGAACCCTAGAGATAAGATTCATTATGTAAGAATCAAAATCAGTCTGATGCTCGAAGACAGCAGAGATTCATCTATTATCGCTGATGTTGAACCTCTGATTAAGGATGCCATTGTTACAATTTTAGGATCAAAGGAATTTGGTCAGGTTGCAACCAATGAGGCCAGAGAAAAAATCAGAATTGAATGCAGAGAGAAGGTTACCAGCATTCTCCAGGAGAAATTCGGTAAACCTCTGATTGTAGATCTGCTGTTCCTAAGCTATATGTATCAGTAAGAAAAACATATAACAATCTGCTCTTCGAGGTCACCCTCGAAGAGACCTCTAATCTCCGGACACGGTCATATCAGGAATGAGGATTGAGCCGGTCTGGATTTTGTATCTCTCATCAAAATCATCGGCCATAGCTTCCATATTCAGGAACATATCCTTAAGATTTCCGGCTATGGTGATACCATCCACCGCATGGACGAATTTTCCATCCTTAAAGTAATAGCCCTCAGCACCTCTTGAATAGTTGCCACTGACCAGATCAATACCCTGCCCCATAAGTCCGGTGACAACTACGCCTTCACCGGCCTTTGCCAGAAGCTCATCAAAAGAGCAGGTACCCTCCCTGAAGGAAATGTACCAGTTATGAATACCGCTGGCATGTCCATTGCTCTTGATTCCAAGTTTTCTGCCTGAATAGGTTGCCAGAAGATACTGCTCCAGCATGCCGTCCTTTACAATGTCGGAGGCAGTAACTCTTACGCCGTCACTATCAAAATTACGTGAACCGAGGCCTTTTAAGACAAACGGATCTTCATAGATGGAGATTCTGTCGGATAGAACCTGTTTTCCAAGATAGTTGCACAGGAAGGAACGGTTTCTGTATAAGGCTCCGCCGGAAATAGCCGAAGAGAAATTGCCCCACAGGGACTGAACTGCAGATCTGGTGAAAATAACGTTATATTTTCCGGTACTTATTTTTCTGGAATTAAGCTTCAGTAGAGTCTTTTCAAAGGCTTCATCAAGAATTCTCTGTGAAGAGTAAATATCCTCAATTGATCTGGCTATACTTGAACCAGAAGCTCTCTGCATTTTTCCTTCTGATTCACCAAGCATTGTGATATCCGCAGACACCGAGCTTGAAGAACGGGCTTTGGTAAAACCGTTGGAATTGGAGATTACAGTTGTGTAAAGATAGCTTGAGAAGCTTGAACCGTCTGATTTCTTAATGCCTTCAACCTTCTGCTCCTCGGCCATCTTATCAAGCTCAAGAGCCTTAGCGGCTGCAAAATCAGCATCAACATTGTTTTCAAACACCAGATTGAGATCTTTGAAGGAATCACAGATAAGATCTTTATCGCACAGACCTGAGCAAGGATCAGGATCAGAATACTTTGCAAGATTGATTGCAGAAAGAACAGCTTCATGAATTGAGTCTAATGACAGATCGTTAGTTGAAACCGCACCTGAACGTTTATCCTTATAAACGGTAATACTCATGCCATTGTCACGGTTGAATTCTATATTTTCAATATCCTGATCACGACAGGAAACGGATAAACCTTTGACAGCACCGATATTCACCTCACACTCATCGGCTCCATTTGCAAGAGCAAACTTAACCACATCGGCGGATACGTTTTCAAGGCGAGACTCTTCTGCCGCTAAATCTTTCTTAAAAGAACTCATTTATCTTAATCCCAATAGCGTTTTCTTTTATAATGTCGATGATATGTTATACCACAATTTAGGCCAACATCATGCAATTAGAAACAATAAAAAATAAGCTGAAAACAAACAGCCTTTTTATATCTATATTGATAGGATTTGTTGGATTTCTTGCTTTCAGATACATTCCACAGACTAAACCTTTAAGACCTGTGGCTTCTTTTATGGTCGAGTCTCTTCCGGTATGTCTTTTCTTTATTCTGTTTTTCTCCTTCTGCAAGCTTGAAGTAAGGGAGATGAAACCTCGCAGATGGCATCTTTATCTGGGAGTGGTCCAGATTATTTCTACCGGCATATTCGTGGCCATGATTTATTTCTTCGGTAACAAGCTATCTGATAAAACAGTTTTTCTTTTAGAAGGAATCATCATATGCACTATCGCTCCCACGGCTGCCTCAGCAGCTGTTATGACAGCAAAGCTTGGCGGTAATGAATCATCACAGACATCATATACAATTATCAGCAATATCATTGCTGCAGTTTTTATTCCACTGTACTTTCCTCTGATATGTACTACCATATCCGGAGTATTTTTTGATGATTTCCTTTTTATCTTAAGAAAGGTTTTTCCTGTTCTGGTTCTGCCACTGATTTTTTCAGTAATAATCAGAGTATTTTTTCCAAGACTTTTAAAACTGATTAACAGTGCCAAAGAGATCGGTTTTTATTTATGGCTGTTTACCCTATCCATTCAGTCTGCGAGAATTTTCCAGAACGTGGCTAATTCAACTACAGGAAATTCCTTCCTCTGTACCCTTTTTATTGTAGGATTTGCGGTAACACTGCTGCAGTTTGCAATCGGAAAATACTTTGGTCATATAGATCAGCAGCGTATCAGTGCAGGTCAGGGCTTAGGTCAGAAAAATACAGTATTTGCCATCTGGATTGCCATTATGTTCCTTTCACCAGAAGCGGCTATCGTTCCAAGCAGCTATCTTCTGTGGCAGAATCTTGTCAACGCTGTACAGATGAGACTCAGAGACAAGGACTCACAAATACGAAAGGAAAAGGGACTGGAACCTTATCAGGAATAACATGCTAAAAGATTTATTAAAGAAACTTAAACCCTACACTCTGTTAATTGCGGTTACACTTGGTTTTCTTGTATTCTGCTTTTTCAATTTTGCGCAATTCTCAAAACCGCTAAGGCCAGTAGCTCACGTTGTCGGCGAATCTTTACCGGTAATACTTTTCTTTATTCTGTTTTTTGCTTTCAGCAAAATAACTCTGCATCAGATGAAACCAAGAGCATGGCATTTCATACTTGTTATCTATCAGGTTACAGGAACTGCTCTTTTAGCCCTTTACCTTAAGTACTTTCCGGATTCATCGGATATAGTCATTCTTGAGGGTATACTCATCTGCGTTATTACCCCAACCGCAGCTTCAGCCTCGGTAATTACAGGCAAACTAGGAGGCAATGAATCAGCCCTTACCACCTATATTATTTTCAGTAATCTTGCTGCAGCTGTTGCTATTCCGCTGATATTTCCTCTGTTCTGCGATATGGGAAATAACTCCTTCTTTCATGACTGCATCTTAATCTTAAATCACATCTCCCCAATTCTGGTACTCCCAATCATCCTAACTGTAGTCATCAGAACCGTAAGCCCAAAGCTACATCAGTTCATTCTCAGAAATACTAAGGATATCGGCTTCTATATGTGGGCATTTATCATTGTGGTGGTATCCGCAAAGACCTTTTCCAATATTGCAGCCTCAGATAAAAGCGGTCTTGAAATAACGATTATGGCAGCAGTCGGCTTTATTATGACAATTCTGCAGTTTGTTCTGGCAAAGGGAATTGGTCAGTTTGGAGGTCAGAGAATCAGTGCAGGTCAGGCCTTAGGACAGAAAAACATGGTTTTTGGCCTATGGGTTACCCTTACCTATCTGAATCCTACCGTTGCCATTATTCCTGGCACCTATATTCTGTGGCAGAACGTAGTAAACGCCTGGCAGATGTGGTACAGAGAGAGAAATCTTCGAAGATGGGAAACTACTGGAGAAAAACCTTATCAGGAATAATCTCAAAGCTTCTGTCAGAGAAGAATCCTCATATAAGGATGCCGGTTAGATTTAACCGGCATTTACTTTTAAAGGGGGAAAGATTAAAGATGATTATTTATTACGCTCAGCATCAATCAGCTTAACGAACTCATCACCATTCTTATCGGTGTAGATAGAACGAACTGATAAGGTTGCCTTCATGAATGCATCTGCATCAACATTGTCGTTAACCTGGATACCGGTCTTCTTCATCTCCTCAACCATGGTAACTTCCTGCTTAGCATTAACTTCACGCTGATACTTAGCAGCATCACGGGCACATTCAACAAGAAGCTTCTGCTGATCAGCTGGCAGCCTGTCGAACTTCTTCTTGTTCATCATTACGGTAACAGCAGTATATGCATGATTGGTCATAGACAGATACTTCTGAATCTCATAGAACTTTCCTGCATATAGAGTTGAGATTGGGTGGTCCTGAGCCTCAATAGCACCGGTTTCCATTGCGGTATATAGCTCACCGTATGCCATTGGAACAGGGTTTGCCTTTAAAGCCTCAAAAGTTGCTACCAGCATATTGCTCTGAGGAACTCTGATCTTAAGTCCGGCACAGTCCTCTGGCTTAACAATAGGCTTGCGGCTGTTGGTCATGTTACGGAAACCATTCTCAAAATAGGCAAGACCTTTTAAGCCTAATGGCTCTAGAGTCTGATACAGTCTGTCACCGATTTCACCGTCCAGAACACGATATGCATGAGCCTTATCCTTGAAGATGAAAGGAATATCAAGTACAGCCATTACAGGAGATAGACCTGAAGCAATACCGCCACCAACCATGGCAATATCGATTGTTCCTGAACGTGCACCAGAAACAATAGCCTGAGAGTTACCTAAGGTACTGTCAAAGAAGGTCTTGATTTCAATCTCGCCCTTTGACTTTTCCTTTACCTGCTCAGCAAAGTAAACTGCGCCCTGACCCTGAGTATTATCCTTTGATACGTCAGTTGCAAAACGAAGGGTTGTCTTTGCCTCTGCCTGCATTGCAAAGCTGGCACCAATGATAGTTGCCAGAATAACTGCTAAGGTTTTCTTCATATGTGTCTCCTTAAAAAGAAAATTACAGTAAGCTAAATAAATCTGTTTAAACCATATTAATCCTTTAAAAAAAGCTGTGTGCCGATTTACTTTCCTATCATGAAATTCAATGGTCCAATGATTATCTCAGGGAATATCAGGAACAGAATCAGTAACAGCAGAAGAGATCCTGCATAAGGCAGAATACCAATTACCGAACGTTCAAAAGGTACACGGGTTACACTTGATACCACATTCAGAACATTACCAACAGGTGGAGTAATCAGACCAATTGAACAGCAGATAATGAACATTACACAGAAATAGATCTCGTTGATTCCGGCCTCATGAATTAAAGGCATCAGAACAGGTACAAGAATCAGAACGATAGGGATCAGATCCAGAACCATACCCATTACGGTAAGAAGAATCAGAATCAGAGCCAGCAGGATCTTTGGACTGTCAATCATTGGTCTTAACAGTTCAATAACAGTTCCTGGGAGATCGGCTACAGTCATAAGCCATGCTGAAACCTGAGCTGCAGCAACCATCATCATAATGACACCGGAAGTTTTTACGGTATTCAGCAGAGCACCGTAAATAGCTTTTAAGGACAGCTCACGATATACACAGATTGAAATGAAAAGAGCGTAAACAGAGGCTACTGCACCAGCTTCAGTTGGAGTAAAGACACCTGTCTTGAAACCGCCGATGATAATTACAGGGAGCATCAGAGCCCAGATACCACTCTTAAAGGAATCCCAGATCTCTTTTCCTGAAGCCTTTGGTGCTGACTCATACTTACGGGCTCTTAAACTCCATACAAAACATAGAGTTACACCCATCAGAACACCTGGAACGATACCGGCTAAGAACAGCTGAGAAATGGAAACAGAAGCGGTTACACCAATTACGATAAATGGAATTGATGGAGGAATAATAGGAGCAATAATACCACCGGATGCAATCAGGCCAACTGAACCTTCCTTAGGATAGTTTGCCTTTGTCATCATAGGAAACATAATTGCGGCAATAGCGGCAGTATCAGCAGCAGGAGAACCTGACAGAGAGGCCATGATTACAGCTGCAATAATAACCACATAGCCAAGACCGCCGGCTTTGTGACCGACAAGTTTCATAGGCAGGTCAACAAGTCGTTTTGCCAGACCGCCAACATTCATAATATCTCCGGCAAAGACGAAGAAAGGAATTGCCAAAAGAGTGAAATTGTCAGCACCATTGATGAGACTCTGTGCCACAATCTGAGGGTCGAGCATATCCATATACCACATCAGACCGAAACCGCACATCAGAAGGGAGAAGGCAATAGGAATTCCGATTGCGACGGAGCCTAGAAGAATAGCCAGAAATATTGCAACAGTCATCTTTATTCAGCCTCCTTCTGAGTATCTCTGTCATTTTTACGGAACAACCTTAATAGTCTGATACAGAGCATGACAATCATGCCGAAGCTTCCGACTAAACCTGCGGAGTAAACATAACCTAAGGAAATGCCGGCTACAGGGGAATGATCAGTGATATTTACCTCGGTCAGATCAATACTGCCCAAAAAGAACAGAGCACAGCCGATTATCATGGCAATTTCACATACAATCTTGAGGGTGAACTGTACCCACATAGGAAATTTCTTACGGATGAAATCCACATAGATATGACTGTCATCTCTTACTGCGATGATGGCACCGATGTAAACAACCCATATAAAAAGAAATCTTGAGATCTCCTCGGAGAAGACAATACTGGAATTAAAAATAAAGCGAAGTGCAACGTTGACAATTACCAGTACTGACATAACCACCAGAAGGATCACTGAAAAGATGTCAAGTGACTTGGAAATTACTTGACTTATTTTCTCCATTTTAGACTCCTTTTTAAACATAAGTTTTAGTCATGAACAAAAGTCTACTTAATTTTTATTAAAAAAAATGTCTAGATGTTCACAGATAGAACTTATGTATAGTTTATTAACACATAACCCTATTCTCCAATAGAGAACATCAAAAATAAATAGCTTATAAATCAATTTATAATATCTTTTATAAGGAAAACTATTAGGATTTGTTTTTTGTCTAAGTTTTCTATTTACAGTTGTGACATATGCTTTAGAAAACGTTCAATGATTACTTTACTATTATTTAGATATTAAAAAGTCACATTTCAATTTATAGGAAAAAAGTAAGATTCCGGACAAAATTATGATCATTAAATGCGTGATTATGGGAGTAAGCGGAAGTGGTAAGTCCACAGTAGGAAAAGCTATTGCCAATCACTTCAAAGCCAGTTTTATAGATGGAGATGATCTTCATCCTCGTGCCAATATCATCAAAATGAAATCAGGAATTCCTCTTGATGATGAAGATAGAAAACCCTGGCTTGAAAGAATCAATGATGTCTTTTTCTCTTTTGAAAACAGACACCAGTCAGGTGTTGTCGTATGTTCCGCTCTAAAAAAGAAATATAGGGATATGCTCAGAGAAGGCAATGAGGGGCTTATCTTTGTCCATCTTTATGGCAGTAAAGATCTGATTAGAGAACGTATGTCCAGAAGACAGGGGCATTTCATGAAGGAAGAAATGCTTAATTCACAGTTTGCCGCTCTGGAATTTCCTGATTCAGAGGCAGATGTCATCAATGTAGATATAAGCGGCAGTCCAGAGGAAATTGTAAAAAAGGCAGTATCTCAGATAGAAAAGAAGGTTGCTCATGAATAAAGTTATTGAAGAAGTTACCAAACGAATTGAAAGACGCTCAGAACAGACAAGAAAAGCCTATCTTGAAATGATTGAAGCTCAGGCAAAGGTTCTGCGTGACAGAGATACCCTCACCTGTTCTAACATCGCTCATGCCGCAGCAGCTGCTGAAGATGAGACCAAAGAGAATCTCATTACCGGTAAAGGGCCTAATCTGGGAATTGTTAGTGCCTACAATGACATGGTCAGTGCCCACTGTCCTTATAGAGACTACCCATCAAAGATATCCGCAAGTGCACTTGCAGCAGGAGCATCTAGTCAGGTGGCAGGCATGGTTCCTGCGATGTGTGACGGTATTACACAGGGACAGCCTGGTATGGATATATCTCTATTCTCAAGAGATCTGATAGCCCAGGGAGTTGCAGTAGCTCTATCTCACAACATTTTTGACGGTATTCTGCTTTTAGGTATCTGCGATAAAATCGCTCCGGGACTTCTGATGGGAGCTGCTGCTTTTGCCCATCTGCCGACATCATTTATTCCTTCAGGACCAATGGGAACAGGAATCTCCAATAAGGAAAAATCAGAAGTAAGACAGGATTTCGCAGCAGGAAAAATAGATAAGATTGCTCTGCAGAGAATGGAATGCAAATGCTATCACTCCAAGGGAACCTGTACTTTCTACGGAACTGCCAATACCAATCAGCTGGTACTTGAGGCGATGGGAATGATGCTTCCTGGTTCTGCATTTGTTCCACCAGATACTCCTCTTAGAGAAAAACTGACTGATTATGCTGTAAAACAGATGGTTGGCAATACCCGACTGGGTGGGCACTTCAAGCCTTTATTAAAGACTCTGACAGCAAAGAATCTGGTTAACGGACTGGTTGCACTTCTAGCCTCAGGAGGCTCTACCAATCATACGCTGCATATGCCGGCCATCGCCCGCAGCGCTGGCTATATCTTAACCTGGCAGGACATAAGCGATCTCTCTGAGGTAGTTCCGCTATTAGTTCAGGTATATCCTAATGCCTCATATGATATCAACGCGCTGCAGAATGCGGGAGGTGTACCGGTTTTACTAAAATCCTTATCCAGAAGAGGTCTTCTGCATGAGGATGTTGAGACTGTTTTCGGCAAATTCGAAGATCAGCTGAAAACACCAGTAATAAATGGAGACAAACTTGAGTTTGTAGATTGCGGAGAATCAAAAGATCCTAATGTAATTATCTCCGATACGGGCTGTTTCAGAGAACAGGGAGGACTTAAGGTTCTACATGGAAACCTAGGAGACAGTGTCATCAAGATCTCAGCAGTTGCCAAAGAGCATCAGCATGTAACAGCTCCAGCAAGAGTGTTTAATTCACAGTATGATGTCCAGAAAGCATATAAGGAAGGCAAACTGAATCAGGATGCTGTAATCGTGGTTCGCTATGCTGGTCCTGCCGCCTCAGGCATGCCAGAGCTGCACACGCTTATGCCGGTTCTGGGAAATCTGCAGAAAGCCGGATACCATGTTGCCCTGCTTACTGACGGAAGATTATCCGGAGCATCAGGAGGTATTCCTTCTGCCCTTCACTTATCACCAGAGGCTGCAAATGGAGGACTTATTTCTCTTCTGAAAGACGGTGATCTCATTGATTTTGATGCAGAAAAAGGAGAAATCAACTGCCTGACCTCACTTGAGAACAGACAGGCGATAACACCAGATCTCGAATCAGAGGAACAGACCTACGGCAGAATGCTATTCAGAGTCTGCCGTGAAAATGTATCGCCTGCGGATCAAGGTGCAAGTTTTATCTTCAAGGCTGTCTATGTAAGAGATTAGAAAGCTTTTAGGCTCTAGAACAAGAAATCGTCGATTGGGGGGCTGTCTGATGACTGCCCTCCTTTTAAATACGATAGGCTATTTCCTTTACTTTATGTGAACAGAGATAGAGATATAGAATTATCCAAATCAGTTTTGAAAGAATAGGCTCTTTTCCTGCAAATGGATAACTTTAATCTCCTACGCTCTAGGCGTTATTCTTCTCAAAGTAGAACTTGTTTTCAATTCCCAAAGGATAACCTTTTTCATCCACACCTTTGGTCATATCAATAGTTGTTTCATACTTAAAGCCAAATAAATGTACCTCTTCAGTTGTTCCTCCCAGATCATGGAAGGTATCATGAAGCTTCAGCATAGGTTTAACATTGATACTGATAACTATTTTATTATCTTTAATATCTACCACAGTCCCATTACTTAAGCTTAAATCAATGCCTTTAGATAAACTAGCCATTCTACTGAAATTAGGTATCAGTTCAGGTAATCCCATCGGGCCGAATGTTATTGCAGTGTATCTGGCACCTCCACCCTGCATGAGATGTGTCGTCACATAAGGGATAAATTTCTTGTCTATAGATCCAAGCAGTTCATGAACTTTTTTCACTTTCTCCTCATCATCCTTTATTTCAGTAATATCTGTATCATTGATTCTGGTAATAAAATTTCGTGTCACGTCTGTATCGAGATCTTTATGCCAGCCGTTCTGTGTCTCATCAAATTTATTATTATTTTTATTATCTACCTGACTGTAGAAAATTGCTTTCAATCCAAAAACTGGATGATTAGAGAATAGATCGGCATGGTTTTTTAAAACCTCATCACTGATATTATTCAGGTTAATGATCGACATCAGATCTCTGTCTTTTTTCATTGTTTTAACTATATTGTTAGCTATTCGCTGCAGCGATATCGGCTCATCATAATCATCCTTTAATCCATTTTTCCGAATATAGCCAATCACGAGACCTTTAAGAAGAGTGGTTACGGCTTTTCTTTTCTCCTCAGGGAAATCTGCCACAGCATTGTTAATCTCCGGAAGATTTTCAGTCTGTTTCAGTTTCAGAATCAGGTTCAGATTATTCTTATACTCTTCCTGTGACAGTTTCTGCGTCTGCTCAGTAATCTTTGAAATCGTACTTCCAGCTCTGGAGATTATAAACTGAGTCTTAATTTCCTTAAGGGTAGAAAGTGCAGTTAATAGAGCTTCCTTCTGATCTGCTCTCTCCTTGAGAGAGACTCTCTCCTGTTCGTTGACAATAATATTCTGTCCATCCGCATCTAAACTATCAGAATGCTCCTTTAAAACATTCTCAAAAACAGGAAGCATGATTCTGGTGATATTACCGAATTGGACGTTACTAGTCTCCTTTTCATCATCCTCTGTGGAATTGAGCATTGTATAGTTGACCATTACCCTCATATATTCAGATATCTGCTCAGAAGTCAGTTTTTCATTTCCGGTCAGCTCTCTGCATTTATTCATAATCTTCTCAGCCGCCTCAAGGACTGCGAGATAATGGCCATCTCCTGCCTGCATCATCAGAGTACGGATGTGACCTTGAATCGAACGGTTAGCATTAAGAGTTTTCACAATTTTTATATAATTGTCGACTTTCTCAGGATCATTGTCGGTAAAACCAATGATCTTTGGAATTTTATCCACAGGAAAATTATTAGGCAGCCCAGTGACGAGTTTTTCGGTATTTTGTTTTAACACCTTATCACTGTCATTTTTTAAATAGCGATCCTGTGGCTTATCTGTCTTTTGCAGATTGGAAGTGTTGTCCGCATGGAGTTCCCCATCCCCTCCAGCTCTTAAAAGACCACCTATGAGACTTGAGCCTTCACCATCCTTGTCTTTGATAATACTGTCAATGCCATTAATTACTTTGGCAGCAATACTTTCAGGAGTAAAACCATTTTCAAAAGACTTCTGGATGTATTCATTGAGTTTGCTTTTAACTGTGTGTATCAGTCTTCCTGTAAGCTCATTAAGCTGATCTCTTTCAAATGCTTTTAACGAGGGCATCGAGAGCAAACTTTTAAGTTTACGGGCAATCCCCCAATCTTCATTACTAAGAATCTCAAGCTGTGCAGGATTATTGACTGCCCCCTGAATAATTGCTTCAACGAATTTGATTTCCGAGAATTCCTTACCTTTTGCATACTTTGATATAAAAGAGCTTAAAGACATGCCTTCGCCATTCAATACGATGGAGTTTGGGCCGTAACCGTCCTTAAAAATTGTATTGGCATACTCTTTTAATGTTTCATTTGCACTTTTGGCAGTCTGAATCAGATTCCTGAGCTTTTCCATCTTTAAACTTGTATTATTTGAAAAATGATCATCAATGGAATCACGGATCACCTTTGCAGAATGAACAATAGGAGATTTTCCAATCTGTGACTCAGCATATTTTTTAACATGATCCTTGAGCATGTCTGTAAAGTAGATGTTCTGCCGCAGGATCTCCATTTTATCCAGTTCCTTCTGCTGCTGAGCATACCCTCTGACAAATATTCTCTTAATAAAGCTTACGAACATATTATCTCGGTGAGCAGGCGGATTAATAACCTTAAAGTTGCCCTGCGAGTCAAGAGTAATCTCTCCTTCCTTTTTTATGAGCTCATTAAACTGCTGATCCGTCAGCCTCATATTCTGGTGCTCTTGGAAGTTAAACTCTCTTAATTCATTTCTATTAAGATTAGAAAGATTAATATTGTCAGTCATAAAGCACCTCTCAGTTAAACAGGAAGGTTTGATAGCATTTCAGTAATGTCATAATTTACTTGTTCTACATGCTCAGGAACTGCTGAAAATCCCTTATTAAACTCTTCTATAAGCTTTCTCTGACGTTCCAGCGCCAGACCGAAATGTTCCGGATCGGTATTCTTAAGATCAACAGACTGTTCTATAAACAGACTTCCATCCAGATAATTAAACTGCAGTCCGAATTTCTGACTGGAATTAAAACTTAAAAGATTCAGTATATTCTCCTCATTAAGAGGGCTTTCCAGAACATTGATAAGCTTCAGCACTGCGGCAGCCGGATGAAATTCAAGCAGACACCCGAAGCCATCCTTCAAATCAAGACGGTTGAAATTGTGTCTTAAATCCTCAACAGAGATATTCATCGCTCCTAGAAGACTATGAAATTTCTCAGAACTCTCCTTAATCGTTGAATCATCATAGGACAGAGCGGTTTCACCACTGCCTTCAACAAAGATTATGGTTCTTGCTAGAAGATTCAGAATCCGGTTGAATTCCTGATGTTCAAGCCCATCACAGTTAATTCTGTGCATAAGTGCAATCTGATGCTCCTCAGGAAGGATAAAAAGACAGGCTCTTCCGGAAAAGGCAGTCAGATTGAGTCGACTGCTGAAATAGTCATATTTTTCGAGAAGCTCGCTCCTGTCCATCTCTCCTGCAGTCAGTACCACAGAGAATACAAATTCTGTAATCTCGTCCTTATGCTGTTCCTCGATACTGCATACAATTCTGGTATCAAAGAGCAGCATATACGAACCGTCATCCTGAGGACTAAGTTCATCAACATACTGGTTCTTTAAGCCCAGATCTAAAAAATAATTGCGGATGTACTGTTCCAGCACGGTTTTCTCCTTATGCGTAAACGCCTTATACTACATAGTTATTTCTCTACTGAGCCTGGTCATGATTTACCTTTTCTACAGATATTTTGGCTTCTATACCCAAAGGATATCCGTCCTTATCTACACCCTTAGTCATATCAATCGTGGTTTCAATCTTGTATGTGTAGAACTTTGTGGACTCCTTACTTACATCAAGATCCAGCTCATTGTATTGAGGGTTTATATAAAAACTGTGGTCTGTTATCGTAGTAACAACTATCTTGTTGTCTTTTATATCAACAAAATTTTCGCTTTTGGTATTTGTGTTCAAGCCATGTTGCTGTCCGTCAAGAATATTGAAATCAGGGAAAATACCAACAATTCCCTCATTAGGGTGTTTCAGATCATTTGACTGTAAAGTATTAACCACGTATTTTCCTGAGCTGCCTTGCATGAGGAATGTAGATAAGAAGCCTCTAAAGCTAGGGTCAATTTTGTTAAGCTCTTCCTTAACCGCATTAACTTTTTCTTCCTCATTTTCAATCTGGGTTATATCAACGTTATTAACTCTTGCAACAAAATTTCGTTTTATATCCCTATCAAGGGTTACATTCCAGTTATCAACAATATGTTTTTTCCCTTTTCTGTATAAATAGTCAGACTTAATGCCTATTTCAGGATGATTCAAGAACTGCTGAACCTGAGCTTGTAAAAACTGTTCAGTTGGCATTTGCATATTCAAGGTTTTCATCAGATAGCTGTCCTTACTCAAGAGCTGGGCATATTGATTTGCAATTGTCTGCAGAGTTAGTCGATTGCCCTTTGAATCATTGAGGCCGTGCTTTGCTACATGCTCTCTTACAATACCCTTAAACAGCTTGGAAATTCCAGATCTAACTCCCTCAGGGAAAGAGTTCAGAGCCTGTTTTATCTCAGGAGGAGTTGTTGGGCGGTTCAGCATTAAAACCATCTTGATATTATCTGCAAACTCTTTTTTGTCATGGTCAATCTGTTGCTCAGTAAGTTTAGAAACAGAACTACCGACACGTCCTGGAATAATCTGTTCTTTTGCTTCGACGAGTACAGCACGAATAGTCTGAAGAATATTCTGATGTCTCTCTATTGCATCACTGTCAGGTGAAGCCTCACCATTCTGGAATTTGTGCTGCAGATCCAGCCTCATCTCTTCGGAATGCTCCTCTATAGCCTGTTCAATAGCAGGAAGCGTAATGTTTTCAATTCCATCAAATGCATTATTGAGGAGCCTATCATTATTTTTAGCCAGCATACTGTAGTTGACTAAAATTTTTATGGTCTCGGAGAGCTTATCTTCAGTGATTTCCCCTTCTCCCAGAGCATTGGAAACATAATTAAGAATATCCTCTCCCTTCTTAATTAGCTCTGATATGTCAAAACGATCTCCGCTGAAAACTAGAGCATTTACAGAGTCAGCACCAGAATTGTTCGTATTAACTTTCTTGATAGTATTGATGTAATTGTCAATCTTTTGCGGATCGTTATTGTTAAAGGCAATAATTTTTGAAATATTCTCCGCAGGCACGGAAGGAAATGCTTTCACCAGTTTTTCTGTATTTTCCTTGAGGGTCTTATCTCCATTCTCCTGTACCAGAGGCCCAACAGGGGAGGTTGATTTTTCAAGGCCGGTGATATTAGCAGGAGCAAGACTGCCACCTTCGCCGAAGATACCAGATATTGATGAGGAGTTGGCGCCATTGTTATCATTGATAAGGCCGTTAATGCTGCTCATAACTTTTGCAGCGATACTCTCTGGAGAATAACCTCCAGAAATAGCTTTCTGAATATAATCATTAATTTTGTTTCTGATGGAGCCTGTCAGATTTCCAATTAAATTATTAACCTGTTTCTGATCAAATGACTTAGGAGATGGCTTTGAAAGAAGTGTTTTTAGTTTCTTGGCATTATCCTTCTGTGAAAGATCTTCAAACTGTTCAGGATTATTGACTGCATTCTGAATAATAGCTTCAATGAATTTTGTTTCAGAGAATCCTGACCCTTTTGCATATTTTTCCATAAAAGAGCTTAAAGACAAGCTCTCTCCATTTAGTCCGATAGATGAAAGTCCACAGTTGTCCTTCAAAACTGAATTGGTATACTGTTTTACAGTTTCATTTGCGGTTTTCGCAGTCTGAATCAGACCATTGAGCTGTTCCATCTTAAAGCTTGTATTTCTTTCAAAGTGAGCATCAATGGAGTTGCTGATGTTCTGTGCAGTCTGTACAACGGGAGCATTTCCTATCTGAGAGGCAGCATAGTTTTTGACATGCTCTCTGATCATTGCATTAAACTGGACATTCTGACGCAGCGCTTCCATTCTGTCCAGCTGCTTTTCTTTCTCTACATAACCTCTGACAAAAATCCTCTTGATGAAGCTTACAAGGAAATTATCTCGGCTTGCAGGTGGATTGACGACCTTGAAATTACCTTGGGAATCAAGAGTAATCTCTCCTTCTTTTTTTATGAGCTGAACAAACTGCTGCTCTGATAACAGATTCTTATGAGACTCAAAATCAAAGGTTCTTAATTGAGCATTATTAAGATTGGATAGATTAATGTTGTCACTCATAATTATCTCCTTTTCAGAGCGGAAGCCCCTATAACCAGCGTTTAGTTTCCCTATAGATAAAAACTGCAGAGAATCTTTTTAGAGTTAAGCCGCAGATACAGGCTAGAATCTAACAGCAATGACAGGATAATCATTTAGACATAATCACATTGACATAGCATTATCTGTCTGTTGTTAAACCGAGACTTTTTTAAACATCTAATAAACATAGTATGGGTCAAGTTCTCAAAAAAAATTGAGAATAAATTCACGTTTATATATTTTTGTAGCTACAAAATATATTTTTATTTAAAAAAGAAGGAGTTCTTTTTGAAAAAGAAATTGGGAAAATAAAACAGGAATCAAGAGAAGAACTGCAGAAAGCTGAAGGATTACATGGCAACCAAGAAGCAGAATTTAAAGTAAATATTACAAAAAACTAAATTCCGAAAATCTTCTTAGTCGCCTCCTGAGTTATAACTATTTGGTACCGCCAACGGTAATTGAGTCAATCTTAACAGTAGGCTGTCCAATTCCTACTGCAGCGCCCTGACCTGCCTTACCGCACATACCAATACCGCAGTCAAACTCAAGATTGTTACCAACCATTGAAACCTGCTGCATGGTCTTTGGACCATTACCAATCAGAGTAGCTCCCTTGATAGGAGAGGTTACCTTGCCATCTTCGATGAGATAGGCTTCTGAGGCAGAGAAAACAAATTCTCCTGAGGTGATATCCACCTGTCCTCCCCGGAAGTTGACCGCATAAATACCTTTCTTAACAGAGGAAATGATTTCATCTTTATCAAACTCACCATTCTGCAGGAAGGTATTGGTCATTCTTGGAATAGGCATGCAGTTATAGCTCTGACGTCTTCCGTTACCGGTTGGCTTCATCTTCATAAGCATAGCATTCTGCTTATCCTGCATATAGCCTTTGAGAATTCCCTTTTCTATCAGAACGTTACATGCAGTATCAGTACCTTCATCATCAAATGACAGGGAGCCACGGCGATTTGGAATAGTACCGTCATCAATAATAGTACAGGCGCTTGAGGCAACCTTCTGCCCGATTTTCCCTGAATAGGCTGAGGAGCCAGTTCTGTTGAAATCACCTTCAAGGCCATGACCTACAGCCTCATGAACCAACACACCTGGCCAGCCTGCACCTAATACCACAGGCATAGTTCCCGCAGGAGCAGGAATGGCTTCCATATTTACAGAGGCAATTCTTACAGCTTCTTTAGCAAGATTGTCTAAAGTATCATCCTTAAGCAGGGTATTGAACAGAACCGCTCCGCCGGTAGCAGCAAAGCCTTCTTCCTTACGGCCGTTATGTTCCATAACTACACTGATGGTGATATTGCAGATTGGTTTAATATCCGCTCTGGCAGGACCATCAGTTGGCATTACCATGGTGGTGGAATATGAGCAGTTCAGACTGCCCATAACCTGAACCACTCTAGGATCCAGAGCTCTGGCCTTCTTATCGAGAATCTCAAGAATTTCAGCTTTTCTAGCCTTATCCATAGCTGCAATCGGATCATCAGCAACATAAAGAGGTTTTGTTTCCTTAGTGCTTACAACAATCTTTTCGCGATTACAGCTGTGACCGTGACTGATGCAGTGAGCAGCGGTACAGGCCTCCATCAGAGACTTTTCATCGAGCACATCTGAATAGGCAAAACCTGATTTTGCACCTAATACAGCTCTGACACCTACACCCTGAGAGATACTGAAGGAACCGCCTTTGACGATACCTTCCTCCAGGAAAAATCCCTCGGCCACGCTTCTTTCAAAAAACAGATCACCGAAATCTATTTCTCTTGAATTCAGAAGATTAAGAGCCTTCTGAGCAACCTCAAGATTTATATCTGTGTTATTCCACAGGATTTTAGAGGCCTTTTCGTATGTATTCATGCACAAACCTTTGAGACTGGGATATTAAGACCAAATTCTCTTAAAAACTTAACAACTTCATTAATAGGTAAACCGACAACAGAACTGACCGAGCCCTTAACTTCGGAGATAAAAATGGAAGCTATTCCCTGAATAGCATAAGCACCGGCCTTGTCATCGCATTCGCCGGATGAGGAATAGTTCCTGATGAAATCATCATCCAGGGGATCAAAGCTTACTTCTGTTGAGACTACCTTGCTTCTCACAAGACTGCCCTTTTGTACCGTCACTCCAGTGTAAACAGTATGAGTCTGTCCCTGAAGCATTTTTATCATCCTAAAGGCATCATCTCGAGAGGAAGGTTTTCCAAGGATCATACCATTAAAACAGACTACTGTATCAGCTGCAACCACAACAGTATCGTCATGTTTCTTCGATATATAGTCAGCTTTTAATCTGGATAAACGTAATACAAGTTCGCTGGGAGTTTCTCCCTGTAGAGGAGATTCATCAATGTTGGGGATCTCCACCTCAAAAGGAATTCCAAGATAACTCATGAATTCTTTACGACGAGGAGAACCAGAGGCAAGAATAAGTTTAGTCATTTATCTAGTCTAATTTTTCTTTTTCGTCAGAAGCGACTGAGAAAGTCGAACAGAGAATCAGACAGATCCAGTAAACAATCGGCCAGAAAACTGCTGTAGATATTGAAGGGATCAGGAAATTGATCTCATAATAGCTTCTACCGATAATATGCTCAATCCAGTAACACAGAATGGTTACCAGAAAGTTGATGATTCCTACAATAATAATCTGCTGCCACAATTTATATTTATAGAAATTCTTAAACTGGGTTGTTATCAGATATATCTGAGCTGAAATAATCAGAGCATTAATTCCCAGCGGTGCACCTGTTGCCAGATCAAGAAAAATTCCCACAAGCCAGCTGGTTTCAATTTTCAGACTGAAATTACTGTATACAGAGAAAAACAGTATGATTAAAGTCAGAAAATCAGGTCTATTGAGAGAAACAACTTCAGGCAGATGAATGATCTGAAGAATCAGACCAACAAAAAGCATTGGTACCAAAAGCAACAGAAATGAGTTTCTATTTTCTTTTCCGCTAATCATTTGTACCACCTACATTGGTTTTCTTTTCATCAGTTTTTGCTGAATTTGTATTCTTATCGCCTTTCTTTACAGATAAGGTATCTATAAGCTCTTTAACCTTTTTCTGATGAAGAATAGTCTTGTCATCAGTCATCTGTTTTGCCTGAAGAGCGTATTCTTCGGCATCAGCCTTATCACTACTAGTTCCAAACATCAGAACATAACGCATCTTATCGGTTTCAACCAGAGGTCTGGCCTTAATTGCAGCAAATGGCTGAGAATCAGAAATACCGACTGAAGTTACAATAGCTACAGGATAACCTTTTGGATAGACTCCACCGATTCCAGAGGTAAGAAGCATATCCCCCTCTTTAATATCAGCAGTTCTAGGCACGTTATTGATAATAATCTCGGCATGAGAACCAGAGCCGACACATATAGCTCTTACAGATGATCTTGAATCAATAACAGGAATCTGACAGTTTGGATCAGTTAAAAGCAGTACTCTTGAGAAGGAGTAATTTGCTTCCATAACCTGTCCGACCAGACCACGGTCTGTAATAACAGGCATTCCCTCATAAACATCTGAACTTGTTCCACGATTTACGGTAACACGACTCAGATAAGGATCAGGATCGACATCCACAACCTCAGCAAAAAGTCTTTTGATATTCTGTCTTACAGGAGAATTTAACAGCTTGCGTAAAGCCTGATTCTCATCCTCAAGATCTTTTAGTCTCAGAGTATTGGCTCTTTGCATGAAGTTTTCTGTAGAAAGCTGTTCGTTCTCTTTAATAAGTTCAGAATGACTCTTGAACTGAGTAGACATCATCTTGCCAACAGAATGGGGAGAATCAGCAAAAACAAGTACAGGATATAAGGCAGATTCAACGTAATATCTGAAATCTGACAATAATTTGGAGCGGACATCCAGAGCCATAACTACGAGAGTTAACAGCAGGACAAATCCGAATCGGAAGTGAACTAGAGAATTCTGCTGATCTGAGCTTTTCAAATCAAATCCTTCATCAAAACAAAACGCCCATCAAGGATGATGGGAGTTCATTAAAACCTCTACTGCAGGACGACCTGAAAACTTAAAAGCTTATCTGCGTCATCCCGCATCAGTATTAATAATTATGTACTAATTAGTCAAAAATCTCGTTGTCCTGAGCATCGTACATCTCAAGAGCCTTACCGCCACCACGAGCAACGCAGGTTAGAGGATCCTCTGCAATAGTTACAGGAATACCAGTTTCCTCACGTAGCAGCTTATCAAGGTTGTGAAGTAATGCACCACCACCTGACAGCATCATACCGTGCTGAGCGATATCAGCAGCAAGCTCTGGAGGTGATTTCTCTAAAGCAGTACGAACTGCAGCAACGATACCCTTGATAGGATCAGATAGAGCCTCAAGGATTTCATTTGAGTTCAGAGTGAATGAACGAGGAACACCTTCAACAACAGATCTTCCGCGAACTTCCATCTCGTGCATTTCCTGCTCAGCATAAGCAGAACCGATTTCAATCTTAACCTGTTCAGCAGTTGCCTCACCGATTTCATAACGCTTGGTATTTCTTACGTAATCAATAATTGACTGATCGAAACGGTTACCGCCGATACGAACAGAACTTGAGTAAACAATACCGTTTAAGGAGATGATAGCAACCTCAGTGGTACCGCCACCGATGTCAACAATCATAGAACCTTTTGCCTCAGAAACAGGAAGACCTGCACCGATAGCAGCAGCCATAGGCTCAGTGATCAGGAATACCTCTGATGCACCTGCACCTTCAACAGACTCACGAATTGCCCTGCGCTCAACCTGAGTAGCACCGCAAGGTACACAAACCAGCACACGTGGGCTTGGCTTGAATGGCATAAAATGAGAGCCCTGCAGAACCTTTGAAATGAAGTACTGCAACATCTTTTCTGTGTACTGGAAGTCTGCAATCACGCCGTCCTTCATTGGGCGAATAACTTCCAGATTGTCAGGGCTACGACCTAACATTGTCTTTGCGGCCTTACCTACAGCATCAACTTTGCGCTGAGCTCCACCATTTCTATCCAGACGAACAGCCACAACAGAAGGCTCGTTTAATACGATACCTTTATTCTTGATATAAACTAGAGTATTTGCAGTTCCCAAATCGATTGATAAATCGTTAGAGAACATGCTACGTAATTTCTTAAACATTTATTAGGGTCCAAATGCCAGGATTATTAAGGCTATATTTCTTTTTTACTGTCCAACACAACAGTTTGGTAAAAAGTATATCACACGAACATAAATCTTTTGCTTAGATTTATCTGATATGTATTAAATTTTTCCTTTATGAATGCGTATTTTGTGATTAATGTGGAATTGAAAGTTGGAGTGATTATTCTTTTGTTTAGAATGTGGTTATTAATTTTTAAACGGTGATCACAAAGAAAGGATTCCGCAGAGGATCATATCCTCTGCAGAACTTAAAAATTTATGCAGAAACTCTCTTTGCAAAGATTCTTCGGAGTGCATCCTTGTATAAAGGAGATAACAGACCGATCAGAGCCAGAATCAGGAAGATAAAGCAGATCGGACTGGTTGCAAAAATTGATAGGGAGCCATCACTCATCATCAGCGAACCTGTAAAGTTCTGCTCTGCAAGCTTACCCAGAATAATACCGATAATTACTCCAGGAACTCCCATATCAAACTTATACATGAAGTAGCCGATTAAACCTGCTGCAAACATGATATAGACATCCTGCATGGAATTTGCGTATGAGTAGGTTCCGATTACAGCCATTACTGCAATGATAGGCAGCAGGAATACCATTGGAATCATGGTTACCTTGGAGAACAGTCTGATTAGAGAGAATCCGAAAAAGCCCATTACGAAATTGGCAATCATTAGTCCCAGAAAAACGGTATATACATCCACTGCATGATTTATAAAAAGCAGAGGACCAGGCTGAATACCGTGAACCATCAGCGCACCAAGGATAATGGCTGTGGCTCCATCACCAGGAATGCCCAGAGTTAAAACAGGAATAAAGGCTCCGCCTACAATGGAGTTGTTTCCTGACTCAGATGCGGCAATGCCACGAGGGTCTCCCTTGCCGAATTTTGATTTATCCTTGGCCCAGGTCTTGGCCTGGTTGTAGCAGATCCAGGAGCTGATATCTCCACCTGTTCCTGGTACACATCCTATGAAGGTTCCTATGGCAGATGATCTGACAAGGGTAGGAGAGATAAGTTTCATATCCTCACATTTTGGATAGACACTATCAATTGTAATTTTCTGTGCAGTCGTAGATTTATGGTACATTTCCTCTGCATTGATAAACACCTGTGTCAGAGCAAAGAGACCAATCAGAATAGGCATAAAGGAAATACCACCGGAAAGATACAGAGTTCCAAAGGTAAAACGCTCCATACCGCTCATCGGATCAAGACCTATAGTTGCAATCCACAGACCGACAAGACAGCCGATAATACCCTTCAGGATTGATCCCGGTGCAACCGAGGTAATCATGCTGATACCAAAAATTGCCAGTGCAAAATACTCCGGTTTTGAAAACTGAAGAGCAACCTTGGCAAGCATTGGAGCAAAAAGGACCAGACATACAGTTGAAAAAATACCGCCAAAGGTTGAGGCAGTTGTAGAGATAGCCAGAGCTCTTCCTGGCTGACCTCCCCTTGCCATAGGATAGCCATCTAGAGTCGTTGCAGCTGAGGCTGGAGTTCCTGGAGTCTTTAAAAGAATTGCTGTAATTGAACCACCGTAGATAGCGCCGCAGTAAATGCCTAAAAGCATTATAATACCGTGCCAGCCACCCACAGAAAATGTAATAGGAAACAGTAGAGCCAGGCCCATGTTTACAGATAAACCGGGCATTGCGCCCACAAAAATACCGACTGCTGTACCTACTGCCAGAAGACCAAGGTTTTCAAAGGTAACAAGAATACCTAAAGCTTGAATAATCGAATCCATCGTCTAGCTCCAGAAAATCGGTAAAGGTAAATTTATATGCAGCGATAAGGAAAAGATCACATAGATAAAAGCCAGAAATGCCAGAGCCACACTAATGATTGTAGAAGATCTGCGCATTCCCAGAAGATACATACAGGCACACATGAAGAGAAAAGCATCAAGATAAAAGCCCAGTATCTGTAAAAGAAGAACAAAGGCACCAAAGAGGACCATTAGCTTATAGGCCTGAAGATTAGCTTTTTCTCCGAGACGAACCTGAATTGCAGTGAATTCGTGTGAATGGTATAGGGTATCGGCAACAATCAGCACTGCTACAACAACCAATCCCACACCTAGAATAAAGGACCAGAAGCCGGCTCCTGGACCAAACATTGTCATACTGATTCCGTAACCATAGGATGTATACGCAATCATCGATCCTATAACAAGTGTAACTGCGGCTACAATCAGATTGCAGCTTTTCATGGTGATCATGAATTAAACCTCCTTATGTACGAAATCAGTATGTATCTTATTGTATTTAATTATTTTTTCTGAATCTGAGCTAAGAACTCAGCATACATTGCATCGTCATCCTTCATCATCTTGTTGGCTTCTTCGCCCACAATATTGGTTGGGTCGATACCCTGCTTTAAGAAGTACTCAACAAATTCAGGTGAGTTTGCAACCTTGGTTGCTGAAGCACGCAGAACATCCAGAACATCCTTAGGGGTATTCTTAGGTGCTACCAGTGTTGCCCATGCACGGATGGTCATGTCATGTCCAAGCTCACGGAAGGTTGGAACATTAGGGAACATCTTGGTACGCTCTGCAGACATCACAGCTAGAATCTTCAGTTTACCAGCTTCAATCTGGCTCTTGAAGGATGAAGGATCAGCCAGGGTACCCTGAATGTGATTTCCTGCCATTGCAGCTGCAATATCAGCAGTACCGTTTGGATAAGGAATATGCTTTACCTTAACACCGAACTCCTTTTCAAAAGCTAAGGTAGCAATATGCCAGATAGCTCCGACACCTGAATTACCCATCATAACCTCACCAGGGTGCTTCTTCAGATAATCCACAAAATCATCCAGTGAGTTATATGGAGAATCCTGAGCTACGATTAGAGCTGCAGGAGCTGCGATAGGAGCAATGATAGACTCGTAATCATTGTATGACAGCTTAGTCTTGCCCTGATGAGGGAAGATATCCAGCTCAACGGTAACCATACCTAAGGTGTATCCGTCAGGTTTTGCAGCAGCAACATCTGCCATACCGACAATACCGTTTCCATCAGGCTTGTTTACAGGTAAGAACTTTACACTGAAATCCTTCTGCATCATGTTGATAACACCACGTGCAGTGGTATCGGTACCGCCACCAGGATTCTTAGGGATCACAACTGTAATATCCTTTTCAGGATATGCAGCATAGGCTGCAGAAGATACAGATAACAGGCCTAAAGATACTGCGGCAGCAGCAATCAGAGTCTTAGTCTTTAGCATATATGCTCCTTATGTAGTTAAACAAAATTGTATTTGTGAATACGTATGTTCGTTCTCTTGCTGGTATAGCTTATATAAAGAGAATTATTAAAAACTGACAGACATGGGTAGGAAAACTCAGCTTTCAAAGTTTCCAGAACCACAGCTTCATTAAAATCGACACCATTTTCAGAGGTGAACAGAGTCATTGGACTTCGCTCACCCCAGTTGCCTTCAACCGGATTACAGGCCAGAAATAATGTACCTTTGTAATAGGCTGTGGCAATACCGCTATTATTGTTTGGCATGTTAACAGCATAGGGTTTAGACCAGGTCTGACCTTCATCCATAGAATCAGATCGCAGCACCCTGCCGAAAGTTGAACGCAGAAGCATATGAACACCACTTTCATCTTCCCATAAGGCAGGCTGAATAATACCCTGTCCCCCATAAGACTGTTCACTTACTGCAATCTTTTTCTCACGCTCTCTGTCCCTAAACGCGCTCAGAGCATGATCTGCATAGATATCATCGCTCTTTTTAAGAGTCTTAAGATTATCATCACTGATATCAACAAATGAATGCCATTCTCCCTGTTCACTTGATGCAGGACAGAGGATTCTTCCTGATTTCAATCTTAATGGAGGATTTCTGACCGGACCTCTTCCTCCCCTGTCACCTTCTATCAGAAGTACAGGTTCAGTCCAGCTCTCTCCGCCATCAGAGGAATAGCATATATAGGTAGACCACTGGGCAATGACATTTCCTGCTTTAAAGAACATAGCTATCCTGTCATCACTGATTCTGAACAGTACAGGATTCCAGTGAGCCTCATCATTTACCTTTATAAAGCTATGCTTTCTGTATACACCGTTCTCCAGGATACACAGGTATATTCCCACATCGGCCTCACCTTCATAGGAACCTCCGAAAAAAGCGCATAAAAGACGAGCCTCGGTAACAGGCAGCACAGCAGAGGCATGACACATTCTGCATGGAAGTGTATCTATTGCGTATGTACTGTACTGATGGTCTAATCTCATAGCATACTCTGTCCTATCTGAACTGCCACATTCTGAAGCTTTGAAGCATATTTCCTGTACGAGGATGATGGAAAACGAAGACTTGGTCCGGTGATACTTACTGCACCAAGCACCTGTCCCTGATGATTAAGTACAGGTACAGCCACACACTTTACACCATACTCGTGCTCCATGTTATCAACACTGTATCCATTGTTTCTGATTTTGTTAAGTTCATCTCTAAGCTTATGAGGATCTGTAATCGTATTGTCTGTGTATTTTTCTATAGGCTTAGATAACAGAACATCTATGTGGTCTTCAGGCATATAGGCCAGGATAGCCTTGCCTATTCCTGTACATACCAGCGGTGCAGTCATTCCCAGTACAGACTGATTTGCAACCGATGATTTAGGGAAAGCTCCGGAAAAATACATAACCTTAGAGCCATCAGGAACTCCATAGTAGGTTATTTCTCCAAGTTCATCAGTCAGATTCTGAAGTCTCTCTCTTATAAATTCCTGATTGGTAATTCTTGAACTGATCCTGTGAGCTATTTCCAGGAAATGAACTGATAGAGAATAACGATGACTGGATGGATCCTTCCTTACATAATTAAACTGTTCAAATGTATTTAAGATCTGATGAACATTACTCTTATATAAATCAAGGCTGTCTGCAATTTCTGAAATACCGTAGTCCTTCTGACCACTGGATAGTAATTCTAAAATCTGTAAAGCTTTAACTAGAGATTTCTGCATAATAGCCTCAGTTTAAAACACCCTTGTACAACATTAGATTAGCGTAAGGGGCACACTCTCCTGTAAGAATAATCAGCTGAGCCTTTGTGGATTCTTCATAGAAAGATGCTCTTGAATAACTGCCTAATAATTGACTGCGGTTATTATTATCTGCGCCCAATATCTCTGAATACTCCTGCCAGATAGGAGTTTTTACTCCCCGCCTTTCATCTTCGCTGTCAACTTCCATTACATATCCTGCATGCTCATGCAGATGATCAAGAGGAAAAACAGTCAGTAAAGCCTTAAGCATTTCACATATCGAGGTATCAGGTAAATGAATCAGGGTATGTCCAGAGGCAATTCTGTATGCAGGAAAATTTGCATCTGCCAGAACCAGACTGTCTCCATGTCCCATGGCACTAAGTGTATAGAGCATCTTTGGAGTGATAATCTTTGGAATACCCTTTAACATACTAAATTCCTTGTTGTTTCAGTAAGTTATATCTTATAAAGTACAGGCAGATCGTAAAGATCCACCTGTCAAAAGAGTCACATAACTACTTATACATTGGACCGTAGCACTGACATGCACGGTAATCCTGTCCTTCCTTGTCCATTCCGAATGAATTCCAGACTGTTGGTCTGAAAATCTTGTCATCAGGAACGTTGTGCATACATACAGGAATTCTCAGGATTGAACATAGGGTGATCAGATCAGCACCGATGTGACCGAAACTGATAGCACCATGGTTTGCGCCCCAGTTGTTCATAACATCATAGGCATTCTTGAATGGTCCTTTTTCACAGACTCTTGGAGTAAACCAGGTGCATGGCCAGGTATAATCGGTACGTTTCCAGATCTTGTCGGTTACGTCATCAGGAAGCTTTACTGTCCATCCTTCAACCAGCTGCAGTACAGGGCCTAAACCTTTGACAATATTAAGTCTTGCCATGGTTGCAGGCATTTCTGCCTTGGTCAGGAATCTTGAAGAATAACCGCCTCCACGGAAGTAGCCGTTATCAGCAGGACACCACTGGGTAGCTTTCAGACAGGCATCGATATCTTCCTGTGTCATTTCCCAGAAAGGCTTTACTGTAGGATTACCCTTTTCATCCTTAACCTCTCCGCAGTAATCAATAGCGCAGGCACCTGAGTTAATCAGATGGATAAAGCCACCAGCTTCCTTGGCATGACCTTCAACATCATAACCGGTGCAGCGTTTTACAGCCTCTGATGACCACATGGTTCTGACGTCAGCAAACATCTGAGCTCTGTTGGTCAGAAGCTTCTCCAAAAGCATAGTGGCACCGTTTAAGGTATCATTCTCTGTGGCAGTGATGAAAGTTTCACGGGCGCCTTCCCAGTCAAAGGATGTATTCAGCATAGCCTCTGCAAAGTCTGTATTTGGCCAGTGATCAGTCCACTGTCTCTGTCCCTGGAAACCACAGGCAATGGCATTAAAGCCCAGAGCCTCTTCACCAAACTTTTCAGGCAGGTTTGGATTGCCGCGCAGCAGATCCTTGATAATTACCATGGATTTAACCACGAACTCGAAGGATTTCTCGGCTTCTTCCTTTGACTTTCTTACAAACTCAGGATTCTTGTCAAAACCGATAGGACACTTTTCTTTTGCCCAGGCCAGAGCCTTCTGGTATTCCTTCTCATCATAGATACCCTCTTCCATGCGACGAAGCAGTTCCACCTCATCCACGGACTCGACTCTCATTCCCAGGTATTCCTCGAAGAAATCGATATTGACCATGGAGCCTGCAATACCCATGCAGGATGAACCAATCTGCAGATAGGCCTTGCCTCTCATGGTTGCAGCTGCAACTGCAGCACGGGCAAATCTTAAAATCTTTTCCTGTACATCTTCAGGAATATTCTTATCATCAGCTTCCTGAACGTGCTTTCCGTAAATACCGAATGCAGGTAAACCTTTCTGGGCATAGCCGGCTAAAACTGATGCCAGATAAACTGCACCAGGACGTTCGGTGGCATTAAGACCCCAGACACCTTTAATCGTCATAGGATCCATATCCATGGTTTCAGCGCCGTAACACCAGCAAGGGGTAACACTCAGAGTAATATCCACGCCTTCTTTCTTGAACTGGGCAGCACATTTTGCAGCTTCTGCGCCTCTACCGATACTTACCTCAGAAATAATGACCTTAACAGGCTCACCATTGGTATATCTTAAGTTGTCGCTAATCAGTTTCGCAGCAGCCTGAGCCATATTCATGGTCTGTTCTTCTAAAGACTGTCTTACGCCCAGAGGTCCTAAACGCGCATCGATAATGCGTCGGATACCTATGACAGGATATTTACCGATATAACGGTTTGTACTCATTGTTAACACTCCTTATAAAGCAACTCTATCTAAATAGATTTTGCATCGTTACAAAAGTAAACGTTAGTTAAAAATGCACAATGAATATAAGAATATTCACCATTTTTAAAAATATGATTAATTTTGTGAGGAAGTTCAGATTCTATAACACGGTTCAGTAATAAAGAATTTTTTGTGTTATGTTCAGTATTGAAAAACAGTTTTCTAAAAACTCAAGAATGATTATAAGGCAGTATTTACAGATACAGTCTTATTTAGTTATTTGAAATGTAAAGATAATTTTATTTTTACATTTTAAATCTTACTTAAAAATGCATTAAATTACCGGATAAAGAGTAAACAGTGAATAATGTTGGCGATTATCGGTAAAAACAGATATAAAAAAGACAATAAAAATTAAGAGATTGTCATATATTCACCATTTTTACGAGAATCTTTCATATGAATTCATGTAGCAATGCAATACAGGAAACCATTCTAAGAGGCTCTCCTGACTGTCCGTTTGAGTTCTATCATATTGATAAAACCCATCCTAAGTTTGCCATGACTTTTCATTATCATCTGGATTTTGAAATCATTCGTGTTTTAGCAGGAACATTCTCTCTATATATAAATGAGCGTCATTACGATTTAAAACCAGGTCAGTACATATTTATTGAAGGCGGAAAGGTTCACGGAGGAAAACCTGAGAACGAAGACTGTATTTATGAATGTGTGGTCTTTGATTTAAACCTGCTGTTTGATGACAGAACTCCAGGACACAGTTTCCTTAAGAAACTCTCTGAGCACAGTGTAGTTTTAAACGAAATATATTCAGAGCAGACCGACGAAGAAATTACCCGAGTCTTCGACAATGTGTTCGATTTCACCAATCCAAAACACAACAACGCAACCATAGCCTACGGCGCTCTGCTTTTAGCCTTTGGAAAAATCTACGACAAAGGACTTTACACCTCATATATAAGCCAGATCACCGGCAACTATACAAAACAGTTTGGAAGACTGCCAGTACTGTTCAGGTATCTTTATGACAACTTCCAGAGAGATATCTCATTAGATGAAATGGCTAACACTCTGGATCTCAGTCCCAAGTATTTCTGCAGATTCTTTAAACAGATAACAGGACTTCGACCTATTGAGTATCTGAACAATTTCAGACTGGAATGCGCCTCCATGAGACTGGCCACAGAAAATGAAAGCATCAATGAGATTGCCTACTCCTGCGGCTTTAAAGATCCTTGCTATTTTGCAAAGATCTTCAAGAACTTTAAGAAAATGAGTCCAAGTGAATACAGACGACTTTACTTCAGTCAGAATAAGATAGCAAATTAAGTTATATCAGTTTCAGATCCTGTGTCCAATCAAAAGCTTTGAACCTCTCCCAACGGAACAGGAGGTATCCAGTAAAACTTATTAAAAATTTCTTTTAGATCACAAATGTTTAATCAGCCTGCTCATAGGTGAATTTTAAACAATGTTTTGTGCAACAAATTCCTATCACCTGTTTCTCATTTCCGATTAGAGTTGATTCTGGATAGATAAAAAATGTTCTTTCCAGAAGAATCAGCTTTTATTCACAAGCCTTCTTCTTAACCATAAAAAAGAACAAAAACAACGAATTAAACAGACATACAATGGAGATTATTATCATGAAAAAAATCTTAACCCAAACAGTCCTTGCAGTCGCAGTCTGCGCCTTCTGTTCATCAGCAGCCTACAGTGCTGAATTCAAGGAAATGACCTTAAGACTAGCTCACACCGCAGCAACCTCTCATGCTCATCATAAAGCAGCAGAACAGTTTGCCAAGAATGTTAAGGAGAGAACCGGAGGAAAGGTTACTATTGAGGTTTATCCTGCAGGTGAACTTGGCGATCAGCCAGCTCTTGCAGAACAGATTACAATGAGTTCACTGGATATGGCCATCGTTTCTTTAGGAAATCTTGCCACCTACTCAAAGAAGCTGAATGCCATGACTGCTCCATTCCTGTTTGAAAACTATGATCATGCCCATAAGGTTATCG
The DNA here is from genome assembly GCF_900116345.1 of Succinivibrio dextrinosolvens. Taxonomy (GTDB): domain Bacteria; phylum Pseudomonadota; class Gammaproteobacteria; order Enterobacterales; family Succinivibrionaceae; genus Succinivibrio; species Succinivibrio dextrinosolvens_B. The sequence continues at coordinate 5,319 of NZ_FPAH01000017.1, read as the reverse complement.
ACAATTATGTAATGGACTGGATGAATGAAGGTCTATCCCAGCATGATGCTTATGGTTTATCCATGTTCGACTATGGTTTCAGACAGACTACCACCAAGGGTATCGTTGTTAACAGTGCAGAGGATCTTAAGGGTGTAAAGATCCGTGTTCCACCTTCAGCAGGTCTTCTGGCTGCCTTTGATGCAATCGGAGCCAATACCCAGAAGATTGCCTACTCAGAGCTTTATTCATCATTAAAGCAGGGTGTTGTTGACGGACAGGAGAATCCTGTTTTCACCATCTATGCCGATTCACTGTTTGAAACTCAGGACAATCTGGCTTTAACCAACCACTACTTTGACTGTCAGGCTCTGATTATCAACAAGGATGCCTATGATGCCCAGTCTGATGAGCTAAAACAGATCTTAAAGGAAGAAGCCATCAAGGCTCAGAATCTTACCCGTGAAGAAATCTCCGGAGGCGAAGCCAAGGTTATTGAAGAACTTAAGGGTAAGGGCATGAACGTTACTACTCCAAACAGACAGTCATTCATTGACAAGATGGCTCCTGCCTACAAGAAAATCGGCGAACTTGCCGGACAGGATGAAATGGACAAGCTGTTAAAGGCTGTTGCAGACAACAAATAAGATTATCTTTGTCTGTACAAACTGTTCGTAAATCTGTCATCACAGGGAAGGATGCTTTGTGATTACTTCACAGCTGACCTTCCCTGATTAAAAAGTCGGAACGTAATATGATCATGTTCTTTATCTTTGCAGGCGTACTGCTGCTTATGCTCATTGGTGTAAGTACAGCTGTTACCATGGGTTTTACCTCGCTTGCAACCTTTCTTCTGGCTGGAGGCGGAGTAGAAAAATTATTCCTCATTCCCCAGCGTATGTACGATCAGGTGTCCGGTATTACCCTGATGTCCATTCCTTTTTTCCTTTTAATGGGAAACTTCATGAATGTGGGCGGAGTATCCGGCAGTCTTTTTGGATTCGGAAGAGCCTGTCTTGGTCATAGATGGGGAGGCCTGTCCAATGCTGCGATTGCAGCCTGTATGGTAATGGCCGCAATGTCAGGTTCAGCCGCAGCCTGTGCCGCAGGCATCGGTATGATAGCCATAGGTGAGATGTCAAAGTGCGGTTATGGAAAACCATTCTGCTGTGCAACCATTGCCGCAGGTGGAGCTCTAGGTCCGATTATTCCGCCAAGCATCACCCTGATTCTGTATGCAGGACTGACTCAGACCTCTGTTAATTCCCTGTTTGCAGCAGGAATCATTCCTGGTCTGCTGCTGGGTATCGGCTTTATGTCCTGGTCATCATATGTAAGCTACAAAAACGGTTATGCCAAAGAAGATCCTGTACCATGGATTGAACGCTATGATGCCTTCAAGAAAGCCTTTCTGGCACTTATGACTCCGGTTATTGTAATAGGCGGTATGTTTGCAGGCCTGTTCACAGCAACAGAAGCTGCAGCCGTTGCCAGCTTCTATGTAATGGTTTTAGGCTTCTTTGTTTACCACACACTGCATATCAGAGATTTACCAAAGATATTCTGGGAAACAGTAGAACAGACCTCAAAGGTTATGTATATTATCGCAACTGCGGGCTTTTTCCAGTACGTACTGCTCTATACACGTATTCCTCAGCAGGCAATTGCCTTTATTTCCGAGAGCTTCACCTCCATTATTCCAGTGCTGCTGATTATCATTCTGGTACTTGTTCTAATGGGCTGCTTCATGGAAGGAACCGCAATTCTGCTGATTACCGTACCAATCTTTGTTCCTCTGGCAAAAGCATTCCATTATGACGTGGTTCAGATGGGTATCGTAATGTGCATTTCTCTTGCGGTAGGTGTTCTGACGCCTCCGGTGGGACTGAATCTGTATGTTATGGCTTCTATTACCGGAGAGAAGGTTATGGCGATTGCCAAGCAGGCGGTTGGCTATGTTCTGATCATGATTGCAGTGGCAATACTGGTAGCTTTCTGCGGACCTGTAACACTAGGTCTTGGACATCTAATCAACTGAGGATGAGATATGAACACAGTATTAAATCTGCTTAAGAGCATAGATGCTATAGTCAGCAAGGTAACACGCCTTATCTGCATAGTATCTATGATGATCATCTTTGTGATGTTCCTTCTGAACGTATTCGTTAGATTTGTGCCTATATACAACTTCACACAGACAGATGAATGGACACAGCTGTTCCTTGTATGGGTGATTTTCTTCGGAGCACAGGAACTGGTAAGAACCAGAGGTCATTTTATTGTGGATGTGATAACTGACAGGATAGTCGGCACCCCTGCCGGCAAGATCTGCAGAATCATCTCCACAATTATTGAATGCATAATGTACGCAACCATATGCTACTACGGCTTTGTTCTGGTCATGAGAGCTCAGTCATACATGCTCACCATCACCTGGCTGCAGAAGAAGTACTTTTACATGGTAATTCCTGTAAGTGCCTTCTTCATGACCTGTTATTCTCTAAGAGATATAGTACAGGCCTTTAAACTGCCTTGGAGAGCAGAGAAAAAGCCTGTTTTATAGATATTGATCTTCAATGTATATTGGTATTAACACAGCAAACGAGCTGGTTTGCTGTGTTTTTTTACCTTTTAGAATGGCAGATCGTCTGAGTCATCACCATCCACAACAATGGATGGTCCTGGATTTGATGAAACCGGATTCTGATTTATAAAGGCGGAATCATTCAGAAATGATGGCTGTGCAGAAGGATTTCCGTATGGAGAATTATCATTCTGAACAGGATTATTTCTAAAACTGTTATTCTGAGATGAGAAGGAATCACTCTCAGAGTGAGACTTTGATGGACCAAGCATCTGCAGTTCATCTGCAACAATCTCGGTAACACTCTTCTTTACATTCTGCTTATCGGTAAATGATCTGGTGCGAAGTTTACCTTCCACATACACCAGTGAACCTTTATGCAGCCATTTCTGTGCAATTTCGGCCAGTCTTCCCCATAAAACCACACGATGCCACTCGGCAATCTCTGTCATCTGGCCAGATTCAGCATTGCGACGAACTTCGTTTGTAACCATTGATACATTGGCAACTGCAGTACCTGAACCTGTTGTTCTAAATACAGGTTCATCTCCAAGATTACCAATCAGAATTACTTTATTAACTCCACGAGTCATATTAAATCCTTAACAAAAACACCGACCTTTGAGATGCAATCTTTCTGGTACGGATAAATGAAAATTATTAGCCTGTACATTATTGCATTGAAATTTTTTACCCTGCATTTAAGCGTATCCAAAAATACCATCTTACAGAGCACTGCGTTTAGCTTAAAACTTTTTTCTTTTTTATTTCAATAAGATTAGTGCAGATTTGTGCGGTAAATTTTTTTTATCTTTGCCACCTGAATTCACCTTTTTTAGCGAGAGCAAGTCAATAAACAATTCTGAGACTAGAAAATATTAGTCAGAAAATATTCTGATGGGGTGAATCGGTAAAAATCTACTATAATTATATTGAATCATATTTCATTGAAGTATAATTCAATGAAATGTAATTCAATGAAAGATAATTCAATAAATTGTAGTTTACAGAGAATCAGGTAGTTAATCATGAGTGAATTTATTGGCCGTAAACGCGAACTTGAAACCATGAACAATTTGTATAACCGATCTGGTTTTCAAATGACTGTTATGTATGGAAGGAGACGAGTCGGTAAGTCCACCCTTCTTCAACATTTTATTGAAGGTAAAAAAGCAATATTTTACACAGCAGTAAGAACTAGCCCGCAACGTAATCTTGAACTTCTTGGTGCTCGAGTTATTGAAGCGTTGGCTCCTGATTTAAAAGAGTTCTCTTTCAAATCCTATGACCAGTTATTTTCTTTCCTCGGAGAAAAGTGTAAGGACGAGCGTATCGTTTTTATTTTAGATGAATTCCCATATATGGCAGAGTCATATAAATCTCTTTTATCTGTTTTGCAAAAATATATTGATACCTCGTGGCTGAACGGAAATATGTATCTGTTTATCTGTGGTTCATCTGTCAGTTTTATGGAAGATGAAGTCCTCAGTGAAAAAAGTCCTCTTTTTGGACGACGTACTTCCCAGATAGCCCTTAAGCCTTTTGACTACAGAGAGTCTGCCTTATTTGTTCCAGATTATTCTTCAGAAGAAAAAGCCATTGTCTATGGAGTAACAGGAGGTATAGCCAAATATTTATCTTTGTTTGATAAAAAGCTTTCACTTGATGAAAATCTCATTGAGTTATTTTTCTCAAATCATGGATATATGTATGAAGAACCGGTTAATCTCCTAAGTCAGGAATTTAGAAATATCAGTTCATATTCGGCTGTAATTGAGGCAATTGCATCTGGAAGGACAAGATTAAATGAGATTGCAGATCTGACAAAGATTGATGCCTCTACAGTCTCACATGCTATTAAAAATCTGGTAGAAACTGGAATTTTAAAAAAGGAATTTGCTATTACTGAAGAAAATAATAAGAAAAAGATCAGATACAGTTTATCAGATCATATGTTTAGGTTCTGGTTTCAGTTCATAGCTCCATACATGGATGTTATATCCTTAGGCGAAGGTCGATTACATTATGAGAATATTGTAAAGCCTCGTATATCACAGTATATGGGAGAGGTGTTTGAAGACATGTGTCGCTATTATACTTTGCTTTTAGGGGTAAAAAATAAACTCCCTTGTCTTATAACCAAAACAGGTAAATGGTGGGGAACGAATCCAAATAAAAAGGAAGAAACTGATATCGATGTAGTTGGATTAGATCTTATAAACAAGAATGCGGTTTTAGGAGAATGTAAATTCAAAAACGAACTGCTTGATAAAAAGGTTTTTGAAAGCTTAAAAGAGCGACTTGGATTGATTGATTCCAGATACAAAACAGTCAAGTTTTTATTATTTTCTAAAAGCGGTTTTTCAGACTGGATTATAGAGAATAAAGATAAAGAGGATATTATTACTATAGATTTGAACAAAATGTATTCTAATGACCTTTCCTTATAACAAAACAAAATAGTAGAGAAAGGAAACCGTCAACCCTAACCTCCGTACACCCTAGTTTTAAACTAGGGTGATTATTCTCACAAATCTCCTAAATATTCTTTTTATTCCACTGTTTTTTAAGATTTTTTCTTTATCTATTTCTATTTTTGTTATATCATAGTCCATAATATATTTTAATGGACTATTTGTATGACAGACACTCCTGATATCAAATGGAATTACTCCAGCTATACCGACAAAATGGGTAGAACCTACATCATCTCTTATTACAATAAATGGGACCCTGTTAAGAAACAGTCTCGAGTT
>NZ_FPAH01000018.1 GCF_900116345.1 Succinivibrio dextrinosolvens | reverse complement strand
TTCTGGATAAACGCTACGGAGAGATTCTTCCTCTAAAAGATCTAATCAGAATTCCAATTGTCATAAGTTCAAAAGATAAAGCCATTGCTTCATGGCGAATTGTTTAGAATTTGTTTGTGCCTTGATATAAGAAAGTGTTAGAAGAAAATTTCTTCTCAGTATTCCTTCTGTTCTGATTGAGAGAAAATGCTAGAGGATCAGTACGCACCTGACTGTGCGGCAGCCTCTCTTTTCCACTTGGCAAAGAGTTTTTCATGATCGGTTTCGTAGTTGTTGCTGAAGGTCAGGTTCTCATACTCTTCACTGAAAATTCCCAGCTTATCCTGCTGACAATGATCGATGAACTCTGAAGCATCATCGATTTTACCTTCATGCTCAAGCTTTTCTATTCTATGGGCCAGTTCAGAAGTGTCATCCTGTCTGCAGTTCCAGTTATTTGGTTCTATCTGCGCTGTTTTATCGTGGCATCCGGTTAGAAAAAAAGTGTTAATAACTATCGCTGAAAGCAGAATACATCCTGAAAATTTCTTCATGAATACTCCCGTTTGTTTTCACCATTACTGAATTTTATTTTACAGGACAAAAATTATTTAACACTTATACTTCAAGAGGTTAAAGATTGGTTAAATGCTCACTCCTTTGGAAAAGAGTATTCTTTCTGAAGAGAAATTTTTACCAATTGAGAATTCTTTTTACTTTGCTCAATTTCATCATTTTGCTTTTGTGTTAAACTCCGGCTAACTGATGTTTAACGATAAAAAGCGATAATAATCCAATACATATGAATATTATTGAAAACAAAGAATTTGAAGGCGAAAGACCTCTTTTTTATCTTAGTGATCTTTCTCTTTCCAAGATTAAGGTTCTAAACGGTGAGTCTGCAATCAAAGAGTGTACCAATGTTACCTGTACTGATTCATCCTTTAGCGGAAAATATCCTTTCTGGCACGCCAATCATGCCCTGATTGAGAAATGTGTGTTTGAAACCGGCGGCAGAGCAGCCATCTGGTACTCTCATGATTTAACCATGAAGGATACTCTGGTAATTGCGCCTAAAATGTTCAGACGCTGCAGCGGTTTAAAGCTTGAGAATGTTGAGTTTACAGATGCTCTGGAAACCTTATGGGACTGTACTGACATCACTGCTTCTCATATCAAGGCGGTTCATGCTGATTACATTTTTATGAACAGCTCCAATATTGAGGTGGAGAATTTTGAGCTGCACGGTAACTATTCCTTCCAGAACTGTTCCAATGTAACAATCAGAAACAGTAATCTTGAGACTAAGGATGCCTTCTGGGAAGCTAAAAACGTAACCGTTGAAAACTGCAGTATTTCAGGTGAGTTTTTAGGCTGGCACTCAGAAAACCTGACTCTTATAAACTGTAAGATCAAGGGGACACAGCCTCTGTGCTACGCAAAGAATCTCAAGCTTATCAACTGCTCCTTTGATGAGGACTGTGATCTGGCCTTTGAGTATTCCTCAATTGATGCACAGATTAAAGGTCATGTTACCAGCATAAAGAATCCTCTCAGCGGAAAAATTATAGTCGAGTCAGTGGGAGAGATTATCAGAGATGCAAATGCCAAAGCTCCTAATGACTGTGTAATCGAGGTCGTGAATGGTTAAGTTTAACTTTGATGAGAAGGTAGACAGACGCGGTACCTTCTCCTACAAGTGGGATACTCTGTCTGATCCCGATCTGCTGCCTTTGTGGGTTGCAGATATGGATTTTAAAGTTGCTCCTCCTATCTATGAGGCTGTAAACCGATGTGCCGCTCATGGTGTATTTGGTTATGCAACCGAGAATGATGACTATTACAATGCCATCATCTCTTTTAACAAAAGACATTACGGAGTTGATCTTGAGCGCGACTGGATTATGCCGGTCCCAGGTATTGTTCCTGCTTTGACAGCCGTACTTCAGGCTTTGACACAGCCTGGGGATGAGGTCATCCTGCAGTCTCCTGCCTACAACTGTTTTTTCAGCTGTATCAGAAATTCCGGTCTGGTAGCCTCAGAGAACAGGCTGTTATATAGGGATGGAAAGTTCTCTATTGATTTTGATGATCTTGAAAAGAGGGCATCCTCAGAGAAGGCCAGAGTTCTTTTAGTCTGCAATCCTCACAATCCATCCGGAAGACTGTGGCATTCAGATGAGCTTAAGAGGCTCTCTGAGATTGCCAGAGCACATAATCTGATTGTTATTTCTGATGAAATTCACTGTGATATCAGACCAAAAGGCAGTATCTTTCATGCCTTCTCAACTGTTAATGAGGGGTACAACGATCATCTGATTACCCTTGGAGCTCCAAGCAAGACCTTTAATATTGCAGGTCTTAAGAGTGCTCATGTTATCTGTAGAAATAAAGATTATCAGTACAGAATCGACCGTCAGATCAATATCAATGAAATCTGTGATGTCAATGTATTCGGTGTTGCTGCAACCATAGCTGCCTATACAGAGTGTGATGACTGGCTTTTAGAGCTTAACGACTATATTCAGGAGAACTATCAGATTTTAAAAGCCTTCTTTACTGAGAATTATCCTGATATCAGAGTTGCCCCTCTTGAGAGTACCTATCTTGCCTGGGTGGACTGTTCCTCACTTGAGCTTAGTGGCGAAGAGATAAAGAACAAACTAATAGATGAAGGCAAACTTTATATAAATGACGGAGAGATGTATCACTCTCCTCAGGATAGCTTTATAAGAATCAATCTTGCCTGTACCAAGGATACTTTAAAAGAAGCTTTAAAGCGCTTTAAAAAGGTATTCTGCCAGAATTAAAGAATGGAGCCATTGAGCTCCATTTTTCTGGAAGGAAAGGCAATAGGTCGGAACCTTTCAGTATTCCTCGGTATAGGCTATATTGGCTTCCTTTTTCCACTTTGCAATCAGTTTTTCTTCAGCTGCCTTGAAATCCTCACTGTTACATAGTTTCTCGTAATCTTCACTGAAGATTCCAAGTTTATCCAGCTGACAACGATCAATAAAATCCGAAGCGTTATCTATTTTTCCTTCCTGTTCAAGTTTTTCAATTCTGTGAGACAGTGCAGAAGTGGTATCAGGACGGCAATTCCAATTGTTTGGAACGATCTTTGCCGTTTTATTGAAACAACCTGTTATAAATAAACAGTTAAAAGCTATAGCTGTGAGAAGTATACATGCAGAAGAAAACTTCATAAAAACTCCTGTAGTTTGGCCCCGCTTCCCATAGGGTATAATTTTTATTATTAAGAATTATTGTTAATTATTTTTTATATAGGCAAAATGTATTTTACACGTTTTTCAGATGGTTAACATTTTTTAATGTTTTTGAATTGAAAAAATTAGGCAAGCATCACGAAATGTGATTTGGTGCAAAAAAAACGGAGATCTAAGACCTCCGTTTTGCATACAATCAAACAAAAAATCTTTATCCGCGAATTGCTTTAACCTTTGCAAGAATATCCTGACAGGATGCGGTTATTCCCTTGTAATCCTCTGCCTTAACCTGCTTAGGATCAGGAACAAAGCTTCCGCCAACCGCAGCAACGTTCTTAAGACTTAGGTACTCTGATAGATTCTCAAGATTTACACCGCCTGTAGGAACAAACTTGATTGAGGCATAAGGACCAGCCAGCGCCTTAAGTGTCTTGGTGCCGCCGTAGGCGCCTGCAGGGAAGAACTTAACTACTTCAAGACCGAAGTCTAAAGCCGGCTCAAGATCAGATGGGGTTACAGTGCCAGGGCAGATTGCAAGATCATGCTTCAAACACCAGTCCACAACCTTTGGATTAAAGCCTGGTGTAATTACAAACTTTCCTCCGTTATCAAGAGTTGCCCAGGCCTGATCGACGTTGTGCACAGTACCGGAACCTACCAGCATATCAGGACACTCTTTAACCATATTTCTGATAGCCTCGGCAGCTGCAGCGGTTCTGAAGGTTACCTCTGCAATTGGAATTCCTCCGTCGCATAAGGCATGAGCTAAAGGTGCTGCCTGTTTAGCATCCTCAAGCACTACCAGAGGAACAATACCGACTGCTTCAATCTCGCTTAATACTTTGAATTTCATTTTTATCTCCTAAAAAACACAGCGCTTGTGTGATGCTATGAATTTCTCTAATTCCTCAGGGGTAGGCAGACCTTCATTATCTCCTCTGAAGGTGCACTGAATTGCGCCAATGGCACAGCCTCTCTCTACCGCCTTCTCAAGAGGAAGTCCTTCCATATGGGCAGAAAGTACTCCGGCTGCAAAACCGTCACCGGCACCGACTGTATCTACCACCTTATCAATGATGAAGCCTGCGACCTTTATATCGCCGTCACGGGTACTGCAGAAGGCTCCTTTCGGACCGCATTTGGTGATTACACAGGAGGCTCCGTTGTTAAGGTAGAACTCATTAATCTTTTTAGGATCACTGCTGCCGCAGAGAATGTCTCCTTCTCCTTCACCTGGCAGAACCATATCCACTTTTGAGGCGATGTCATTTAAGGTTCTGACCATAATCTCCTTTGATTTCCACAGCTGAGGTCTAAGATTAGGATCAAAGGAAATGTAGAGTCCGGCTTTGCGGCCAAGTTCAATGAGCTTGTAAACAGCCTTCAGAGTTGATTCTGAAACTGCAGCCATGATTCCTGTCAGATGCAGATTTGAGAATTTTGAGAAATCTACGCTTTCAACATCGCTCTCTGATAGTGTTGAGGCAGCTGAGCCTGAACGGAAATAGAAGATCTGAGGATCACCGTTGGATACTTTACCTTTTAGCATAAAGCCGGTACGTTCGGTATCTGAATATCTGACCTGAGAGTTATCAATACCGTTCTGTTTGATTGCATTCTCAATCAGCTTGCCGAAAGGATCATTGCCTAGTTTTGTAAGATAGGTGGCCTTATGGCCCAGGCGGGCAATTCCAGTTGCAACATTGAATTCAGCACCTGCAACATCCAGTGAATAATCCTTCACGGTTTCAAGTGCGCCTTCCTGCTTGGCAATCAGAAGGCCCATTGGTTCACCTGTCAGCAGTAAACCTTTTTCCATTATGTATGTTCTCCTGACTATGTTTGTAGTAATTAAAGTATGTTTTATCCTTCAGATTATACGCCCTGCAGAGAAGCGGGCGTATGATCATGATCTTAGGGTAGACAACTTTTACTAAGATTCTATGCTGTCTTATGTTAACTAGAGGGTTACTCCATCCTTCCAGATTAAAAGTTCATGGAAATCTCTCTTCTCTGAGACGGATTTCTGTCCTGAGGCAATGGCGATTATGTAATCCAAAAGCTCCAGCGCCAGCTCGTCAAAATCCTTTCCGTCCACAATTACACCTGCATTGAAATCAATCCAGTTGCCGCCTTTTTTATCATAAAGCGCATTGTTGGTGGAGATCTTGATGGTAGGTACTACGGTACTGAAAGGAGTTCCTCTTCCGGTGGAGAAAAGAATCATATTCACACCGCAGGCTGCCAGAGCTGAGCAGGAAACACCGTCATTACCAGGCGCGTTCAGAAGATTAAGTCCTGTGCCTCTTATGGTTTCAGCATATCTGATGGTGCCTTCAACCTGAGCCTTGCCGCCTTTCTGAACACAGCCTAGAGATTTGTCCTCTAAAGTGGTGATACCACCTGCCTTGTTACCTGGGGATGGGTTCTCTGAAACCGTCTCGCCATGAGCTTTAAAATAACCTTTAAAGTCATTGATAAGGTTTACTGTCTCATCGAAGATCTCCTCATTTTTGGCTCTGTTCATCAGAATCTGTTCAGCACCGAACATTTCTGGAACTTCGGTCATGACTGAGGTTCCGCCTGAACCTACTATGAGATCACTTACTCTTCCGATTAGAGGATTTGCGGTGATTCCGGAAAGACCGTCTGAACCGCCGCATTTAAGTCCGATTCTAAGCTTTGATAATGGTACCGTCTCTCTCTGGGCCTGATTAGCCTTGTTCAGAAGTGTATCAATAATTCCGTAGCCGGCTTCAAGTTCATCCTCAACATCCTGAGTATTTAAAAACATTAGTCTCTCATCAGAAAGATCAAGAAAGTTCTTGAATACTGACAGATTGTTGTTCTCACAGCCAAGCCCCAGAATCAGCACCGCACCGGCATTAGGGTGACGGGTGAGGGATGCTAGAAGCTTCTGAGTTGTTGTCTGATCCTCTCCCATCTGAGAGCAGCCGTAAGGGTGAGTTAAGGCATAGCAGCCGTCTATATGAGAATATGAGGACAGTTTCTCTCTGGCGTAGGCTTCAAGCTCTTTGGCAATATGATTTACACAAAATACGGTAGGGATAATCCAAACCTCATTTCTGATTCCAACCTGACCATCTGCTCTTACATAGCCTTCAAAGGTTCTATCTACCTTTTTCAGGGCTGCCTGAGGAGCCCTGTTATAGGTATAGGATTTTGTTCCTGAGAGATTGGTTTTTACATTTTCAGAATGTACATGCTGGCCTTTAGTGATTCTGCAGGTGGCATGTCCGATTGAATATCCGTACTTGATAATCTGATCGCCTTCGTTGAGATCATAAAGAGCAAACTTATGACCACGTGGAATGTCATCTGTTAAGGACACGTCTCCCAAAGTGGTTTTTACAGTCTGACCCTTTTTCAGATCTTCTAAGGCGACAGCGACAACATCCTCTTTAGGATTGATAACTACGCACTGCATTATCTGTCTCCTAACACTCTGCCATGGTTTCTTTTACGCCCTTGGCAACAACGCTGTGGGTAAGTTTGGCAATCTTTTTTACATCAAGGCTTACGGTAAGATCCTCGCCCCAGAGCTTAGTGTCAGAGAGAATTGTCTTAACGGTTTCAACTGCTGATTCTTCTGAATCCTTATAGAGACTCCAGGCCTGAGCCATAGTCTTTACTGCATACTCATCATCCTGGAACTCACCTGATTTGCCATCAGCCCTTGAAACCTTAACTGGTGAGGTGCCGTCAGAATTTCTGTATAGGGCAAAGAAGGCTGCCAGGGCAAAATAGAGTTTTACCGGATGGGTATTGTCAGCTCTTGCATCCAGAATTGAAGGAATAACACGAGCCTTAACCTTTGACGCGCAGTTCATCAGAATTGATGCTAACTGATGATGAAGGGAAGGATCCATGAATCTGTCCACAACAGCGTCAGCAAATTCTTTCAGCATGCCCTTATCAAGCTTAACAGCAGGGATGATTTCATCGTAGATTACAGAACGTGCAAATGGTCCTGTAACCTTATCGGTCATCATCTGATCAACGGTATCAAGACCTGCAAGGAAGGCTGCAGGTACATTTGAGGTATGAGCGCCGTTCAGAATTCTTACCTTGCGCAGACGGTAAGGAGTGATATCCGGTGCTACAACAACATTTAGGCCTGCCTGCTTTAATGGCAGTTTGCGGCTGATTTCATCAGAGCCTTCAATTGCCAGGAAGCAAAACTCCTCGCCGGTGGACATAAGGGCATCCTCATAGCCAAGCTCCTTTGCATAGCGTTCTGCATCTGCCTTTGGATAGCCTGATACCACACGATCTACAAGGGTATTGTAGAATACGCAGTCTTCACATACATAAGCTTTAAACTCATCGCCTAGGTGCCAGTCATCGGCATGTTTTAGAATTATTTCTTTTAATTTTGTTCCGTTGTTTTCAATAAGCTCACATGGGAGGATATTTAATCCTGCAACTGAACAGGCATTCTCTACGCCTCTGAAGGCTTTAAATCTTTCATAAAGCAGCTGGGTAAGTTTTCCTGGGAATGACAGCACGCACCCTTCTTCTGGTAATTCTTCTTTGGTATAAATCAGACCGGCTTCGGTAGTATTGGAGAAAATAAACTCAAGGGTAGGGAGTTTAAAATCTTCTTTCAGCTTTTCAAAGTCAGCCTTATCGTAAGGATTACGTGCTGCAGCTATGGAGTTTATGATTTCAAAGGTTTCTTTCAGTTTACCGTTGTCTAAACCATGAAGAATTGCGGTGAACAGGCAGTCCTGCTCTTTGAGTACCGGTACAGTTCTTCCCCTTGGTGTTGGCTGAACCGCAATTACTCTTCCGTTGAACAGGTTCTGCTTGTTCATACGATAAATCATCCAGTCGATAAAGCAGCGAATAAAATTACCTTCTCCAAACTGAATTGCTTTAACTGGAAGATCTGAATTGCATTCTGGTTTTAATGCAAGGTTTAGTTTTGTCATTTTCTGATATGTCCGTTTTGATTGAATTTTAAATGTTGTTAATTAGTAAAAGTGTCTGCAGCTGCTACACTGCAGACAGAGTTTCAGGAGTTTTAAGCTGTGAAATCTATTTCCACCTTCAGCATGTCAGCACCGTGGGCTGCAAAGTCTGCAAAGGCCTGAGGTGCATCGTCAAGCTTATAGGTATTGGTGATTGCCTTTTTAAGATCAACCTTTCCAGCCTTAACCAGATCGATTAGATTCAGGAAGTCCTTCTTAAGTGCATTACGAGAACCGTAGACATTAAGCTCTTTTTTCTGCAGCAGAGTGAAGTTGAAATCAAGGTTCTTCTTGCCTACACCGATAAGCACAACGTTGGCGCCAAAGGCTGCAACATCGATAGCATTCTGGAAGGTGGATGGCAGACCAACCGCCTCAATTGCCACATCAAATCCCTTGTTGTCGGTGATCTTCATGCATTTCTCTACGAAGTCATCTCCGTTGTTGATGATGCCGCCATCAAGATTGAAGCTCTTTACCGCGTAGTCAATCTTCTTCTGGGCCACATCGGCAATATAGACGGTTGCACCCTGAGATTTTGCGGCAACTGCAGCAAGGGCACCGATGGTACCTGCACCGATTACAAGAACCTTGTCGCCTTTCTTTACCTGACCACGGGTAACTGCTCCGTGGTAGCTGATGCAGAATGGTTCAATCGCAGCAAGCTCAGCAGGATCAAGTCCCTTACCGTCATAGATACGCTCAAAAGGCATGGTGATGTACTCTGAGAAAGCACCGTCTCTCTGGGCTCCTAAGGTCTCATTGTGCTCACAGCAGTTTAGAAGACCGCGTTCGCAGGAATAGCACTTGGTGCAGTTGAAGTAAGGATTGCAGGTAACAACCATGCCTTCCTTAAGTCCGTACTTTGAGGCATCTCCGTTGAGCTTTTCGATTCTGGCAGAGAACTCATGGCCTGGGATTCTAGGATAGGAGGCATAGGCGAAGGTGCCTCGGTAGGTACCGAGATCACTTCCGCAGATACCGCCGCGCAGTACCTTTAATAAAGCCTCTCCTTCTTTTGGTTCAGGCATAGGAGTTTCAATGATTTTTACCTCACCAGGCTTTGGAATAATAATGGTTTTCATAACAGATAATCCTTAAACATACTTAGTAAATCAGGTTAACCAGGGCGGTACTGAAGCTTGGAACGAAGGTTAAAAGCAGCAGACAGCCTAACAGTAGAATGTAGAATGGTATTGCCTCTTTAATGAAGCGACCCATTGGACACTTGGTAATCGAACAGGTAACAAACATCAGCGTTCCCATTGGAGGGGAGATGGCACCTAGAGCGAAGTTGAAGATAACCACCATTGCAAAGTGGATCTCATCGATACCGAAGTGCTTGGCCAAAGGAGCCAGCAGTGGTACCAGAATAATCATGGCGGCGTTGCCTTCGATGAACATGCCGATGATTAGAAGGAACAGGTTTACACACAGAAGGAAGATTACAGGATTATTAAGATGCTCAATGAAGAGTCCTGTAAAGTACTGTGGAACCTTCTCCTTGGTTAAAGCCCAGGCAAAGGCAGAGGCTGCAGCAATAATCAGCATGATGGCGGAGGAGGTCAGCACGGTCTCCTTCATACCGCGGATAACATCCTTTAAAGTCATTTCACGGTAGATGAAACCTAAAAACAGGGAGTAGACGATAGCTACAGAGCCGGCTTCAGTTGGAGTAAAGGCTCCGATACGGATACCGCCGATAATGATTACAGGCAGACACAGAGGCAGGAAGGCTCCGCGGAAGGTTTTCCAGACTCTTGAAGCTGAAGTGTCAACCTTTATGGTGCTTCTATAGCCGCGCTTGTAGGAGACAAGGGCTACAAGAATCATCAGGGTTATACAGAGAATTACACCAGGACCGATACCTGCGACGAAGAGCTTTCCGATTGAAACGTTGGCAATTGAGCCGTAGATAATCATTGCAATTCCAGGAGGAATCAGCGGAGTGATAATAGCTGAGGTTGCAACCAGAACAGAGCCGAAGGCCTTTGAAAAGCCTCTTTTCTCCATTTCTGGCACCAGCATTTTAGCTTCCATAGCAGCATCTGCAAGGTTTGAACCGGACAGACCTCCCATAAGAGTTGCCACCAGCACGGTAACATGACCGATACCGCCAATGATATTGCCTACAACCGCTTCACAGAAATCCACGATTCTCTTGGTTACACCGGTGTAGTTCATGAACACGCCGGCACATACGAAGAAAGGTATGGCTAAAAGCGGAATTGACTGAGAGCCTGCCAGAACACGCTGAGCCAGAATAACAGAGTTAATCTCAGTGTGAAGTGCAAAATAGGTGGCGGCTGCTCCAAGAATTGAAATAAAAACCGGAACCTTTAAAAACAGAAATACTAAAAGCAGAACTGAGGACAGACCGATAGAAAAATCCATGATTATTTCTCCTCCTCAGAATCGTCTGAGATGTGTTTCTCATCCTTGGAATCTTCCTTTTTCATAAAGAAGGTTGCATAGGTCAGAGATACCATCATCAGCACACAGCATACTGGTATAATACCGTTTATAAAATAGAAAGGTACATGCAGGATAGAGGTTGATTTACCTATCTTCATCATCAGTTTGATGATGTCACAGCCTAGGTATCCTAAATAACCCAGTACCACCATACAGATGACGTAATCCATTTTCTCAATGAACTTCTGGATTTTTTGAGGAAATAGACTGACCACCATTTCAACTGCCACGTGACTTCCGTGTCTGAAGGCAGCACCTGCACCCAGGAAGGTCATCCACAGAAAGCACCACAGCTGAACCTCTTCAGCCCAGATGATAGGCTTGCCTACAAAGTAGCGCATAATCACTCCGCCGAAGGTTACACAGACCAGAACGGTCAGAGCTATGGCTGCTAGGAGCAGATCTATATTAACGATGAAATTTGATTTTTTCATAATTATCTGAAATATAATGAATTTTTGATACAGGCAGGACCGCCTTACGACGGTCCTGCAAAAAGCTACTGCATAGCTTTCTTTACAGTGTCATATAGACCAGGAGTCCAGTCTTTGAAGTCTGGAAGAGAGTAGAACTTCTTTGAGGTATCAATTAAGGACTGCTTGAACTCAGGAGAAGGCTCAACCACAGTTACACCTTCAGCTTTGAATTTAGCAAGAATGTCTGCCTCTGAATCATCAACAATCTTGTTCTGATACATAGCAGCTTCATGGCAGGTTTCAACCAGAAGCTTCTGCTGCTCAGGAGTTAGAGAATTGTAGAAATCAGTACCTACAACGATGTTGGTGATGTTGAAGACGTGACCGTCTAAGAGCAGATATTTAGCAACCTCATGGAATTTGCCGTTGTATAGAACTGCTAGTGGGTTCTCAACACCGTCAATGGTTCCCTGCTGCAGAGAGGTGTAAACTTCACCTAAAGCCATTGGGGTAGGAGTTGCACCTAAAACCTCAAAGCCCTTAACCTGGATGTTGTTTGTTGGAACACGGATCTTCATGCCCTTGAAATCTTCAACCTTGTTAACTGGCTTGGTGGTCAGAGTATGACGTGCACCGTACTTCCAGTCGGTACCGATGATCTTGAGGTGAGCTTTCTCTTCTACAAGCTTTGCCTGATCCTGATACCACTGGCTGCTGTTTAGCTTGAAGGCCTCATCCCAGGTATTGAAAAGGAATGGTCCGAAAACGATACCCAGATCTTTTACACCGCGATCATAGAAGAAGGCGCCGTCGGTCAGAGTACATACAGGTTCGCCTGCAACCATCTGATCCATTACGTCATCCTTTGAGCCTAGCTGTGATGATGGGTAAAGCTCAATCTTGAACTTGCCGCCTGAGCGCTCCTCAATAATCTCTTTCCACTTCTGACAACCTAAATCGAAAGGCTCGCCAGGATTGTTTGCATATCCTACACGCAGTACAACGGTATCATCTGCCTGAGCTGCTGATGCACCGATAGTCATTACAGCAGCAAGACATGCTGCCAGGGTAGCTTTGGTTAGAATGTTTTTCATATCTTTGTTCCTTATGTTCACAAATTGTATTTTTGTTTCAACAAACATTTTGAGGTGTTGTTATGAACGAATACCAATATAGCAACGATTGTGCCAACTGAAGAAAATGCCGTAATGAAGGGAAATACAGTTTTGTATGTTTCAAAATCGAACAGAAATGACTAAACAGATGTTTTATGATGTTTAAAAATAAAACATCTGTTTTTGAAAAAGATCACAAAAGTTAAGATTAACGAGAAAAGTTAAGAAGTCTCATCAAGCTCTTTGATTTTTCTCCACAGCGTTGAACGGGAGATGCCGGCAAGCTTTGCTACCTCGGAGTTGGAATGGCGGGAGATCATGTATTTATAGTACTGTCGTTCAAGCTCCTTAAGAGTTAAATCATCCCTGAAGACAGCATCTTCGGTAGAATGTCTGGTATTTATAGCCATGCTGTTTCTGTAGAGGATCTTCTCAACATTCTGTTTTCTGATGTCACTGCCATAGAAGGATAAGGCCTCAGCCACATTACGAAGCTCTCTTACGTTACCAGGCCAGCTGTAGTTTAGGAGAATGTCACGAACCTCATTATCAACAAAGATGTCATCTACTTTCTTTTTGCAGAAGCCTGCGATAAAGGATTTAAACAGCAGGATAATATCATCGCCTCTCTCACGAAGAGGAGGAATGGATAGACTCAGTACATTCAGCCGATAGTAGAGATCGTATCTGAATTTACCTTCTTCGCATAAGGTCATGATTTCTTTATTTGAGGCGCAGATGATGCGGATATCCAGAGGAATGATCTTGTCATCACCGATACGCATGATTTCACGTTCCTGAATTACACGCAGGAACTGACTCTGAACCTCAAGCGGGATTTCAGTAATCTCATCTAAAAAGATAGTTCCTCCCTGTGCCATTTCAAAGAGTCCTTTTTTACCGTTGCGTCTTGCTCCGGTAAAAGCTCCTTCCACATAACCGAAGAGTTCTGAGGCTACCAGTCCCTGAGGCAGGGAGGCACAGTTTACAGATACAAAAGGCTTTTTGGCACGAGGGGAGTAGTTATGAATACTCTGGGCAAAACCTTCCTTGCCGGCACCGGTTTCACCGAAGATCATGATGGTGGAATCTGAATTGGCAAAGCTCTTGGCCAAAGATACCGTGTCCTCCATGGAAGGGCAGGAGTAGATTATGTCCTTGAAGTTATGACGGGCGTAAAGACCCTTTTCATAGGAGGAGAGTTTGATGGTTTTTACAGTCTCCTCAATGGCGGTACTATCCTGCAGGATCACCACCTTATCTTCAAGTGAATCGTGGGCCAGGGGAATTACTCGGATCAGGACCTTGTTCTGATTTAAAGAGATAACCCTGGCCTGCTCGGAGGTGGACTTAATCTCTGTTTCCAGCACTCTGTACCAGTTATCAAGAGGCTCCGGTCTCATGACTCTGCAGGCATAGCCGTTGTAGAGAATTGGCTTATTCTCGGCATCAAAGATGATTACACCTTCTTCGATGTTGTTTAAAAGCGACTCCAGACGGTCGATGGTCCTTTCCTGATTATCAAGATTTCTCTCAAGCTCCAGTGCCTGCAGAATACCTTTTTTTACTGAATAGAAATCAACTTCTACAGGGGAGATTTCTACTGCATGCTGTCTTGCGGTCTCAATGGCAACCACACAGCCGACAATACCGTCAGCACCGTTTCTGACACAGGTATTTACGGTGTTCATAATCTCTTCGGCATTTGAGCAGGGATGCAGTTCCACCTCTATACCGTTAATCGAGAATTCTGCCGGGGTAGGGCCGATAACATTGTCCTGACTGACCACTGCGATCTTTGTACAGCCTTTGGCTATAAGTTCATTTAGAGATTTCTGAATATCAAAGAAGGATGCGGTAAGATCAACTACGGTAAGTCCCTTGATACCCTTTAAATAATTGGCGGTACCGCCGCGGCTTATGACAATATGGCAGGAAGGGTATTTTCTGAGAGCTTCAATAGCATTGTAATCGTAGGCTTCAATTACAGGAATATTAAGTTTCAACTGTGAAATGGCACTCTGTGCCAGTGCCGTCATATGAGCGTTTGGGGCGATAAATACTATTGAATCTTTCATTAGTGGTTACTTTAATCTATCTTCTGACACAATCTGCACTCGGAGCCGACAAAGACGATGGCATAGCAGTCAAGAGGATGATTACCGACTTTTTCCTTGAGCACAGCACCTTCACGGTATCTTTCGATTTTCTCTCTAGCCTCAGCAAGTTTTGCGTCTACTGCTGCTTCGCTGTCATCCTTTTTATGCAGATATTTAAGTTCAAGCAGGAAATAGTGTCCGTTAGGATAGGTATTCTTAACGAATATATCGGCAAAGCCTTTTCCTGTATAAAACTCAGTGTAGGAAGTAAGTTTTCTATAAATGCTGTTGTTAATGATACTGTCACATATCAGCTGCAGTGACATCTCTGTGAATTTTCCCAAATACTGAGGATTAAGCTTGGTCTCTATCTGTTCTGTTATTATCTTTAAAAGAGGAGTTATATCAGCAGACTCTTCAAACATAGGCGATAAATCTTTGTAGGCATCTGCACTGTAGTCTATAGACATGCGGCAGTAGTCTAAAAACAGATTCTCATAGACTCTATTTGGAATAACAAAGCTGGTTATCCCCTTTTTCTGGGAAGTTTCTGTATCAATTGTCAGATAGCCTAAATGATAAAGCAGAGATATCATCTGAGCTTTATCAAAATAATTGGTACTGTTCAGATTCATCTTGTCAGGGAGTTCGGAGGCAATTGGTTTTTTATTAAACATTGCCTGAACTATTTCCTCTCTAACATTATCCTCACAGAGATTCAGCATTCCTCTCAGCTTGCCTGCATCATCATTTAGGGATATTTTATTCGGATAAGGAAGTTCCCTTTCTGAAATCACACTCTCAAGATAGGCAAGACAGAGATTGGAATTAAACATTTTATCCTTTGCTTTCTTCTCAAAAGCATAACCGTCAAAGTTTTCTTCCATAATCTGCATTATCTGCTCTTTGGTTATATCAGGAAACTTTGTAAAATCCAAAGTATCATTAATAACCTCTGAAAGCTCATCATGAGTAAAACCAATCATTTCATGAAAATCAGGTTTTAAGCTGATGTTAGTTGCGATATTAAAGCCAGAGGTTACTGAATCTAGAGAAACTGATGAAACACCGGTGATAAAGAATCTGTCGATTCCTCCTGTGCGATTGCCACGATAATAGGCTTTAAGCTGGGCATAAAACTGTTTTATAAGTCCTTCATGACCTTCAGCCGTTGAAGTTATATCCTTAAAAGCTTCTTTGTCTCTGGTCAGAATTTCATTGGCAAAGTGATCATATTCATCAATGATGACATAAAGATATTCACCAGCACCGACATTACCTGAAAATTTTGTCAGAAATTTAGTCAGAAGCTCAGTAGCATTTTTATACAGAGAAGGTTCAAGTTCTTCTCTTGCTAGGCTCTGCTCTGGATACTTATCAGTAAAGTTGGAAATGCTGGCAGCAACTGAGAATATGAAACTTCTGTTAACCTGTGCAGGGTCGGAGGAAACATTTGAAAAATCAAAATGAATGACATAGTAGGAACTGGCAAGAGGAGTTCTGTGATCATAAATCCAGGTGCCTTTGAAATTCTTTTCAAACTGATTTTTTTCAGAAATATCATAGTAGCTGTGAAGCATACTTGCAGTAAGGCTTTTGCCAAAGCGTCGAGGTCGCAGGAACACAGGGACCTTTGTTCCTGCGCTGTTCTCTAAATAATCAATAAATCTGGTTTTATCAACATAAATGGAGTTACTTTCTCTAATCTCAGATAAAGTGCTCATGCCCACTATGATCTTTTTCTTTGCCATTGCTGTTCCTTATACATTTCCAATTCAAATTATATAGGAACTTTACAGGATCAATAAACCTGATTATTTTCATTTTGCAAAGACAGGCCTTGAAAAACTAAATTTTACGCGTAGTTGAAAGATTTCTAAATTTACTAAACATTCAACATGCTTGAAAGACTTCATGCAATCTTTTTTCTGAATTTTTTTTATGTGAAGATACTCCCATTTGTTCTTTTTAATACTCTGTTTTTTAAAGGATTGTGTGGTATATGTGTAGGGTAAAAATAAGCTTGAAAAACGTGATATTTATCCCAGCTTTTATTAAAAGAAATGTGTCGCTAAAAGTAGGCGCAACATTTATGAATTTTTGTATTATACTTAAGTCAAAGGTTAAGAAAAGGAATCTGAATTTTACAAAAGCTCTGCTTCATATAAAAGATTTTCATTTAAGAGGTAACGATTATGTCAGTATCAGGAATTACAACTAACGGTATTAACTATATCAAGGGCACCGAGTTAGAAGGCATGTCAGTTCAGATGATGGCTGCTATAGTTATGCTTGAGGTTGGTGAAACCAAGAAGCATGAAGCTGAGATGAAAATTGGAGAGATGAAGGCTCAGAACGACAAGGCCAAAAAGCTTAATAAGCTTATAGATCGTATGAATCAAGAACTAGGTGCAATAACCAAAGATGAAACTAAAGATAAGAATGCGAGAGGTAAAATATTAAATAAATATTACAATGAAGCAAAGAAGCTTGGTGTTGATGTTTCAAACTGGGGTATAACAAGGTACAAGAAAAATGGTAAACCATGGTCGAAATGGCAAGGTAAGACCGCTGAACAGTGTCGTGCTATCACTTCTACAATTCAGCACATGGCAGAAAACTGCAATTCCGACAACCAGACTCAGATGGTTAAGTTGCAGGATTTCATGGGCCAGTATAACAGTTTTGTAAGCGGTGCAAGTGATATGATCAAGACAGCAAATCAGGTTCTTCAGGGACTTGCAAAGAGCTAAAGATTATATCTCTATGACAAAAGTATGTCTGTCAAGTAAGTTTGGCAGGCATAAAGAATATATCAAATAGCTCTTACAGTGAATTATGTTGAGAATTAAATCGAGATACGTTCAATTTTCAATCGGAGAGCCTATTTAGTTTTTTTACAAAAAGCTCTTAATTTGTATTTAACAAAAAAGTATATCTTTCTGATTATATTACCTTTGTTGTTAATTAGTATTTACAAAAAATATCTGTTTTGCATTAAATTAAACTCGGATCTTCTATTGATAATAAACGGATCAGAAATGTAATTCCCTACAAATTACTAAAGAATAACAAAAAACTTCCACGTTCTCGTTAGAAAAATAATCGCCTCTCCTTTCTGGTAAATTTTTTATTCTTTCATTCTTACAACTCTTCTTGAGATTTAAGTTTTACTCTCACGTCAATATCAATTTCATCTGCGGAACTTGTTATATTAGAAACTCCGTCCAAGAGCCCTTCTGGATATTCAGTGGCTGAGAATTGATAATAATGCTCTCGTCCACATTTTGGACAACAATTAACTAATTTATAGGTGACTGTAACAGCATCCCCTTGCTCTCTTTCCTCTCCTTCAACACCATTTTCTTCTAGATTATCTTCAGTAAAGGTTATTTTAGATTTGCAATTAGGGCAAACGATTGTCGGCATTTTAGTAATTTTAAACATTATGTTGTCTCCTGATTACTCGGTAACTATTTGATTATTAAAATTTACTATTGTTCATAGCTAAATATAGTTTAACTTTTTATATAATTCTGGGGGAAAACAAAAATTCTATGACTCGTCTTAAATTTTTATAGATAATCTTCAGATAACTTTCGACATACGTTTAATTCCGATCTGTACCTCATACTTAATTCCCCGATTCTCTTCTGATAAAATATTCCCGCCAGAAAAAATAATAAAATTTAAAATACATAAGGGGACTTCAGCCATGAAGGATTCTATAGTTTTTTTCGCTCCAAATTCGCGAATTGCCGCTCTTGCCTCAAATGCCATTTCCCAGATGAAGCTCTCTATTCCTGTAGAGCAGGCGATTGACTATGAGGCGGTTGAACTTCTGCACAAGTATCCTTCATGTAAGATTGCCATAAGCAGAAGCGGTACAGCTGATCTGCTTCGCGGGGTCAAAGGCATATCTGTAGTTGATATAACCGCTTCCTATTATGAAATCCAGAAAGGTATAAGTACTCTTGTTGATAAGAACTGCAAGAATATCAGTGTGATAAGTCAGCATAATTTTATTGGCTTAACTCAGGCTGAGTTCAATATTGGCGATGTAAAGGTAACACTTAATCCCTGCAAGAATACGGAAGATATAATTTCAACCGTTGAGCGTCGAGCTGCAAGCGGATCTGACGGAGTACTTGGATGTGTTCTGGCAATTGAAACTGCTAAATCTCATAATCTGACAGTTGAACCTTTAGAGTCAGATTTCTTTTCTGTAAAAAAAGTAATCCTGCAGGCACTGGAAATGCTCGAATACCTGAATATCAGTCAGAAGAATTTCGAGTGTATGGAATCGGTGCTGGATAACATTGATGAAGGTGTTATTTTCTTTGATTCTGATAATAAGCCCGCAATCTACAATGAATGTGCCTTTAAGCTGATGCGACCTGAGCCTAGGGAGCAGTGGTTTCACAAACTTGAAGAACATATGGTTAGGGCAAACAGTGTTCCAAGAGTAGTTAACCTCAATCAGAACAAAGTTCTGTTCCGTAATATTCCTCTGTCTGGAAATAAATTCATTTCAGGAAACCGTCCGAGCAGTAATGTTGTAATTATGCAGGACAGTACTGCAATTGAAGAGTCGGCAAAGAATATTAAGATTTCCACCTACGAAAAAGGTCTTTTTGCACGTCGTTCCTTTAAGGATATAAGATTTGAGTCCCTGGTAATGGAAGATGCAGTCGCTCTGGCTAAGCGATTTTCCAATTCAGATTCCACGGTTATGCTCTTTGGTGAGACCGGTGCAGGTAAAGAAGGTTTTGCCCAGAGTATTCATAATAATTCTCCCCGCTCTAAAAAGCCTTTTGTTTCTGTTAACTGTGCATCGCTTCCACAGGGACTGGTTGCCTCCGAACTGTTTGGTTATGCCGAAGGTGCTTTTACTGGTGCCCGCAGTTCAGGCAAGAAAGGTCTGTTTGAGATGGCTCAGGGAGGAACCATATTCCTCGATGAGATAACAGAAATTCCTCTTGAGGTTCAAAGTCAGTTCCTGCGTGTTATTCAGGAGCGAGAGGTTATGCGTATCGGTGATGACAGAATTATTCCTCTGGATATTCGCATTATCTGTGCCTCTAACAAAAAGATCCTGCCTTTGTGTGAAAAAGGTCTGTTCAGATATGATCTTTATTACAGACTTAATGTTCTGCAGCTGACAATTCCGCCTTTAAGGGAGCGCGGTAAAGATGTTCTGGTTCTATTCAGAGCCTTTATGGCAGAATTTCTTCATAAAAATGAAGAGGATATTGAATTTGACAACAGCATAAAATCAATTCTTTTAGGTTATTCATGGCCCGGAAATGTGCGTGAGCTTCGAAATTTTGCTGAGGCTTTATCTTTTTATGGAGAAGAAATAAAAAGTTCTAATGTCTTAAGTATTTTAAATCATGATAAAGAAGTTATTTCTTCCGATTCTGGAAATGAACAGCATTCTCTGAATTTTAAAGATAACATGCCTCTATCTGAGATCGAGAAAGAATATTATCGTTATATGCTCGAACGCCATTCTAATGCTGAAGTTGCAAAACTTGCCGGAATATCAAGGACATCTCTGTGGAGAAAACTTAAAGCATTAGGCTTAAGTGATTAACAATCATGGATGTATGTTACTTTTGTATAATTGTGATATATATCATATCAATAAGTTTCAATCTGAAACGTAATGTAACACATTATATTATTCAAAATGTTTCAGTTTTTAACGCTAAATAAAAATATAACTAAATATCAATTAGATAACTTTTTGGCATAATCGTTGCTTTTATATAGAGATAACAATTATTTATAAAAAATTTTTGAACTTAAACACATGTAAGTGAGTAGAGCAACAATGAATACAACAATCCACACAACATCAGAAGACTTCAAATCAAAAATCCCTCTATTCCTTTTCCGAATAAAGCTCAAACAGGCTAAAAAACTCCTGATGTATATGTATTCATTCTTCAGAATTTGATTTTCTGGATTTCATATACTCAATCACAAAGAATATCCGGCTTTATATTCTAAAAAATCTTTTTAAAGCCAATCTGGATCAGTCAATTAACTGAAATACATAAGACGTCTGTCTTTATGTTTCATTAAAGGGAATAGGAGAAAAAAATGTCTAAAGGGTTGCTGCTTGTGGGAGAGCCAATGGGGCTCCTAATTGCAAAGCAGGAAGGCGCACTGGAAACTGTAAAGGATTATTCAATGGCAGTTGCTGGCGCTGAATTCAATGTCGCAACCGGAATTTCAAGACTTGGACATAAGGTTTCCTACCTGACCAAGCTGGGAGATGATCCATTTGGAAAGCTTATTGAATCAACTCTGAGAAATAACGGCATTGGTTCTGGACTTGTAAGTTATTCATCCCAGTACCGTACCGGTTTCATGTTAAAGGGAAAGGTTTCAAAAGGGGACCCTCAGATTTTCTATTTTCGTGCAGGTTCTGCCGCATCTACTCTCTCAGAGCGCGATGTAGAAAAAATTGATTTTACAGAGTTCTCTCACATACACCTTACAGGTATTGCTCCTGCTCTTTCAGAGTCAACCCTGAAGGCTGTATACAAAATGATTGAACTTGGACGCAAGGCTGGTCTTTATATTTCCTTTGATCCAAATCTAAGACCTCAGCTATGGTCAAGTTCTGAGCAGATGGTTAAAACCTTGAATGATCTGGCCTCAAAAGCTGATCTGGTAATGCCTGGGGATGGTGAAGGAGAGATTTTATGCGGTTCTTCAGAGCCTGAGAAGATAGCATCTTTCTATCAGAATCTTGGAGCTAAAAGCGTAATTGTAAAGTGCGGACCTAAAGGTGCCTATTACGCTACCCCTGATAAGAGAGGTAAGGTTGCAGGTTTTATCATCGATAAGGTTGTGGATACTGTAGGTGCCGGCGATGGTTTTGCTGCCGGAGTTCTGTCAGGACTTATGGAAGGACTTTCCCTTGAAAATGCTGTTGAGCGCGGCTGTGCTATCGGTGCCATCCAGTGTACCTTCAGCGGAGATAATGAAGGTCTGCCAACACCTGAACAGCTTGAGGACTTTATGTCTTCCCACAAACGCAGAGATTTCTAGGAGATTATAGATGAAATTTAAAGTGTTAAGCGAGATTGAGACAGTAGGTATTGTGCCACTGGTGGTACTTGAGGATGCTGCTAAGGCTGCACCTTTAGCTAAGGCTTTATGTGATGGCGGAATTCCGGTTGCCGAGGTTACCTTCCGTACTGCTGCCGCAGCAAAGGCCATCAGAAATATGGCAGATACCTGTCCTGACATGCTGGTTGGTTCCGGTACTGTACACAATGTAGATCAGGCCTGGGCAACCCTGGATAACGGCGGTAAGTTTGTAATTACTCCAGGCTTTAATCCAAAGGTTGTTGACTGGTGCTTAAAGCACAATCTTGCAATCTGTCCTGGCACTGTTTCTCCATCTGATCTGGAGCAGGCTTTAGATTTCGGTCTTGAGGTGGTTAAGTTCTTCCCAGCAGCAGCCTATGGAGGAACCAAGACCTTAAAGGCACTGGCAGGTCCATATGCTGCAATCAAGTTTGTGCCTACCGGCGGAGTTAATTTAGATAACCTCTCAGAGTATCTGGCCCTTAAGAATGTAGCCGCTGTAGGCGGAAGTTTCGTTCCTGATCCTAAGCAGGTTAAGTCCGAAGATTATGCCGGTATCAGTGCAGCCTGCAGAGAGATCCTCAAGAAGGTTAAGGCTATAAGAGCCTAAGGTTTCTGGGAAGAGAATATATTTTCAAATCCCTATTCAAGCAACTTTTTATATTTATAACTTTTACTAAAAACAAACTAATCGTAAGGAGATTATTATGAGTATTAAGAAAATTCTTGGCACCGCTTTAGCTGTTGCTTCTATTTTAGGCTTTGCTGCATCAGCAGAGGCCAAGACCACTGTCCGTATTTCCCACACCCAGATTGAGTCACATCCAGATCATATCGGATTTGTCGCTTTCAAGAACTATGTTGAGAGCAAGGCTGGCGATAAGTACGACGTAAAAATTTTCCCTAACAGTTCACTAGGTGCTAATGAGAAGGTCTTAGAGCTGGTTAAAATGAACTCAGTTCAGTTCCTTTCCGTATCAACAGCAAATATTGAATCTTTCAACAAAAAATATGCAGTATTCTCTGTTCCTTTCCTCTTTACCTCAGAAGATACCTTTGAAAAGTTCGTTACCAACCCTGAAGTTTTGGCTGAATTAGGTTCAGATGCTCAGAAGGATGGTTTCAGACCATTAGGTGCATTTACTGCTGGTACTCGTAATTTCTACTCAAAGACTCCAATCAACACAGTTGCCGATCTGCAGGGCAAGAAGTTCCGCGTTCAGGCTGGTCCTACCAACGTTAAGATGATGGAAGCATTTGGTGCTGCAGCTACCCCAATGAGCTTCGGTGAGGTTTATTCAGCTCTGCAGCAGGGTGTTATTGACGGTGCAGAGAACAATGAGCTGGCTCTAACCGATCAGAAGCACGGTGAGGTATGTAAGTACTTCTCATATGATGGTCACCAGATGTGTCCTGATCTGATTGTTGCCTCAGAGAAGTTCCTTTCAAAGTTAAGTGCAGAGGATCGTCAGCTCTTCGAGGATGCTGCCAAGGAAGCTCAGAAGGTTGAGTTCGAGGCCTGGCACAAGAGAATTGCTGAGGCTAAGGAACAGGCTAAGAAGATGGGCGTAACCTTCATTGATGTTGATGCCAACGAATTCCGTGAGAAGGTTTTACCTCTACACCAGCAGCTTCTAGAAGAAAACCCTGCAATGAAGGCTATGTACGAGAAAGCTTCAGCTTTTAACGCAGAAAACAATAAATAACTCATAAAACGGAGCGATAAATGCAAAGCCTAAGACAAATTCTGGACAAAGTACTGATCTGCATATGCGTTGTTCTTTTTATCGAGATGACCATTGTTGGTACTTACCAGATTGTAACCCGTTACTTCTTTAATTCCCCAAGCACAATCTCTGAGGAAATAGTAACCTACAGTTTCACCTGGCTATCTATTCTGGGTGCAGCTAGTGTCTTCGGCAAGAGAGGTCATCTGAGCATGACTTTCTTCTCTGCCAAATTTACAGGCAGAAAAAAGGCCTATCTGGACATTTTTTCTGAACTTTGTGTAATGCTTACCGCAGTTTCGCTTCTGATCTATGGTGGTTACATCATGTCTACTGAGAACTTCTCCCAGGAAACCGCTTCACTGGGTATCAGTATGGGATTCATGTATGCAGTGCTCCCAATTGCGGGGGTAATTATCTGCCTATATGGCATCCTGAATCTTTCAGACATATTCAAGGCATTATCCTCTCCTGACATTGACAGCTATGGTGTCAGCGCTGAGTCATAATTTGATGATTTAACCACGATTCTTATGAACAGAGGGGAGGAACTCTCCCCTCAATTAAGGAAGACAGATATGACTGTTATTGTAAGTGTTCTTTTGGCTGTCTGCCTCATCGGTCTGCTGATCCTGGGAACTCCAATCTGCATTGCAATTGCAATTTCATCAATTGTTGCTGGTGGTGTAGCCCTCGACTTTGACATGATGCTGCAGACAGGTGCACAGCGTACCTTCACCGGTATTTCTGTATTTACTCTGATTGCTATTCCATTCTTTATTCTGGCTGGCGATATCATGAATCAGGGCGGAATTGCTCTGCGTCTTATGAACTTTGCACGTCTTCTGGTAGGCAGACTACCTGGCTGCTATGCCCATACCAATGCTATGGCCAACATGATGTTCGGTTCTATCTCCGGTTCTGGTGTAGCTGCTGCTTCTGCCATGGGCTCAATTGTTGGTCCTATTGCAGAGAAGGAAGGCTATGAGCGCGATTACATGGCAACTGTAAATATTGCCACAGCTCCTACCGGACTTCTGATTCCTCCTAGCAATGTTTTGATTACCTATGCTCTGGTCTCTGGCGGTACTTCTGTTGCAGCTTTATTTATTGCAGGTTATATCCCAGGAATTCTATGGGGCCTGGTCTGCATGATTCTTGCCGGTTTCCTGGCTCACAGCAGAGGCTACAAGAAGGATTCTCAGAAAATCACTCTTCCAATTGCCATGAAGATTACCTTTGATGCTCTGCCATCACTGTTACTGATTGTTCTTGTAATCGGCGGTATTGTTGCAGGTGCATTCACCGCAACTGAAGGTGCTATTGTTGCAGTTGTTTATTCACTGATTCTGTCCATGTGCTACCGCACCATCACTCTTAAGAAGCTGCTTAATATTTATGCAAATTCAGTACAGATGACAGGTATCATCATTCTTCTGATTGGTGTTTCCTCAATCATGTCATGGGTAATTTCTTTTGTTAGTATCCCTGAAGCTGTAGGCGAGCTTTTAAGAGGAATTTCAGAAAGCAAGATTGTGATTATGCTGATCATCAATATTGTGCTGCTGTTTGTCGGTACCTTCCTGGATACTACTCCTGCAGTTCTGATCTTTACACCAATCTTCCTGCCAATTGCAACATCATGCGGTATTTCACCAGTTGAGTTCGGTATCATCATTACCTTCAACCTATGCATTGGTCTGATTACGCCTCCTGTAGGCAATATCCTGTTTGTAGGTGTTAAGGTTGGCAAGACCTCAATTGAAAGGGTTATCAAGCCACTATTGCCATATTATGCGCTGATCTTCATGGTCCTGATGATGATCACATATCTGCCATTCCTATCAAGCTATCTTGCATACCTTGCAGGTTACCCGGAAGCTTTAGGTCCTGTTTCAAAAGATATGCTTGGACTGGCGCCGTAACGATCTGATTTCTTTTGTCTGATCCGCATCTATCTGCGGGTCAAGAACCGGTTTACATCAAATTTATTAAGTGAGATTTAAAAATGAAAAAGTTTTTAGATAAGGATTTTATGCTCGAAAACGACACTGCATGCAGACTTTATCATGAACATGCTGCAAAAATGCCTATCATTGATTATCACTGCCATATCAACCCTCAGCAGATTGCTGAAAACTACAAGTTCAGAAACATCACTGATGCCTGGCTATCAGGTGATCACTACAAATGGCGTGTGATGAGATCAAACGGTTATCCTGAGAGCCAGATTACAGGCTCTGAAAGCTCAGACTATGAGAAGTTTGAGGCCTTTGCTAAATCTCTTCCTCGGGCATTTGCCAACCCTATGTATCACTGGACTCATCTTGAGCTTCAGAGATATTTTGATATTACCAAGCCATTAAATGAACACTCCTGCAAGGAAATCTGGGAAAAGTGCAATGAAAAGCTTGCCTCAGATGACTTCAGAGTTCGTGACATTATCCGCAAGTCTAATGTTAAGTGTATCTGTACTACCGATGATCCTGGTGATTCTCTTGAGTGGCATAAGAAACTGGCTGCTGATAGTACCTCTCCTTGCAAGGTTTTACCTGCATGGCGCCCAGATAAGGCAATGAAGATTGAGAAGCCTGAATTTGCATCATACGTTGAGCATATTTCAAAGTTAACCGGCAGGAAGATTGATTCCTGCAAGGATTTCTTTGCTGCAATCGATGAGAGAATGAAGTTTTTCAATGACATGGGCTGTCGTGCTGCAGACCACGGTATTGATTATGCCTACTGCAAGGTTGTCTCTGACAGTGATCTGGAAAGAATTTATGAAAAAGGTCTTGCCAATGAGGCATTAACTGCAGAGGAGATTGAAGCTTATAAGTCAATGATTCTGCTTCATCTGGCTCAGGGCTATACCAAGTATGGCTGGGTAATGCAGATTCACTTTGGCGCAATTCGCGATCCAAACACAAAGATGTTTAAGCTTCTAGGCTCAGACACCGGTTTTGACTACATGGGCAACCGTCCTTGCGCAGAAGCTATCGGTCAGCTTATGAATGAGCTTAATGAGAGAAATGCTCTGCCTAAGACTATCTGGTATTCGTTAAATCCAGCCGATAACGGTCCTATTGCTACTGCCATTGGTGCTTTCCAGGGCCCAGAGGCAAAGGGCAAGATTCAGCAGGGTGCTGCATGGTGGTTCAATGATTCATATCAGGGAATGGTTGATCAGATGACCTCTTTTGCAAGTCTTTCCGTATTAGGTAATTTCCTTGGAATGCTTACTGATTCCCGTTCATTCCTGTCTTATACCAGACATGAATACTTCCGTCGCATTATGTGCAACTTTATCGGCACCTATGTGGAAAAGGGTATGTATCCTGAGGATATGAATTTCCTAGGTCAGATGGTTGAGGATATTTCCTTTAACAATACCAACCGTTATTTCGGTTTTAACGTCTGATTTTAAAACAAAAAGCTATTCCTCATTCAATATTAAATACAGAGGAATAGCTCTTTTTCAGCATTAGATTCATCAATTAGTTACTGGAGTCTGTCAATTATGATGCACATGTCATTTCGCTGGTATGGACCTGAACAGGATCCAATTTCACTAGAGAAGATTCGTCAGATCGGAGGAATGGAAGGCGTCATTACCGCACTTCATGAGATTCCTGCCGGTGAAGTATGGTCTGAAGAAAAGGTTTTAGAGCGTAAACTCTTTGTAGAGAAGGCTGGCTTAAAGCTGATGGGCATTGAGAGTATCAATGTTCATGAGGATATTAAATATGGAGCTAACACTCGTGACAAGTATATTGAAAACTATATCAAATCACTTGAGGCTGTTGGTAAATGCGGCATACATCTTGTCTGTTATAACTTTATGCCTGTTTTTGACTGGACTAGAACTGATCTGGCTCAGCCTCTGGAAGATGGCTCAACAGCTCTGGGCTATAACGGAAAAATCTGCGAAGGATTAAGTGCCGAGGAGATGTTTGATTACATTGTAAATAATTCCAATGGCTTTGAAATGCCTGGCTGGGAGCTGAACCGCAGAAGCGAGATTACAGCTGAAATCAAGAAGTTTGAGGGAATGACTGCAGATGAGCTGCGTGCAAACTTCAAGTATTTCCTGGATGCAATCATGCCAACCTGTGAGAAATACAATATTAAGATGGGCGTGCATCCTGACGATCCTGCCTATGACTTGTTCGGTCTGCCTCGTATCTGCAAGTGCGAGGAGGATCTGGTAAAGATTGCCAGAATGAACAGCTCTCCATACAACGGTTTTACTCTATGTACCGGTTCTTTGGGCAGTAATCCTGCCAATGACATCCCTAAGATTATCCGTAATAAGGAAATCAGCTCAAGAATTCACTTTGCTCATGTCCGCAATGTAAAACACACCGGTGATCATCAGTTCCACGAGAGTTCTCATGTATCACGTGAGGGATCACTTGATATGTATGAAATTATGAAGGCTCTGGTTGAAGTCGGCTTTAACGGCGTTGTACGTCCTGATCACGGCCGAGAGATCTGGGGCGAGAAGGCACGTCCTGGCTATGGCTTATATGACAGAGCTTTGGGCGCAACCTATCTGCAGGGACTTGAAGAGGCTATCCGTAAAGATAAGGGGATGAAATACCCTGACAACATCAATTCAACCGAACAGTCTCTAATCTGATAATAATTTTTCTGTATGCAGCTATGAAATATAGAACGGTTAATATAACGAATAAGGATTACTTTTTAATATGAAAGTTACACTAAAAGGAATAGAACAGGATAAGAGCGCTTTTGAAAAAGCTTCAATCGCACTTCCTGAGTATTCTGTTTTTGATGTTAAAAAGAAAGCTCTTGAACATCCAATCTGGCTTCACATGGGAGCAGGTAATATCTACCATGCTTTTATCGCGTCTGTTCAGCAGGAGCTTTTGAATAAGAATCTCACTGACAGGGGAATCGTTACCTTATCAACAAGAAGCGGTGAGACTCGAGAGAAGATTGAAGGTCCTCATGATAATCTGGTTCTCAGTGTAACTCTACTTCCTGATTCCTCAACTTCTATGCAGATTATTGCCTCAACTGTGGATGATCTTCTGTTAAATGGAGAAGATTCATCCGATGAGTTCCGCGCTAAAGAGATGTTCAGGGATAAGTCTCTGCAGCTTATGTCCTTCACCATCACCGAAAAAGGATATTCTCTGAAAGGAATTGACGGGGCCTTTACTTCTTTGGCCTTAGAAGATTTCAAAAATGGTCCGGCAAAGGCCAGACATGGAATGTCCATAACCTGTGCTCTGTTATATGAGCGTTATCTTGCAGGTCAGTATCCTATTTCACTTGTCTCCATGGATAACTGTTCAAACAATGGCACTATTCTTCAGCGCTCCGTTGTAACCATTGCTGAGAAATGGGTTGAAAACGGCTTCTGCGAAAAGGGATTTCTGGATTATCTGAAGAACGAATCTGTTGTGGCATTCCCTTGTTCCATGATTGATAAGATTACGCCAAGACCTGATCCTGAAATTGAAAAGATGCTGAAGGATTTAGGTGTTGAAGACATGGAGAGCATTAAAACCTCAAAGGGTACCTTTATTGCTCCATTTGTTAATGCTGAAAAACCTCAGTATCTGGTTATTGAAGACAGATTCCCTAACGGAAGACCCCCTCTGGAGAAGGCCGGGGTACTGTTCACCAATAAGAAAGGTGTTGAGCTTTGCGAACGCATGAAGGTTACAACCTGTCTGAATCCTCTGCACACTGCACTGGCTGTTTATGGCTGTGTGCTGGGATACAAAAAGATTGCAGATGAAATGAATGATAGAGAACTGGTTTCATTAGTAAAGAAACTAGGCTATGACGAAGGTCTTAAGGTTGTCGAAGATCCAAAGATTCTGAATCCTGAAGACTTCTTATCCGAAGTAATCGAACAGCGTCTTGTAAATCGAGCTCTGCCTGATACTCCTCAGCGCATTGCCACAGATACCTCTCAGAAGGTTCCTGTTCGTTTTGGTGAGACCCTGAAGAGTTATAAACGTCTTGGACTTGATACCTCAAAGCTTATTGCACTTCCTTTGGCCATAGCAGGCTGGCTTCGTTATCTTTTAGGTGTGGATGATGAAGGCAGGGAGTTTAATCTTTCAGATGATCCTCAGCTTGAAACTCTTAAGCATTATCTTGAAGGTATAACCCTGGGAACTTCCGCTGATATCAGTTCAAAGCTGCGACCAATTCTTTCTAATAATGTGCTTTTTGGAGTTGATCTCTATGCAGCTGGAGTAGGGGAGAGAATTGAGACTCTATTTAGTGAGGAGATATCCTCTATAGGAGCTGTTCGTAAGACCTTAAAGAAGTATCTGTCTTAGCTTTTCAGAATATAAAGATCCTTATGTTATCCTAACTTAGTGTAGCTCTCTTTCTTTTGGGAAAAGGAAAGAGAGATTTTTTTCACGAAATTGAGAGTATATTTTTCTCTTTGATTTAATGACTCTGAAGGAAATGACTTAGATATATGATTTTTTTTGATCAGAAACAAAAAAATCATTTTTTTTAAGAAGAATTTTTGCGTTTTTTGAGAGAAAACAGAGTTATTTTTAGAAAAAAATAAGATCATACTCAAAAAAAGGACATCAGATAAAAATAACAGTCCAGATAAAAAACAAACAAGGAGTGATCAATGCCAGCCTCTGAAAAGAATAGAGCCAGCGAAACTACGGAACATGTTTCAATAACCAAAAAGATTCCATTACGGGTAATATGGTTATGTGAGTTGGCTTTTTTAATTGTACTGTGGAAATTTGCTACAGATGCGGGATATTTTCTTCCTATTTTCATCATTACCGTGATGGGAATATTTCTGTACCAGTACAACAGAATCAAATAGCTTATCCAAAATTTTTGAATGTCAGAATTGCCTGTATAACGTATTATGCGCCAGTGTTTCGAAAAGCTACGTTACAGTTTTAAGTTGATTACCTGTGTAATATACTGATTATTAACGGTTTTTCTGGCAGAATCAGAGTCTCCAAAAAATAAGCAAAAACATATCAAAATTTATTTGATAATTACCCCTTTTTTGTTTAAAATATGCCATTGCCCCTCTAACCGAGGAACCGGTTTCCCACCCGTGTTACTTGGTGCAGACTAAGAAATTAGCCTGTTTGGAAAGAGAGCAGATAAGTATTTATCTGTAAGGTTTAAAAGGAAATTATTCCTTATAAAAAAGGGTTTTTTAATGAAAACTTTCGTTGCAACACCATCAACTATTAAGCGTGATTGGTTAGTTATTGATGCTGAGGGTCAGACTTTAGGTCGCCTAGCTTCTGAGATTGCTATTCGCCTACGCGGTAAGCACAAGCCAGAGTACACTCCATTCTTAGATACCGGTGATTATGTTATCGTAATCAACGCTTCTAAGGTTAAGGTTACTGGTAATAAGGCTACTGACAAGATGTATTATCACCACACTGGTTTCCCAGGTGGAATCAAGTCAGAGTCTTTCGAGAAGCTTTTAGCACGTAAGCCAGAAGATGTTATCGAGACTGCAGTTCGCGGTATGCTTCCAAAGGGACCACTAGGTCGTGCTATGTTCCGTAAGCTAAAGGTATATGCTGGTGAGTCACATAATCATGCTGCTCAACAGCCTCAGGTTATCAAGTTATAGGAGCACTAGCAAATGGCAGCAAATCAGTATTATGGTACCGGTCGTCGTAAGGACTCAACCGCACGTGTATTCCTAACTCAGGGTACCGGTAAGTTAGAGATCAACGGCAAGACTTTAGAGCAGTATTTCGGTCGTCCAACTTCTCGTATGGTTGTTTCACAGCCTCTAGAGCTATTAGAGTTAACTGACAAGGTTGATTTATACATCACTGTAAGAGGTGGTGGTATCACTGGTCAGGCTGGTGCAATCCGTCACGGTATTACTCGTGCTTTAATTCAGTACGACGAGTCATTCCGCCCTGCATTACGTAAGGCTGGCTTCGTAACTCGTGATGCACGTTCTGTTGAGCGTAAGAAGGTTGGTCTTCACAAGGCTCGTAAACGTCCACAGTACTCAAAGCGTTAATACGTTTTCGAAATTCAAAAACCTCTGCTTCGTCAGAGGTTTTTTTATAACTGTTC
The DNA here is from genome assembly GCF_900116345.1 of Succinivibrio dextrinosolvens. Taxonomy (GTDB): domain Bacteria; phylum Pseudomonadota; class Gammaproteobacteria; order Enterobacterales; family Succinivibrionaceae; genus Succinivibrio; species Succinivibrio dextrinosolvens_B. Next base: position 18,545 of record NZ_FPAH01000018.1, on the reverse strand, counting down.
ACTTTGTAGTAGTCAAGAAAAGTAGACATGAAAAAAACTTTTTATTGCATTTCTTTTTCAAAAGTGGATACGCCTTCTGAAGCTGTGTGTTTGCGCCTTTTCTGAACAAACTTTGGTTCCTCCGTCAGGATTCTTTTTTCAAAAGTGTTTTTGTACCTAGAAAGCGAAATCTTAACGGAATCCTCAGACACAAAAAAGGCCCATCCGTAGATGAGCCCTAGGAGAAGAGAACTCTGTTATACCTTCAGATCGCGTACCTGAAGAACAAGATTATGCAGTTCGTCAACGGACTTGGTAACATTCTCCTGTGCTTCCTGAACCTTAGCTGCCAGACTCTGAGCTGAAGCTGTAATATCCTGCATATTAGTAGAGATTTCAGCTGTAGCTGTAGTCTGCTGTTCTGCAGCGGTTGCAATCTGGGTAATCTGGCCGTTAACGTCAGATACCTGAGCGGATACATTGTTAAGCAGATCTGATACCGCACCAGTTCTTGTTGCCAATGTATTCATGTTTTCCAGTGATGCGATCATAGATTCATTAGCGGTATTGGCGTCATTCTGAATCTGACCGACCATCTTGATAATTTCCTGAGTAGAACTACCGGTACGTGATGCAAGAGAACGAACTTCATCTGCTACTACTGCGAATCCCTTACCGGCTTCACCTGCACGTGCAGCCTCAATTGCAGCATTAAGAGCAAGCAGGTTGGTCTGAGAAGCAATGTCCTCAATGGTCTGAACGATGGTACCAATCTTCTGGGACTGATCTACCAGAGCCTTTACATGCTCAGCATCAGCACGGCTTCTTTCAACCTGTTCATGGATTGCATTAATTGTTGATTCAACCTCGGATACACCCTGATTGGTGGTCTGATTCGAAGTATTTGCAGAAGCAGCAGCGCTTTCACAGTTCTTTGCAATATCACCGGTGGTTGACACCATCTCATCAGATGCTGCTGCCACGGTTAATGCTCTGTTCTGAGTACTTTGAGCACTTTCATTGATTTCTGCTGTAATGTTGTTGATAATATTCATGTTGTTTTCAACATCCTCAGCAGCCTGTTTGATGGTACCAACAAGTCCCTGCCACTTTGAACGCATTGACTCAAGTCTGCGCAGCAATACACCGAACTCATCAGAAGTGGTAGGTCTGAATTCATGTGTAAGGTCACCAGAAGCCATCACATCTGCACCCTGCATTGCAGTTTTCAGAGCCTTTGTAATTGAGCTTGAAAGAGCCAGTGCAATGATAATTGCAATACCGATAGCACAGCAGGCAGTAACCAGAATGATGATGATAGGGGTAGTACTTGCAATGGATTCAACAGAGTGCTTTGCAAGTTCAATCTGCTTGGTTGAAATCTTGTCAGCATTCTGAGTTACTCTGTCAAAGTTAGGAGCAAGGTACTGGTCGTAGATATCTCTAACTTTTTCTTCATCTTTTGCTTTTAATCCTGCAAGAAAATCTCCAGTAGAATGTTCAATATAAATCTTTGAACCTTCTTTCATATTGGCTGTAGCAGCAGGATCACTCTGGCCTTTAAGCACAGATGTAACATCTATAAGTCTTTGTGCCGCAGCTTTAATCTGCTCGTCATGAACAGCAGGATCGTAGGAATTTACATCCTTCTGCAGAGCAAAACTGATTGCATCTGCTGCAATCATGGCTTTACTTACATTATGGGTTCTCGCATGGCGAGTACCTAGAATATCATCAACCTCAACAATGACGTTGTTTGTAGCAAACAACTGTCTTAGAGATATAACCGAAATTAAGATTGTAAATACAATAATTATTGCAAAAGCCAGCAGCAGCTTGGCCTTTACACTTAATTTACTCAGCATATTCATATTGATTATCCTAACGTTAACTATCTTATAGGTCAAAGAAAAGCCTGATAAGATTCAATACCACTTCATAGATAATTATGTGTGATAATCAAAATAATTCCTTAAATTTCATATTATTTTTTGTGTTTTGTTACAAAAGTCATATAAAAAATGAGATTTGAGCCAAAATTTAGGTCAGATATTTTTGCTTAAAAATACTGTTTGTGACCTGCCTGCAAGTTTCTTTTTATACATTAACCCTTTATATACTAAACTTACTTTTTAGAAGCTCTAAATTTTGAATCAGAGGCGAGGGCATGATGTTATCTAGATTTATAAAATGTCTGGCTATATCTTTTTTACTGTGCTGTTTTTCTGTACAGGCAGAGGATTCCTTAAGAAAACTTAAGGTGTCGCTGCTGCTTGAGCATGAGGCTTTTCTGGTATGGTACGGAATTGAAAAAGGCTGGGATAAGGAATTAGGTCTTGATATTGATCTGAGTATTAAGAATGTCGCCGGAATTGATCTTTTAAATGACAAAAAGGTAAACAAAGGCGCATGGGAATTGGCAGGCGTTGGCTGTGTTCCTGCGGTTATTGGCAGCAAGGGGCTTGATATAACCTATATAGGTCTTGGTAATAATGAATCCACCTCCACAGAAATCATGGTAAGGCCTGACAGTGATATCTTAAAGGTAAAAGGCGCTAATCCTGATTATCCTGAGGTTTATGGCTCAAAGGAAACCATTAAGAACAAGACTATCTTTATTCGTAAACTGACCTCTGCTTCCTATATTCTCTCAAACTGGCTCGATCTGTTCGGTCTCTCCTATACGGATGTAAAGGTTGTAGACGGTAAGCTTTCTGATTTTGTTAATTACATGAATAAAGGTAACGGAGATGCCATGATTCTATGGGCTCCTCATACCTTTGAGGCTCAGGCTAACGGCTATAAGTCTGCTGCTTCTGCAGAACAGGTGGATGCCATGGTTCCGTTGTTCTTTATCGCCTGTTCTGAATTTGCCAACAAGAATCCTCAGACTCTGGCTAGATTCCTGGTTATGTACGATAAAGCTGTAAAGATTCAGAAGGAAGACCCTAAATCCCTGGTTGCAGCTTATAAGGCATTTCTGAAACTTTATTCCGGTATGGATTACTCTGATGAGTTCTGTCTTTACGATCTCAAATCTCACCCTGTATACTCCATTGATGAGCAGCTGAAACTTTTCAACAGTGAAAGAAACAATCTGAGTGCAGTTGAAAAGATGGAAAGACATCTTATCAGCAGAATTGAGATGATTACCATGCAGCCGGATATAGAGTATGAACCGGAGGAGTATAAACATAATCCATCAGATTTATTCCTGAAGATTGCCAAGAGGCTCTCAGAGGAGAAGAAATAGCAGATAGCGCAGATTGTCAGGCCTTGTGTCCTCCAATCTGCCTGTTTCTTTCAATGGCGGTCGCTCCCTGCTCAAAGTTGTTTCCTTTCAGAATAGCGTTTTTTCCGTATTTCTCTTTAATCATAATCATCGCCTTCTGGGCTTTGATTTCCTTTTCTTCCTTCTCTTTGTCTATTTTGGTCTCCTCCTGCTGTGGAGTAGGATCAATCATGGCAAAGAGGTCGGTCTGATAAGGTTCTGCCGGTTTGGAATTTAGCGCTTCAAGCTCTTTTGTATCCAAAAGCTCAATGGCACAGACCCTGAGTCTTCTCACATTGTAGAAGGGCACTGTGATCTTAGAGTAAAGCTCTAAAACCGCATGATTCACAACTGAGAAGGATACAGTAGGGAAGGGGAGGGATACTGTTCCATGGGCTGGCTTTGGTATAAGCCTTCCGTACTGATCGGTATAGAAGTTGTTGTTCTCCTGGGAGTTGGTACGGTTAGGATGGTTGTTCTTATCGTAGCCGACATCAATGACTATCTTTGAGCAGACCAGACCTTCCTTCATGAGATCAAGACAGAGCTGTTCTGTCATCTCCTGAATTACAACCTTACCTTCGGCATTGGTATAGGAACGGGGCAGCACCTGTCCCTGACTCATGCTCTTTCGTCTGCGGACGATTTTTTTGATATCTGGGATGGTCGCGGTTTCATAGCCCCAGGCGTGATCTATGAGAAATTCGGCTCTGACTCCAAATACCCTGAACAGCAGATCCTCATTCTCAAGAGAGCAGCGGGCAAGGTCCCCCATGGTATAGATCCCGATAGCCTTAAGTCTATTTTCAATTCCTGGTCCTATACTCCAGAAATCAGATAAAGGCTCATGATTCCACATGGTTAATCTGTAGGATTTCTCATTTAAAGATGCCATGCGGACACCGAATTCATTAGGAGTTGCTTTTTTGGCAACGACATCCATGGCAATCTTGGCAAGAAACATATTGGTACCGATGCCTGCGGTTGCGGTAAGTCCGGTCTGATTGTATACCTCTCTTAAGATCTTGATGCAGAGCTCCTCAGCTGAACAATGATAGGCATCAAGGTAGGTTGAGACCTCCATGAAGACTTCATCAATTGAATAGACATCAATATCATCGGGAGCTATAAAGCTGCAGTAGATATCATAGATAAGTGTAGAGTAATCCATGTAGCGCTGCATTCTTGGAGTGGCAATAATATAGTCCACCGCCAGCGCAGGATTAGCTTCAAGTTCGTCCTGGTATACGGATTTGCCTTCAAAGCGCTGCAGATTGTTTTCTGCTAGTCGTTGTCTGTTTACCTCATCGATTTTCTGAATCACCTCAAAAAGACGAGGTCTGCCCGGGACTCCTAAGGCCTTGAGGGAAGGGGAGACTGCAAGACAGATGGTACTTTTTGATCTTGAGGCATCTGCAACCACAAGATTAACAGAAATAGGATCAAGCTTTCTGTCTACGCATTCAACAGACGCATAGAATGACTTTAAGTCTATGGCTATATATATAGGTGTTTTTTTACTATTAATGTTATCCATACAACTTAAGCCTTTTAATCTATAGTTATCCTGACCACGTTTTCAAAGCTGATATCTTTTGCATCTGTGAAGCTGAAGATACGATTGGTTTCATCAATGCGTCTCAGATGTCCGGTTACATTCAGATACTCTCCACCGGCCTTATCTCTGTCCGGTACAAAGATCCTCATGGTAACCTTAGGCTTCTTTTCGATGACTGTTTTTAGTTTTGCTATCTTTTCGTTGATTTCCTGATACTGCAGAGAGTTCTCATCAAAATCAGGGGCATGATCAGTAACTCTGTCCACTTCATCAATGGCATCAGAGTAACCGGTGAGGGCATCAAAAGGCATGAACTGACTGGCCCGCTGTTCAGCAGTTGCTTTAACGTATTTGGATACAGGCCTTTTAAGATGGATGATGTCTCCATACTTTAAAAGTGTCTGTTCGATGTCAAAACCAGTCATAGTAAATCACGAAGTAAAAAGATTCTTAAAATTAATAACACTAATAATAATTATACATGAAGATTTAAAAAAAATATATGCGACTTTTCAAAATATTAAGAATAATTTGAGCACCTATGTCTATATAGATATAATGGAAGCAGGACATGATCAGAGGAGTATTTTTATATGCACAGATTATCCAGCTTAAAACCATTTTTATTTAATGCATATTACAGTTGGCTGCTTGATAACGATATAACTCCCCATCTTCTGATTGATGCCACTATTCCTAAGGTAAAGGTTCCAATGGATTATGTTAAAAACGGCAATATAATCCTTTCCTTATCTCCTACCGCTATTGGTGAATTCCAGACTCTTCCACGTGGTATTTCCTTTAAAGCCAGATTCAAAGGTGTTGCCGAGGATATCTTTGTTCCTTATATCGCCATGGAGCAGCTGATTGCTCTTGAAACCGGATCTGCACTTCCAATCGGAAAGGCTTTGGAGCAGCTTGATCTTTCTCCTGAACCTGAGGATGCAGATATCTACCCTGATGAGGGACTTGAGTCCGAAGGTCCTGACTTCGAACTTGATGAGGGGGAGGAGAGTTCAGAACCAAAAGAAGCTAAAACAGAAGAGCAAAAGAGTCAGACCTCAGAGGTAAAGAGCTCTACAGAGACCTCTAAGGAACCTGGCTTTAGCTTCGTGGATGAATAATAGTTGCGCATTATAGATACGGTTTGTGATGCCGTATCTGTCTATTTATATAACGCACTTTTCTTTTTTTTACTTCAGATTTTCCTGTCTTTTAGCCTTATTTATGCTGTTTATAAGCATAAATATTTATCAGTTGTTTTATGAGACTACATTGTAAATGTAGTGGAAAAATATCAAGAAAGTGTGATATGTATTCCAATTTTAAACAAAACAGGGTATATATTCAAAAGTAGTTGCATCTTTTGGAAAATTTTATTTTATACTTAAGTCAAAGGTTAAACGAAAAGAGTCTGATTCACGAATTAAAGGTCAGATTTCTTCAAAAGATTTTTATAACTAATGAGGTAACGATTATGTCAGTAGGTGCAATTTCAACTTCAAATGTAAATGCAATCAAGGGTACCGAGTTCGAGGGTATGTCCATCCAGATGATGGCAGCTATGGTGATGCTGGAGGTAGGTGCCACCAAGAAGAAAGAAGCAGAAATGAAAATCGGCGATATGAAGGCTCAGAACGATAAAGCAAAACAGCTGAATAATCTTCTGGACAGAATGAATGGCGAGCTTGGCAAGTACACCAAGGATGAGGATTCAGATAAGGCTGGCAGAGCTACAATTTTAGCTAAGTATATGAGTCAAGCAAAAGGCTTAGGTGTTGATATTTCTAATTGGGGTGGCTCTAAGTCTTCAGAGCAGGTGCGTGCTATAACTTCCGGCATTCAGCACATGGCAGAGAACTGCAACTCTGACAACCAGACTCAGATGGTTAAGCTGCAGGACTTCATGGGCCAGTACAACAGCTTCGTAAGCGGTGCAAGTGATCAGATTAAGAATGCAAATCAGATCCTGCAGGGCCTGGCAAAGAATTAGTAGAATTTGTCCTTATGTTTGTCGTAAAGGATACTATCCTAGGGTGGTATCCTTTTTGATTTTTCTGATAGTAAAAAAATAAGACTGTTTCTTGATATTTCGAATTTCAAAAAATCGAAAAGCTCAGTTCTATAACATGTGTCAAAGAGAAGAGCTGTATCTGAGAGAGCAACAATGAGCTTATTGATGGTAAGCCAAGAAAATCAGTTTAATTGTCACAGAGAATATTTCAAAGCAGTAACAATCATCAGATTCTTTTCTACTACATTATGATAATGTAGTTACAAAACAAGTAGAATTTGTGACATGTATTCCAAATTTAAACAAAACAGGATATATATTCAAAAGTAGTTACATCTTTTTGGAATTTTTGATTTATACTTAAGACAAAGGTTAAACGAAAAGAGTCTGATTCACGAATTAAAGGTCAGATTTCTTCAAAAGATTTTTACAACTAATGAGGTAACGATTATGTCAGTAGGTGCAATTTCAACTTCAAATGTAAATGCAATCAAGGGAACCGAGTTCGAGGGCATGTCCATCCAAATGATGGCAGCTATGGTGATGCTGGAGGTTGGTGCCACCAAGAAGAAAGAAGCTGAAATGAAGATTTCTGATATGAAGGGCCAAAATGACAAAGCAAAGAAACTTAACAATCTTGTAGATAGAATGAATGCTGATCTTGGTGGAGTTACCAAGGATGATGATGACAACAATAAAAAGAGAGCATCGATTTTAAAGAGCTACTACGAGGAGGCAAAATCTCTTGGTATTGACACTTCAAGTTGGGGCGCATCTGAGGTCAATTTGCCAGCTTCCTTCAGAGGAGCATCTTCAATGACACAGAAAGTTTTATTTATACCTAGTAAAACCGCAGAACAGGTACGAGCTATCACTTCTCAGATTCAGCACATGGCAGAGAACTGCAACTCTGACAACCAGACACAGATGGTTAAGCTGCAGGACTTCATGGGCCAGTACAACAGCTTCGTAAGCGGTGCAAGTGATCAGATTAAGAATGCAAATCAGATCCTGCAGGGACTGGCAAAGAACTAGTAACACAATTCTTTTATACAAAACAGGAAGGGATGCAATTTTGCATCCCTTCGTCTTGATGGAGTCCTTGAAGTGTCTCCAAAGATTTTCTGTCTTAGCTTATCTTACAGCGCCTAGCTCAACCCACATTGGAGTAGATTCAATCAGACCGTCATGTCCCAGGGAGATATCTCCTGACAGACCGTGTAAAACGTCGTTCTGATTTGAAGCAAGCTGCTGGATATTGAAGGCAAAGTTTACAGCGTCATAGGAGGCTGCAAAGATTCTCTGAACTTGAGAATTTGCCTTTGGCATTGTCTTCATGAAGCTCTCTTTTAAGGAGCTGTCGGTCAGTACCCATGGCATATCACCGAGGATTGCGCCCTTAAGTGCCAGCTCCTGTGAGGAGTTGTTAACACCCATGTAGCTCTTGTCGGTCAGATAAACAGCAACATTTGATGGAATTGCAGCCTTGATCTGAACTGCATCAATAACAGATGCACTTACGTAGGCTGAATCTGCTGAAGCAAATGGGCATTTAGCGATTTCTGAGGCAACATTAGCAGGATTGCTGTAGTTACATACTACTGCATTGCTGCTTACCTTGCCGAAGGTATTCATAAAGCTGTTGACTGAACGCTGGGAAGCCTTGTCAGTACTTAAACCGATTGCAACAGGGCTCTTATAGCCGTCAGCATAAATCTTTGAAGCTGCAATTGCGCCTTCATAGTTTGGACCTAAATCAAAGTACCACTGATTTACAGGACGGTTGCCCTCTGGTGAGTTCAGGGTAATTGATGGAATCTTAAGGCCGGCAGCATTCATGGCATTAACTTCAGGCTTCAGAATTGGTCCGATAACCAGCTTGGTGCCGTTTGATGAAATAGTAGCAACAATCTGAGAAATGTTGGTCTTGTTGGTATCGTAGAAGGTAACCTTAGCCTTTGAACCTCTGTCCTTTAATGCGGTAAGAATACCAAGTTTGGCAGGTTCTCCTACAGATGAAGCAAATCTTCCGGAAAGAGGCAGCAGTACGGCAATCTGATCGCCATCCTGAAGAGAGAACAGAGCCTGTGAATCTACTGCGACAGCCTTACCGCCCCTAGGAGTGACATCACGGGCATCCTGTCCGGTTACTACAGGTTCAGCTTTCTGAGGTGAGGATAACAGCAGCAGAGGATGATTTGGATACTTCTTGGCAAAGGTATCCATCATCTGATCCTTTAACTGGGTATTTGATGATTTATCAATGATTGCATACTCATAGAAACCTTTGTCGGTATCGTTCTTAACGTTGGTGTATGCTGAAGATAAGGTCTGATCATCAAGCTGCTTTAACAAATCAACAGATCTCAGCAGAACCTTTCTCTTATCGGAATCACGGGTTACATATCTCTCAAGAGCAGATTCGCTCTTGAATGCTGTAATCTGATACTTAGGATCGTGGGTCTTGCTGTAAAGATTGGTATTTACGTTGGTATTTAAAACCAGGAAGTATGAAATATCCTGCTTTGGCAGAGCCTTGTAGTTGATGGCGGATAGTTTCTGTTCTGCCTCATCAAACTGATTCTTCTTTGAGAGCAGCATTGCATCAACCATGGCTGCCTCATCCTTCTGGGTTGGAGTTGCAGCGCTTGCATACAGCTGGCTTACACTTGCTCCTGCCTGATCAAGCTTGTTCTCAACAATCTGTGATCTTGTATAAAGGATAAGAGCCTTGAAGCTTTCATCTGCAGATGCATCTTCAAATGCCTGTCTGTATTCCTGAGCGGTTAAATTTAGCGGACCAAATGCATTTACTGATTCGATTTTTTTTACAGAAGAACTTGTACATGCGCTTAAAGTTAAAGTTGCTGCTGTAAGTAAAGTGCATAAATATACATTTAAAGCTGATCTTTTAGCTTTCACGATGACTTCCTACTTTATATATGGATTCATGGTCACAACCTAAAGAACGTTATGAATATGGTACAACGTTCTTCCTGACCTATTGAGTCTAAAAAAGACTCGGTTTTGTAAGCCTTGCACTGGCCTCAATGTTCACTATTTTAACATACTGAGCATTATAGAAACTTAGATTTTAATTTTGTTTTTATTTTATGCGGATCTATTTTTTTTCTAACAGGTTAAAGGAATTCGTCCTATGCTAGATGTACGGTGTTTCAACTGTTAAGTATATTTGTCTGTAAGGATAGGTGAAGATATGTTCAAGCTAAGAGAGGTTACCGGTTTAATACTCTGTATTCTTGTTTCCTGCTGTCTTATATCAGGATGTACCTCAACTCCTGCTTCTCAGCACAAGACCATGACAGATCAGTGGATGCTTTTCAGTGACGATTCCTCTGATTTCGTGCTGTTAGCTGAAGCTGTTCCTGATGCAATTCTGGAAATCAGATATTATTCCACATATAACTTTGTTGGCGACAGAATCAAGGGTTATGAGCAGCCGGTTGCACTTTTAACCAAAGAAGCGGCTGCTGCGCTAAAGAATGTAAGTGATGAGCTTAAGACAAAGGGATATCGTCTGAAGATATTTGATGCCTACCGTCCTCAGATGGCAGTCTCCCACTTTATGTCCTGGGCTCTTGATCCCAATGATGTACGCATGAAGAAGTATTTTTATCCAAAGCTTGAGAAGAATACTCTGTTTCCTCAGGGCTACATTGCCGAGCATTCCGGACACAGTCGCGGCAGTACCGTTGATCTGACACTTTTTGATATGAATCTTGAGAAAGAAGTGGATATGGGAGGAACCTTTGATTACTTTGGGGAGCTCAGTCATCCGGACTACACTAAGATTACCAAGCAGCAGTTCAATAACCGCATGATTTTAAGAGATGTTATGTTAAAACATGGTTTCAAGCCACTGGTTGAGGAGTGGTGGCACTTTACCCTGAAGGATGAGCCTTATCCAAACACGTTTTTTACTTTCCCTGTAAGTTCTGACTCAATCAAGGTAAAATAGAGTTCAGATTGGAAAAGATTTAATTTGCAGAAAGCTTCTGATCTAAAAATCCGAAGCTTTTTCTTTTGGATAATAAAGATGGAAAGTGCCTTATATATTGTTCCTACTCCTATAGGAAATCTTGATGACATTACTCTAAGAGCAATTGAGGTTCTAAAGAGTGCAACCCTGATTGCTGCCGAGGATACCCGACATTCAAAGATCCTTTTGGATAAGCTTGGGATCAGCGGTAAAAAAATGATCAGCTGCCATGATCATAATGAAGGTGAGAGGGCAGAGCTTATTATAAAAGAGGTTAACGCCGGGGGAGTGGTAGCTTTAATCTCTGATGCCGGTTCTCCTCTTATCAATGATCCAGGCTACAGAGTAGTAACCATCTGTGCAGAACAGGGGGTAAAGGTTGTTCCTCTGCCTGGTCCTTGTGCTCTGATTACTGCTTTAGAGGCTTCTGCTCTTCCTACTGATAAGTTCATGTTCTGCGGTTTCTTCCCGGTAAAGGAAAAGGAGCTTACAACTGTTCTTGAGTCCTTGAGAAATGTTGACTATACCGCAGTGTTCTATGAGGCTCCAAGACGTATTGTTGATACCATGGAGCTTATGGCAAAGATTCTGCCTGAGCACGATGTATCCTTATGCCGAGAGATGACCAAGACCTTTGAGTCATTCTACAGACTTAAGGCTAAGGATGCACCTGAATTTCTAAAGGCTGATCCTGACAGAACCAAGGGAGAGTTTGTTGTTGCCATCGGAGCTGTAAAACAGGAATCCTCTGAGATTGATCCTAAGATTGCTGGTGCCATAGAGGAGCTGATTAAGACCTCTCCAGTTAAGACCGTAGCCAATGTTTTAGCTAATCTTACAGGAATAAAAAAGAACGACCTGTACAATCTGGCATTAGAACTTAAAGACAAGTCACACTAAAAGATATATAATATATATTGAGTCGACCAGACAATCGCTGCCACGCACGCGTGTTTAAGATCTTTATTCATACGGTCGTGGGGGAGGAAAGTCCGAGCTCCGAAGGACAAAGTGCCAGGTAACGCCTGGAGGGCGTGAGCCCATGACTAGTGCAACAGAGAACAGACCGCCATTTTTTATGGTAAGGGTGAAACGGCGAGGTAAGAGCTCACCGCTTTCATAGTAATATGAAAGGCATGGTAAACTCCACTTGGAGCAAGATCAAATAGGCTCTCTATAATCTGGTCCGGATTGAGAGCGGGTTGATTGCTTGAGCTAGAGAGCGATTTCTAGCCTAGAGGAATGATTGTCGCTGCTATGCAGAACAGAACTCGGCTTACAGGTCGACTCACTTTTCCAAATCCTGTAACCTATCCTTATCCATAATCCTGCACTTTTTTATAGCATCTCCAGCAATAGTAAGAACGCTGTCATGCCTTGTATATTCAGCCTTTTCTGATGAATTTCTCTTATTTGTACGTCAGACATTTCCATTATTAAGTTTAATTTTGTAAGCTAGATACAATTAAGCAGTATTAAGGTTAGTTGTATGACAGGCGTTTTAGAGCAGGAATCAGCTTCAAAGGATAATCAGGTAAAGTCTAGTCCATCGAGATATATGAGCTATGGAGGAGTAACTTCCAAAGTCATAATGGGGCTTTTGATTATCTGGACCATCTTCCAGGTTTATTTCACAACTTTTGGTGCTATCAGCGCGATAAATCTCAGAGCTTTTCACTGTCTGTTTCTGCTGCTTTTTACTTTCCTGCTTTTTCCTGTATCCAAAAAATCCTTAAAGCAAAGACGTTTTCCTTCGCTTCTGAATCTGCTGCTGATTGGCCTCAGTATTTTCTGCATACTCTATCTTGTAATCTATTTCCCTAGAGTGGCTCGAAGTGGCGGCAGACTTAATACGAACGATCTCTATGTTGCCGGCATTGGGATTGTTCTGGTTTTTGAAGCCTCAAGACGTGCCTGTGGCAATCTGGGAATTCTTGCAGCCATCTTTCTTGCCTACAACTGGTTTGGAGCCTATATCCCAGGAGCTCTGGGGCATAACGGCCTTACTTTAAAAAGAATTCTCTCAACTCAGTTCTGGGGTACTCAGGGAATATTCGGTATCGGTATTGGAGTAAGTGCCACCTATATCTTCCTATTTGTTCTCTTTGGCTCTTTCTTAAAGTACAGCGGCTTTTCAAAGTTTATCAATGATTTTTCACTGGCTCTGGTTGGTCAGACTCCAGGTGGTCCTGCAAAGGTTGCGGTTATGGCCTCAGCTGCCATGGGTATGATTAACGGCTCTGCCATTGCCAATGTGGCCACCACAGGAACCATTACCATTCCTCTGATGAAACAGACCGGCTACTCTAAAAACTTTGCCGGAGCTGTTGAAGCGGTTGCCTCAACCGGAGGTCAGTTCTGTCCTCCTATTATGGGAGCCGTAGGCTTTGTTATGGCTGAATTTCTGAATATAAGTTATGTATCAGTCATGATTGCAGCTGTTATCCCTGCTTTCCTTTATTATCTTGGCTTACTGTTTGCCGTTCATTTTGAGGCCAAGAAAAGAGGTCTGTCTGGCTTTTCAAAGGAGAATATCCCTAATGCTCTGACTGTAATTAAGGAGCAGGGACATCTATCCTTGCCTTTATTTATTCTGATTACTCTGATGTGCTGCGGTTATACTCCTCTGTATTCAGCAGTTATATCAATTGTGGCAACTGTTCTTTCAAGTTACCTGCGTGCTGATACCAGAATGAGCCTGGATAAGATTATTACTGCAGTGGTGGAAGGTGCCAGAGGCGCCATATCAGTAGGTGTCTGCTGTGTGATTATCGGTATTATCATCGGCACAGTCACCCTGACCAGCCTTGGTCTTAACATGGGCTATGTGATCTTATCAGTTGTGGATAACACCAATATCCTGCTCACCGGCTTTTTAACCATGCTGATGTCTGTGGTGCTGGGAATGGGCGTTCCTGGTGTTGCAGCCTACGTTATTGTGCAGGCCGTGGCTGTTCCTGTGCTGATAAAGGTTGGCATTGTGCCAATCTGTGCACATCTGTTCTGTCTTGTATATGCCTGTTTGTCAAATATTACTCCACCTGTAGCCATGAGCTGTTATGTAGCAGCAGGTATTTCCGGTGGAAATCAGCTTAAAACTGGTCTTCTGGCTGTAAGACTTGGACTTGTGGGATTTTTAATTCCATTCTTCTTTTTAACGAACCCTGAGCTTTTAATTGGAGTTGTTCCGGATGTGAAGATTTATGAATATATCTGGATTGCCTTTACAGCATCTGCAGGAACTGTGGCTCTTGCCGGAGGTCTTCAGAATTATCTTCTAAAGGAATGCAGTCTTCTACAAAGAGCTCTTCTGCTTATGACCTGTCCTCTGATGCTGTATCCTGGTTTAAGCTCTGATCTGATGGGGATTGCTTTCTTAATGATAGTGCTTGTGATGCAGAAGCTTAAGCTTAAAAAGGAAGTTACCGTAAGCTAGACGGTTAGCTCAATCAGTATACCGTCTGGACCCTTAATACAGCTTTCATAGTATCCATCGCCGGTGGTTCTCGGTCCGCTGACTGTTTCATAGCCATTGCTTCTAAGCCTGTCAGTAAGAGCGTCAACTTTTTCCTTCGAGTCTACAGAGAAGGCAAGATGAACAAAGCCTAATCTGTTGTTATCGCTATCCTCTGTATAACGGTCTGGCTTTGTCATGATCTCAAGACGGGCTCCAGCGGAGAAACTCAGAAAATAGGACATGAATCCGGTTTTCTGATTGTGGTATTTATCGGAAGCCTTTCCCGCAAAATATGTTTCAAAAAACTCTCTGGTTTTCTCAAGATCAGATACATATACTGCAGCGTGTTCTAGTCTCATAAATACTCCAGATGATAGGTTTCATAAAGGGTACAAGGTTAGTTAATTACTGGTTATCGTTTTCAATCATCTTCATTTTTTGTTTTTTCTTCGTCTCAAGGCCTTCATCGGTTACTACCTTTATTGCAATAAGTCCGACAATCAGTGCAGATATACCGATACCTACGAAGGTTGAAGGCAGAGAGTACATCTTTGATGTAAAGCCGATGACTACAGGTCCTAAAAGAATTCCTGAGTATCCTAAGGCGTTGATAAAGGCAATGGTGTCATGAACTGGAAAGTTCTTGATGGTACCGGCAAAAGAGACCAGCTGTGGCACGATGTTGGCAGCACCGAATCCAACGAGCAGGAAACCGATACAGGTTCCGTAGATATTAGGAACGATAACGGTGATGATCCAGCCTGTAGCAACCAGAAGAGAGCCTGCAACCACGGTTAACTTACGACCAAGATTAACCACGATTTTGTTTCCAACAAGTCTCATGATGGTCATAGAGATTGCAAAGAATGAGTAGATAAAGCCTGCGCTGCTGATATCAATTCCTCGCTCCTGATTGGCAAATACACCAGACCAGCTCATGACAGCGCCTTCAAGAGCGTACATGATAAAGCACATGCAGCCGATGATAATTACCAGAGCAGGAATTCTTCTGTGTTTCTTCTCTTCAGTCTCTGATTTTGCGCTTTCCTTATCCTCTTCATTCTTCCTGTTTTCATAGGCCTTAACATCGTTGATAAGGTGTCCGCAGTACATAAAGGTTATGAACATCATCAGAGCAAATACTGCAGATGTTCCAAAGAATAGGGATATACCCACAGAAAGCATGGCTGACATAAAGGCAGAGCCTGCAAGTGTTCCTACTGAATAACCGCCATGAAAGCCTGACATTAAAGGCTTTTTAAGTTCTGATTCTACAATAACAGCATTAACGTTGGAGGCTACATCCAGTCCTACGGTTAGAGCACCGAATATTAAAAGCAGGACAGCTGTGAGCGCTGCGTAAGGAGATATTGCCAGCATAATCAGAGTTAGGGCAAAGAATACAGCACTTATCTGCATTACTTTCTTGCAGCCAAATCTGCTGGTTAGTTTTGAGACAATCGGCAGAGCAATAAAGGCTCCGATTCCTGTACATAAAAGCAGCAGTCCCAGTTCGCCTTCATCCAGTGCGAAACGCTCCTTGATGTATGGGACCATAGGAGCCCATGATGATTCTAGAAAGCCCAGTACAATAAATGAGCTCAGGTTGGAAATCTTTAATCTTCTGTTTTCTTTTTTAGTCATATATACCTCTTTATGTAATATGACTATATCAGCAGTTTTAAATAGGAGATATGCTAAAATAGCCAAAAATATAGGACGAAATCACCAAAGTACAAAAATATCGGAATAGTGACAGATGGAAAACACTCAATCAAAGATCACCGACTGTATGTGTGCTACTGATGCATCCGGACTTGAGCTTGTAAAACACGGTACGAAAAATTTTCCGGTTGGCTTTTACTCAAAGGTACCAAATTCATCTGAAGTTCCTTGGCACTGGCATGATCATCTTGAGCTTGAGTATGTTGAGGCAGGGGAGGCCAGGATCACTATTGAGTCGATGGTATTTACCGTAAGAAAAGGTGAAGGATTCTTTGTAAACTCAGCAAGACTTCATGCGGTTTTTCCTGATAAAGACTATATCTCTCATACAGTGGTATTCCATCCATCGGTGATTTCTTCAAATCCGGAAAGCGATATCTACAGAAAATATCTTGAGCCTCTGATAAACGGAGACAGCTTTGCAGGACTTCATTTAACCGAGGCTATTCCTTTTCACAGACAGCTTCTTTCATATACCAGATCTGCTTTTGAAAGTTATATTAAAGGTGATTTCGGTTATGAGATAGATGTTACTAATTCGTTGTCTAAGGCTGTTCAGTGTCTTGCCTATCAGGTTATAAACACCTCTGAGAACAACTACTGTGTACCTGACAAATCCATCCTTCGAGTAAAGAAAATGCTGGCTTATCTTACACAGAATCTCTCTGAGAAAATTGAGATTGAGGATATTGCTAGGGTTGCCAGAATCAGTACGACAGAATGTCTTCGCTGTTTCAACAAAACCGTAGGAATGCCTCCGATTCAGTATCTAAAGAAGCTTAGAATTCAGAAAGCGGCACTGCTTTTAGGCTCATCAGATGACAAGATTATCGATATCGCTCTTGCCTGTGGTTTTTCAGATATGAGCTATTTTGCAAGAGCTTTTAAGGAATCACGTGGCATGAGTCCTAAAGAGTACCGAAATTCGGTGAGGTAGTTTTTTTTTACCCAACCTCTCTTAATTCCACGCAGATTTAGCTTTTTGTAAATTCCTCTTTGTTGTTCTATAAACAAAGTAGAGGCTGTTCTTTTATGTCATCCTTCAGATGTTGAATAAACCTGTTTCGCTGAAATAAAGCAAACAAAGAGGTGTCTGTATGAAAACTCTTGGTATTATTGGCGGCATGGGGCCTATGGCCACGGTCGATCTCATGCGAAAAATAATCCTGTCTACAGATGCTAAGAGTGATCAGGAGCATATTCATATGCTTGTAGATTGCAATACTAAGGTACCAGATAGAACTGCTGCAATTGAAGGAAGAGGAGAATCTCCTGTTAAGGAGATGTTGAAGTCAGCAAAACTTTTGGAGGAACAGGGGGCTGATGTCATAGTTATAGCCTGTAATACCGCTCATTATTTTCTTGATGAATTTAAAGATAAGGTTAATGTTCCAATCATCAATATGGTAGATGAGGCTGTGAAACACTGTGTGGAATTAGGCTATTCCGAGGTCGGATTACTATGTACTATTGGTACAAGAAATACAGGTCTTTATCAGAATGCCTGTGACAAATTCAATCTTAAACTGATAGTTCCTGATGATGAGGAGATCAAAGCCATTCAGGACATGATTTATTCAGGAGTTAAGGCTAATAATTTCAATTATGATACAACCAATGTCAAAACTGTCATTTCTAATATGAAAAATAGGGGAGCACAGGCCTTTATTCTTGGCTGTACGGAAACTCCAATTGCAGTTCAGATGTATCATCTTGAAGGTAATTTCATTGATTCCTCTCAGGTCCTTGCCCATAAAGCCATAGAGGCGGTCGGGGCGTCTTTAATTAATAAAAATAATTAAATAAGCTGATCCTAAGAGCCGGCAGATTAGATATTGAGCAATGTTTTCTTTTGTTCATATCGAATGATATTGATAGTGATGATTTCTTTATATTTTGGGGGTAGATGTCATTAATAGGCATATGAATATAGTAGTATAATTGCTATAGTATTCAATGTGCTTTAATTTACATTTGTATAGTAAGAATAAAGATGCCAAATCCAGAAAGACTTTCAACATCAAACAATAGATTTGAAGATTTACGTAGATCAAACCAGATTTATGTAGATCACACAGATTTACTGTATGAGATTGTTAGATTTAAAAGACCATCCTTTTTATCAAGACCTCGTCGTTTTGGAAAGTCTCTGCTGATTTCTACTCTGGAATCTTTGTTTTCTAATGGTACAGAGTATTTCAAAGGACTAAAAATTGAAAAGCTTTGGAATGAAAAAGAACAGGGAAGAACCTATAAGGTAATTCATCTGGATTTTTCAAGCATGGCTTATACATCACCAAAGGATTTCGATTTAAAAATCTATGAAATACTTTATAAGCTTGCCACCAAACTTGATGTTGATATGACAGATCCGAAGGCTGATTATAAGGCGGATACTCTGTTAAAAGATATCATATCGAGTGATTCCAGCAATTTTGTCCTCTTGATTGATGAATATGACTATCCGTTAACTCATTCTTTGGAAAACAAAGAATTATTTGAATCATACCGACAGTACCTGCAGGGATTATTTGGTGCCAT
>NZ_FPAH01000089.1 GCF_900116345.1 Succinivibrio dextrinosolvens | reverse complement strand
TATATATATGGACCCACTTGAATGTGCAACAGATTTTTGATCAACCTTATATAACGAAGTAAATGCAGCTATATATCCGGCCTCTTGTTGAGTATGCCTACTCTGGCCTCTATGGTTTGTGCGACTGTATTCCTTAATTAAATTAGCGGTATTTTGTACCATTATAAAACTCAGGTTTGATACAGTCCGGTTTTACCTGTTGTGCCAGTTTATCTTTCTCTGTGCATTTCCCTAGGTGGGAACTTTTTTTTGTTACATCTCCTTTGAGTTTATAACAAAATCCTTTAACATAGCTTCATTGCATCTGATACCGATTCAAGCTGATTAACCTTGTTTTCAAAAGGTTTTCTTTCTGTAAGCATTGACCACAGTATTCTCAGTATTTTGTTTGCAACAGCTATCATTATCTTTTTTGCTGGTTTCCCCTGAGCCTTAAGTCGTAAAGCAAACCTGTCAAGATGAGTATCACATTCTTTTTCTACCCTATAACCAGCTGTACTTATCACAGCATTGGCACATTGAGCAAGAAGTGCCCGCAGGTATTTATTGCCTGTCTTAGTTATACTTCCAAGAGTAGACCTTCCTCCAGTAGAATGCTGACTTGGTACAACTCCTGTCCATGCTGCCATCTCTCTACCTGATTTAAACTGGCTGGCATCACCGACTTCTGCCACAAGGGCACTGGCAGTTAGTTCTCCTACACCAGGACAGGTCATAGCAAGCTGTACCAGTTCGTTATCCTTGTTTAAGAGGTTAATCTGCTCTGACAGCTCTTTTTCTCTTTCTTCCATACGGTGATAATCTTCAAACAATCTGGTAATTGAATTCTTTAAATTGACATTATGTATCTGTTCACTCTGTTCAAACAGTTCCTGAATGTCATTATTGAAGTTTCCCTTGCCCTTAGCTGTAATAATACCGAATTCTGCCAGTATTCCCCGTATGCGGTTACTGATTTCTACTCTTTCACTTACAGCTGCCTTTCGTAGGGTATGCAGTAAGGCTACAGTCTGTTCTTCCTCTGTTTTTATTCTTACAAATTTAGTATCAGGCTGAATACCACAGGTATATATAGCTTCTGCATCTCTTTCATCATTCTTTACTCTTTTATTTCGCAGAAAAGCTTTTACATGCTGTGCCGCTATGAGTTTTACGGTAAATCCGTGACTTTCAAACAGTCTTGCCCAGTACTGACTTGCTGAGCAGGATTCCATAAAAATTAAACATGGTCCCTGTTTCAAAATATGATCAACGAATTTTGAACGTTGTACCTTAACATTTTTCTTTTTTCCCGTCTTCTGATTGACTACCAGTACCTGGAAAGAATTTTTTGCAGTATCAACAGCAATAATAGTTTCAACATTCTGTGCAACTTTGTTTATAATCATCTTGTGGATCCTCTGGTTGTTTAGTTTATCCCATTGATACTATAGCATTTTTCTGTTACTCAGTATCTCAAGCAGTGGGTCCACACCATTAAA
>NZ_FPAH01000004.1 GCF_900116345.1 Succinivibrio dextrinosolvens | reverse complement strand
AGGCTGGATGTGGAAGCACCGTGAGGTGTGAAGCTTGCCAGTACTAATACTCTGAACGTCTTGACCATACAACCCCGGAAGGCATCTGGAGTACGCAAGAGACTAAGAAGAAGTTTGAACAGCTAGAAGTTTTTTAAGTTAAACCCAATTCGCCTGGCGGCCATAGTGCTGTAGAACCACCTGTTCCCATTCCGAACACAGAAGTGAAATGCAGTAACGCCGATGGTAGTGCAACGTACGTTTGTGTGAGAGTAGGTCACCGCCAGGCTTCCCTTTCTGAGAAACCGAGATGTTTTTGCATCTCGGTTTTTTCGTATCTGAATACTATTTTTTTGTTAATCCTTCAACTGCCTTGTATCCGAACCATACAAGCTGTGGTCCCACCGGAATCTGTTTTCTGGTAAATAACTTATAGCCTCCCCAGGCAAGACATGCTGTAGCGACAATTCCTGATAATCCGCTAAGATTTAATGAAGAGAATAGAGTTGGGAGTAGTGAAGTAACTCCGCCTCCTTTCATACCCATTCCCATGCCTTTTCCAATTGCAGCCGCTCCTTTACCGGCAGCAAATGCTGCTGAGGCTCCCATTGCTCCTTTAGCAACTTTCCGAAATTTCTGTTTCCCAGATTTCTGTTGCTGAGTCTGTTTATTGGCCTCACTTAGTTTTTTACTCTGCTCATTAAGTGCCGCCATCATTTCATCGATCTTTTCTTCTGCGCAGGTATATTCAAGTAGCATAGATCCTGTAACAGGATTGATTGTCAATTTCTTCAGCAGTTTGAATGAATCAATTTTATCTTTTAAGGCAGTTGCAAATTTTTCCTGTTTTAAA
The DNA here is from genome assembly GCF_900116345.1 of Succinivibrio dextrinosolvens. Classification (GTDB taxonomy): domain Bacteria; phylum Pseudomonadota; class Gammaproteobacteria; order Enterobacterales; family Succinivibrionaceae; genus Succinivibrio; species Succinivibrio dextrinosolvens_B. The sequence goes on along the minus strand of NZ_FPAH01000004.1, from coordinate 108,027 downwards.
AGATCACTTCTGTAACGTCTTCTGCCTTTTATCTGGGAGAGACATATGAATTGATATTTATCCTTTGAGAATGCCTTCATTGGATTTTTACTGATAAGTGTTTGTAATACAGGTATACCTAGAGAGGCTAACATAGCAGGTCTCATTGCATTTTTCATAACTCTACAGATCCTCTTAAATGAATCTTATTGTAAAATTGTATTAATTTATGAGATTAGGAGAAGATATTTTCTTCCACAATATTATAGAATAGATTAAGAAAAATTCATTTTTGTTGATTTTACTTATAAAAAAACATAAGTTACACTTTAACTATTTTCTTTTTAATTATGATTTTTCAAAATGATTAGAAACGCTACTTTAGATGATGTTGCTTCAATTAACAAAATCTACAATCATGAGGTTTTAAACACTACTGTTACCTTTGATACTCAGCCTAGAGATCATTCAGTCGGCATTAAGTGGTTTTTAGGCCACAATGATTCCAATCATCCTATCTTTGTTTATGTTGACGATGACAATGAGGTTGTTGGCTATTGTTCTTTATCTCCATACCGTTTTCTCGATGCTTATGCTCAGACTGCAGAGATTTCTCTATACGTCCACAAAGATCATCGAAAGCAGGGGATAGGAAGAAAACTCTGCAAATATGTTTTAGAATATGCTGAATCTAGAGATGATCTTCATAACATCATTGCTGTGATTACAACTGATAACGAGAAAAGTATTAACCTGTTCAAGTCTTTTGGTTTTGAGGATGGAGGAACGATTCCTGAAACCGGAAGAAAATTCGGCAAGTTACTATCAATTACTAATCTGTATAAAATAATCTAGGAGTCTAATATGGAATCTGTTCTTGAATGTATTAAAACCAGACGTTCTGTAAGAAAGTACAAGGATCAGTCTGTATCAAAAGATCTGCTAAAGCAGGTTGTTGAAGCTGGTCTGTATGCTGCATCAGGCAAAGGTAAACAGGCTCCTGTAATCATTACCATAACCAACAGGGAATTGATTGACGAGATAACAAAGGTTAATGCCGAGATTATGGGAAGTCCTAATACTGATACCTTCTACGGTGCTCCTGTAATTATCCTGGTTGCAGGTTCTCTTAAGGCAAATGATAAGACTGCCTTTGCAGACGGCACTCTTGCTTTAGGCAACATGATGATTGCCGCTCATTCTCTTGGTTTAGGTTCATGCTGGATTAACCGTGCCAAGGAAGGTTTAAAGTTTGATGTTTACAAGGACATCTTTCACTCCTTAGGTTTAAATGCCGATGATTTTGTTGGTGTTGGTCATCTGGCTTTAGGTTATCCTGAAGGCGATTTACCTGCAGCTGCTCCTCGTCTTCCTCAGAGAGAATTCTATATTGACTAAATCATGGCCAGACCTAAAATAAGAATAACAATCATTGACAGGCTTGGAAAACATCCCTGCCATCGAGGTCATAAGGTAGGGGATACCTTTGACTTTGATACCGAGCGTGGACAGTTGTGTCCTATGGCCTGTCACGTGGCTTTTCCCTATATCGATATTCTTCGTTATGGAGGAAAAATTCCTCATCAGGAGGAAGGCTGTGCAACCTTCTGCTGTCCTGATGTGGATACTATAAATGTATTTAAAATAGAAAAAATCGACAAAAAACTTTAAGGTGGAGATGATGATAAAACACGTAGTTATGTGGAAATTCAAGGAAGGAACCGAAGCTCAGATGAACCAGTTCCTGGATGGTCTAAGAGGTCTTGTAGGTCAGATTGAGGTTCTCAAATCTTTAGAGGTTGGAGCAAACATCAACCCTAAAGAGAAGTTCTCTGCATCTCTTATCTGTGAATTTGATTCAATGGAGGATTTAAATGCATACGCAACCGATCCTCGTCATGTTGCTGTTGCAAGTATCTGTAAAGACATCACTCTAGAGCGTGTTGCTGTAGATTTTGAAGAATAATTCCTACAGGCTCTGCATTTTGCAGAGCTTGTATTAAATTCAGCTTTTCTTTTCTTAATTTTTTTGACAAACTTTCCATCCTTTAAATACTTTTCTTGCTCAATCTTGCTTTAAGCTATATAACTTGATATTACTGTATAAGTAAAATAGTGAGATATTGAGGAGAAGTTAATGCTTAATTTTGCTATCCTGGGCGCAGGAAGTATCGCCAGAGTCATGGCAACCACCATCAATAAAATGAATTCTTCAGGCAATAATATTGTCAGACTCGCAGCCGTAGCCTCAAGATCATTAGACAAATCCAAACAATTCGCTTCGGAATTTAATATTGAAAAAGCCTATGGCTCTTATGATGAGCTTTATAACGATCCTGATATCGAGCTTGTCTATATAGCTACTCCCCACAACTTTCATTTTGAACAGTGTAAAAGCTGTCTTGAGCATTCAAAAAATGTTCTCTGTGAAAAGCCTTTTACTGTGAACGCAAAACAGGCTAAAGAGCTTTTAGAGCTTTCTGAGAACAAGAAGGTATTTATCACTGAGGGTATATGGACCCGTTATCAGCCAATGCGCCGAATCATAGATGATGAAATTAAGTCTGGTATCATCGGTAAGCCAATGATGGTAACAGCAAATCTTAGCTACAACATGACACAGAAGGAAAGACTGTTAAAGCCTGAGCTTGCTGGAGGTGCCTTACTTGATGTTGGAATTTATGCTCTGAACTTTGCCAATATGATTCTAGGTGATCCTGATGATGTCGAAGCGTCCTGCATAAAGAATGCTGCGGGCGTGGATATGTCAGACTCTGTTACTTTTGTTTACAAGGATACAGCAAAAATGGCAGTCCTTTGTTCATCAGCTCTTTGTGTTTCAGACCGATACGGTATGATTCACGGTTCAGATGGATTTATCATGGTTGAGAATATCAATAATCCTCAATCGCTAAAGGTTTTCGACAAAGCTTACAACCTTATAAAGGAGATCAAGGCACCAGAGCAGCTGACAGGTTTTGAGTACGAGGTTGAAGAGGCCTGCAATGCTATAAATAAAGGAGAAATACAGTGTAGGTCAATGTCTCATGAACGAATTCTGTATATGATGAATCTAATGGATTCCATCAGAGCTCAGATGGGAATCAAATATCCTTTCGAATAATGTAAAACAGTAAGACATAAGGAACTTCAAATGAAAAAAGTGCTAATTGTTTTAGAACCAAACGAGCAACAGCTTGAGATGTATAAGGATCCTGAACTGGAGCTAATTTTGAAAAAGCCTTCAGAGGTAACACCTGCAGATTTAAAGGATGTAAATATTCTTGTGGGTAATGTTCCTCCTGCAGTAGTAAAAGAGGCTCCTCATCTCGAACTTATCAATCTAAACTCCGCCGGTTATGACAATTATCTTGGCTTTGTATCACCTAACACCAAGCTTTGTAACTGTGTTGGCGCATTCAGTCCTGCAGTAGGTGAGCATATTCTGGCGATGACCTTCTCTTTAATTCGTCATTTCCATCTGTACCGTGATAAACAGAACAATAAAGACTGGTCTGACTGTGGCAAGATTATATCTGTCGAAGGTTCTACCATTGCTGTATTCGGTCTTGGCGATATCGGCAGAAGCTATGCCCGCAAAGTTAAGGCTCTAGGTGCTAAGAAGGTTATCGGTGTTAGACGAAATGTTAAGGATAAGCCTGACTACATTGACGAGATGTATGCTCTTTCTGATGCAGATAAAGCTGTTGCAGAGGCTGATATCGTGGTTAATGTTCTGCCTTCATCAAAAGAGACCACCTCACTTTTTGACAAGAAGATGTTCTCCAAGATGAAGAAAGGAGCTTATTTCATCAATGTTGGTCGTGGTGATGCTATGAATCAGGATGATCTTTTAGATGCGCTGCACTTTGGTCAGCTTGGGGGCGCCGCATCGGATGTATTCTCTCCTGAACCACTTCCAAAGGATCATCCTTTGTGGTCAGAGCCTAAATTCCTGTTAACTCCTCATGTTGCAGGCTGGTTCTTTCTGGATGAGACCAAGAACCGTATTGTCAGAATTTCATCCTCGAATGTAAAAGCATTTATTCATGGTGAAAAACTGGTAAATGAAATTGCTCATTAACCACAGGAGCAGATTATGGAGTATATAGAGTTTGGCTGTAACCGTGCTAAGGCATCCAAGGTCGTTTTAGGTCTGATGCGAATACCTGAGCTTGATCTTCAGGGGATTGATGCACTGCTGAATACAGCTAGAGATAATGGTATTAACTTTCTTGATATTGCTGACTGCTATTCTGAAGGAAAAGCTGAAGCCTTATTAGGTGAGGTTTTTAAAAAGAATCCATCTCTGAGAGATTCCTTCATTGTTCAGAGTAAATGTGGTATCAGAAAGGAGACCGGAAAACTGACAATATTTGATTTCTCTAAGGAGCACATCATTGAAGCTGTCAATGGTTCTTTGAAGAGAATGAATATTGAACAGATGGACTGTCTGCTGCTGCACAGACCTGATGCTCTTATGGAGCCCGATGAGATAGGGGAGGCCTTCAATCAGCTTCACTCAGAAGGAAAGGTTCTGTCCTTTGGTGTAAGTAATATGAATCCTATGCAGATGAAATTACTTAAGACCGGTCTGGATTTCCCCATTGCAACCAACCAGGTGCAGCTGAGTATCTGTCATACTCCTATGCTCAACGCGGGCTATACTGTAAATATGGACACCGATTCTTCTGTGATGAGAGATGGTGGCGTGCTTGAATACTGCAGACTTCACAAGATTGTGGTTCAGGCCTGGTCTGTAATGCAGTATGGCTTCTTCAAAGGCGTATTTGTGGGCTCTCCTGAGTATCCTGAGCTTAACAAGGTACTAAACCGCATCGCTCAGGAGCAGAATACTACTCCAACTGCTGTTGCTATTGCCTGGGTATTGAGATATCCTGCTCTGATGCAAGCTGTAATTGGTACCACCAAGCAGCACAGAGTGGTTGAAAGTGCAAAAGCCTGTGATGTAAAACTCTCAAAATACGAATGGTATGAGCTTTACCTTGCAGCAGGCAATTTCCTACCTTAAAATTTATTGAGCTTGGTAAAAGAAATTGAGTGGTAAAAGTGGATTATTCTAAATAACTGCTTTCTTCCGCAAATACATAATAAATAAATTATACCAAGCTCAAATTCTTATGTTTTGTTATTTTTAAAATGCCCATTTGTCTTCTAACATATGTAGTATGTGAAACTGTTATTTTTTCTTAGAATAGAAATTGAAAAATAATCGGTTTTCTTTAGAAATGATGTGGTTTGAGTAAGATTGTATGAAGTTTAAATTACATTATCTGGCAATACTATTTGGATCTGTGCTTTTTGCATCTCAGTCAGTAGTTCCTGTATCTGCAGATATTGGAGATAGTGATAATTACTACAACGTGCTTCTGGATGATGAATCAGCAGTAAGATTTAGAAGAAGCAAGACTAATGCAGAACAGAAAAGCAAAGATCTACATTTCAATGCCAAGAATACCATTGAGGATGTTCTGAATTATCCAGGATTCAAACCATTCGCACAGATTTTGATGCCAAATACCAAACAGTCTGATTTGGCGGTTCATCTTGATGAATTGCAGAATATTATGTCAATTCATCATAATATAACTACCGATAATACTCTTGAAAGCCTAGATTATCTGGCAACTAAAATAGAAAATAAAGAAAGAGTATTCTATCCGATCTATTCTAAAGAGGATATTAAGGGGGATCCTACTTTAGCTGAAACTGGGTTGTATTTCTTTAGAGGTGATGAAAATGCTCCATTCGCTATTATTCTTCCTGGTGGCTACAGCTACCGCAGTACAATTCATGAAGGTCTGCCAATCGCGCTGCGTGTCTCCAATGCAGGCTTCAACGCGTTCGTCCTCTCCTACAGATCAGGAAATCTGATTAAAGGTTCAAAGGATTTAATTACTGCTATCAACTTCGTTAAAAATAATGCTGATAAGCTGAAGGTACGTAAGGATAAGTATTCCTTATGGGGAGCAGCTGTTGGAGCTCAGCTGATTATTAACGTAACTCAGAATTCAGAAAAAGGCGAGTTGAAGGGAACCCTTGAAGAAAAGCCTGTTGCTAATATCTTTAGCTATCCACTTAGCTATTACCCATCTGAGAATGATGTGCCAACAGTAATTGTGGTTGGCGATCAGGATCGAATTGTTAACAAGACAATTTTGAAGTCCTCCATCAATAATCTGAATAAGATGGGAATTGAATCAAAGTTTATTCTGATTCCAAGACTACAGCATGGCTTTGGTGTCGGCTTTGATCCTAACTCTTCTGTAAGTATCAACTGGATTGGCAGAGCCACTTCATTCTGGGAAGAGGTTGCGGGCCTTGATAGTGATTCATCAGACTCAAAAGATGACGATGATGGTGAAGATGATGGACTTATAATGTAACAGAATTTAGAAAACAGAAAGGGGAAAGAATTATCTTTCCCCTTTTTTATAAATTTAAATCTAGTGATAGATTTTAGCTAGTGCACCAAGCAACTAGACTAATTCAGCCATGTCTTTCGACAAAGATGCGTGATTAGTAAAGTCTAGTATGGCGCGCATTTTCGCGGGCCAACTTTTTGGCGTGACGCTTAATAGCAGAAGCCTTTGCACGCTTACGTACAGTTGTTGGCTTCTCATAGAATTCACGAGCTCTTACATCGGCTAAAATACCGGCTTTTTCGCAAGAGCGCTTGAAACGTCTTAAGGCAACGTCAAATGGCTCGTTCTCACGTACTTTAATGACTGGCATGTGGAAAACCACCTCACTTATAAAATTCCAATGTCTGAGACAGTAGGTCTCATGACGATAAAAAACATGCGAATTATATATTAGAACGAAACGAAAGTAAATAAAAAAAGCGATTTTTTCGGCAATCTCTATCACAGATTAAGCACAATCTTAAGATGCATATCCTTGCGATTTGTGGTAGCTTAATGCTCTTAATGATGAGATGTTTTTTTAAGGATTAATCTAAATGATAGCACTGCTGCAGAGAGTTAATTTTGCAAAGGTTGTGGTTGAAGGAAAGACCGTAGGGGAGATTGATAAGGGAATTCTGGTTTTCCTTGGTCTTGAAAGAGGGGATAACGAGCAGCTCTGTCATAAGATGTTTGACAGGATCTTAAAATACAGAATGTTCTATGATGAAAACGAAAAGATGAATCTCAATGTTTCTCAGGTTGAAGGAAATGTACTGGTGGTATCCCAGTTTACTTTGGCTGCTAATACAGCCTCTGGTAACCGTCCTAGCTTCGATCCTGCCATGCCTCCAGCTGAGGCTAAGGAACTTTACGACAAGTTTATGGCTTATGCCAAAGAGAAACTTCCATCTGTACAGCATGGTGAGTTTGCTGCCGATATGAAGGTAACTCTTGAAAATGACGGTCCTGTAACTTTCATCCTCAAGCTCTGATTTCTTTTCTTGATTCTCCTTTTCAACAGATTAAGACAGCTTGTGACTGCTCTGTTTTCATGATTTTTTGGTGAAAAAAAAGCCTGTAAAAAAATTTACAGGCTTACAAACAAACATAAGGAGTAATCTGTTCTAAAAGAATATCTTTCTGTTTCTGCAAACTAGCATAATCCAAAAATATCTTTATCTGAAACTGTATTCTCTTTGCTCCACACTGCATGTTGTCTTCTGAGGTAACCACTCAGCAATACAGTCTATTACTGACAGTGTGTTCTCAGGCTCAACAACATGCAGTAGCCTTATTACTAGTTCTTTGCCAGGCCCTGCAGAATCTGATTTGCGTTCTTAACCTGATCACTTGCGCCACTGATAAAGCTGTTGTACTGGCCCATAAAGTCCTGAAGCTTAACCATCTGTGTCTGGTTGTCGGAGTTGCAGTTCTCTGCCATGTGCTGAATGCCGGAAGTTATAGCACGCACCTGCTCTGAAGACTTAGAGCCACACCAATTAGAAATATCAACACCTAAGCCTTTTGCTTCATTCATATACTTAGCTAAAATTATAGCTCTGCCAGCCTTATCTGAATCCTCATCCTTGGTGTACTTGCCAAGCTCGCCATTCATTTTGTCAAGAAGATTATTCAGCTGTTTTGCTTTATCGTTCTGGCCCTTCATCTCAGAAATCTTCATCTCGGCTTCTTTCTTCTTGGTGGCACCAACCTCAAGCATAACCATTGCTGCCATCATCTGGACTGACATGCCCTCTAACTCAGTACCCTTGATATAGTTAACACCGTTGGTTGCAATTCCTGTTACTGACATAATCGTTACCTCTTTCTAAATGAAAATCTTTTATAGAAGCTGAGCTTTAGCAAAATTCAGATTCCTTTTCCTAACCTTTGACTTAAGTATAATACAAAAATTCTATAAAGATGTGACTACATATATTAAAATGTGTGTTTTTGTTGAAAAATGGAAGTAATATCACATAATCCTGCGCTTTTGTAACTACAATATTACGATTGTGGCTCAAAAAAATAACTTAGTTTTAAATGGGGTATTAGTTTATTCTTTTTCTATGCTCTATATTTGGACACCAGCCAGGAATTCTCCAGAAAACAAAAAAAAGCCTGTAAAAAAAAACTATACAGGCTTACAAACAAACATAAGGAGTATTCTGTTCATTTATATATCTGCGCAGACTATATATGTTTTCATGTCTGCTGCATATGAAACTGGTACTAAATGTCAGCCTCTGATTTTGAGACCTTTGTCCAGCCTTGGAGAGGTTCCTCCTGCAGGCTGGACTGTTTTTTTCTGCGGATCATTTGTTTGAAATCTTCTGAATCCACAGGGTAGGTGTTTATTTTGAAGATTGAATCTTTGTAAGATTCTCTGGATTAACCTCAATACCTACTTTCTTAATACTGTTTTCAATAAGATTTAGGTATTGTCTTACTTACTATTGTTGCCGGTCCATTGGTGTTAGGGCCTGCAGGTAATCCATGCTTAAGCCTCTTCTTAAAATTCACCTTAGCATTTAGCTTACAGTTTTATTATAGCCGTTTATAAAAGTAGTGTAAACACATTATTCAAAATTACAGTATTGATCACATAAAAAAAACTTAATCTTTATTCTGTTTAATGTATAACTATCTGAAAGATAAAAAATATATTACATTTAAATATAAATCCTCTGCAAGTTAACTACTTTTTAAGCCTACTTTTATTTAATGTTTCCATATTTAACTTTTCCTATATGTGTGTAACACACGATCTTTGGCATCAAAACTGCGACATACATCAAATAATCTGCTAAAATAGGCCATCTTCAGTAATATAGAGAATTGTTATGCGTGTACTAGGAATAGAAAGCTCCTGTGATGAAACAGGTGTTGCTATATATGATGACGAAAAGGGATTGATTTCCCACGTACTGCATACTCAGATTGCCATGCACGCTGAATATGGCGGAGTGGTTCCAGAGCTTGCATCCAGAGACCATATTAAAAGGGTTGTTCCTCTAGTAAGAGCAGCTCTGGATAAGGTTAATCTTGAGCTTAAGGATATTGATGCAGTCGCCTATACTGCAGGTCCAGGTCTTATCGGTGCTCTTTTAGCAGGTGCCATGGAGGCCGGTGCCTTAGCTTATGGTTTAGGTATTCCCTGTGTTCCTGTACATCATATGGAAGGTCATCTTTTAGCGCCTATGCTTGAGGATGAGAAACCTCAGTACCCATTTGTAGCCCTCCTGATTTCAGGCGGTCATACTCTTTTAATCAAGGTTGAAAAGCCTGGTAAGTATGAACTTATCGGTCAGTCTGTTGACGATGCTGCCGGCGAGGCTTTTGACAAGACAGCAAAGCTTCTGGGGATTCCTTATCCTGGCGGTCCTGGTCTTGAGAAACTTGCTGAAAATGGTAATAGCGGAGTTTTCAATTTCCCTCGTCCAATGATCAAGAATCCGAACTGTGACTTCAGCTTTGCAGGTCTAAAGACTGCGGTTTTAAATGCAACCTTAGAGCATAAGGATGATCTGGAGTCTGTGAAGGCTGATATTGCCAAGGGCTTTACTGAAGCTATGGCAGAAACACTTGAAATCAAGTGCAAGAGAGCTTTAAAACAGTGTCATCTGAAGACTCTGGTTGTTGCCGGCGGTGTAAGTGCCAATAAGGATATCCGCAATCGACTGCAGAAACTTATGGATTCTATTCATGGCAAGGCTTTTTTTGCCCGCAGAGAGTTCTGTACCGATAACGGAGCCATGATTGCTCAGGTTGGTATGCTAAGATTTAAGGCAGGGCAGATTGGTGACGGCAGAATCAAGGTATATCCAAGATGGCCTCTATCATCTCTTAAGGCTCTTTAATCATGGACAAGATTTTTATTACAGATCTAAAAGTTGAATGCATTATCGGTATTTTAGATTTTGAAAGAGTTACTCCTCAGCCTCTTTTGGTTTCAATCGAAATTGAAAAAGATCTGAAAAGTGCAGGTCAAACAGGTGACTTAGCTAAAAGTATTGACTATGCAGATTTGTCTCAGCGAGTAAAAAAATATATCATAAATCGAAAAGCCCAACTTCTAGAGGAGTTAGGAGTGGAGCTTTGTGACATAATATTAAAAGAATATGCTCCTTATAGTGTGACTGTAAAGCTTAACAAGCCAAAGGCGGTTGCAGATGTAAGAGAGGTTGGAATACAGATAACAAAGACTTTGGAGTGAAGATGTCTACAAAGGTTTATTTAGGTGTTGGATCCAATCTAAATAGAGAAAACTCATTAAGATTTGCATTCGCAAAAATATCCCCATTATTAAAAAACTGCAAGAAATCATCTATCTGGATCAGTAAACCTGTAAGAAACGGTGAGCCTGATTACTTCAACATGGTAATCAGTGGGGATACTGAGTCAAAACTTGAAGAGTTCCATGCCTGTCTTATGAAGATAGAGGAAATGGCTGGTAAGGAAGTAATGATTAACAATGGTACCAATTTCGGAATGAAGCGCCGTCTGGATATCGATATTCTTGCTTTCGGGGATCTTGAGACAACAAACCCTTGCATTATTCCTCGCCATGACATTCAGGACTATCCTTTTGTAACCTGTCCATTAAATGAGCTTGATCCTGATTTTGTACATCCTGTTCTTCATCAGAAGGTAAGCGAGCTGTGGGCTAAGCTGGAACCAACTCTGTCAGAGGATAAGAAAGTTGTAAAGACTTCCTTTGACTGGAATGTTGAAGCTCCTTCATGGAACAACGCTCCTAAGGACTAGCAATGACATTTCTTCATGTTCTGGTCCTTGCTGTTATACAGGGCTTAACCGAGTTTTTGCCTGTTTCATCAAGCGCACATCTGATTTTCCCTGCAAAACTTCTTGGCTGGCCTGATCAGGGCCTTGCCTTTGATGTTGCAGTGCATCTTGGCACTCTGATGGCTGTTGTACTGTATTATCTTGCAGATCTGGTCAAGATCTCCTCCTATACCATTGAAGCCTGCGTCAAGATGAAGATTTCTCCTCTTGCGAGAATTGGCTTCTGTCTGATTATTGCGACTCTGCCAGTGTGCATCGTAGGCGCTCTGTTTGAGGGATATATTTCCTCAGCTCTGCGTGACAATATTGATGTTATAGCCTATACCACCATTGGCTTTGGTATTCTTTTAGGAATCGCATCCTATGTGAATAAGAAGATGGTGTGGCGTAATATTGATAATATTCAGGGAGTACGCTCAGATTCACTACGTGGTCTTAACTATACTCAGGCACTGGTTATTGGTCTGTTTCAGTCCCTGGCTGTTTTCCCTGGAGTTTCCCGTTCCGGTATTACTCTGACCGCAGGCCTTTTCATGGGAATGAAATCAGAAGCAGCAGCCCGTTTCAGTTTCCTTCTGGCAATTCCTGTAATTGTTGCCTCAGCTACCTTTGAGATTTACAAGATTTATTCCATGGGTACTTTAGAGCTGCAGTGGGTGAACCTGATTATTGGGGCTCTTCTTTCCTTTATTTTTGCAATTATTGTGATACATCTGTTCTTAAAATACATTGCAAAATCAGGTATGGCTGTATTTGTAATTTACAGAGTCCTTCTTGGCGCTCTGTTGTTATGGATTTTCTAAAAGCAAATTAACTTATATTAGATAAAGACATCCTCTGTAGTTCCAAAATACAGAGGATTTTTTTATATGTATAGTTTTATATAGTTATTATTTTTCTTTAATTATCTGTTTTATTTGATAAAACTTTAATTCTTAGTGCTCTTGTCCGCTTATTATTCTGAATTTATTGAAAATAATTTTTGCTCTACATTTTGTATATTATTGTGAATCCTGTCAAGTTTTAATTAGCTTCTTTGGTCTATAACTAAAATACTGATTCTTAAAAATGAGTCCGATGATTATTTGTTTAAAAAAACAATACAGCTATGGCTGCGACAGATACAGGAAGATGGATAGAATATGGATATACACAGCATTATCAAAGAGTTCTGCGAGAGATATTCTATTGAAGGAGTTTCTCCGGAAACGGACGGCTCCACCTTTTTCAGGGTAGACGAGCAGGAAGTGGGGATTTTAAAATCTCCAACTGATGAAAGCATTACTATCATTGCTGAATTTGGTGAGCCTCCAGAGAAAGAATCCTCAAAATTCGCAGAGCTACTGCTTAAGGCTAATTTCTTATTTCTGTCCACTGAAGGCGGAACCCTTTCTCAGAATCCTGGCAACAACAAATACGTCTTTATGCTGCCTTTAAGGCTTGAAGGGTTAGATACAGATGGATTTGTCCAGAAACTTGACCGCTTTCTAGTCAAGCTTGAAGAGTATCAGATTCTTCTTAAGGAGTATAATCCTAAAGCAGCTTCCTCTGATAATGACAGCGTTAGCTCCCAAAGCTCACTAAGCGCTTTTTCACAGATGATTTAAGAGAAGTTAGATTGATTCGAGGTAATGGAATCTTTTTGGGGACTGGCTATATTTCCAATGGAATTGGACAACTACTTAAATCTTGAGGCATGATGTCAGTTTTGCCTGAAATTAACCTTTAAGTCAGATTTAACCTCTGTCTAATAAGGCAGTTCTCCACATAAAAATTTGAAAGGGATTTTCGAGTGTTGCAGAAAATCCCTTTTGTTTTTTTTTAAAGCAGTGACTTTATGCACTCTTCAACTATCTTCATGTCTGCTGTTGGCTCAAAGCGGGCTACTACATCTCCCTTGCGATCAACAACAAATTTGGTAAAGTTCCATTTGATATCCGGCTTGGATCGCCAGTCTGGATCAGCCTTTGTCAGAAGATCCTCTAAAATAGGAGTGAGTTTGTGCTCATCAAATCCAGCAAAGCCTTTCTGTGATTTTAGATAGGTGTATAAAGGCAGCTCATTGGCACCATTAACATCTGATTTTTTCATCAGTGGATAAGTGGTGTTGTAGTGGAGCGTACAGAACTCCTTAATCTCAGCATCAGAGCCTGGAGCCTGAGCACCGAACTGATTGCATGGAATATCAATGATCTCAAGGCCCTTGTCATGGTAATCCTTGTACAGCTGCTCGATTGGAGCATACTGAGGAGTAAAGCCACAGCCGGTTGCAGTATTAACAATGAGCATGACCTTTCCTTTGAAATCAGAAAGAGATACCTTCTCACCCTTACCGCTTGTAAGCTCATAATCGTAAATCATATAAAACTCCCTATGTTGCGAAAATTCTGGAGAACTCCAGTGGTGAAAGCCATAAAAGGAGCGGATTAACGCTCCTTTTTGAAATTGGTTGAATGTGAAAAATGAATCTGTATATGAAACAGAATCAGTCTTTTATTGCTTCCTTTGCAGCAATGGTTGCATGAATTACGGTGGTATCAAATACAGGCAGTCTTACGTATTTCTGGCTGATTAAAAGACCGATCTCCGCACAGCCAAATATAATTCCCTGAGCACCGCCCATATCAAGTCCGTCGATAATTCGCTGATAGATACCGCGGGAAGCATCCTTAATCTTGCCCAGACACAGCTCCTTGTAGATGATGTTATTAACCAGTTCGATTTCCTCTTCTCTTGGGATTAGAACCTCAATTCCGGCATCTGTCAGGATGTTTTTGTAGAAATCATGTGTTAGGGTGTATTTTGTCGCCATCAGACCAACCTTCTTGATATCTTTCTCCTTGAGTGCCATGAGTGTGGCTTTGGCTATATGGAGAATTGGAAGTCTGATATTAGGCTGAATCATTGGTACAACCTTATGCATGGTATTACTTGCAATCAGGATAAAGTCTGCACCAGCCTTTTCAAGTGACACTGCGGCGTCAGAAATAATCTGTCCTGCCTTTTCCCAGTTATCATGGGTCTGACAGTCAACTATTTCCGCAAAATTAACGCTGTTTAAAATAATCTTGGCTGCATTATAACCGCCAAGTTCCTTCTGAACTGTCTCGTTGATTATCTTGTAGTAGGTTGCTGTGCTTTCCCAGCTCATGCCGCCTATAAGACCAATGGTTTTCATTTTTATAATCTCCAAACGCTGCAGTCTCAATTATGAGAATATGATATTTTTCTAATAGTGCAAGTTAAATACTAGCACGGAATACTTAATGGAGAATTAGAACTAATTATCAGATTTTTAAGAAGTTCCTATAAATAATTAGGTCTTTGAGGCGGATCAATCTAATTGCTAAGTACCTTCAAAATTTTCTTATAAATAAAGAGGGTGGCTTTCACATCTGTAAGGGAATTGTGCATGGCTTCATTATCCTCAGGAATAAATCCTAAAAATGAAGAAACTGAACCTAGATCATGTTTTTCAAGATGTGGAAGTTTACTTTCCTTTTCGTATTTTCTGTAGATATTGTGTACATCCTCTGATTTTAAAACTAACTCATTGAATTGAGGAACATTATTACAAAGCATACGTAGATCGAAGTTGGTATTGTAACCTAGTACAAGCTCACATCCTCTGAATAGCTCAATGAGCTTCTCAGCGTCTTCTGCAATATTTGGTTTATCCGCCACAAATTCAGGTGAAATGTGATTAACCTTTTGCGCATAATACCAGGAAGTGTGGTTAAGTGGTCTATAGTATCTGTCCCACAGAACATTGCCAAGGCCGTCAATTACAGACAGCTGCAGAATTTCATCGGTATTACTAAGTCCGGTGGTTTCGGTATCAAGAATCAGAATATTGGATAAGTCTGTAGGAATCAAAATTCACCTCTAATAAGTATAATAATATAATTATTATATATCAAAAATAATTCATATAGATAGTCTAAAATTTATTTTTTACTTTAATCTTGAATATTTAACGAAATTTCAATTAGATATAAATAATGATAAATTCTCTTACTTAATAAGAAACATAAATATAAAAACATATATATAATGTATATATATAATTCTTAAATATTGATGTATATATGGAGTTCAATATGGCAGATAACAGACAGTTTGAAACAGAGAATTACGAAGAGATATCTTCCGATAATAGAGAGTTACTAAATAGGATAAGAACTTTGACTAGAGAAAACCGTGAGCTGAAAAGACAGCTTGAAGAGTCTGAGCCAGGTACTCAAGGTGATCAGAAAATGCAGCTGCATCGTTACGGACAGAACTGCTCTGGTCGTGGTGAAATGAGGAAAGGAAGATGCCATTGTAAAGGTCAGGGACATGGCTGTTCAAAACATAGTAAAGAGTTACAGACGCATGATTTAAAAAGAGGTAATTGCCGTCACAGCGGTATATCCAACTGTAACGAACATGAAAAATGTTGTAAATCTGGAGTGAATAATCATTTCAATTCATGCTCAGAGCATGTTCATCATAAAGGAGGATGCTGCTGTCACCGATAGTGATTTGGTATAATGTGGCACAGCCTGAATACATGACTGAGCCCTTTTTGGAGTTTATGATGACAGATTCTGAATTAAATAATGCTGATGATTCTCTTATAGAACTGAAAAAACGTATTGAAGAGCTTGAAGCTCAGAAAAAGGAACTTGAGCTTAAAGTTGCTGCAGCAGAAATCAGAAGCGAAAAGATTTTATGTCTGTTCACGAAGTCAAATGTTGAGCGCATGAAAGTCATGTCTGATTATTTGAATACTTCAAGAAATGATCTTTTGAACAGACTGGTTGAACAGGCATATGCTTCAGAAAACTATAAGACAGAATCTGTTTGTAAAAAAAGAAAAGGTCGTTGCTGCAGGAAATTCGGTAACGGTGGTCATGGAGGAATGCGTCAGACCTGATAGACCTTTTCTTAATTAAAGCTGAGCAGGAGTTTCGTTCTCGGAGTTGTCAATTTCACCCTGAGGCAGGGTTTTACAGTATTCCTCAACTAACGCAATACGCTTTAGGAACATCTGTTCACCGATTTCCTTGCCCTTAAAGCCCTGTGCAACAAATTCCTGTGCCTTTACCTCATTGCAGATTTCAAACATTTTCATGAAGTAGCCAAGTCTTGGGAATGGTCGGTTTTCAAAACCCTTGCGTCCGATAAAATCACACTTGCAGCACTGTGCAAAAGGCAGAACTCTTTGTGGTTTTCTCCAGGCATCAATTGCATTTAAAAGCTCAACAATACCCTGAGCTCCCCTGCGATAAAGATTATGCATAACTGAGTGGTTTAAAACCACAACTCTTGCAAACTCTTCATAGTCTGATGGAACTCTTAATCGTTCACAGAGAACTTCTAAAGGTTTTTCTCCAAGCTTATCGTGAAGCTTGTGACATGGCCAGACTACAACTGGAGTCTCGCCCTTGCCGATATCATGGCAGAGCATTGCGAATCTGACTACTGGATCTTCTGTCTCAAGACTGATTTTCTCCAGTGTCATACAGGTATGAATGCCGGAGTCGATTTCTGGATGCCATCTCTTAGGTCCAGGAATTCCGAAAAGCTTATCAATCTCAGGCAGAACTTCCTTTAAAGCTTCAACCTCTCGCAGTGCAAGGATAAACATCTGAGGTGATTTTGTCTTTAAAGCCTTTTCAAGCTCTAAAAAGATTCTCTCCGCAGTAAGCTCAGAGAGCTCTCCGCTGCGGGCGATTTTTCTCATCAGAGCCTTGGTCTCATCGGCAATTCTAAAGCCAAGGTGATGGAATTTTGCGTAGAATCTTGCAACTCTAAGGACTCTTAGAGGATCTTCTACAAAGGCATCGGATACATGTCTTAGAATTCTGTTTTTAAGATCATCCATTCCATGATAAGGGTCAACGACATTCCCTTCCTCATCCATGGCCATGGCGTTGATGGTAAGATCACGGCGCAGCAGATCTTCTTCTAAGGTAATGTTCTCATTGAAATCACAGTTAAACCCCAGATATCCTGTTCCGTTTTTTGACTCGGTTCTTGCCAGAGCATATTCCTCATGAGTTTTCGGATGAAGAAATACTGGAAAATCATGACCAACCTGACTGAATCCTAAAGCGAGCATTTTCTCTGGATTAGAGCCTACCACGACATAGTCACGGTCTGACTGCTTCAATCCCAGAAGTTTATCTCTTACAGCTCCGCCTACTAAATAAATCTGCATATCTTACCTAATCTTAAATTCTTAGGAAATTTTACCAAAAAAGGCGATCTTATTCACGTTTATTAACGGTTGTGAGACTTATCTTTTTTATCTTCTTTGAAAACAAACGACCAGTCATTTTCAAGAATATCTTTGTACAAAATCTCCAATATTTAAGTTTGGGCTAAGTGTTAACACAAAACAATTGGTATAATCTGACACAGAATTTTAAGAATAATAACTGCAGCTATGTACGAAAAATTTTTTGGTCTTGACGAACTACCTTTTGACGGTCTTCCTGATAACCGTTTTTATTTTGTTGGTAACTGCCAGCATCAGGCTTTAGATCTTTTGACAACCAATCTTTCAAGAAATGGTTCCATCTGTATTCTATCCGGTCCATCAGGGTCAGGTAAAACCACTCTAGTCAGAATGCTTATCCGCTCTCTTCCAAAGAGGATGAGAATCATTGCTATTGATGATCCTAGACTGGATGAGCATATGCTTCTGGCTACAATTCTGCGTGCCAGCGGTGTGGTTGCAACCTCATTTGAGTCAATTGCAGAACTGACTTTAAAGCTAAGAAAGTTTTTGGAACGCTCAGTTGAGAGTGGTATTGTAACCACTGTGATTTTAGATGAGGCTCAGGGACTTGCTGATGAAGTCATAGAACAGATTCGTCTTATCAGTAACATCGAAGGTGATCTTGGAAAGATGATCAATTTCCTTCTGGTTGGTCAGGAGGATTTAATTGAGAATATCCAGAAACCTATGCATAAGATGTTCTGGGGTAGAGTAAAGGCTTTTGCTACTCTGCAGGCTTTAAAGCGCGATGAAGTTCAGGCCTATATAAATTTCAGAATGC
Source organism: Succinivibrio dextrinosolvens (assembly GCF_900116345.1). GTDB lineage: Bacteria > Pseudomonadota > Gammaproteobacteria > Enterobacterales > Succinivibrionaceae > Succinivibrio > Succinivibrio dextrinosolvens_B. Next base: position 89,765 of record NZ_FPAH01000004.1, on the reverse strand, counting down.
AGACAGCCGGCTGTCATGATCCGGTTTTCACCTCAAGAGCTGTGAGCACTATCTACAGAGGCACCAAAGGTCTCCCAAGAATAATTAATTCCGTTGCAGACAGAGCTTTATGCATTGCCTGCGATTATCACAGGAAAACAGTTTCCAGTCGTATTGTAAAGAAGGCTATTGAGGTTGTACGTCACAAGAGAAGTCTGTTCTCACTTGGCTACAAGAATTTTGCAAAGCATCTGTGTCTTGATCTGTTCGTTAAGCTGCCTATTATTCTGTGTGGCATGCTTGTAAGTATTCTTACCTTTATTGCAGCCTATATCTATCTTTACAACCATATCGATTCTGTGGCACTTGAGAGTCTGATGCACAAGGATCAGGCTGTTATGGCAGAGTATCACCGTCTTTTGAACAATATGCTGCCAGGTCGTAATGCAAACTCCAGAGAAATTGCTCTTTTCAACAATTCTATAAAGGAAAGTGTATTTGAATCAGATTCGATTGATACCCTGATTAAACTCTGGGGGTATACCAAACAGGATGGCTCTAAAGCTTCATGTGCGGATCTTGCAAACCACAGTATGCAGTGTGTAACTCTTAACAAGGAGTTATCCTATCTGTCAGTAGTCAACCGCCCTGCTGTTCTTGCCTTAAGAAGTGATGATCTGACACCTTTCTTTGCTGTAATTAAAAGCTATGGACCAAAGGAGTCATCAATCATTATGGGAGACAGACTCTACAGAGTTAAAACCAGTTTCCTAGAGCATGCCTATGACGGAAAGTTCATGTACGTGGGAATGAAGCTTAAGAGTGATGAAAAAATTGAAGATAAGCTTCGTGTAGAGGATTTTTCAAAGGCTTTAAAGAGAACCGCCCAGGTTGTACCTGAACTTAAGGTTGAAGCTCCTTCTGAGAAGAAAGATATTAAGAAGGTATTTGATAAACTCAAGAATTTCTCTGATGAGAATATCGCTTATTCTGTAATGGATAATGCTTTTGCGGAGGGCCCTTATCTTGCCAAGGACTAGACGCAAAATCGAGGATCCTGCTCTGCTGCTTAAGGAATATGGCTTTACACCTCGAAAGGCGCTAAAGCTATTTGTGTTCTCTCTGGTATTTTCTTCGCTGGGAGTTCTGGTCCTTGCCTTCTGGATGCATGTTTCCTTTTATTCAGTAGCAAGAACAGTATCATCTGGGCTGGGGCAGACCTTTACCCTCTTAAACTCAATATATACCAATGATACTCATTACAATGAGAACCTGATTGGATCAGAAAGATATCCTTTTGAGGTAAAAAAGAAGATTGGACCTAAAGATCTGACTTTAAGTTCTCATCAGCCGCTGGTTAATGTGAAAGGGCAGAAGAGACAGCTTTCACAGAATATCTATGAAGTCAGATTTGTGAAATCAAAAGTGGAGACGGATCGTCTTTGAGATTAAGGATCTCTATTTTTTACCTTAGGATAGTTTCGTCTAACAGGAACTGCTCAATTCCTACATAAAGAATACCGTGGTCGTCATACCATGGTTTCATATATACGAATGAACAATGTTTTTTTTAGGAGTTTAATAAGATATTTTTGCGGATAGACGCATTTTTACCACTAATAAACAATATAGAATTTCTTATGTGAAGAAGGTTACTAACTTTTAAACTGGCTTTCTGTATTCTCTTTTAATTACTTCAATTAAACGAACTATCGATTCTTTCTTTCCATTATTTTTGCTGAAGAATATTTTTAATGGGATCTCACCTACATCCTCAGCAAGTACGTTAAATGTATTCAAAGAAAGGTATGGTTTAAGGACACGATGAGGAAGCAGAGTTATTCCGCATCCTGCACTGACAGCGCTGATAATTGCACTGAGGTTATCGAATTCTAAATATTCTCTCAGGTATATTTTTTTGTTATCAAGATATTCCTCAAGTCTTTTACGGTAGGCACACCCGCTCTTAAAAGATATTATTGAAATCGGCTTATCCTGTTTATTAAATGAAAACTCTCTTGAACCAACAAGTAATAAGCGCTCTTTTGCAATTTCAACTGATTCTATCAGTTCTGACTCAAAATCAGATGATACAACCGCAAGATCATCATTGTTTTGGAGAATTGATTCAATTGCACCGACCGCTCCTGCAGTTTTTATTTTAAATTTCATATTGTTATGCTTTTTACGGAATTCATTTATGGCATAAGGAAGAACACATAAAGCAGAACTTTGTGTAGCGATTACTCTAAGAGTTCCGCAAAGCTCATTTTGGGATTTAAGCTTCGATTCCATTTCCTCCATTAGCTCAAGAAGTTTATCTGCGTAATCCAGAAATATTTCTCCTGTTGAAGTAAGGGTTATTCCACGATTATTTCTGATAAATAGAGGATTTCCGAGTTCTTGTTCAAGTAATTTTATCTGTGTTGAAATGTGCGACTGAACAAAATGCATTTTCTTAGCTGCATTTGAGAAACTTCCTGTCTGCGCTATTGCCTTGAAAATTCTGACTGACGTAATGTTCATATTAATTACCTATCTTTAATAGCGATAGCAAAATAAAAAAACTATCATTTTAAATGATAGCTGATAAAACTAAAATGTAAACATTAAAATCAAATTCATATGAGGACTTGTCATGAAATATTCAAATGTTGATGTAAATGGACAGAAGATCTTTTATCGTGAAAGCGGGGAAGAACATAAAGAATATTTTGTTTTACTGCACGGTTTTCCTTCTTCAAGCCATATGTACAGAGATCTGATTCCTCTTTTGGCAACCAAATATCATGTAATTGCCCCTGACTTTATTGGCTTTGGTCAGTCTGAAGCTCCTTCCCGTTCTGTTTTTGAATATTCTTTTGAAAATCTTACCTCCTATGTTGAAGGTTTTCTAAAAGAGCTAAAAATTGAAAGATTCTATCTTTACGTTTTTGATTACGGTGCTCCTATAGGATTTAGAATCGCCATGAGGAATCCTCAGAAAATACTCGGAATTGTAAGTCAGAATGGAAATGTATATTCAGAAGGTCTTGGAAAGAAGTGGGAAGCTAGAGCTCAGTACTGGAAAAATCCTACCTTAGAGTTAAGGGAAAGTTATAAACAGGCTTTTGCACTTGAAACCGTGAAAGGTCAATATGAGTTTGGAGCTCCTTCAAATACAGTTGCTCCGGATGGCTATCTTCTTGATATTTATTATTCTCAGACAATTCCTGATTATGCTGAAATTCAGTCTGATCTGATTTTTGATTATCAGACTAATGTTGCTTTGTATCCGGAATTTCAGAAGTATTTGCGTGAGCATCAGCCAAGACTTCTTGCTGTATGGGGCAAGAATGATCCTTCTTTTGTTTTTGAAGGTGCAAAGGCCTTTTTAAAAGATGTTCCTAAGGCAAGAGTTGTTGGTGTTGAGAGCGGACATTTTGCTCTTGAATCCCATTGTAAGGAAATAGCAAAAGAGATCCTATCCTTCTTCTAGACTCTATCTGTTTGCATTCATGTGTGGTGAGGAACCTTCGCCACAAAACGATATCAAGATTACGTTAATGCTTCCTCGTCTTCATGCGGCAACATTAAATTGCGTGACCAGATTTTCCTGCTAGAGTATGTTTCATAGTCATCAGGAAATTCTTCTCGTTTTCTCTGTGTTCTATATAAAGTGCTGTCCCTGCATCTAATGTTGAATACGGGATAATCTTTTTGGGTGAGGCTGGTAGTAATTAACTACTGTCACAAAAGCCTGATATCGTTTTATTAATGTAACAAAATTAAAACTAGGTAGGTTTTGTTATAGCTGTTTTGATGGAGATTTAGAATTCCCAAAACGTATAGTATGTTTTGGGAATCAAAATTTAACGGAGATATTAGTCAATGGAATGTATCCAACGTTGATGATATGGATAGAATGTTCATGGATTCAGAATTTAACGGAGATATCAGCCAATGGGATGTTTCTAATGTAACCAACATTTCTTCAATGTTCAATAACTCATAATTTAACAGACACCTCAGCAAATGGAATGTATCTAAAGTTACAAGTTATTCCAATGTTTTTGGAGGAAAAGAATATACTAATAATAGTTGGATGGAATTGATTATCAGGCTTAATTGTCAAAATAAAAGTTTTTAAAGATAAATTGTGGAAATTAGTCTATCCCAAATTGCATTTCTTTTTCTTAGTAATTGGCGCCTAAATGCAGTTAGTCGCTAAAATTCGCCGGCTAAGGTTCTCTTATACGCCAACAGCGCCGGCTAAGGGCTGTTAGCCCTCTCTTTTACGCCTTTGCGGCAGGAACAACAGCAAGGGTTTTCCCTAAAGCTCTTAGCAGCTTAATGATGGTTTCCAGATTAGGACAGGATGTCCCTTTCTCTATTCTAGCAATTACTGGTTGTGCGATACCAGATAAAGAAGATAGTTCTCTCTGGCTTAGACCTTTCTCATTGCGAGCTTTAATCAGTTCACCTATAACCGCAACCCTGAGATCACTCTCTGCAATCTCTTCAGGTGTGAAGAGTTCTTTCTCAACGTCTTCCCATTTTTCTCCTAAAGCTTTATTCATTTGAAACCTCCCCAGAATTCATTAGGTCTTGTAACTCACGCAAAGCCTTTTCAATTTCCTTTCGTGGAGTTTTTTGTGTCTTTTTTGTGAAATGGTGTAGAAGAACAAAACTGTTATTCACCCATGCTACAAACAAAATACGATCTCTTAAAGGTCTGAGTTCATAAACTTCGCCTTGAAGATGCTTGATATAAGGTTCACCTGCTTGTTTACCATACATCCTCAAGATCTGAATGTAATCTCTGATTTTATTTAGCTTAATTCTTGAGTCTTTACTGTCACTAGATGCAAGTTCTCTAAGATACTCAAGAACAGGCTGATTTCCATTATGGTCTTTATAGAAATATATATCGTGTAAAGGAATTAACCTCCCTCTACGTTAAAGATAACTAATTAGTTATCAAAAGTCAAACTTTATATTTCTAATGGCTCCCAAATAATCTGTTTAGTTCTGCATCTGAGGATATGGAAGGAAAGCTCCGGAAAATATGGAATACACAGATTTTTCTTCTGAATTATATTTATTACTGTTAAAATTTATAAAAACACTTAATTTAAATAAAAAAAACATTTTTTAGGTATGAAACTTCTTCGCATTGCAGTGTCAGGTGTAGCACTGTGCAGTTATCTATTCCTATCCTCTGCAACATCAGAGATTATTGGGATTTCTTTTCCATTCAATTCAAACTCCAGCTGGCAAAAACAGGGACAGTTCCTGCAGAACTATCTTGAAGATGAGGGCTATGCTGTTTCATATATGCAGGCAAACAGTGTAAAAACTCAGATAAAAGATATAAAGACCATGATTGAAGGCGGCTGCGATATACTTGTTGTAGCCTCGATTGATGATAAAGCTCTATCTGGGATTCTTGAAGAAGCCAAAAATAAAAACGTTACAGTCATTTCGTATGACAGGTTAATCATGAACTCTCCAGTTGTCGATTACTACGTTACATTTGACCATTATTCGGAAGGAGTAAAACAGGCGCAGTTTCTTGTTGATAAATTCCATCTGGATGATGAAAAACATAGGCTGAATGTTGAGTTCTTTAGTGGAGCGAGATCTGATAATGTTGCCAGAGATATCTATAAAGGCGAAATGTCGGTTCTTCTTCCTTATTTTGAATCCGGAATATTAGGAAGTCTCTCTTTTGAAACTGACTTCAATCAGACTACAGAATATACATGGAATGAGGCTACGGCTCAAAGACGTTTACGACATGTAATAAATCTCAGTCAATACCAAATAAAGAGCAACACCAAGCAGCTAGATATAATCCTGAGTGAAGGACCAGATATTCCTAACTCAATTGAAAAAACATTAACAAGAGAATACGGTTATAAGAGTAAAGATCTCCCTTTTATAACCGGTCGCGACTGTTCAGATGCAGACTTTAGTCAGATTAAGAGTGGAAAGCTGCCAATGTGTGTATATAAAGATCCCCAGGCTCTTCCCTATATCACTAAGGTTGTAATTAACCGAATTACTAATAAAGATGGGGTTCCTGTTTTAGAGAATTCGTCTTATTTTAATGGAGTTGAAAATATACCAACCTATATCCTTCCGGTGACACTTGTTGATAAAAACAATGTGGAAGATTACATAGGACCGAAAAATCTTTAAGGCACTAGGCGTCAGAGAGCCTTGCGACCAGATAAGCTGCTGGTAGGAAGATACTACTTATTAGAATAGGACAATCAGCAGCTATAAAGCTCATCTGCAAGCTCAAAGGCAGAACTTGAGTACTTCTCAACCATCTCCTCAAAATGCCCTTTGTTGAACACCAGAAGATTGTCTCTGAAGAAAACACAGTCAATCTCAGCATCAAGATTTACAATCTCATCTTTCACCAAAGACAGCTGCGCAGAGACAGGATCAAGTTTCACCTTAACAGCATTATCAGGAGTTCTTCCAATAAGCCTCTCAGGAGATACTTTGGCGAAGACAAAGACCTTTTCCATGGTGTCATTGTCAAAGAATTCAATGCACATTGCACAGACTTCCTCTCTGGAACTGATTCCAGCCTGGGAAGAGATCATTGCAGGAATGCTGTTTCTAAGCTCATGGATTACTGCTTTAAAAGATAGGTCAGGGAAATCGTCATTGAAGGGAACAATATCAAAATCCTCAATGCTATTTTCAAAGTCCAGAAACTCTTTAGGGGATAGCAGCTCATCAAGCTGCCTGATTGCAGCAAGATACAGAGATGAACGCACGGAATCGTCAGTACGCATCTCATACACACTGAAGGATGGAGCCTCTGTAGTCTGTGTTTTTGTCCTGGAGACAAAAAACAGTTTGAGATCTTCTATATCGGTGACTTGAATCTGTTCCAGCAGAGCTGATGCATCCATACCAGAGCCCTTCTATAACTTTTTCCTATATGTTTCATGGTATCACAATCGAAAAACTGATTTATATCGGGGTTGATCGCATTTTTTTAGACAGAAAATGGCTTTCTTAAGCCTTTTTTGTAGGAAATGGCTGATATGGAGCACCACCAGAGAGGACTAAACTATACCTAGACGCCAAAACGCAGGATAAGTGTCTTTCAAGAGAAGCAAATAGCTGCTCAAAAAATGGGATCTGTGTATTTCTACATCAGATCCCAAGGGGAAGTTCCAAATCCGTTTTATTCAGGCCACTTAAAATCTTTTACTTCTACCTTATCTGTATCCTGGAATGGGCCTAAGGTTGAAATCATCACGATCTTCTTGTCAGAATTGTTCTTTACGTAATGAATCTCACCTGGTTCGATATGAATGAAATCACCTTTCTTCATGTGATTTACCTTATCATCAACCACGATATCAATCTCACCTTCCATGATGTAGAAATTCTCTTCCATGATATTGTGGTAGTGAGCAGGGAAATCCTGTCCAGGCTGGAACTGAACTACGGCAAAGTTCAGACGTGGACCTTTCATAAGATACTTTGGGCCTGAATCACCGAAGCGATATTCCTTTTCATTCTCGTTTAGTTTAAACATTTTTTTCTCCTTTAGATTCCTGGTGCGGCCCACATATAGTTGGTTACTTTTCTGTCAGCCAGCGAAAGCTGTGTATTATAGAATTCTCTCCACTTCTCATACATCGCCATGTAGGTTTCATGATTCTTCTGATCTGGAGTGAAGGTTCTTTCAATCTTTACAAGTTTTAAAGCGGTCTCTTTCATGTCCTTATACTCGCCGATTCCGTATCCAGCGAGCATTGCTGCTCCTAGGGCAGTTGCTTCCTTTACAACCGGAACATTGACCTGTTTTCCGATTACATCGGAGAGGATCTGACACCACAGAGGTGATTTTGAAGCACCACCTCCGAAGACCACACTTGAAGGCTCATGACCGGTTGATTCTTTAACCAGATCAATATGACCTTTTGTTACCAGAGCCGTATTTTCTAAAATTGCTCTGTAGAATGTATAGCGATTGAATTTCTCTGGCTCGAAATTGAAATTGGTAAATGTTGGAGAAGCGTGTTTCCAGCATGTAAAATTCATAACATCAGAGAAGGCACACATCATACCATAACAGCCTGCAGGGATCTTCTGTGCTTCTCTGTTCATCAGATCATAGGCATCAGTACCTGTTCTATTTGCCTCTTCCTTTTCATGTGTACAGAAGGCATCTCGGTACCATCTCATGGCAAGACCTGGTTTAAAGGCTAGAGCTTCAAACTGCCACATGCCAGGAACACTGTGACAGTTTACACGTACACGGCCCTTATGATCGGTTAAAGGTTTATCGGTATTGTATTCATACTGCCAGAAGCTGCCACCAAAGATTGCAGCTTCTCCATTGGCAACAGCACCAACGCCCATGGTTCCAAGCTGACAGTCACCGCCTCCGGCTATGACCTCGGTACTAGCACATAGACCAGAATCTTCAGCACCTTTATTTGTGATTACACCAACCTTGTCACCGCATTCTATGGTTTGAGGCAGAATGTCATCACGAAGTGAGCAGCTTGTAAGAATGCTCTTATCAAATTTACGGGTCTTAAGATCCATCAGACCTGAGGTTGATCCATTAGAAGGTTCAACTGCTAATACCCCAGTGAGCTTATAGCAAAGCCAGTCATTGAACATACCAACGTATCTGATTTTCTCGTAGATCTCTGGCATCTTGTTCTTTACCCAGAGAAGTCTTGGCAGGGCATCTAAGGCAAAGGACTGACCTGTAATATGATAGAGTTTGAGTTCAAAGGAGGGATCGCCTTTTGAAAGTGTAACAACCTCATCGGTTGAGCGGGCATCTACATTGGCACAGGCCCAGATTTCATTTAGATTCTCATCATAAAGCACAATGCCTTCTCGCATACAGGTGGTAGATACGGCGATAATTTCCTTATTGGAAATATTGGCTTTAGTAATAGCTTCTTTTATACAGTCGCAGGCAAGCTTCCAGTTATAGTTCCAATCAAAATCCATACTGCCAGGATATCTTGGATCCTCTTTATGGAACCATTCTCTCTGTCCTTCGCTTATCTGTTCTCCGTTAAGATTGAAAAGGACAGCTCTAACCGAGCCCGTTCCGGCATCGATTGCCATAAGATACTTGCCCATGTGTACTCCCTATGTTTGTATAAATCCTTATACTGTTTGTCTGTGTATCATTATTCAGGCTCAATAAAATTGTTTTGTTCTGAGCCTTTGTTTTTTATAGCAGTATTTTGTTTTGCCTTTTTATCTTTGATTGTTATATATGTTTATGGCAAAACCTTAAAATTGTTATTTTTTTAAATCAGATTCTCCGCTGTTTTTTCCGTGGTGATAAGCACTTTGCATAAGCCTTTGGCCAAAGCTGCGGTGATAATCTGAAGTTTCTCTGAACCTCCAGCCACCATGATGGTCTGAGGCATAGCCTTTAAAGTATCAAGAGGTGTTGAAACCAGTCTTGAGTCGATATCCACATCTACAATTTCACCGTTTCTGTTGATAAAGTGTCCAAGGATATCGCCTACAGCTCCAAGTCTCTTTAGATAGATGAAATCTGATCTGTCAAACAGTCCCTGCTCAATCACGGTTGCATGCTCATCCAGACCACCGGCACTGAAGAGAGTCATTGAGGAGGTTGAAGCCATTCTCTTAATCCAGGTTAAATCAGGATGCTCGCGGAGCTTGTCACATAACTCTTTTGAGTTCATTAAAAGAGGGGCAGGGTAGAGGTACATCTTGGCTTTGAAAATATCTGAGCGCGCATTTGGCAGATAGTTGTTAACACCGCCGGTTAGAGATACTGCGGTCCAGTTGCACTGACTTTCAGATGCCAGATAGTTAAAGGCTAAAGATAGAGTCTTTCCGTAGCCGATATTGATTACCGAATCATTGGTGAGTCTTAGATTTACATAGGAGCAGGCTGCTCTTGCCAGACTTTCAGTTATATTTTTGCTGTTCTCTGGCTCTGGTACCACATAGGCATTTTCAAGAGCATACTTTTCTATTAGCTTCTTTTCTAAATCAAGCTTATTGTTATCAAGTCTTGTTATATAAAAACTGACTATGCCTTTCTGTCTTCCTTCCTCAAGCAGTTTAATAACTTTTAATCTGCTTAATCCTAACAGTTTTGCTATGTTCTGCTGTGTCATTCCGTCACAGTAGTAATACCAGCAAATTTTTTCAATTAAACGAAGATCGGCTGTATCAGACATAGTATTTACCCATGTTTTTGTTAAATATATTTGTCAGAAAAAATATCTACAGACAAATTCTACACATAAGTTTATATCTATAACAAATGTAAATCAAAAGGCAATTACAAAAAAAATATCTCTTTTTAAGAAAGTGAGATAAAACGCTTATTTTTGCAAAAATTCAGTATTTTTTTGTAAAAAACAGTTTAAATTAACAATAGTCTCGAAAAAAATTTTTTGTCAATGCTGACTTACTTTTGTAAAAGGAATTGAAAAATGTCTGAGTCCCAGTTCCTCCTTGAAGCTCGCGATGTGCATAAGAGTTTTGGACTTAATCAGGTCCTCAAGGGAATTACTTTGACATTGAAGAGTTCAGAGGTCGTTGCTCTGATCGGCGGTAACGGTGCAGGTAAATCTACACTGATGAAGATTCTGATGGGTATCTACAAGCCTGATGACGGAATTTTCAAAATCAATGGACAAAGCCTTGATCATCTTAATCCTAAGAAATCCATGAAAGCCGGAATTTACATGGTTCCTCAGGAGCCTATGATTTTCCCTCATATGACGGTTCTGGATAACATTCTTATAGGCTTTAGCGGAAAGAAATCTGATCTTGTCGAAAAGCTTGACCATTTTTACAAGCAGATTAACTGCAAAATTGATTTAACCCGTCTGGGTATGACCTTATCTATTGCAGAACAGCAGATGGTCGAACTTCTGCGCGGACTGATGCGTGAAAGTAAGATCCTGATCTTAGATGAGCCAACCTCATCTCTGACCTTTGATGAGGTTCAGACTTTATTTAAGATTGTTCGCGACCTTAAGAAAAAAGGTATTGGCATTATCTATATTACTCACAGACTGTCAGAGGTTTTTGAACTTGCAGACAGTATCTGTATTATGGCTGACGGTAAAATCACTCTAAGAGGTGAGACCTCCAAGTTTACAAGAGAAATGCTGGTTCAGGCCCTGCTTCCTCCTTCCTTTACTCCAGCTCAGAAGACCAGAACAGAAATCGAAAGCAAAATAAGAAACGCTATGCCAATTCTGCAACTTAAGAATTTCTCCGGTTATGGCTTTAAGGATATTTCCTTTAATGTTCTGGAAGGTGAGATTGTCGGAATTGCTGGTGTGGTAGGTGCCGGTCGTACCGAGCTTGCCAATACCATCTTCGGAAAGGAGATCCCTTTAGGTGGAAATGTAATTTTAGATGGTGAGGATATAACCGGACGCAGTACCTCTGATGTCATCAGAATGGGAATCAACTATGTCCCTGAGGACAGAAGATGCAATGGTCTTTTCGGAATATCTCCTGTCTGTGCAAACATAACTTCAGCTTTACTTAATTCAAAGATCACCGGAAATATTGCTCTTAATACCTCTGAAGAGGTCCGTATCAGCGAAAAGTACATCAAGGATTTCAGAATCAAGGTTACCTCTCCTTATCAGGAGGCAGGATCACTCTCTGGCGGTAATCAGCAGAAGGTGGTAATTGCCCGTTCTTTATCCACCATGCCAAAGCTGGTGATCTTAGATGAACCAACCCGTGGTATTGATGCCGGCGCCCGTGGCGATGTGTACAAGATTATCCGTGAATTAAGTCAGACCGGTGTGGCAGTGATCGTAATCTCCTCTGACACCGAAGAGATTATCGAGCTTGCCGATAGAGCGATAGTTTTCTGTCGCGGCAGAGTGAGCGCGGTTTTGGAGAAAGATCAGATCAATCAGCAGAACATTACATCTGCATCATTCGGTATCTATAAGGAGGAGGCTAATGTTTAGTAAGATAATAAACCGCTATGAGTCTAAGGCCTTTGCCTTTCTGATTCTGATGTTTGTGCTGGTCTCACTGGTAAACTCAGATTTCTTAACCGGTGAGTCAATCGTAAACTGCTTCAATGACTCGGTGGTATTTACTTTATTAGCTGTAGGTTCTGCCTTTGTAATTCTAACCGGTGAGATTGATGTTTCTGTAGGTTCGGTACTTGGAATCAGTGCTGCAGTTGCTGCAACCGCTCTGCGTGATGGCAGCTCGCTTTTCACTGCTATATCTCTTTCGATAATGGTTGGCGCTTTCTTTGGTCTTGTCAATGGCATTGGTGTTGCAGTCCTGAAGATTCCATCCCTTATTTTTACTCTTGGAACCTATGGTGTTGCAAGAGGCATGGTGTATGTGTATACAGGCGGTGCCTGGGTTGAGAATCTTCCTGCATGGTTCACCTCTGCATCCCACTCCTACATGTGCGGTTATCTGACCTGGTACTATGCACTTGCAATTCTATTTGTCATCTTCGTTCAGTTCCTGCTATCCCATACCAAGAAGGGCCATAACTTCATTGCTGTGGGAGATAACTATCAGGGCGCAGAACTGGTGGGTATCAATCCTACTCAGACAAAAATCTACGCTTATGTAATCTCAGGCGTATTCGCCTCGGTAGCAGGTCTGCTCTTTACCAGCCGTATCGGCTTTATCACCCCAATGTCAGGAAACTCCTATGAGATGAAGGCTATTGCAGCCTGCGTGCTTGGCGGTATATCTCTGTCAGGCGGTCTTGGTACTCTGATTGGAGCTGCCATTGGTGCGGTAATTATGACATCCATCACCAGAATTCTGGTGTTCCTGGGATTATCTTCAAATTACGACAACACCATTACAGGTATCATTCTGATTGTTATCGTGGTGGTTAATACAATTATTCAGAATCGTGAAATTGTAAAGAGCCGTCGAGAGATTTCTCTAAAGCGTATCGCCCAGAAAGCTTTTATTGATAATCAGGAGGTATCAAAATGAAACGTTGGGATCTGACCTTACTTATAATTTTGATTCTGGAAATCTGCATATTTGCCTATGCAAATCCAAAGTTCCTGATGCCAAGAGTTATCTTTGGTTCTATTAACGATATTATTCCAATCTGTATTATTTCTCTGTTCGTCACTATGGTGATGATTACCGCCGGCATCGATATTCAGGCCGGTGCCGTGGTTGGTCTATCCTCCATTATTATCGGTGTTACCTGGCAGGATCTGGGCCTTAATATCTGGGTGGCTTCTCTGGTTGCCATTATTATCGCAGCTTTAGTTGGTCTTCTTACCGGATATATTGTGGCTTATTATCAGGTGCAGCCTATGGTGGTTACACTGGGCGGAAGTTTCCTTTATGCGGGTCTTGCTCTTCTGATCTCTACTTTGTCCTCAACAGAAAGCTATAAGGGTATCAGCGGTTTCCCTGAATCCTTTGTTAATTTCGCATCCTATCGTATAGGCGGTGTGCTTCCTGTTCAGGTTGTGGTCTTTCTGGTTATGGCTGCTTTTGCCTGGTTCCTGCTGCATAAGACCAAGTATGGACGCAAGATCTTCTTAATCGGAATCAATCAGAATGCGGCTGAGTATTCAGGTATCAATACCAGATTCATCATTATGACCACCTATGTGCTCTCTGGTATTGCAGCTGCAGTTTCAGGAATTCTTCTAACCTCATATCTGGGTACAGCAAAGAGTGATCTTGGCGCAACCATAACCCTGCCTATCATTACCGCAGTGGTTTTAGGTGGCACTCTTATGACCGGAGGCAAGGGCAGTATTATCGGAACCGCACTGGCTGCTGTGATTATCGGTGTGCTTAAGTTCGGTCTGCCACTATGCTTCAGGGTGAATATGCAGTATCTGGATATTCCGGTAGGTCTGCTATTGCTGATTGTGATCAGTGCAAGGGCACTAAGCAATCGTCCTGAAGTCATTGTATTCATCAGCAATTTAAAAAAAAACTAGATCCTAAACATAATTTACCTTTGATAAAGACTACATAAGGAGTTTTATATGAAAAAAACTTGGTTCAAATCAGCTGTCCTCTCAGCAGCAATTGCAGCCTGTTTATCAGTATCAAGCGCATATGCTGGTGATGTTAAAGATAAGACCGTTGCTTTTATTCCAAAGTTAACCGGTAATGCATTCTTCGAGTCTGCTAATGTCGGTGCTCAGAACTATTCAAAGAAGGTAGGCTATACCGTAGAATATATGGGTTCACCAAATGCATCAGTAGCAGATGAGGTTAATGTTATCAACCAGGCAGTAGCAAGAGGTGTTGATGCAATCTGTATCTCCTCAGTTGATGCTACCGGTTTGAATAAGGCTCTGTCTGATGCCATGAAGGATGGTGTTACTGTGGTAACCTGGGACTCTGACGTCGGTGAAGACTGCCGTACTCTGATGGTTTCACAGGGTACTCCTGATATTCTAGGCAAGATGCTGGTTGATATGTCTGTAGATGCTCTGCAGAAGCGTGGCGTTGATCCTAAGAAGAAGGCTGTTAAATACTGCTGGCACTATTCACAGGCAACCGTAGCTGATCAGAACTCCTGGCAGAAGGAAGGCGAGAAGTTCATCAAGGCAAATTATCCTAACTGGGTAAATGTTGCTCCTGATAACTACTATTCAGAGCAGGATGCAGAGAAGGCTGTATCTATCGGTGCTTCCGTACTTGAGGCAAATCCAGATATCGATCTGATTATCTGCAATGACTCAACTGCACTTCCAGGACAGTTAACCGCTGCTCAGAACAAGGGTCTGAACAAGTCAAAGGTAACCATTACCGGCTTTGCTTCACCAATGTCTATCAAGAACTTCGCCAAGTCAGACATCATTGAAGAGTGGGGCCTGTGGGACTGCGGTGTTCAGGGCGCGATCGGTACCTACCTAGGTGCTTATCTTGCAGCTGGCAACGAGGTTAAGGTTGGTGACGAGATTGAATTACCAGAAATCGGCAAGATCAAGGTAATGCCAAATGATTCTCTAGTTCCAGGCTCAAAGACTGGTGCTAAGAACAATGGTGTTGTTCTGCTTCCAGAGCGTCTGGTATTCACCAAGGACAATGTTGACAATTACAATTTCTAATGATCTTATAGATCTTGTTTAATTATGCGACCGCCGGTACTATCCGGCGGTTCTAGGAGTAAAAATGGCAGATTTAGACGGCTTAAAGGTTGCTCACGATTATCATATCGATGAGCCTTTTGCTAATAATAAAGGTTTCTATGTTAAAGGTGCTAACGCTCTGGACTGGGGCATGAAGAAGCACCTTGCTAATATCTTCAATCCTGTAAGCGGCAATACAGTAATGTTTGCCTTTGATCACGGCTATTTCATGGGCTCAGTATCAGGTCTTGAGAGACTTGATCTGCTGCTTCCAAAGCTGATGCCTTATATTGATGTTCTAATGTGTACCCGCGGTGCCCTCAGAACCTGTATCGACCCATCCTGCCGTAAGGCTGTTGCCCTAAGAGCAACCTCAGGTTCATCCATGGTACAGGAAGATCTTTCTCATGAGATTCTGGCTGTTGATGCTGAAGAGGCTGTAAGACTGAACGCAGACTGTCTTGCAATCCAGACCTTCATCGGTGGTGACGGTCAGCTAAGCTCACTTAAGAATCTTGAAGATGCAGTAAACATGGGCTGCAGATATTCAATTCCTATTTTAGGTGTTGTTGCTGTTGGTAAGCAGATGGAGAGAACCACCAAGTTCTTCAAGCTTGCAACCCGTATGCTGGCAGAGTTAGGCGCAAATATGGTTAAGACCTACTACTGCGATGACTTTGAAGAGGTTGTAGCAGCATGTCCTGTTCCTATCGTTGTTGCCGGCGGTAAGAAGCTTCCTGAGAATGAGGCTTTAACTCTGGCCTACAATGCAATCAAGGGCGGTGCTCACGGTGTTGATATGGGAAGAAACATCTTCCAGAGTCTGCACAGCGTTGAGATGCTTCAGGCAGTGAACAAGATTGTTCATGAGGGCTTTACTGACAAGGAAGCTTACGAGTTCTATCAGGACCTTATTAAATAAACATTAAATCCATTATTGTCATAAGCCTAGATCCTTTCTTCTTTGGATTTAGGCTTTTTTTTGCTCAAAAAACGACTATCCAAGAGCATTTACTGTCCTAGAATTTTTGTAGCTATCACGTTTTTGAATGAAAATTTGAGATATACAGCTCGCCTTCTCACATAAACTACAAAAATATCAGTAAAAAAAGGAAATTTTTCATTCATAACCTAAAATAGATTATGTAGAAGTTCATTATTACTAGAAAACGGATCTGCAAATGGCTGGTTTAATTGAAAATATTGAAAGACGTACTGGTATGGTTGGTCAGAACCGCATGGAAATGCTGTTGTTCCGCCTTCCTAACAGAAAACAACTCTATGGTATGAATGTGTTCAAGATCTTGGAGATTCTTCCTTGTCCTCATCTTACCATCATGCCGAAGTTGCATAAATCAGTGATTGGTGTGCTGAATCACCGTGGCACAACTTCCTCTGTTATTGACTTAAGTCTGGCAATGGAAGGTCCAAAAACCGATGATTACCGTAAGTATCTGCTGGTTATGAGTGAGTACAATAACTCTGTTCAGGGCTTTATTGTATCTAAGGTTGAGCGTATTGTTGACTATAGCTGGGATAAGATCATGATCCCTCCTAGTGGACTTGGCAACAAGGCTTATCTGACAGCTGTTACCGAGTATCAGAATGAGCTGGTTGAAATTGTAGACGTTGAGAAGATCTTCTCTGAGATTTCTCCTTACGAGGAAATTGTCGATAACAACACCGAAGAGTTCAAGGCGCATATTCGTTCTATGCTCAAGCATCCAGAGGCTAAGATCATTGTTGCAGATGACTCTAAGGTTGCAATCAAACAGACAGGTGATACTGTAAGAACCCTTGGAATTGAGGTTATCGAGGCTAATAACGGTCTTGAGGCTCTGAATATCATTAAGGATTACGCTGCCAAGGGCAAGCTTGATGAAATTGAGCTTCTGATTTCTGATGTGGAAATGCCTCAGCTTGATGGTTACTCATTGAGTGCGGCATTGCGTAAAGATCCTTTGCTCAAGGATATCTATGTAATTCTGCATACCTCTCTGTCAGGTGTGTTCAATGAAAGTATGCTTCATCGTTCAGGAGCAAACTCCTGTGTTGCAAAATTTGATACAGAGAAGCTTGCCAAGACGGTGGTCAAGGCAATTGAGGAACTTCATGGCGGTCTGAAGCCTTCAGAGTCAGTAACAAAGCTTGTTAACTAATTCATATTAAAAGTTTCGTTTTCTATAATGACCTTAAATACGGTTGAGACTGTATTTAAGGTTTTCTTTTATCTGGAGACTGTCACAGTAATATGTAAAACTAAATATCCAATTTTGGTTTATTTTTGTGGATTCATTTATCGGATTTAATCTTTTGTGTTTTATGTCACAATCTAAATTGTAGAAAACATAAGGTTGTGTTCGCTACTATTTTGGAGGACTGAAACATGTATATCGTCGAATTTACAACAATTACCAATCCATCTGAAGTTAGCTATGAATTTGGTTCTATTGACGAAGTAAAGACTTTTCTTGAGAAGAACAAGGAAATTCTTCAGTCATACGTAGTCGTTCACAAGAACGGAAATATCGTTAAGCTTTAATCTAATCTTTGTGGTTCAGGAAAGAGTATTTTTTGTATGGAAAAATACTGAAAAGAAAGCTCCAGTGGATACTGGAGCAGAACAAATAAATAACTCTGCTTTTACAGCAGATCCTCTTTGTACTTGTTCTTGAGTACTCTATTCAGTCTGATAGGGCAGAATCTTGGACCACACATAGAGCAGAACGATGCATTATGACTGCAGTTGTCCGGCATCTGAGAACTCCAGACTTTGTAGGCGTGCTCTGGATTCAGGCTCAATGCAAACTGATCGAACCATCTGAAATCTGCTCGAGCTCTTGCCATTGCATCATCTCGAATCTTAGCTCCAGGAAGTCCTTTTGCAAGATCAGCTGCATGTGCAGCAAGCTTGTAGGTGATAAGTCCAGTCTTTACATCCTCGGCATCAGGAAGTGCAAGATGTTCTGCAGGGGTAACATAGCAGAGCATTGCGGTTCCAAAGCCTGCGATCTGAGAGCCTCCGATTGCAGAGGTGATGTGATCATAGCCTGGGGCAATATCTGTAACCAGTGGTCCTAAGGTATAGAATGGGGCATAGTTGCAGTATTTTTCCTGCAGTCTCTGGTTTTCTTCTATCTTATCCATGGCTACATGACCTGGTCCCTCAATGAAACACTGCACTCCTGCCTTATAACATCTAGCTGCAAGCTCACCGATAGTCTTAAGCTCACCGTACTGAGCTTTATCACAGGCATCATTGATACAGCCAGGTCGGAGACCGTCACCTAAGGATAGGGCAACATCATAGTCATGACATATTTCTAGTAGTTCATCAAAATGCTCATAAGCCATATTCTCGGTATCCTGACTCATCATGCATTCTGCCATGATTGATCCACCGCGTGAGACAATTCCCAGAATTCTCTGCGCTGCGTATGGAAGATATTCATGAAGAAGACCTGCGTGAATCGTAAAGTAATCCACGCCCTGTCTTGCCTGTGCAATAACAGTATCGCGAAACAGATCCCAGGTAAGTTTTTTGATGTTACCCTCAGCTCTGTCCAGTGCTTCATAGGCAGGAACAGTTCCTAGAGGAACTGGGGATGCTCTTAAAATTGCATTGCGAAGTTCTGGTATACCTTCGATTCCCACACTCAGATCCATTACAGTATCTGCACCAAACTGCAGAGAGAACCTTAGTTTCTCAAGCTCCTTTGAATAGTCAGAACCAATAGCAGATGCTCCGATATTTGCATTTACCTTGACGCTGTACTTTGCGCCGATAATCATGCTTTCAGCTTCCGGGTGATTGATGTTTGAAGGTATTACTGCTCGTCCCTGAGCTATGGTGTTGCAGACATCCTCAGGTGTAAAGGCCATTTTCCCTTCATCTTCAGTGCAGAAGGATTCTCTTATAGCTACATATTCCATCTGAGGTGTAATCACACCTTCTTTAGCGTAATCAAGCTGAGTCTTTTTTACCTTTCTGGCATCGCCATCCTGATATGATTCCGTCCATCCAGAGGTTATCTTTGGCTGATTAGGAAAGTTCTCAGGACAGCCTTCAACTGTCTGCAGCAGTATTTTTTCGCCGTTGGATAGGGTAAGTTCTTTGAAAGGTACCTTTAGTGCGCCTTTTGTGATTCTTTTTGAATTAACAGAGAAAGTATTGAGGGTATTGTTAGACATCGGCATTTCCATTATGTTTTTTTACATGCATGCCGAAGTCTTGTTTCCTACGCAGGTATTATCCTGATCAGGTATACGGATTCTGCTGATGCAGTCTCAGCCCGAAGGCACTCCGACAAGCATTACATTGTTTTATGTAATCTGAGAGTTTCCTGTATGGATCTCTCTGGGGAATCTTTTCTTTATCTCTTAAAATAAGGCTAAAGCTAGTTTAGTTATTATCTTTATTCTGACTTCCATCGTCAAGCAATTAAAATATGTGCACTTATAGGAGTCCTTTTGATTATGATTTTCAGAATCTTTAACTATAAAAATGCTCCGTATTTGTATAGTACAGACGGACCAAGTTTTAATTAAATTGAACCGAAAGACAAGACTTAGCAATGAGCTTTGTCATATTTGTTACTATCCTTTTTACTTCTGTTTTAGAAAATATAAATCAAGAATCTGAAATAACTGTATAATAAATCAAAGAGTTAGATTTAAACTTTGAATATCGAGATAGAAATATGTTTGCGGTTATAGTTAATACTATCGCTATTATCATTGGGGCCTTTGTAGGTCTTCTTATAAAAAAGGGCATTCCAAAGGAAATATCCGGCAATATTCTAAAAGCTCTCGGTGTATGTACTGTGATTATTGGTGTTCAGGGGGCTATTCAGACTTCTAATATCCTGATTCTCATCTTATCTGTTGCTCTTGGTGTTTTTGTTGGTGAATTCTTTAATTTTGAAGGGAAGGTAAATCGCTTTTCTCAGAATCTTTTGGGAAAACTTGCAAAAGATGGCGACAGTGTGTCCAGAATTACTGAGGCTTTTGTTACTTCATGTCTTATCATGAACGTTGGTGCAATGGTTATTGTTGGTTCTATTGATGCTGGTTTACGTGAAAACTACAGTATGCTATATACCAAATCTCTTTTAGATCTTATATCTGGAATCATGCTGGCGGCAACTATGGGAGCCGGCGTCTTAGGTTCAGCCGCCTTTACTTTAATATTTCAGGGAGCAATTGTTCTTTTCTCTAAGTATCTAGCTCCATATATGTCCGATTTTCTGATAGGTGAGATTTCCGCGACCGGCTGTGCAATTATTCTGGCTTTAGGTTTCAATATGATAGGCATAACTCAGTTTAAGGTAATAAACTACATTCCGGCCCTTCTAATGGTACCCCTGTCAATCTTTATAATTGGGCTTCTTCCTCTATAAAGAATATTGAAAAAAACTCTCTATTCTGATAACCAAAACAGAGAGAAATTAACATTAAAGGTCTTGTGTGGTTTTATGATTCGCACTGCCTGCGCTTTAATTTACGTTTTCTGTAATTTTTTTTTCTTCCTTCTCAATATGCACAATGTCAGACGAGTTCTCTAGCTCCTTCTTTTGGCTTTTGTAATGCAGAACATAAAGAATACCTGACAGTACAGTGAGGTATAGAATATACTTTCCATAGGTTCCAAGCATGGTGGTAAATTCGACTCCTCTATAGGCATTATCCCTCCAGAACTCAAACATCCAGGTTAGAGGAAAGATATATTTAAAGGTATTGACCCAGTCAGGCAGTACTGCTGCAGCTAAAAGAGCTCCTCCCAGAATAAAACCTGGAGGAATAATCAGAATCATTCTGCTTCCACCTTCTGAAGGATTGGTTGTGTTCCATGTGATAATGAATGCAAGCATTCCCAGTCCCATCGCGGTCATAAAAATACTTGGAATATGTAGAAAATAATTTCCGGCAAATCTTAACTGTCCAAACACCACAATAGCCGAAGTTACCAGAGTTATGGCTGTGGTGTAGATTAAAGCGTATGGAACAAGTCTTGCTATAAGTACAATTACGCTTTCGTTTAATACGGAATTCCATCGGTTGGTTACTTTAAGCCTTCCTATAATCATCAGTACGGTGATACCGAAGATGATGGATGAGAAGAAATATATAAAAGCCGAGCAGATAGATATAGTTGAAGACAGTGTCGGATTATACAGATCTCTGTCAATTATACTGATAGGCTGCATCAGTGCCTGAGTTTTTTCCTGACTGGTTTCCATTTTGAGCGCGATTCTGGTACCCGTACTCTGAGCTCCGATCTCTGAAATTACGCTCTTGAGATTTGCTATAGCCTGCCCATTCTGCGCCATGTTTGAGTAATCGGCAAAATATCCAAGATTAAAGGTTTTCTCTGCTCGCATTACTGCCTGTTCAAGTCCTTTTGGAATATAGATGACTCCGATATTTCTATCGTGAGCAAGCAGTTTCATTACTGGAAGCGGGGTGTGATAAACCTCTGTTACCTCAATATAAGCACTGGTGTTAAGCTGCTGTATCAGACTGGTTGAGTAGTTGGAGGCGTCAAGATCAATTACTGCAATTTTTCCTTCAAACACTGCACTGTGAGTCATAGTCACTGAGAAGAATAAAGTTGTAAGAATCGCCATCATGAAGGCCGCCAGATGATAGGGAATAAAGTGACCTGACATCATCGCATCAACTTCTTCGAGGATTGCATCGGTGATTTTTTTAATCATTTTCAACCTCAAGAGTCATTCCGGCAAGACAGCTCTCTGGCTTTTCAAGGTACACTCTTACCTTGAACATGGTTAAATCCGCCTGTCCGTGTTCTCTGGTCATTCTAAGATCTGCAAAGGAAGGGGCTGCGGTAACAAATCTGATAATACCGCTGACCTCTTCATCAGTAGCAATTACATTTGCGGTTACCTTCTGGTTTTCCTTATAGTTTAAGACCTGCTTCTCGTTTACATAAATATCAAAATACTTACGAGATGACTCTAGTAAGACTGCAGGAGCATTTGGAGAGATCATCTCTCCTTCCTGATACAGGAGTTTTAAAATCTTTCCGTCTTCTGGGGCTCTTAAAGTCAGTCGTTCATAGTTTAGATTTAGAATCTCCAGTTCCGTATTTAACTCTTTTAAACGGGCTTTCATTTCTGACAGCGTGTTGTCCATGTTTTTAATGTTGGCTCTGGTATTCTCGATAGCGGTTAAGGTCATGCCTTCAGCACTTCCCGTAGTTCTGAGCTTTTCTTTCTGTTCGGGAGTTGCTCCTAAAGATATGGAGTCAAGCTGACGCTGAGCCTGAATTCTTGCCTGAGTTGCCTGACTCTGGGCGCTTTCGTTTGTGTCATAGGCTGATTTTGATATACTTTTCGAGTTAATCAGCTGTTTTGATCTTCCGAACTCAACTTTTGCCAGTTTTTCGGCTGATTGTGCTGCCTTTAATGCGGCGTAAAACTGTTCTATCTGTCTCCACTGTGAGATTTCCTGAAGTCGGCAAGCCTGAGTCTGAATCTTTATTGCGTCCTGCTGCTGTCTTATGGATGCTTCCTGAGCCTGAATCTGAGCCTGCAGCTTTTGGATGGAAAGGGCTGTATCCTTGTCATCAAGAACCATAAGAACCTGACCTTTTTTGACAAAGTCTGACTCTTTTACCTTACGTGACAAAAGACGTCCACCAACATTTTCAAAGGCGATGTTAACTTCATCTGCAGTCAGAACTCCTGATTTAATTCTCTGGGCAACTGAGGTGGCATCTCCTCTTGATCCGATATAGATTAGAAATGAACTGATACTAAGCAGAATCAGCATGATGATAATCAGACGAACAGAACGTCTGTCTGTATTAAGATGTAATTTCCTCATAAAAGTGAAGTGCGGATACTGAAACCGACGTTTAATTCTCAAACAGAAAAAGAACCTGTTTACCGTCAGTTTGTATCAGTGAGCGCATTCTATAAAAATAAAAAAAATTATGTACGTACAATTTGCAGATTTTTGTAAGTTTGAATAGGAATCTTAGAAGAGATTGCTTGATATAAGAAGTAATTTTTTGATGATCTGTTATTAAAAAAATACTAAAATACAACGCAAAAAAATAATAAATCGAGGAGTCAAAAAAAACTCCTCCTAAAAGTTAAGAATGATTAAAAATGCAGAAGAATCGATATGTCGAATTCATGCTGGCAGATCTCATTGGTATCGGATGTAATTTTTTAAGCAGATTCCTTTTTCAGGAAGCCTTAAGCTTTGAACTGTCAGTATTACTTTCATATTTCGTGGGAACAGTTACAGCCTACAGTATGCTGTGCTCTGCTTTTACAAAACGCAAAAAATCACTTTTTAAATTTGTTACCTTAAACATTGCCGGTCTACTTCAGACCTTCATTGTTTCAATCTGGATTTTTGCTGTTCTAGAGAACGATGTTGCTGAAGATATTGCCTGTACAACAGCTCATTGTGTAGCATTGGGCTGTCTTATAATCACAGATTACATTTCTCACTCTAGAATGAGTCCTGCCAAAAGAAGAGCGTAATATGACTGGTATGCCAGCGTGCATACCATTATTAAGTCCTTCTGAATTCCCAACTCAAATCCTCAAAATAACTTTTGAACTAAATCAAAAAGTTAATATAACTCAAAAGAGCCACCAGTTTTTATTCCTATAACTAAAAGAGGTGGTTATTCTTTTTTTAGGTGGAATATGTTTGGTTGGTTTAATCGTTTAGCTGTACGCGCAAAGCTTATCTTAGCTTTCATGGTTGTTATTTTCTTAACTCTGATTATTTCAGTTGTTGCGATGATCAATTTGAAAAACATCAAAGCATCAATTGACTATGCGGATATAGCTCTTTCAACAGAGTACAACCCGAATACTGAATTAAGCTCGAATATCACATACGTCAATGATGAGCTGTTTACCTTTGTAAATAACATCAAGGAATACACTCCTCAGAATAAATCTTCTGTTGAAGATAAGCTTGCAAGTATTGAAAAAGTGGCTGATGCTCTGAATAAACAGATTAATTCTGATGCCTCAAAGAAGGTAAAAGCTTATCTTGCTGAGGCGATCGATACTTATCATAATGAGCTGATACCTACACTGGATAGAAACTTCCAGCCAATGGCACGCGGAATCTACTCGGCCAATATTTACCCTAAGTTTATTGCCGCTCAGAGAAATCTGGTGAACATTAACAACAACATTCTCGGCAATATTATGGGGCATCTTGAAGAGATGAATTCAAATACTCCTCTCATTGTGGTTGGTGTTGTTTCTGTCGCTGTAATTGTTGTTTCTCTGGTAATCAGCTTTGCTCTGTCAGCTGTGTTTACCGGAGCTATTAAACGTGCCTGTGATGCAACTGCTACTATTGAAAGAGGAGACCTTTCAAAAGAAATAAAGACTCATCTTAAGGATGATTTTGGTGTTCTTCTGCATTCGCTTGAATCCATGCGTTCAGAGTGGCAGGGAATTGTATCAGCCATCAAACAGTCCGAGAATGATCTGAACTCAAACTTTGATACGATTCGTTCTTCAACTTCTGAAATCAAAGATTCCGCCAAGCAAACAGAAAGCCGTTCTTTAACTGTTGCCGCGGCAGCTGATCAGATGGTATCCACCACCTCAGACATTGCTAAAAACTGTCAGGAAGCTGCTGTAAATGCAGATGATTCCAACAAGACCACACAGGAAGGTGTATCCAAGGTTCGTGTAACCATTAACGCTATTCATCAGCAGGTAGAACAGACCAAGAAGGATGCTGAACAGATTCAGTCTCTGGTTGATAAGGCTCAGAAGATTGGAACCATTGTTCAGACCATTGACGAGATTGCATCTCAGACAAATCTTCTGGCTCTGAATGCTGCGATTGAGGCTGCTCGTGCCGGTGAAGCCGGTAAAGGCTTTGCTGTGGTTGCAGATGAGGTTCGTGCTCTGGCCTCAAGAACTTCTGCCTCAACTCAGGAGATTACCAGCATGGTTACCCTGGTACAGAATGAAGCTAACCTTGCCAATGAGTCTATGTCAAAATCTGTTACTTCCATGTTTAATCTTGCAGAGGATGCCTCCTCAATTGAAGTGCTGTTAAATGAGATTATCAACAAGGTTTCGGTTGTTAATTCTCAGATTAATCAGATTGCGACCGCTGCAGAGGAACAGACTACAGCCACTGCAGAGATATCCTCAAATATGCAGAACATTACCAGTTCAGCTCAGGGCTTTGTGATTGAGGTTGAGAAAACTCAGAGCGTGGTCAACAATGCAAGCTGTTCTGTTGCAGAACTATCTGAACTTGTTGCTAAGGTTAAGGTTTAACAGGGCAGGCTTGTTTTTGGGATATTGAAAGGTAGAACTCTGATATGAAGAATACACTTAAAGTTTCTCTTGGTTTTGCTCTTATGTTGCTTGGTTTGTCATCCTACGGTGCAACTCTTACGGTGTGGGAAGATCTTAACAAGGCTGACGGTATAAGAGATTTTGCAGACCAGTTTGAGAAGAAGTATGGCGTGAAGGTTGATATTCAGGGGAAAGACTCAGCCAACCATGTTTACGATGTTGCGGATTTGATAAGCAGGGGAGAGAAGACTCCGGATATTTTCCTGATTGTATCTGACCGTGTGGGTGATGCCATGTCCAAAGGTATCCTTGCTCCTATTGAAAATATGGAGCAGGAAAAATCCCACTATCTTGATAATGCAACTGCACTGTTTAAGGTTAATGGCAAATACTATGGCGTTCCTCGTTCTGTAGAGGCTCTTGTTGTATATTACAACAAGGATGTAATGCCTATTCCTTATGAGAATCTATCTGAATACATTGATTTTACAAATAAGCATAAGGCTCAGGGAATCTATGGCCTTATCAGTAAGGTGGATAATTTCTACTATAGCTATGGCTTTTTCGGTGCTTATGGCTCTTATGTGTTCAAGCAGAACGCTGAAGGAGAATTCAATCCTTATAATATAGGACTTGATAACGATAAGGCGGTAAAGGGGCTTTCTGTTCTTGCTGACTTTGCCAAAAAACATGTACCTATGTCAGTCTTAGGTCAGGAAGGCTGGGCTAATATAGATGAGATGTTCAAATCCGGAAAGGTTGGAGCTATCATCAATGGACCATGGACCTTAGACGGATATGCAAGTTCGGGGATCAACTATGGTGTTGCTCCTCTACCTAAGCTTCCAGACGGAACTCAGATGAGACCTTTCTTTGGTGTTAAATCCTATGCTATCTGCTCTAAATCTGAGAATAAGAAACTTGCAGAGGAGTTCTTAAAGTTTATAAATCAGACTGATTTTGCATTAAAACGCTATCACAGAATCGCAGAGCTTCCTCCTATCAAAGAGCTTCTAGCTAAGGAGGAGATTACTAATGATGATTATGCCAGTGCCATTTCTGCACAGGTTGAGTATGCTGATCCTATGCCAACAATTCCTCAGATGGCACATGTGTGGGAGCCTATGGAGCAGGCACTCTACAGTATTATCAAGAACAATGAGCCTATTGATTCAGCACTTGATCTTGGTGTGATGAAGGTAAAACAGAAAATTGCGGGAAACTGATAGATACTGACTTTCTGAGACCAAAAACAAAAAAGTGAGATTGTATGATCTCACTTTTTTTAATGGATGAATCTGCTAAAGTACTTCAGCAAAGATTAGAAACGATTTTTTCTCTTTGAGGATGGTCTTGGAATATAAACACAGATAATTCCAATAATGGCACCACAGAAAGCAATAACAGCTCCCTGAAGCCACCATCTCATCTGCATATCAAGCTCTTTGGTTTCAAGCTTGTCAGCAAAATCTCTTCTAGTTGCATCAAGGTCTTCGATCTTTTCATTCTGTGCTGCAAGAGTGCTCTTTAAGCTTGCATTTTCTTTCTCAAGCTTTTCTACTTTTGCTTTTGCTGCTCTGTAGTTTGCTGCAACCTCAGAGTCGTAGTTTTCAAGAGAATTCTTTAGTTCGGCAATCTTTCCTTCAAGCTCGTCAACTTTTGCTTCACCGCAAGGTTCTACCTGAAGATCACGGTACTGCATCCAGTACTCTTTGCCATTGTAGGTAATCTCAACAAACTTTCTATCGTCAGAGAGTTTGTTAAAGGTGATTTTCTCACCCACGTGAATTGAATTTACAATTTTGCAGTTGGCACGAGGGCAGGTTCTAAGCCAGACATTTACGTTCTCTGAAACGTATAGAGTATCTCCGATCTGAAGATCAGATACCTCTCTGGCCTTAGGTGCCTTAATTTCATCGGTGTTATCATTGTTCTCTGGTTCAGCCTGAACAGCTCCGGCTGCGCAGATGCATAAACCTAATAGTGAGCCTGATATAATTTTTTTAATAGAAATCACTTGTAAATCCTTAAATCATTCTTGTTCTGCAAAGAATTTTAGCACAAGCTTTGGGTAAAGTTTTAATGTATCACGAGTTAACTACGAGTTTGCACACAATTTTTCATAACATTTTTCTTTAATAGTGACTCCGCTCGTGGATCGCTTTCCTTTCTTTCTGAATTTTCAGCGCATTTTTTGTGAATTAATACTTTT
Source organism: Succinivibrio dextrinosolvens (assembly GCF_900116345.1). GTDB lineage: Bacteria > Pseudomonadota > Gammaproteobacteria > Enterobacterales > Succinivibrionaceae > Succinivibrio > Succinivibrio dextrinosolvens_B. The sequence goes on along the minus strand of NZ_FPAH01000004.1, from coordinate 62,148 downwards.
GTTTGATATTTAAGCTTAAATGCTAGATGATAGAAAAAATAGTAAGTAAAATAGTCAGAAACATATTTTATTAAAGTCTTTGCAGCAGATTATTTTCATAACAACTAAGCTGCATATAATACAGAGACAGAGTTAGTTAAGTATGAGGTCCGTACTCTGTTTTGGAGAGAATGTTAATGCAGGACAAAGAGATTGAGCTAAAGTTTGGATTTGATGGGGATGCTTCAAATCTATACGAGATATTTTCTCATATTGGCGCAGTAAGCAATAAAACTACACTGCATCTTGATAATACCTATTTTGATACTGACGATAAAGCCTTATTCGGTATTCATGCCGGTCTTAGAATCAGACGTGGAGACAATTTTTCCGAGCAGACCTTAAAGGTAAAAGGTGAGAATATCGGCGGTCTTCATAAAAGACAGGAATTCAATCTTCCAATTGAGCTTGCTGATGATGTCCCTAATCTGATGAAGTTCCCTAAGGAAGCACTTCCTTCAGACTTTGATATTGAAAATGTTCAGAAAAGACTCAAGCCTATCTGTCGTATCAACTTTACCCGATACCTTTTCAATCTTGAGCTTTTAGACAGTACTTTTGAGGTAGCCTATGATCATGGCTACATAGAGGTGGACAGTTCAAACAAGTATCCTTTGAGTGAACTTGAAATTGAGCTTAAGGAAACCTCAGTTCATTCTGATGAGCTTTTAAATCTGTTCTCAATTCTATGCACCCATCTGGCTGCAAACAATATTCCTCTGCTTTTAGAGCCTTTCTCTAAAATGCATCGTGCTGCACTACTGCAGCATCAGGGACACCCTACAGTGGATTTCTCTGAGCTTGATGATGCTGAGACCTTCATTGACTATGTGACTGCTCAGGTAGCTCTGTTAGAAAAGTTATACGGCTACTTCCTGATTTCTCATGATGCGGTACTGTTCTCTCACATTACCTCTCTTCTGGATTCTCTGTTGCTTTCTTTGAAGTATTTGAAACGCAGAAATTTCCTGGCCTTTATTATCGGCAGAAAGGAACCGGTTGAGTATAAGCGTGATTTGCAGATTATCATCAGACTTTTGAAGTCTTTCCACAGAGTATGCCGTCATGTTTCAAAGAGAATGCTTTTATGCCGATTCAGGAAAAACTCAAAGGGCATTGACTCCAGCTTTGAGAAAATTCGTGCCAGTGAGAAGGCAAATAAGCTGTTCCTGATTCCTCTAAAGCTCAGGCTGCTTCTGTCTTTAATGGCAAAGTAAGGATTTTTGATGGATTTTTCAATACAGCCAGAATCAACAGATTATAGGAATTTACCAGAAGAATTAAAACAGCACTCTGATATACAGTATGAACGCCTCAAGAGCAAACTTAGCGAGGAGCAGTTTGCTCTTTTATATGCTCGTCCAGAATTCAGATTTGTTCTGGCTTTATCAGAGTTTGTCTCTAATACTATTTTCTCCTATCCAAAAGAATGCTGCTCTCTTGTACAGGAGGGGGCTTTGGATGATCCTAAATTTCATATCGATCCATCTTCTTTTGTAAATGAATTCATTGATGAGAAGCTTAATGATTTTGAAATTAAGCGTCGCCTGAGAATCCTAAGAAGAATCCATCATATGGCAATAGCCTGGCGTGATCTATGTGGCTTTGCAGATATCGACGAAATCTTTGAAAAGCTTTCTTCTCTTGCTGAGTCAATTGTTCTGCGTATTTTAGAGGTGGTTCGTATCCAGCTTAAAAAAGTTTACGGTGATGCCTTTGATGCAGATGGAGCTCCTATGCCCTTACTTGTTATCGGTATGGGCAAGCTTGGTGGTCAGGAGCTTAATTTCTCCTCAGATATTGACCTTATTTTTACTTATCCAAGGGAAGGGGAGACAGCAGGTCCAAGAGTTGTAACCTTCAGGGAGTTCTTCTCAAAGATTGTACAGCGTTCAGCCAACTTTCTCTCGGATATCACCTCTGATTCATTCTGCTATCGTATTGATCTTCGCTTAAGACCTTTTGGTGATGCAGGTGCTATTGTAAATTCCTTTGATGCCCTGCAGATTTATTACGAGACTCAGGGAAGAACATGGGAACGCTATGCTCTTGTGAAAGGAAGAATCTTAGGCCAGAGAGAACCTCTTGATGAGTATGCTCAGGAATTAACCTCTATGCTGCGTCCGTTCGTGTATCGCAGATATCTTGATTACGGAGCCATTCAGTCTTTAAGAAAACTAAAGCATCTGATTGAGTCTGAGGTAAGACGCAGATGTCTTAACAATAACTTCAAGCTGGGTAAAGGCGGTATACGTGAGGTAGAATTTATCGCTCAGGCCTTCTCTTTAATGCGTGGTGGCCGATATCATGAGCTTCGAGAAGAATCATTGCGCAAGAGTCTTAAGAACATCATTTCTCTTGATCTAATCCCAAGAGAAATATGCGAGAAGCTTGATAAGTGCTATGTATTTTTAAGACGTCTTGAGAATGTCATTCAGGAATTTTCAGATAAGCAGACTCAGAATCTGCCTGATAATCCTAAGGACATGGCCAGAGTTGTTGTTGCAATGAATTACTCTTCAGAAGAGGCTTTCCGCAATGATCTTGATGTAGTTATGCAGTTTGTTCATGATGAATTCAAGAAGGTTGTAGCTGATGAGGAAGATTCTGAGGAGGATTATAAGAATTTCGATCTCTGGGAGGCCGACAGTGATCTTGAGGAGATGTGTGCTGAACTTGAGCCTCATATGGTCAATAAGGACAATACCAAAGAGATGGCAGGGGATATCCTGACACTAAAGTCATCTCTGGCCCGTATGCCTGTGGGGCCTGTGGGTAGAGAAACTCTCCTCGAACTTATGCCTAAGGTTATCTATCTGATTGCAAAAGAACCTCAGTCTGCAGCTCTGTTTAAGCGAATGTCAGGACTTATAGAGAAGATTGCCTTAAGAACCCCTTACATTCAGCTTCTAAGAGATAAGAATGAGGTGTTAGAGAGATTCATTGCACTTCTGAAGGATAACCACTTTGCCAGTGAGCTTATTACTTCGCATCCTATACTTCTGGATGAGCTCTTTATTCCTCAGTATTTCAACAAACCTCCTTCACCTGAAGAGTTCCTGTCCATGCTTCAGGAGCAGCTTTTAAGAATAGACCGGGATGATCTTGAAGCGGTTATGGAAGAGCTTCGTCTTTTCAAGAAGATGATGGTATTCAGAATTGCTCTCTCAGATAAGGCGGGTAAGCTTCCGCTCATGAAGATCTCCGATGCTTTAACCTGGCTTGCTGAAGCTCTTATCAAAGAACTGATTGTTATTGCCTGGGAACTTAATGCCAAAAAGTATGGTGAACCTGAGGGCCGAAGTGTGGATGATCCTGGTATTGCTGTAATTGGTTATGGAAAGCTTGGCGGTATTGAGCTTGGTTATAAATCCGATTTGGATATGGTTTTCCTCAAAAAAGAAGGTGATGGAGTTACCAATGGTGAAAACGCAGTATCTGAGACTATCTTCTACCAGCGACTGATTCAGCGAATCATGCATCTTGCCACCACCACAACAGTTGGTGGAATTCTCTATGATCTTGATATGCGCTTAAGACCTGACGGAGACACAGGAGTTCTGATTTCTGATACAGATTCCTTTGAGCTTTATCAGAAGGGCAGAGCGTGGACTTGGGAGCATCAGGCTCTTGTAAGAGCCCGTCCGATTACCGGTTCTCCTGATATTATCGAGAAGTTTAATCTGATTCGAGAGGAGGTTATAAGAGCCACTAAGGATGAGACTAAACTCAAGGATGATGTGGTGGGTATGAGAGAGAAAATGCGTGCTCATCTGGATCGTTCAAACGATAAGCTTTATGACATCAAGCATGGCGTCGGAGGCATGATTGACATTGAGTTCATCTCTCAGTATCTGCTTTTAAAATATGCACCATCCTATCCGCAGATGAAACTGTGGTCCGATAATGTTCGTATTCTGGAAGAATGTTCTAATCTTGGAATTGTGGACAAGAACATAACTGATGTCCTGATTTCTGCCTACATTGACATCAGACAGATCTATCATGAACTTTCATTGGCTGATTTGCCTAGGGTTATTGCTGCTTCAGACAGAATTCCTGCAACCTTCAGAGTTGAGGAAATCTGGAGAAAAATCTTTTCGGATTAGGCCGGATATATAACACCGCAGAGAATTCTGCGGTGAGTCAATCTGACTAGTCGTTAATGATATCCTGTTCAGGATCTGTCATTGGAAAATCGTACTGCAGTTTTCCTTTTTCATTATCAAGAATTGGTCCTTTTCCGGCTGGACACTTATAGGCACGTCCTGATAGAACTACGCCTAAAAGCTTGAACGTAATATGGGAAGTGTAAGCGTACTTCTCAACCAGATGAGTAGCTCCCATCTGTGCGGCCTGATGCTTGAGGTTGAATCTTGCCATATGTACCGTTGAATACGGTCCGCTGTTGTCTACATCTGCAATAAAAGTACAACCTTCAACCTCTGTTGGCAGTGCTGTGATAATCCTGTTTGCAGCTGCCTGTTCCTCAGCTGACATACAGCCGGTCAGAACGGTAGCTAGACATGCTGCTATAGATAAAAGCCTTTTCACCGTTTTACTCCTCAAGTCCTGGATAACGATTTTCATTCTCGTCAGGTGCTGTCTTAAAACGTCTGTGCATCCATAAATACTGTTCAGGTGCCATTTTTACCATACCTTCAATTACCTTATTTATGGTTGCCGCATCAGCTATTGTATCTTCAGTAGGGAAGTTCTGAAGTTCTTTTTTCAGATAAAGATGATATTTATCACCTTCACGAATAGTCCATGCAGGAGTAAGCATTGTACCTTCGATTTTTGCAAGATTATGGGTTGCAGCCACAGTTGCTGTCTCCTTAACTGCAAAGAATGGAGCAAAGACACTTACTCTTCTACCGTAGTCCTGATCTGGAGCATACCAGATTGGAGCTCCGGTCTTTAATGCCTTAATCATGGAACGGGGATCATTCTTAGAAACCAGCGCTAGATTCTTCCTTAGTCTGCCTTTTACCTGAGCCCACTCCCAGACCGGATGGTCGGTTGGTCTGTAAACACCGATTCCTGGTTTTACATATGTTCCGTATATTCTGGCCATAAGCTCAAGATGAACGAAATGTGCAGATAAAAGAAGGATTGGTTTTCCCGACTCTACACATTCTTTTGCGTATTCAAGCTCTTTCTCGTCAATTACAACGTGGCGCTTTAATCTCCAGTCAGGCCAGAACCAGGCCATTCCTGTTTCAAAAATCGCCATGCCTGAATTTCTCTGAATTTCTTTTGAAAGTTCGTGTCTTTCATCGTCAGACATCTCAGGAAATGCCAGCTCAAGATTTCTTTTTAGAACATATTTTCTTGCAGGCAGGATTGTGCCCATCAGTCTGCCGATCTTGCTGCCAAGAAACATCTGAACTTTATATGGGAGAACATTTACGATTAAAAAAAGAGCGAACAAAGCAAACCAGGCACTCCAGAAGTGTGGAAGCATCATTCTCTTTACAAAAACCGGCTTTTCAGTAAAGCCCTTACCCCATCCCTTCTGAGAGGTTGAGAATCTTTTATTCTCTTTGCTTTCTTTCTGTCTTTCTTTTTCTGAAACGTGAAGTGATAATTTAGCCATATAACTCTATATCTAACAAACAGTTATGTTATTTTACATTGAATCGTATCTTCACTACCTACATTTTTGTTCAGATTGTTTTATTTTTTTTCAGTTTTTTATTTCCTGAACTGATTTTCTGATAATAAGCTCTGTTTTAAACTGAGGAATTGTAAAATCGTAATCCTTCTTGTATCTTGCAAGTGAGAGGTTTAAGGCTTCCTTTCCCATTATTCCGATAGGATTTGTTACTGTTGTCAGGGCAGGGTTTAGACAGGAGGCAATAAACAGATCATCAAAACCGGTTATAGACACATCTTCTGGAATCTTTATACCGTTGTTTTCAAAGGTAGACATGGCCGATGCCGCAATGGTGTCACAGTAGCACATGACTACTGAGAACTGATCCAGTCCAATTTTTATAAGCTGTTCGGCAGCCATCTTTCCTCCCTCAAGTGATGGAGGCACGGAAAGAATCAGTCTTGGATTGATCTCTATATTATTGTCAGCACAGGCTTTCTTGAATCCTGAGAATCGTTCCTGGGCATCTGAGATACCAAAGGATGAGGTCACATAGGCAATCTTCTTATGTCCAAACTTGATTAGGTAGTTGGTAAGGTCGTACATGCCGTTGTGGTTATCAATGATTACACAGCGATCTTCAAAACCTCTGAGTCTTCTGTTGATAAGTACGATATAAGGAAAACGTCTCATGTAGTCCGAGAGCACAATATCATCAATAGCCAGCGCATGCACCAGCATTCCAGAACACTGATGGGAGAGCAGGGAGTCTATTGCCTTCTGTTCTCTCTGAGGATCGTAGAATCCCTGAGCAATCAATAGAGATTTTCCCATAGCATTGGCTGCCATATCACATGATTTAATCATGGTTCCAAAATAAGGATCGGAAATATCAGAAACCAGAACTCCGATGGTTTCGCTGTCCTTTTTTGCAAGGGTACGAGCATTTGCATTAAGATAAAAGCCCAATTCTCTCTGAGCTGCCAGTACAGCATTTCTTGATGCTTCACTTACCTTGGCAGTGCCGTTTAATACTCTGGATACAGTAGCAACAGAAACATTTGCTTTCTTTGCTACATCTCTAATTGTTGCGGTCATATTTTTTTTCTTATATCTGAAAGGTACTTGTGGTATGACTTGAAAAGTTCAGTGCTACCTTTTTTGCTGTATTTATAATTATTGTGTTAATTTTGGATTACCAAGGCTAATTATAAGTAAATTTCGTTATAAATGAAAACAAAACGGCGTTTTCACGGCATAACTACTGTATTTCGTTCACAATATTTCCTGATTTTCTGTAAACGCTTACCTCTTCTCTGGAGCTTCTGTTTCTCTCATATCATCTTTATCTCTTTTATTTTTAAAGAAAAATCTGAAAAAAATCCTTGAAAATTATTCTGAGATAAACTTTAAAAGACTCTATCTGTACATAATAAATATATAAGAATCAATATGATAGCTGTATGTAACAACGTGCTCTGAGCTGATTAAAAATAATCAAATAATTAAAAATGTGAATATGATCAACTTTTATCTCTTGCTAAAAAAACAATGAGGTATATAATTTGCCATGTAAACGGTTACATGGGCATTACTATTGCATTTCGAGGATTTAATATGACTACTATTCTGGTAACTGGTGGCGCAGGCTACATTGGATCACATACAGTAATTGAACTGGTAAAAGCCGGTTATGAGCCTGTTATTTTTGATAACTTCTACAATTCAAAGCCAGCTGTACTTGCAAGAATCAACAAGATTGTAGGTCGTAACATTCCATTTGTTTCAGGTGATATCCGTTCACGTGAGCAGTTAGAGCAGGTTTTTGAGAACTATAAGATTGACGGTGTTATTAATTTCGCTGGTTTAAAGGCTGTAGGCGAGTCTGTTAAAAAGCCTCTTGAATATTATGATAACAATGTTAACGGTGCACGTACCCTTCTGTCTGTAATGAAGGCTTACGGCTGCAAAAACTTTATTTTCTCCTCATCAGCAACTGTTTATGGAGAGCCTGATGCACTTCCTTTAACCGAAAGTTCACCTGTAAAGAGAGCAAACTGCCCATACGGACAGACCAAGGTTGATATTGAATATATGTGTCAGGAACTTCAGATTGCAGATCCTTCTTTCTCAATGGTGCTTCTGCGCTACTTCAACCCAGTCGGAGCTCATGAGTCAGGCTTGATCGGTGAGGATCCTCGTGGTATTCCAAATAACCTGATGCCTTACTTAACTCAGGTCGCTGTTGGCAGATTAAAGGAGCTATCTGTATTCGGAAATGATTATCCTACACCAGATGGTACCTGTATCCGTGACTATATCCATGTTGTTGATCTGGCTTTAGGTCACGTTGCAGCTTTAAATCACTGTCTGAATGTACCAGGAACTCACATTTACAATTTAGGAACCGGTACCGGATACAGCGTATTAGATATGGTTAAGTCATTCTCAAAGGCAATTGGCAGAGAGCTTCCATACAAGTTTGCTCCTAGAAGAGAGGGCGATGTTATTGCCTGCTATGCTGATCCATCAAAGGCTAAGAATGAACTAGGCTGGGTAGCTAAGAAGACTCTGGATGATATGACTGCAGATTCTTACAACTGGCAGAAGAACAATCCAAACGGCTACGAAGACTAAAAGATTTAAACAAAGGTAAGAAAAAACTATGACATCATTTAACTTAACTGATCATCCACACAGAAGATTCAACGCTCTAACCGGCGAGTGGATTCTGGTTTCTCCTCACAGAGCAAAGAGACCTTGGCAGGGACAGGTTGAGAAGTTGGCTAACGAGATTAAGCCAACTTATGATCCTAAGTGTTACCTGTGCCCAGGTAATACCCGTGTAAACGGTGATTCTAATCCTAAGTATGAGAAGAATTTCGTTTTCACCAATGACTTTGCTGCATTAACTCCAGATACTCCACTGGATGCTCCTGAATCTGAGGAGTTATTCCAGCTAGAGCCTGCCCGCGGTACTGCCAGAGTTATCTGCTTCAGCCCAGATCATTCAAAGACTCTTCCTGTAATGGATGTTGAAGAGATCCGTGGCGTGGTTGATCTGTGGGGCGACCAGTTCACTGAGCTTTCAAAGACCTATAAGTATGTACAGTTATTCGAGAATAAAGGTGCAATTATGGGCTGCTCAAATCCTCATCCACATGGACAGATCTGGGCATGTAACTTCATCCCTGAAGAAGTTATGAAAGAGTACAGACAGCAGAAGAAGTATTTCGAGAAGCACAATACTCCACTGCTTTTAGATTACGTAAATGCTGAGCTTAAGAAGAAAGAACGCATCATTTTTGAAACTGAATATTTCGTTGCTTTAGTTCCTTTCTGGGCATTCTGGCCATTTGAGACCATGATTCTGCCTAAGTTCAAGGTTCAGACCATCAATCAGCTGAATGATGAGCAGCGTAATGATTTAGCTTTAGCTATCAAGAAGCTGACCTGCCGTTATGACAATCTGTTTGAATGCTCATTCCCTTACTCAATGGGATGGCACAATGCTCCTGTAGACGGTGAAGAGCACTCAGAGTGGCAGCTGCACGCTAACTACTATCCACCTCTATTAAGAAGTGCAACTGTTAAGAAGTTTGTTGCAGGTTTCGAGCTTTTAGCTGAGAAGCAGCGTGATTTAACTCCTGAGCAGGCTGCTACCCGCTTAAGAGATTTATCAGAGACTCATTATTCATTAAATAAATAAACATAGGATTTAAAAATGTCAGATATCAAAGAAATTTGCCTAAAAGCTTTTGAAGACAAATTCGGAACAAAACCAACCATGCAGGAGTATGCTCCTGGTCGTGTGAACATCATCGGTGAGCACACTGACTACAACGGCGGCTTTGTTCTTCCATGTGCTATCAAATACGGTACCTGCATGGTTGCCAAGCCAAACGGCACCAACACTATGCGCATTTTAGCCGTTGATATGAATAATGATTACGACGAGTTCGAATTAGCTGCAAAGATTGAAAAGCACCCAACCAAGCTTTGGGTAAACTACCTGCGCGGTGTTGCTTACCAGATCTGCGAGAAGTTCGGCAGCAAGGTTAAAGGTCTTGATATTGCTATCAAGGGTGACGTTCCTCCAGGAGCAGGTCTATCTTCATCTGCATCTTTAGAGGTATGTTTCGGTCACCTGGTATCAAATGCTTTTGATTTAAACATCGCTTTAATGGATATCGCTCTGATGGGCCAGGCTGCTGAAGCTTACATCGGCATGAAGTGCGGTATTATGGACCAGGCTATCTCTGCAAACGGTACTAAAGATCACGCTGTTCGTATCGACTGCAAGTCATACGGTCTAACTCAGGTTGCTGTTCCTTCAAATCTTGAGATTCTGATCATCAACTCAAATATCAAGCACCAGCTCGTTGGTTCAGAGTACAACGATCGCCGTGAGAGCTGCGAAAAGGCTGCAAAGATTATCGGTGTTCCTCTGTTACGCGACGCTACCATGGAAATGCTGGATGCATGCAAGGATAAGATGGATGACGAGACCTATCGTCGTGCCCGTCACGTAATCACTGAGGATGAGCGTGTTCTAGAAGCTTCTAAGGCTTTTGAGGCTGGTGATCTTAAGACTCTTGCTAAGCTGATGTATGCATCTCATATGTCAGAGAAACTTGATTTTGAAATCACTGTAAAGGAAACCGATGCTATCGTTGATATTGTTAAGGAAGCATTAGGTGAGGAATACGCTGCTGTTCGTCAAACCGGTGGCGGTTTCGGTGGCTGTGTTGTTGCTGTTGTTGAGCCTAAGAATGTTGAAGTGGTTAAGAATGCTATCAACGCCAAGTACCAGAAGATTTCAGGTATCGGTGCAACCATCTTCGAAACTCAGGCATGTGATGGTGCAACCTTCACTCGTCTAGGTTAATTGCTGAAAAAAATAATAATTTGTTCTCGAAAATAGTAAGTTCCCCGCCTTAAGTGGTAGGGAATTCCTCCTTTCGCCGATCACTTCGATCGGCATTTTTTTTTACATTCTGGTTGATTTACATTGTAAATGCAGGACTCATCCTGTCTATTGCAGAACGAGAAATGTTATATTTTCTTGCCAACGTAAGCCAGTTATCTGCAACTACTGTTTTTATATTGCTTATAATCTGCTCAGCATAAGTCTTCTTTAGTTGATAGAATTCAGCCGTTTCCAAAGCCAGAGAATAATCCAGCTCAGTATCTTCTTCCGTGATTCCCAAGGATAAATTGCTTCCATAAGGATTTGGATTTACATCAAACAGCGGTGAAAGACGCCACCCATCCTTATCCAGCAGAAATCCATGATTGCGTAAATGATCATCAGTATTTGATATGGCAATATTAAATACCATTCTGCACCAAAGCTCTTTTAAATCAGCAGAGGCTTTCGGACTATGTGATGTTAACCAATCTGCAATATCAAGATATGATGCATCATGATCATTGTCAGTTTTGTTTAACATTGTCATGGCTGAAGCCATATGAATACGTTTATCACCAAATCGGTCGAATCGCTTTACCAAAAAGGTTGTTCCTTCTTTTGTTATATCTAAAGCTTTTGCTTCTGGGACATTAAGATTACACATTTTTGCAAGGTCATGGGCTACCATTTCCCACGCACCGGTGTTTTCTGTATCATGTTTTGACGGAAATTTTGCTATCCATAAACAGCCTTTTTCGTCGCAAACTGTTGCTTTAGGTCTTGCTCCTCCTAGTGAGGAGCCTGGAGCCATAAGAAGGGCTAGCCAATCTTCATCGTTACCTGAGTCTGTCTCGAAATTTCTGGAGGCATCCTGCAGACGGCGAAGTTCTGTCCAAGGTGGAGTTGCTAGTTCTTTATCATAAGCTAGAAAATTTCCTTGTGGCTCTGTACGAAAACGAAGCGCTCCCATGCGACTTTCATCATGAACTCCTAGAAGAAAATCACTTTCCCGTAGGGCTTTTGGCTTTCTATCCTCTTTACGTGCATGTATTGATTCACGTCTTTTCATGAGTAGACGCCCCCAGCGGTCAGGACAGGAGTCAGAAAACATTCCAAAAATGTTTTTTTCAGCATATTGACGCCCTGTTATATCAGTATGAAGTTGCGGATCTAAGAATATATGCTCATCTCCTGCCAATACCTCCTCGGACCACTCAAAGGAGTAGACTTCGTCGCCATGTGATTTTTGGACATAAAGGTTTCCAATATAAAATTGGTCACGATAATAGTCGTCCAAGTAGCAAAAAATCGTTTTATTATCTTTCATTCTTTCTCTTCGATGCCCTATGAGCAATGGTAAGTCCCATATCCTGCAGCAGTCTTCCTTTTTTGTCGTCTTTACAAATGAGCAACAAATCTTGATCCATACCCTCAATGGCATGAAGAACTTTTGCGTAGGCTCCCATGGATACTGAGGGACTACCTTTCTCAATTGACCATACAGTCGTTCGTCCCAAACCAGCTCTGTCGGCTATGACTTCTACAGGAATGTCACGTCGTAAACGAGCAAGTTTTATCTGTTCTCCCATAGTCTGAAGTATTCGTTTAATACTGGGGGTAAGAACAATCCTTTTTCCCATAGAATTACCTCTAAACGTTCATATTTATAAACATTATAGGTAAAGATGTTTATAATTACAAACGTTATGATGCGTAAATGGAGAATTAATAGATAGCAATATGAGACATTCATGAAAATAAAAAGATATCGGTATGAGAATATAGAATGTGAAACAATTCACAATGTAATATCTAAAAAAGCTCAATGGCTGTAAAAGTAATGGAAAACAGCTCAAACTGAATATAGAAAATACAAGTTAGGTTAACCAAATAACCATAAGGAGTTTATATGTCTATTCTTGCTGCTGTTGCTGTACCTCATCCTCCTTTAATCATTCCAGAGGTTGGCCTAGGAAAAGAAAAACAGATTCAGTCCACTATTGACTCCTATAACAAGGTTATGGAGTTTGTTGCCTCTTTGGAGCCGGAAACCGTAGTTATTGTCTCTCCTCACATGGAAACTTATGCAGACTATATTCATGTGGCCTCAGGTTCTGGAGAATCAGGAAGTTTCTCTCAGTTTGGGGCTGGTTCAGTCCGTATCGATGCTGTTTATGATGAAGGTTTTGTCGATGAGCTGTGCGATGAGTTGAAGTCTAAGGATATAAGTGCTGGCAGACTTGGGCATAAAATGAGCGAGCTTGATCATGCAACCATGATCCCGATGTGGTTTTTAAATAAATATCTGAAAGCCTATAAAGTTGTTCGAATCGGTATCAGCGGACTTGATATCTGTGAACATTACAAGGTTGGACAGGTTGTTGCTGAGGTTGCTGCAAGACTAAAGAGAAAAACTGTCTTTATTGGCAGCGGAGATTTATCTCACCGTCTTTTAGAGGATGGACCTTATGGCTTTGACAGCAATGGTCCTGTTTTTGATAAGGCTATAGCTGAATCCTTTAAAGACTCTGACTTTAATGAGCTCTTATCTATTCCTGCACCTGTATGTGATGGGGCTGGAGAATGTGGCTTCAGACCTTTTGTGATGATGGCCGGAGTCCTTGACAGAAAAGCTATAGAGGGAAGTCTTTTATCCTACGAAGGACCTTTTGGTGTTGGTTACGCTGTTGCCAGTTTCAAAGTAACAGGCGATGATCAAGACAATAACTATCTTGAGAAATTTCTGAATGCTCAGAAAGAGAAAAACAATAAATCCAAAGAGTCAGGGGATGAGTATACCTCTCTAGCTAGAGCATCAATGGAACACTATGTTAAAACACATTCTATGATGCAAAGACCGGATGGTCTTTCAAAGGATTTACTTAAAAAGAAGGCTGCTGTTTTTGTGTCTCTAAAAAAATTCGGTCAGCTTCGCGGATGTATCGGCTCTCTTTCTCCTAACTGTGATTGTGTAGCTGATGAAATCATAAGGTTTGCCGTTAATGCCTGCTCTCATGATCCTCGATTTGACCCTGTAAGAGAGGAGGAGCTTCCTTTTATAACTGTAAGTGTGGATGTACTGACAGAACCTGAGAAAATCAGCTCTATTGATGAACTCGATCCTAAAAAATATGGTGTGATTGTAAGATCCGGACATAAGAGTGGTGTACTGCTGCCAGACCTAGAAGGTGTTGATACCCCTCAGGAGCAGATCAGGATCTGCAGACGCAAGGGCTACATTTCTGACGACGAATCAGTCGAGCTGGAACGGTTTGAAGTTATAAGACATTTTTAATTTTGTGTGGACTTCAATATGACGCAGAAGGTTAGATGTGGTCTGTGTCCTCGGCACTGCAATCTTGCCGAGGGGGCAATAGGTGTATGCAAAGGCAGGGGGAATCAGAATGGTCAGATCAGAGACTTAAACTATGGCTGTATCACCTCTGTGGCCTTAGATCCTATTGAAAAGAAGCCTTTATACCACTTTTATCCTGGGAGCTATATTCTCTCTGTGGGCAGTTTTGGCTGTAATCTTAAATGTCCATTCTGTCAGAATCATTCAATATCCATGGCAGATAAGAGCTGTGAATATCAGAAGGTCACTCCTGAAGAGCTGGTTGCACTGGCAATTGATCTGAAAAATAAAGAGCAGGGGAATCTAGGAATTGCATTTACCTATAACGAACCTCTTATAAGCTATGAGTTTGTTCTTGATACCTCAATTGAGCTAAAAAAACATAACCTAAAGTCTGTTCTGGTTACTAACGGCGGCATCTGTTCTGATTATCTTGAAAAGCTTCTTCCGTATGTTGATGCAATGAATATCGATCTTAAGGGATTTTCACAGCAGTTTTACGATTATGTAAAAGGTGATTTTGAAACAGTAAAGGAAAACATAAGGCTAGCGCACTCTCAGTGTCATGTTGAGGTTACTACTCTCATAATCCCTACCAAAAATGACTCTGAGGAGGATATGCACTCTGAAGCAGAGTTTTTGTACTCAATAAGTCCAGACATTCCTCTGCACATAAGCAGATTTTTTCCCCGTTATAAGGAACAGGAGCTTTATCCTACTCCAATTGAGACAATTGACAGACTATGTTCCATAGCTTCGGAGTATTTAAAATTTGTTCATCGTGGAAACTGTTGATTTTTAGTTAGAAAATGCTTAAAAATGGCTTAAATATCGCATTTGTGAGATTTTAACCTATACTATAGGTATAGTGAGGCGACTTTTACGCAGCTGCTCGTAAGGATGCAGAAACACGCAAGTAGAGGTCGCCTCTTTTATTGCCTTTTGTAAAGCTGATATATAAGCGGTTTTATGCTATAGATAACGTTTCTTGCCTAATAAATACTAATCTCCTCACACTTTTTGATAAAAAAAGCCTTTTGAATCTTGCTCTAATAGTGAATTGTTGTATATTCAGATCATCCCGTTCTCACATAAGGAAGTATATTATGAATAAATCAGAACTTGTTGACGCAATTGCAAAGCGTAGCGCATTAACTAAGGTTGACTCTAAGAAGGCTTTAGAGGCTTTATTAGAGGCTGTACAGGGAGCTCTTGTAAAGGGTGATGCTGTTCAGTTAATTGGTTTTGGTACTTTTAAGGTATCAGCAAGAAAGGCTCGTCAGGGCCGCAACCCAAGAACCGGTGAAGTTATTAAGATTGCAGCAAGCAAGGTTCCTGTATTCTCAGCTGGCGCAGCTCTAAAAGATGCAGTAAACAAGAAGAAATAATTTAAAGAAAAAAGGCACTTCACAATGAGGTGCTTTTTTTTCCTTTTTTGTAAATTTAACATGTTGATTTACAAATAAAATTATTCTGTCATAAAAATTTGTCAGAAGAGGTTTTTATGAAAACTTTAATTATTTTCTCTCACACCTGGTTTGAAAAATCCAGAGTAAACAGAGCTCTTCTAGAGGCTGCAGAAGATGTCAGCAATGTCACCATCCGCAATCTTGAACAGCTGTACGGTCAGGATCCAGAAAAGATTGACGTTAAGGCTGAACAGAAGCTGATTGAAGAGAATGACCGACTGATTTTCCAGTGTCCTGTATTCTGGTTCAGTACTCCTCCTATGCTTAAGGCATACATCGACAGAGTATTTGAACACGGATGGGCTTATGGTTCACAGGGCCATGCTCTACAGGGCAAGAAGCTACAGCTTGTATTAAGTACCGGCGGTCCACAGGAAGACTATAAGGCAACCACTATCGGTGAGCTCTTCCTGCCTCTGACTGCAACCGGCAACTACACAGGAATGGATGTGGCT
The DNA here is from genome assembly GCF_900116345.1 of Succinivibrio dextrinosolvens. Taxonomy (GTDB): domain Bacteria; phylum Pseudomonadota; class Gammaproteobacteria; order Enterobacterales; family Succinivibrionaceae; genus Succinivibrio; species Succinivibrio dextrinosolvens_B. The sequence goes on along the minus strand of NZ_FPAH01000004.1, from coordinate 46,319 downwards.
CCAATTCGTGTAGCTTATGGCTGTCTGAATATTTCAGATTCAGACATTCAGAAGATGTGCGATAACTATAAGAAGCTCTTATCAGAGTAGAATTTATCAGATTACTTCTGCCTAGCTCCAAAGTAACTCTGATTAAGATCAAGAATGATTTACAAAGAAAATTGAGGCTAGATTACAGTAAATCTGTATCCAGCCTCTTTATTCTTTTAATTGACGATTTTGAGGTTGCTGATGAGCTATGAAACTTAGCTTTTATCTTCAGGAATAAAAATTGGAGATATTTCTAGTGGTTAGTATGATCTACCTTATAAAGCGCTAAAACTAATGAGTTGAATACCATTCTCTGAGAGTTTTTGCTGTACTGTAGAGTCGCATATAGCATGAAATTTACAGTCATATTTCTAATTGGCATTACCATATCGGTCAGTTTTATGTGCACATAAGATTATCTGCTTCAGATTAAAAAAAGCTAAGATACTTATAGAAATAACCTTTTGTTCCAATCTATCAGATAGTTTGCCGCTATTTTGCGGCAAATTTAAACAGGGTAGGAATTACTAAAAAAAACCTACCGTACCATTTTAGAATTTGTAATCAAGACTAAAGTTAAATCCTTTCATCTCATAACCAGGATTCTGATCGCTATGTCCATTTGATGCATGTGCATAAACAACGTAGTTAAAGCCTACAGATCCGTTTTCTGAGAAATCATAAGCAATTCTAGGTCCTATTCTCCATAGAAAATCATATTTTCTTGCTGTTGCCGGATGATTTTTTGTAAAAAATCTCATACTTCCACCTAAATCCAGACTGATATGAAAGTTGTCTATGATTTCTCCTCCGAATCGAGCAACAATAGCTGGTCCTAGTCCAACAGCATCACTGTTCTGCTTCATATTACCTCTTATTATATATCCGTCAGCAACTGTGAAAGTGGCACCAGCATGTAAAGAGAAGATGCTCCAATCATATACCTGAGTTAAAGCATGCAGATTGTAGTTCTTAACATAGCGGTTATCTTTATAGTGGTATTTTAGGAATTCAGCCTGAAATTCAACATTATCAAACCAACTATCTGTTGCTTTTGATGAATTGTCTGCAAGTGCTGTATTTGTAAGTAATAATGAGCTGGTGATGACAGCTAAAATTTTTAGGGACTTTTTCATAATCATTCCTTATTGGATGTTTGTATTCAATACCCCAGGTTGATAGAGCATCTTTAATCCATAATTTTTTTCGCAAAGCGTAATATATCTTATTTTTTATTTATACAGAATTTTTGATAAGTTGATTGTGAAACAGATATAAAAATAAGCTGACATTTTTTTTTCTATAAGTGAAATTTGTCACATTATTTTTAATTTTTATTATTTTCTTTTTCTTCGAATATTCATTGAGTTGTATTTTCTTATAAAATATTTATATACTTGAACTTATGCTGAATATAATCCTATAAAAATAATCAAAAAATGATTGATCAGAGAATTGAAAATAAATTCACCATAGATTTATTACATCCAAAGTTTATTGGAACATGGTTGTTAATCTTTTTTTTTGTATCCTTGCGTATATCCCTGTAAGAATAAGAGATTTTCTTGCTGAAATCCTGAGCCATTGTTTATTTCTTATTCCAAAATCTTTTAGACGTAAGGTATACACCAATCTTGATTATGCTTTTCCTGATTTGGAAAAAGATAAAAAAGATAATATTTATAAGAATTTTGTCCGCATCGGACTTAAAGTTGTCCTAGGTTATGGCGTTCCTTTTGTTCGAAGCAAAGAATATGTAAAACGATCTTTCAAAGTTACAGGTCAGGAGAATCTTGATAAGGCGGTTTCCAAGAACCGGCCAATATTATTTGTTGGCTCGCACTGTTGGACCTTAGATAGTAGTGGTATTTATCTTGGTTCAAAATACGAAAAGGTTGTAGGCTTAGTACATAGTACCCATAATCCTGTTCACAACTATTGTATGAACAAAATGAGATTAAAATTCGGGGGAAAAGTATATGAGCGCAAAGATGGAATTAAAAATATTATTAAGTCATTAAAAGATGGTTATTATTTTGCGTTCTATCCTGATCTGGATTTAGGTCCTGACGGCTCTCTTTTTGTTGATTTCTGGGGATCAAAAAAAGCTACTCTTACCGCTGTACCAAGAATAGTCAGATTATCTGATGCTCTTGTTGTTCCTATGACTCCGACCTACAACGAAAAAGAACATAAAATTGAAATCACTTTTTATCCTCACTTTGAAAATTATCCGACAAATGATCTAGAAGCTGATGTTATAAGGGTAAATAAGTCTATTGAAGCCGGTCTAAAAGGTCGAGAAGAACAGTATATGTGGTTCCTTCGTATCTATAGAACCAGACCAGAGAATGTTGAAAAATAGCTTCTATTTCTAATTCCAATTATTTCGTGTAATAAGCATTTTTCGTTTGATAATCCTTATAGGGAAGAGTTCGCGATAATTTTTTAAATGAGCGGTTTTCTTCCAGAGCTCGTCTGTTCTGGAAATGAGCAATTAAAAAAATAAAAAAGGATATCTGAAAATCCAGATATCCTTTCCGTCTCAACAAACATTCAGGAATAGTTACTTTATATCACCCTGTTCAAAGCCTCGTGGGCCGTTTGCACGAGGAGGGCGAGGCATCTTGTCACCAAAGTCCGGTCTTGCACATCTTACTTCTAGGATTTTGGTAACCTTTTCATCATCTACCTTTGCGACAACCTCGATAGGCATATCTTTTTCGAGATATGACCAGTTACGGTCTTCATCCAGTTCAACAATAATTGTATCGTTGCTGTTGTCAGTCAGCTCAAACTTTTCGTCTCCTAGATACTTGGTTAAACGACCTTTAATTCGAACAATATCGTCTTCTTTACTGTCGCTTAAAATCTGTTTTACGGTCATTTCATTAAGCTCAAGTCCGAAGCCTCTAGGAAGGTTTGTGCTTTTTACATTGCACATTACTCCCATTGGATTATGTCTGCCATAGCCGTCACCATGATACTTGTCATGTTTGTAGTTATCTGCTACAGCAACGCCTGATGCAAAAATAATAGCAGCACCAATCATACCTAAGGTTGTTTTTTTCATACTGACTTACCTCAAAGAAAATCTTATAAAAGACAATCTGAGTATAAAAATGACAACTTAGCGAAAACTTATAAAAAGAGTTGATATGAGCTTGTTGAGAATAATTATTATTAAAAAAATTTTTTATTAGGATCTTTATCTCTGTGAAAAAAAGAGTATCATTTCGCATCTGAAAGCTAAATTGAATAATTTATTTTTCAACAAATAAGGACTGTATGTAAAAAACAAACAAATATGCAAAAGTTGTTTTGCATGGGATATTTCGATGAACTCTTATAGTGTTTTAAACGATTTTGGTATTTTTCTTTTCAGACTAGGCAGCTCAAGACAGTTTTACGCGGTTAATGTAAGCAGAGTACAGGAAATCATGCCTTGCCCAAGAATCACTGTACTGCCTAAGCTTCAGAAGCATGTTGTTGGTGTAGTTACCATTCACAATGACGTAACCATTCCTGTGATTGACCTGTGCGAAGTTCTATGCGGAAGAAAGACCCAGAATGTCAGACAGAGTCTCATTGTTGTAATTAAAGCAGGCAGTTCTCAGTATGCCTTTTTAGCTTCAAAGGCTGATCGTATCATTAATATCAATGATAACGCTCTGCTACCATCTGATATCAACAGCGCTGATACCTATATGTTAGGTGCAGTCCAGGTTGATAAGGATCTGGTTGAGCTGATTGATGTTGATAAAGTTATAGGCGATGTAATAAATCAGAAGTCTGATAATCCTGCTGTAAGCACAAAAGCATGTGAGCAGGAAAATCTTTACAGCTTAAGAAGCTGCTAATCTTCTCTAATCTCTATATTCTGCAGACAAAAGAAAGGAGAGCTGATGCTCTCCTCTTATTTAACCTGACATTACATTTTTCTACTTCATGTATTTTTTAGCAATCTTTAAATACTTGTCGGTGATGTAGTTAGGATCCTTCATATGGTTGGTGATCTTGATGTTAGGATTTTGAGATGGCAGATCCTTCATAATCAGCATCAGACCAGTGGTCAGAGTTCTTTCAATCTTCTGAATCTCACTCTTTTTGTTGTCCTTGTTCTCAAACAAGCTGAGCTGTTCATCCAGAGTATAGATGCTGTGATCCTTTAAGTCCTTAAGACAGATAGATTCACTAAAGTCTCGTCCCGTGTAGTGCTTTAAGAATCTCTGATATGCAGAAACCAGCTGGGAGGCATCCTCACGTTGTTTTTCAACTGCTCTCAGATATACCGCCAGAAACTTGCCTACAGTCTCCTCATTATCCTTAAGATAGCTGTTGTCAGCTAAGAACATGATAGGGATGTATTCATCAATATTTCCTGCGGTGGTAACGTTCTTGTAGCCGATATACTCTGACTCATAGGTATCAGGAGACCATAGTCCGGCACCGGTAACATTCTTATTTTCCATTTCCTTTAGAATTTCCGGACCGGTTATATCCTTGATCACCACATGAGAGAAATTCAGATTGAAGATATCAAGCCAGGCTGCAAGGGTATAAGCACCTGAGGAAATACCCTTAACCAGGAAGGTCTTGCCTTTGATGGTTTCAGGACTTCCGCAGATCTCAGGATAATCTCGATTCCAGCCTTTTACTTTGAGGATATCACTGTCTTTTCTAACCATGACACTGGTAGATGGACCTTCATCACAGGCCATGCCGATGATTTTCAAATCCATATTGTTACTACCGATAATGAAAGGAATACTGCTTGCTGCAGTGATATTCCATACATTTGGATTATCTCGATGTTTATTCATCTCATCGATACCATTGGTCTGGGAAATCTCCAGCTTAATATCTATTCCCAGTTCATTATCCCAGCCCTGTTCTTTTGCATACCACATTAAAAAGCCTTCCTGTTCCATAAACATGGTGGCTTTGATCTGTGGAAGTCCTTCTGCGAAACATAATCCTGAAACAAGGACAGAACATAAGGATACGGTCTTAATCAGATTACTTAACTTGATCATGAAATCCTCTATAAAATGTCAGGTTTGGTAGTAAAAAAGCTTTGGTGTATTTTTTACATAAGGCCGTAATTGATAAAAAACAGCCTCTCAAAGATCAAGTTTAGTAGATTATTTTTTTTGAAATGTCGCCCATAGCAAATAATAGATATTTAAGCAGAAAATTATATCTACAGTCTTATTACAGCTGAATGGTAAGAAATAATGCATAGTGTAATCTGGATATTAAAATTTGCTATGATAAAAAGAGAAAATAAAACAAACAGATAACCGGAGTCAGAGATTCCTCATAAAAGTAGAATCTTTGAAATAATCAATGCTTAAGAAATTTCTAATTATCATCGCCTCTGTTATGGTTCCTTTTATTAACGGCTGCTGCAGTGAGAATAAATTCAAAGAGGAGCAAAGAGTAATGATTCCCAATCCTTTTGTGTACGTAGATTCTCTTGACAAAGCTACACAGGGGGCAGGCTTTGAATTTGACTGTCCTCAGAGCGCGGAAGGCTATTCAAAAAAAGATATCTCCTATATAAAAAACAATCTGATTCAGGTTGTTTTCAGAGAAGGGGATAAATCTATTCATTTACGCAAGGCCAGAGGTCATGAGGATATCTCTGGTGATTACAACATATACAACAAAATAGATGTTCAACAGATTAAGGCATATAGCGTTACCTTAAAAGGCAGGGTGGACGGTTTCTTTGTCGCCTCCTGGTCCTATGGCAGCTTCTCCTTTGCTGTTACTTCCAGTTCACCTTTAAGTGCCGAGTTTATTAAAAGTCTGATTACTGAAATGCATTAGTAATCGTATATTTCCAATCACACATATCGGATTTCTATATGACAGAACAGGAATTAAAACAGCAGATTATTGCTGCTATTCAAAAGGCTAGAGAGACTACTCCTCTAACCCCTTCGATCACAAACACCGTAACCACAAATCTTGTGGCAAATGCCCAGCTTGCAGTGGGAGGCTCTGCTGCAATGATTTATCTTCCAGATGAGGCGGAAGCTATGGCAAGGATTGGCGGTAGCTTCTATATCAACATGGGAACATTGCTTCCTGTATACGCAGAGACACTTCCTAGAGTTATCAGAGTGTTAAAACATAGCTCAACGCCATGGGTTTTAGATCCTGTAGGTATTGGAGTTGGAGCCTTAAGAGAAAGTCTGCTTCTATCCATAAAAGACTGTCCTCCATCCATTATCCGAGGTAATGCCTCAGAGATTATTGCTCTGGCTAATCTGTGGGGCCTTGATTCCGGTAAGAGTCATGACGGTGTTCGTGGTGTTGATTCAACTGATTCGGTTGTATCTTCAAAAAAGGCTGCAGTTGAACTTGCAAGATTTACAAAGGGGGCTGTGTCCGTCTCTGGCGAGATTGATCTGATAACTGATGGGGAAACTACAGTTTACCTTGAAGGCGGTTCTGAACTGTGTACAAAGATTACCGGTGCAGGCTGCTCTTTAGGCGGAGTCACTGCGGTATTCGCTGCTGTGGCAACTCCTTTTATTGCAGCTTTGACTGCATCATCTGTTTATAAAGTTGCCTCAGGAGCTGCAGAGAAGAACTGCAAGGGCCCTGCCTCTTTCCAAATGGCTTTTGTCGATAATCTTTATTCTGTAAGTGCAGAACAGATTAACGGCAGTTCACTTAAAATCGAAAAAGCTTAGGCACTGAAAATATCAGGAAGATAAAGTATGAATACATTAGTAGCGGTTGCAATAGCACCTTGTGGGACCGGTGATGAATTATCCTCAGAGGTAGCAAAGGTTGTAGACGTCATCAGAAAATCCGGACTTAAAAACAGAACCTCTTCCATGTTTACTGAAATCGAGGGTGAATGGGACGAGGTTATGAAGGTGGTAAAGGATGCCACAATGATCCTTGCAGATAAAGGCATTCGAACAGAGGTTGTGCTAAAGGCTGATGTACGACCTGGCTACAAGGATATGATGGATGGCAAAATTGATAGACTTGAAAAGAAGATTGCAAAATTAAATGAGTAGTATAAGACAGAAGCTTGATATATCCGCCTACCTGGTTTTAGGTCCAGAGAACACCCTGGGCAGAGATGTAGCAGAGATTGTAAAGGTAGCAGTTGAAAGCGGTTTTACCTGTGTTCAGGTAAGATCAAAGGTTGCATCAGCAAAAGAGATGATTTCACTTTGCCGGGATTGCGCAAAGGTTATTGCTGATTTAGGAAAAGCCGACAGTGTAGCGCTTTTAGTTGATGACAGACTTGATGTAGTGCTTGCAGCAAGAGATGATGGCATTAAGGTTGACGGTGTTCATGTCGGACAGTCTGATATTCCTGTCAGCGTATGCAGAAAATTCTTAGGAGAGGATTCTATTGTGGGCCTTTCTGCTCCTGCAAGTCGACTCATCGAATATGTTAAAAACACCGATGTCTCTGTAATTGATTATTTTGGAGCAGGTCCTCTGCATGAGACTCAAACCAAGCCTGACTGCGGAATGGATGAGAACGGCGTGGTTATAACCAGAACTTTTGAGGAGCTTACTGAGCTTGCCAGAATCAGTCCTATTCCGGTTGTAGTTGGCGGTGGAGTTAAGGTTCGAGATCTTGCTGCACTGAAAAAGACCGGAGTAGATGGCTTTTTCGTGGTATCTGCAGTTGCCTCTGCTGCTGATCCTAAAAAGGCCTCAGCCGAGTTGGTTTCAACCTGGGTGAATGCATAAAAAAAACATCCTGTCTTAATGACAAAGACAGGATGTAAATGCGTTATAGAGGTCTATTTTCTTAAATTGTCTAGTTTTCAACCTTCTCGTATGAGGTTGGAGCATAGTTTCTTGGAATATGTCCTTTCACATACTTAAAGCTGTCGGTATCCAGGATTGCCAGTAGTCTGTGATAAAGCTTAATCCAGTCCTCACGGTTGGCTTTGGCATTCTCTAAAAGCATATTATTAAAATCTTCAACTGAGAGGTTTAAAGAACTCTCGATAAGATCCTGTGATTCCTTTTCAATCCTGTGGGCGGTATTTTTAACCTCTGGTGCAAGAATTGAATAGTAGGCCCTGGTCAGATTTCCTACATTTGAAACATTCCAGTAGAACTTTGAATCGTCATACTGTTTTCTGTTTACTCGACTGTAAAGCTCTGTAATAGGTGCTACCGGAAGTGGTACGTAAAGACTTTCGGCAGGGGAGGTATAGGCCAGCCATGATACAGGCGCAGGCAGTCTGTCGTTGTTCTGGTTGATCCAGATATAGGATATGGCAGGAGTGCTCAATACTCTTTCTTTATCATATGCTGCATGACAGTATGGGAATCCGTAAAGACCTCCAGTTGCCTTGGTGGCAAATTCAAATTCGGTACCAGCATAAGAATCTCTGTGGATCTCCATAATCTGATTTAAGGTAATTGGCTTGTCTGGCTTTACAGAGAATGGATAGGCTTTTGTGTCATAGCCTTCAACCCAGGCTGGATAATGCTTGGATGGTGCCACCAGATCCATGGCTCTCCATACTCGACGCAGACAGTAATATGGGTGCAGATGTTCAATGGATTTTATAGAGCGCAGCCAGTCCAGACGTCCGTCCTTGTCAAAGGCAGCCCAGCCTATGGCCTTTAAATCCTCAATCAGGTGATCGTTGAAAATCTGATCCGGATTGTTTTTGTCCAGCTCTCTGATTCTAAACTGGTTTGCGGCAATAAAGAATTCACCGTCAGGCACCTTCTGTGCTGCCCAGAAGCCGCCTTTTCCGGATGGATTTGGCATCATCTCTAGTACCCAGCCTTCTTCTTTGTCTCCCACAATTAGAGTTTCAGCAGTTCCCCACAGACCATATTCGTCTATTAGCTCTCCCATTAGGATTACAGCTTCTCTTGCGGTAGTGCATCGCTCTAAGGCGACTCGACCTAGCTCTGAGGAGTAGAAAAGACCTGTTCCTGCATCAGGTCTTACGTAACCCATGTACTCGGAATTGTCTGTACACTCACCTAACATCAGGCCTTTTTCATTTATAATTCCGTAGTTACTGTCAAGATAGGCGTATGTATGTTCAACCTGAGGAATCTCTCCTAGGGACTCTGTAATAGGTACTCCGGAAAAGGAATAGTCAGGACCTCTACCTTTGACATTTAGTCTTGGAGTATAGTCACAGTTGTAGTCAGGGTAGGCCTCTCTTGCACATGCGGAAGGATAAACCTGGCGCATTTCGCCTTTTTTATGATCGGCTGCCGGTACATAGACTACAGAAGTATCACCGGTATAGCCGTCATTTGAATGGGTGATATATAAGGAACCGTCAGCTGAAGCTCCTTTGGTAATAATCATAGAGGTGCATGCCTGGGATGAATTTATTGCACACGCTGTTATAAGAGCAATAACCGAAACAATATATTTCTTCATACTTATCACCTCTAATTCTTATTATTCTGCTGTTTTTTCATATATTCCTGAGTGGTGGTCAGTATCTTTGAAAAAACATTGATATCTAATCTGTCAGGCAGTTTGTCAATGCCGATAGCATTGTAGAAAGGAATACCTTCTTTCTTGAGATTTGCCGAGTTCATTTCTTTTTTCTGGAGCTCTGCTTTTTCCTTTTCTTTGTCGACGTGAACTACCTCGTGCTTTTTATAGCTGTCAACAGGAATGAATTTTGGATTGTGTCCTTCTGCATAGCGGAGCATATAGCCACCGTCGTGTTTCTCCAGCAGATTTTCATAAAGCTTCTGCATTCTGTTGAAAGCGGTACGGGAGTTATTCTCAATTACACGGTTGAATCTTTCCTTTGGCAGTCCTTTAGAATGATTTATAAGAGTAAGGGAATGCTGTTCCTGCTCTAACACTCTGGTTTTGAGCATATCAGAGAGACTTGAGTAGTAGCCTACGGTCAGATAGGAGATTCGCTTGCTCAGCCACCACATCTTCTTCTCGTCATACTCGGTTCTGCTGGTGTCGGCATATACTGATGGGATCTTGTTTACCGTCAGAGGAACATAGGTTCCTTCACCAGATGGGCCTAATGACAGCCAGGTAATTGCAGATGGTGTGACTTTGTTGGCCTGACTTATAAAGGTATAGGTGGTGTTCTCGTTGGCAATTGATCTCTCACCGTAGTTCTCATGGGTATAAGGTGTGGCAAATAGACCTCCTGTTCCCTTGGTAGCATTGTCAAACTGGGTACCGGTATAGGTGTCTCTGGTCAGAGCAATTAGATCTAACAGACTTATCTTATTGTCAGGCTCTACTGAGAATGGATATGCGGTGGTTGCCCATCCTGAAACCCAAGGAGAGTAGTTCTTGGATGGAGCCACTATCGATAGGGCTCTCCATACTCTTCTTAAGGAATAATAAGGTCTTATCTCATTTCCTTTAACAGATCGCAGCCAGTTTAAACTACCTGACGTCATCTGAGCGATATCAGCCTGCTGCATAGTGGAAGTCAGGTTTTCATTGAAGATGAAATCAGGATTGTTTTTATCAATACTCTGAATTCTGAACTGATCGGCTGCTACAAAAAAATGTCCCTGTGGAATTTTTCTTGCGACATAGTATCCTCCTGCATTATTAACTGCAGGCATCAGCTCAATCACATAGCCTTCTTCCTTGTCTGATATAACCAGGGTTGCAGGTGTGCCATAGTATCCGTAGGTATCAATCATCTGTGCAAGCATAGCAATTGCATCAGAAGCTTTTACGCATCTCTCAAGTGTAAGCTTGGTTATTTCCTGAAGAGAAAGAATGGCTTTTTCAGATGGTTTGGATTTTGCTGACTTTAGTGCAGAACTGTTTTCACAGAAACCTAGCATCAGTGAATTTTCATTAATAATGCCGTATTCGGTTTTAATATATGCAAAGGTATGATTAACCTGAGGTATCTGTCCTAGAAACTTTAATGAAGGATCTCCGTCCTCATATATCTCACGCATCTCATCTGATTCATGATCAGCTGCCTCGACATACATGACATTTGGTGAAACCTTTCTGTCCATGCTGAAACTAAGATATGCGGTTCCATTGTCGCTGGCCTGTGGAGATACGTACATTACGGTTCCCGCATCTGCGGTGCTGAGAAGGGAAGTTGAAATTACAATAGAAAGAAATAACTTATTTAATTTAATCATATGCTGTGACTGAAATATTATTATGTATATCGCAATTCAAATCGTTAACTAAGACTAGGATAAGTTTTCTTTAAAAAAAATCATATTCCAAGGTCAGAATACTGTGAGTTAAGTCAGCATGAATTTTTAATTTTTTGATATATATCAGTTGCGCCTGCTATAAAATTTTTCTCAAAAGTTTAAATTTACCGATCTGCTAGCCTATTTCTCTTCCTTAAAGTACAATTTCTAAATTATGCACACCATAGATTACCCCTTTTAGAAACTAAATTTTGAAACTCTGTGTGAAGACACGGTGTCAGCTCACGAAAAAAGGTATAATCTATAGTGTTTTTATATAAAGATTCCTCAAAAAGATGCATTTCTGCATATTAGATTTGTTTACTCAGATCTGCCGACAGATGCATCTTTTTAATACTCTTAAAAAGCGCGGAAAGTTAAGAGCAAAGATTTTTTTATGTCAGATTTTAAAAAGAAAGGTACCGTTAAAAACGGTTTTGCAACTCTGGTTGATGCAATTGAGAAACTGTCAGGTCAGCATATTGATTTTGATTCAATTGACAATTCAGATTTGGATATCAAAGAGATTCGCAGACGTGAGGCTATTGAGGCCAGCAAGGAGATTGCCAAGAGAAGATCTGAGAACCATAAGAATTTTATAAACTCAGTTTATGCTTCTCATCGAGTCAATCCTGATTACACATTTGATAAGATTCAGATGGATCAGTTCAACAATCAGGCCATCAATACAGCTCAGGGCTTCTGTGTGTCATCCAGTATGGCAGCTCAGATGGACTCTGAGCCTCAGCTGTTTCTTCTGCAGGGCAATCCAGGTTCAGGTAAGACGGTCTTATCAAACTGCATTGCCAATTATTTTCTGAACAAACTGTGGAAAGACGTTGAACTGTGTTCATATCAGGAAATCAAAAGATCCAGAACACCAAGCTCAACTGATACCACAGTGGATGTTGAAGAAAAAATCTCAAAATGGGAGCGCCTGTGTACGGTTGATCTCCTGATAATCGATTCTCTTTGTCAGAACAATGAAAAGATCACTGCATTCGATAAGCAGGTTATTCCTGATCTTCTAAGATCTCGTCGTGCCAGAAGACTGCCTCTGGTAATCACTACCACAGTTCTTCCAAATGCCCTGCATGCTATGCTTGGTGATGAGATTTTTGAGTCCCTAAAGGAGTACAACGTGATGGGAGCTGCTCTGTTCGGTAATTCCCGCAGAGCTCCTATTTCCTTTGCCGGAGCAAACTTAATGTGAGTACGATTCTAGCTTTCGATTTTGGCCTGAACCACATTGGTGTGGCTACAGGAAATACAACCACCAAAACCTGTTCTCCTCAGAAATCTATAAGTGCTAAGGATGGCATTCCTGATGCCCAGGCTTTAGACCAACTGGTTCGTGACTGGCTTCCTGCCGTCTTTGTTGTAGGTCTTCCTTTAAATATGGATGGAACAGAGCAGGAGATGACCTTTAAGGCCAGAAAATTTGGCAACCGCTTAAAGGAAAAATATAAAAAGGAACTTGTCTTTATTGATGAACGTCTGACTTCTGCTTCTGCAAAAGAGGAAATCTTTGAGCGCGGAGGATTCAGAGCTCTGGCCAAAGATAAGGGCGCAATTGATTCTCTTTCTGCAGTAACTATTCTGGAACAGTATTTTTCTGAACATGCCTAAATTAACTAAAGAAGCAACTATCATCCTAGCTCTATCTGAAATTGAAAAGGAACTTAAAAATCTTAAGCTCTGGTCTGATGGAAAAAACAGACCGGAGGATAGGGCATTTTTAAGTGAAACTCCTTTCTTCATGGATACCATGGAATTTCATCAGTGGCTGGAGTTTGTGCTGATCCCTCAGATGATTCAGCTTATAAACAGTAAAGCTCCGCTTCCAAAAAATGTGAACATTCACCCTTATGCACAGGAAATATATAGAGGTAAGTGGCAAGAATACAAACTTCTGATTCAAAAAATCATGGAGTTTGATAAACTTTTCCAAGACTAGGCACGCTATTTGCTCTAAAGTGTGTAGATAGTAGTCTTGACGGAATTTTGACACGTGGCAATAAAAGATAAAATAAATTTTCTTGGACCCGCACTTACTAAGGCAAAGAGTAATCAGAAAGTAGCCAAGGGTCTGGAAATAGGTTCGACAACGCTAAAAAAAGTATCAATGCTTAAAATTGGTACACCTGTACTGGTATTAGCCTGTCTGGCCATGATTACTCTTCCAATGCCACCATTTCTGTTGGATATTCTATTCTCATTCAATATAGCTCTGTCCATGGTTGTGCTGCTGGTTTCAATCTATTCCCAGAAGCCTCTTGATTTCGGTTCTTTCCCAGCAGTTCTTCTGACGGCGACAATTCTTCGTCTGTCTCTGAATGTTGCCTCTACACGAGTTATTCTTTTAAACGGTCAGAACGGTACCGCAGCCGCAGGTAAGGTGATTGAATCCTTTGGTAATGTGGTAATGGGCGGTAGCTATACCGTAGGTATCATTGTTTTCGCTATTCTGATTATCATCAATTTCAAGGTTATTACCAACGGTGCCGGAAGAATCGCTGAAGTTTCAGCCCGTTTCACTCTGGATGCTATGCCTGGTAAACAGATGTCAATTGACGCTGATCTTAATGCCGGCATTATCGATCAGGATCAGGCCCGAGAAAGACGTATGGAAGTTACGCGTGAGGCCGATTTCTACGGTTCCATGGACGGTGCTTCAAAGTTTGTAAAAGGTGACGCCGTAGCCGGTCTTCTGATTATGGCCATCAATCTTGTTGGCGGTATTATTATCGGAACCTTCAGTTTTAATCTTACGATAGCTGAATCCGCGTCTATCTTTACACTTTTAACCATTGGTGACGGACTGGTAGCTCAGATCCCATCACTGCTGCTGTCAGTCGCTTCCGCCATTATTGTCAGCCGCCAGAGCAGTTCAAAACAGGAAATGGGACAGCAGGTTGTAACAGACCTGTTCTCAAAGCCTAAAACTCTGCTCATCTCTGCAGGTATTCTTTTTGTTATGGGTATTGTTCCAGGAATGCCTCATGTTGCTTTTCTCCTTCTGTCTTCACTTTGTGCTGGTCTTGGCGGTGCGCTTCACTATGTTGAAAAGAAAAAAGCAGAGTCAGAAAAAGAAAAGAGTACTGCTGTATCTGGCGCCAAGCCATCTCCAGATCTCAAGGAGCTATCCTGGGATGATGTATCAGAGGTTGATGTTATCGGTCTTGAGGTTGGCTATCGTCTGATTCCTATGGTAGACAAGAATCAGAGTGGTGAACTTTTAAACCGTGTAAAGGGCGTAAGAAAGAAGCTCTCTCAGGATCTTGGTTTCTTAATCCCTCCAGTACATATTCGTGACAATCTGGATTTAGGTCCTAATTTCTACAGAATTACTCTTATGGGCGTAACCTACGGTGAGGCTGAAATTCAGCCTGAACGTGATATGGCAATCAATCCGGGCCAGGTATTCGGTGAGATTCCTGGTTTAAAAGCTAAAGATCCTGCCTTTGGTCTGGATGCAGTTTGGATCAGCAAATCCGACAATGACAAGGCCTTAGGCTTAGGTTATACCGTGGTTGACTGTTCAACTGTTATTGCAACCCATTTATCTCAGATTCTAGCTAACAACTGCGCTTCTCTGATTGGACAGGAAGAAGTTCAGAATATTCTTGATATTGTGGCTAAATCCCAGCCTAAGCTCGTAAATGGTCTGATTCCATCTGTAGTTAATCTTGGTTTACTGACTCATATCCTGCAGAACCTTTTAAACGAAGGTGTTCCAATCAGAGATATGCGTACAGTGCTCGAGACTCTGGTTGAGTACGGACCTAAGAGTCAGGATCCTGAGGTTCTGACCGCAGCCTGCAGAATAGGACTGAGAAGACTGATCATTCAGGATATTGTAGGTTCTGAGAATGTTATCCCTGTCATTACTCTGGCTCCTGAGCTTGAAAAGGTTCTGCATAAGTCTCTCGAGACCGGTGGCTCTGAGGGTATCGGTATTGAACCAGGTATGGCTGATAGAATTCAGAGATCACTTATGGAGGCAACTCAGGCTCAGGAAATGGAAGGTGAACCTGCTATTCTCCTGACCTCAGGTATTCTTCGTTCAACACTTTCAAGGTTTGTAAAGAATACTATTCCTGGTCTTAGAGTCCTTTCCTATCAGGAAATTCCTGATGATAAACAGATTAAGATTGTGTCTGTAATTGGAAATAACCAAAATCAGCAGAATCTGGGAATTGGACGTTAACAGAGAGCTGATTACTGAATTTTGTTGAAAATTTCGGAAAATGTACTATTTTTCGGAAGAATAATAAATAAATTAAACATTAAATTGCAATTGCTTAATGTACTTAACAATATTGATATATTTCTAATTTGCCTTTATTGACTTGTATTTAGTTTTTAATGAAAATCGTAACTAGATGAAAAACAAAATTTTTATTTTATAATTAGTTAGAATAGAATAAAAAAATTTCAAATATACAAAACAATACAGTTTGGATTAGGAGGCAGTGTGTCTTTTCTCTGTCGGTACAGGTAGAGCACACTGATATAGAATGAAACTTAAGCGCTTTGTTGCAAAAGACATGCGAACTGCACTGGCTAAGATTAAAGAAGAGCTAGGGGCAGAAGCTGTAATTATGTCAAACAAACGCGTAGGTCCCAACGTTGAGATTATTGCCGGAGTGGAAGGTGAAATTAAAGCTCCTCCTGTAAAGTCACAGGCAAAGTCGAAAGGGCATATTACCTCAAATATTCAGGAGGATTCTCCTCTCTCCAGAATCATAGCAGATGATGAGGTTACCTTAAGTTCATCTAAAGTCAAATCTGAGAGCAAACCTGCAGCAAAAACAGTTGGCGGAAGCAAATCCGAGGCTTTTGCAAAGAGCCTATTAGAGATTTTAGAACGTCAGCAGCAGACTACTTCAGATTCATCTCCTCAGAAAAAGACCGTAAAGACTCCAAAAGTCAAAGCAAAAGCTCCTGCTCCTTTGTCAGAACAGACTGGACTTAGAGATCTTTTCATCAAAGAAGAAGAGAAGAACAAGGAGAAGAAGGTAGAGTCTTCACACGGCATTTCCTCATATATTTCCAAAGAATCAGAGTCAGAAAAATCTGAAATAGAGAAGCTTCGTCATGATGTTGATTCCATAAGACGCCTGCTGCAGTTTGAACTTGCAGGTCTTATGTCTGACACTAAAAAACGAGAAGAGCCTGTAAGGGCAATGATATACGAGCTTCTTCTTTCCTCTGGTTTTGATAAGGCAATTTCAAGTGAACTCTCAGAGAGTATTGATTCAGATGCCTCTTTTAATTTTGCCTGGCGTCAGCTTGCTCAGAATCTTGAGAGAAGAATTAAGACCGGTAGCGATGAAATCGTCACTGACGGTGGCATTGTTACCCTTATTGGACCTGCGGGCGTTGGTAAAACCACAACTATTGCCAAGCTCGCTGCCAGATTTGTTATGAAGTACGGTCCGGACAGGGTGGCCCTGATAACAGCAGATCACTACAGAATCGGAGCTGTCGAACAGGTAAAAACCTATGGACGTATTATGGGCTGCTCAACTTTTGCCATTAAATCAATCGATGAGCTGCCTGAAATGCTCTACACCTTAAGAGATAAGAGTCTGGTTCTGGTAGATACAGTGGGCGTAGGTCTGCATGATGAAAGATTTGAAAGTCAGGTAAATGCTTTAAAGAAACAGTCAAGATTAAAGATGAAACATTATCTTGTACTGCCAGCAACTGCTCAGAGAAAGGTTTTAGAGCATGCATATGAGCATTTTTCTAATATAGGTCTTAAAGGAATTATTTTAACAAAGATTGATGAAAGCGAGTCTCTTGCTGATGCTCTGTCACTATGCATCAAGCAGAAACTCATGCTTTCATATGTTACAGATGGACAGAGAGTACCAGAGGATCTTGAGGTCCCGGATGCCAGAACTCTTGCTTTAAAGGCTTTAAGCAGTGTTGAAAACGATGTGGCTAAATACGCCTTAGAGCAGTCGGTCTTATAAAAGGGTTTTATTTATTATTAGAAGGTAATCAAATGGCTATCGACGAAAGAACCAACAAGCGTAAAGTAAAGGTTATCACTGTTACTGGTGGCAAAGGCGGTGTTGGTAAATCAAGCGTGTCTTTAAATATTGCTGTTGCCTTAACTCTTTTAGGTAAAAAGGTAATGCTTTTTGATGCAGACCTTGGTCTTGCCAATATTGACGTTATGCTTGGTCTGAAAGTAGACAAGAATCTTGGTCATGTACTAAACGGCGAATGTGAGCTTAAGGATATTCTGCAGACAGGTCCTCATGGTCTGAGAATCGTTCCTGCTTCATCCGGTCTGAAGCAGATGGTGGAACTGAGCGTTGAACAGCATGCCGGTCTGATTAGGGCTTTCTCCACTTTAGATGAAGATATTGATTATTTCATTGTTGATACAGCCGCAGGTATTTCCGACATGGTTCTTTCCTTCTGCCGTGCCGCACAGGATGTGCTGATGGTTGTATGTAACGAACCAACCTCAGTTGCTGATGCCTATGCTCAGATGAAGGTTCTATCAAGAGACTACGGTGTAAAGAAGTTTAAGATTATTGGAAATCAGCTTCATTCCCTTGATGAAGGCAAGCTGATGTATCAGAAACTGGTGGCTGTAACTGAAAGATTCATTGACGCAACATTGGAGCTGGTTGCATGTATTCCTGTAGATATGAACATGAGAAAGTCGATAAGACAGCGCTCCTGTGTGGTTGATCTGTTCCCGACTTCTCCTGCTGCAAGAGCATTTAAGACCCTTGCAAACAGAATTACAACCTGGCCGATTCCTGATGTTGCAGGCGGTCACTTGGAATTTTTTGTTGAAAATTTGAT
This sequence comes from Succinivibrio dextrinosolvens, assembly GCF_900116345.1. GTDB lineage: Bacteria > Pseudomonadota > Gammaproteobacteria > Enterobacterales > Succinivibrionaceae > Succinivibrio > Succinivibrio dextrinosolvens_B. Next base: position 28,268 of record NZ_FPAH01000004.1, on the reverse strand, counting down.
CTCCGCCGACAAGAAAAATTAATAATAACAATTATTCTTATATATATAAGGTATTAAGTTTAAAAGAAAAAGAAAGTTTTTATGGCAGGAATGGTAAACGGTGCAAAGGCCTATCAGGCTCAGGTCCAGGTGGATATGGCACAGATGGTGGATACTTATGCACCATTGGTCAAAAGGATCGCTCTGCATCTTAAGGCCAGATTACCGGCTTCAGTAGAACTAGATGATTTAATCCAGTCAGGAATGATTGGACTTATGGATGCGATTACCCATTTTGAAGATGGACATGGTGCTGTATTTGAAACATACGCTTCCATAAGAATACGAGGTGCGATGATTGACGAAATGCGACAGAACGACTGGGCACCACGTTCTGTTCATCAGAATGCGAGAAGTATCTCAAACGCAATAACAAAACTTTCTCACCAGCTAGGTAGAGAACCTAAAGATATCGAAATAGCAAACGAGCTGGGAGTAGATCTTGAGAAATACAACCAGATGCTGCTGGATTCTTCTTCCAGCCAGATGATTGGTATTGAAGATCTTGGGGTAACTGACGATGTTATAGCAGAGGGTAATGATAACAGAAAAGATAAGCTGTTTGATTTTCTTGCAACATCCAAGTTCAAACGTTCACTTGCAGAAGCTATACAGAAACTACCGGAGCGAGAACAGCAGGTTCTGGCACTTTATTATGATGAAGAACTTAACTTAAAGGAAATAGGTCAGGTTCTTGAATTGAGTGAATCAAGAATCTGTCAGCTGATGTCCCAGTCTATGGCAAGATTGCGATCAATGCTCAAAGATTGGAGTGGAAAATAGGTTTAATTTAACACTTTTATACTATTTAAGTGGTTTTTTAACGACTTAGGCCCTATAAGTATAGAGGTATACCAATATTACAGGCTAACTGTAAAAAGGAGACTATCTTGGATAAGAATATCAAGATACTTATTGTAGACGACTTCTCAACAATGCGTCGTATCATTAAAAATCTTCTTCGTGATCTTGGATTCAACAATACTCACGAGGCAGATGACGGAGCTACTGCGCTTCCAATGCTTGAAGCTGGTGACTTTGATTTCGTAGTTACCGACTGGAATATGCCTATTATGCAGGGCATTGACCTGTTGAAAGCTATTCGTCAGAGTCCAAAACTCAAGGCGATGCCTGTTCTTATGGTTACCGCTGAAGCCAAGAGAGAGCAGATTGTTGAAGCTGCAAAGGCTGGTGTTAACGGCTACATTGTTAAGCCTTTCACTGCTGCAACTTTAAAGACCAAGCTTGACAAGATCTTTGAAAGATTCGAGTAAGGATTGCTATGCCTAGAGAAGAACACAGAAAACTTACTGTGGCAGATCTAGAGGAAATCAAGGACTTGCTTGAATGTGGTATGCAGGAGCAGGCCGAGGATAAGCTCCTGGTTCTTTCAAAGAACTTCAGTCAGCAGAAAAATGATGAGGTTTATGAGCAGGTCGGTAATCTGACAAGAGATTTGCACGAGGCTATCAAAAGGTTTGCAGAGGACGAAAGATTAAGAGTTATTGCAAACGTTGATATGCCAAGAGCTTCAGAGCGACTGACCTCGATAATTCAGATGACAGACGCGGCAGCCTCGAAAACACTGGATGCAGTTGAGGCATGTGCTCCAATGGTTAAAACGCTGAATGATTCAGTAGATAAACTTCTGCCTGCATGGAATTCTCTGATGAAGGGCCGAATTAACAGAGATAATTTCGTTACTCTGTGCAGAAATGTGGATACGCTGATTCATCATACCAAGGATAATGCGGCAAGAGTTTCAGAGCAGCTTAATGTGATTCTTCTTGCTCAGGATTATCAGGATTTAACCGGTCAGCTGATTCAGAATGTGATAACTCTTGTATCTGAGGTTGAAGATAAGCTGTTGCAGTTTTTGACTCACTTTAGTGATGAGGAAAAGAATTCGATTCTAGAAAACAGTGATGCTGTTAATGGAATTTCTCCACAAGGGCCTGCAACAGGTGAAGTACTCAAATCAGACAAAATTGCGGCAACTCAGGATGATGTGGATGATTTGCTTGCAAGTTTAGGATTCTAATAATAACGGAGACCTGAAAATGGATGAGGAAATTCTACAAGACTTTATAGTAGAAGCTGGTGAGATTATTGAAAATCTTAATGAACAGCTAGTCCAGATCGAGAAAACACCTGATGATAGGGATTTGCTTAATGCTATTTTCAGAGGTTTCCATACTGTTAAAGGTGGTGCCGGATTCCTGCAGTTAACAAATCTTGTTAACATCTGTCATGCTGCAGAAAGCTTGTTCGACGAACTTCGTAATGCCCGCATTTCAATGTCTCCAGATCTTATGGATGCTGTGCTTCAGGCCTATGACGAAATCACATCAATGTTCGACACTGTAAAGAACGCCCAGCAGCCAGATCCTGCTCCTCAGGAACTTATTGACAGATTACATGCTTTAGCCGCGGGCGGTGCAGCTCCAGCTGCTGCTCCTGCCGCAGCACCTGAGCCTGCTCCGGCTCCTGCCCCTGCACCGGCTCCAGAACCAGAACCAGCAGCTCCAGCAGGTGATGTTGACGATATTACCGAAGATGAATTTGAGGCTCTGCTTGACCAGTTACATGGAAAAGGTCATGCTCCTGGTGCTGATGGTGATGAAAACAAGGCTGCTGATGCAACTGATGCTGATTTTGACAAGATGCTCGCTACAGCACAAAGCGAGGCTTCAAAGAGTGCTTCTGCTGCTGCACCTGCACCAGCTCCAGCTCCTGCAGCCGCTCCAGCACCTGCCCCTGCACCTAAACCTGCCGCAGCTCCAGCTGCTCCTGCTGCACCTGCAGCTGCAAAACCTGCAGCCGCTAAAACAGATGCAGCAAAATCTGCTCCAGAAGTTGATACTACAGTTCGTGTTGAAACTCAGGTTCTTGATGACATCATGAATCTTGTCGGTGAGCTTGTGCTGGTACGTAACCGTCTGGTTAATATGGCATCAAGACGTTCAGATCAGGATATGTCTAAGGCAATTTCCAATCTGGATGTTGTAACTCTTGAACTTCAGAATTCTGTAATGAAGACCCGAATGCAGCCTGTTAAGAAAGTATTCGGTAGATTCCCTCGTGTTGTTCGTGACCTTGCACGTAAGCTTGGTAAGAAGATCGAACTGAGAATGGAAGGTGAGGATACAGAATTAGATAAGAATCTGGTTGATGCTCTGGCAGACCCAATGGTTCACATGGTTCGTAACTGCTGTGACCATGGTATTGAGGATCCTAAGGATCGTGTCGCTGTAGGCAAGCCTGAGACCGGTGTGGTTTTACTGAGAGCTTCTCAGCAGGGTGACCATATTCTTCTACAGATTCAGGATGACGGTCAGGGTATGGACCCTGATATTTTAAGAGCCGTCGCAGTTAAGAAAGGCGTATTGGATGAGGGCGCTGCGGATAGACTTTCTGATGCTGAAGCTCTGAATCTGATTTTCGCTCCAGGTTTCTCAACTAATACTGAGATTACTGATATTTCAGGTCGTGGCGTGGGTATGGATGTGGTTAAGACCAACATTTCCAAGCTTAACGGTACTGTAAATGTTATCTCTACCTACGGAAAGGGAACCACCATTGAAATCAAGGTTCCTCTGACTCTGGCAATTCTGCCAACTCTGATGATTTCTGTTTCTAACAGAACCTTTGCTCTGCCATTGACCTCAGTTTCTGAGATCTTCTATCTGGATCTTGATTCAATGAGAAACGTTGATGGTCTGAATACTATTGTTATCCGTGACAAGGCTATTCCTCTGTTCTTCTTGAAACAATGGTTCGAGAAGGTTTCTATCAAGGAATACCTTGAGAACAAGGCTCATATTGTTCTTGTACAGGTTTCTGCTGCTCAGCTGGTGGGCTTCGTTGTAGATGAGCTCTTAGGTCAGGAAGAAGTTGTTATTAAGCCTCTGGACGAGATCCTGCGTCATACTCCAGGTATGGCTGGTGCAACCATCACCTCTGATGGTGGTATCGCTCTGATTCTGGATATTCCTGGACTTATGAGAGCTTATGCTCATAAGGATGCAGAGCGTGTTCCGCTGCCATCAGATAAGCATGTAGTAGAAGAAAAGGTTGCTGAAGATACTGAGAATGCTCCACAAGTAGCTCCAGAAAATACTAACGATAATAACGAAGAATAAGGATAACCTATGGCTACCAAAGTTTTGATTGTTGATGACTCCAGCTTTTTCCGTAAGCGTCTAAGAGAGATTGTTGAATCAGACCCTACTATGGAGGTTGTAGGCGAGGCAAAAGATGGTAAGGAAGGCGTTGATCTTACTACCAAGCTGCGTCCAGATGTAATAACCATGGACGTTGAAATGCCTGTTATGGACGGTATTACGGCTGTTGCTGAGATCATGAAGAAGAATCCTACACCAATTCTCATGTTCTCATCTCTGACTCATGAAGGCGCAACTGCAACCTTTAAGGCACTTGAGGCCGGTGCGGTAGATTTTATGCCTAAAAACTTCGATGACATTGCTCACCGAAGAGAAGATGCCATCAAGAATCTGATTGCATCAATTAAAGCTGTTTCCCGCAGCCGTGTAAGAGGTTTCAGACCATCTGCTCCTTCACCAACCATTGCAACTAAAACGGTTCCTGCATCAGCTACTGTCGCTAAACCAGCTGTAACAACAGCTCGTGCTCCTATAGGTACTACTGCAAGTACTCCTGCCCCTACAGCAGGTTCAGCTAAGGAAGCATATAACCAGATTAATGCAATGCTGGCTGCAAATCCAGGTACTCCAGCAAGTGCTCTGAAGTTTACCTTTGGTAACCATAAGTCAGAGACCACTACCTTTAAGAAGTCAGGAAAACCTCATTCTATTGTTGCTATAGGCAGCTCAACCGGCGGGCCTATTGCTCTTCAGGATATTATTCCTAAGCTGCCAAAGCTTAATGTTCCGGTGGTAATCGTTCAGCATATGCCTGCATCATTTACTACTACCTTTGCTGCAAGACTTGATGCTATCTCAAATCTGCATGTAGTTGAGGCCAAGGACGGAGATATTCTTGAGGCAGGAACCTGCTATATTGCACCTGGCGGAACTCAGATGATTTTTGAGAAGGTCGGTGTGAAGGTAAGATGTCGTGTCATTGCTGATACTGGCAGAACCACCTACAATCCTTGTGTGGATGTTTCTTTTGCATCCCTCTCAAAGATGTACGGCGGAAAAGTTCTGGCTATGATTCTGACTGGAATGGGATCTGATGGCTGCGAAGGCTGCACAATCCTCAAGAAGCTTGGTGCAGTTATCTGGGCTCAGAATGAAGAGACCTGTGTGGTCTACGGTATGCCTCAGGCAATCGTAAATGCTGGCGTTACAGATCTGGTTCTTCCTCTGGGAGAGATTGCAGAGTGTATCGTTAAAGAGCTGGGTTAATAAGAAAAAAGGCAGGTCTCTATGAACTTTCTTGGTATTTTTCTTGCGTGCGGATGTATTGTATGTTCTATGATGCTAGAAGGTACATCTCCTGCAATGATGTTAGAGTTACCTGCTTTCTTGGTTGTGGTAGGTGCGTCCTTCTTTGCCTGCTGGGTGCAGTTTCCTCTGCCTCAGATTATAGGCGCATTCAAATGTATGCTATGGACTCTGGCTCCTCCACGTATTGGTTTTGAATCTCAGGTTGAACTTCTAGTCGGTCTATCAACAACTGCTCGTCAGCAGGGCCTTCTGGCTCTGGAAAATTCCATATCATCAGCCTCTGATGATTATACCCGTGACGGTATTCAGATGATTGTTGACGGTGTGGATAAGGATGCTCTGAAGGAAATTTTAGAGCAGGGCATTGCTGTTGAAGAAGCTAAATATGAACCTTACGCCAAGATGCTAGAAGCTATGGGCGGTTACTCTCCTACCATGGGTATTATCGGTGCGGTGCTTGGTCTGATTCACGCTATGTCACTTTTGGATCGTCCTGATGAGTTAGGTCCTGCTATTGCGGTGGCATTCGTTGCAACCATTTACGGTCTGGTTCTTGCTAACATTATCTGTCTTCCAGCTTCTAACCGTGTTAAAGGTATTATTGCTGAAATGGGCCTTTACAAGTACATGACACTAGAAGGTCTTGTATCAATTGCATCAGGTGAGAATACCATGATGTTAAAGCGCCGTCTTGCTGTTTACACCGGTGGCGATAAGACCGAAGGCGGAAGTTAATATAATAAGGCAGTAATATGAAGAAAAAGCCTCCAGAGCCCGAAAACCTTGAACGATGGATGGTGTCTTATGCGGACTTCATGACTTTGCTGTTCGCTCTGTTCGTGGTTCTGTATTCTTTCGCTATGGCCAAGCAGTCAGAAGCCAAATCAATGGTGGAAAGTATTGCTCAGGCCTTTAATGAAACTGCAATCAGCTCTCCAGGCGGAGCTCTGCTGGTTCCAGGTTCTCTTGCTCAACAGCTTGCCCAGGAAGTTCAGGAAGCTGTTCAGTCTATGCAGTCATCTCAGGGTGATACAGGAAAGCAGATCATCGAAGATGGCGGTGTGATGATGAATTTCCAGATCACATCAACCCAGTCTAATCAGGAAAGAGACGATACAACATCAGGATCTGATGATGAGATGGATGGTCAGAATAATGCTGACTCTGCCAACGCATCAGGTGAACTGGTAATTTCTGATAATCAGACAGTATCTAAGAACGTTAACCCTAAATCCAATGCTCCAGATGGCGGTTCTCAGACCGGTGAAGGCGGATTCCAGGCCGGAGGTAGCTCTGATCATTTTGAACAGGGCGGTCAGTCTGATGTTAACGCTGACAGTATTGGTGAAGGTAAGGTAGGAACTCAGTTTGATGCTGTAAGACGCTCAATCTCTGAGGCTATCAGTGACACTGGTATGGAAAAATATATTGATATTGAGGAAAATCCACACTGGCTGTCTATCAATGTAAATTCCGGTCTGCTGTTTGCTGAGGGTAGTGCCTCTATTCTGGCTGCCTCCAGACCAATTATTCAGAGAATTGCAGTTGCAATCTCCAACATCAATAACTACATCAGAATCCGTGGCTATACTGATAATACATTTATCCCTAATGGAATCTTCCTTAACAGCTGGGATCTGTCTGCAAACCGTTCACTTTCTGTTTTAACTGAGCTTGAGCGCGCAGGAATTGTTCCTGAACGTATGGCAATTGAAGCCTATGGTGAGTATTCACCTATGTATTCAAATAAGACAGCTGCCGGAAGAGCAATGAATAGAAAGGTTGTTATCGCAATTTCTAGATATGCAATGGAAAGAAAGACTCCTCTTACCGCAACTGATGTTGAACAGAGTTTGATTAACGGTACAACTGAACCTAGCATTAATGCTGGTCAGGGTGATGTTGAAGTTAAGCGTGGTGAAGGTAACACTATAGAACTGGATTTCGGTTTATAAGAATAAATTAAGGAGCCTTTTGTGCTAGTTTGGTCAATTGCAAGTCAAAAAGGCGGTGTAGGTAAGACTACAACAGTCGCATCGTTAGCAGGTTGGTTACAGAAAGAGAATCTGAATGTTCTCATAATTGATACCGACCCACATGCCTCTTTGACTAGCTATTTAGGTTTTGACTACAATAATATCGAGAAAAGTCTTTATGATCTGTATACTCAGGAAAACTTTGACAAGGAGAGTGTACAGTCTGTCATAACTCATACGAATTTCCCTAATCTTGATATCATAGCTTCAAGTATGACTCTTGCTACCATAGACAGAAAGTTGTCTGGTCGTTCAGGAGTCGGTCGTATTCTAACCAATGCCCTAAAGCTTATCGAGGATGACTACGATGTAGTTTTAATTGACTGTCCTCCTGTTTTAGGAGCTTTGATGGTGAATGCACTTGTAGCTAGCACGTCAATCCTTGTTCCAACTCAGACTGAGTTTCTGTCCTTAAAGGGATTAGAAGGTATGGTTCGTACTTTTAACATTATGCGTAAAGCAGATAGCAACTGCATTATTAACTATACTGTTATCCCTACAATGTACGATAAACGTACCAAGGCAAGCAGAACTTCGTTAGAATATCTGACTGCTCATTACAAAGATAATTTATGGCAGGGACAGATTCCGGTTGATACTTTATTCAGAGAGTCTTCTCAAAAGGGTCTTCCAATAACCATGCTAGATGAGAAATGTCGTGGTGCATTGGCTTATCGTGAATTATTATTACAACTACTCTCAAAAGAGCTTGAGCTTAATCCGGATAGAATATCTCCGAATGCGGCTGCAATAGTTTCTTTGGCTTCGGGTGAAAAAAATACAAAATCTGACGTTAATAAAGATATGGATATTATTGCAGGTGATGTTGATGCTATGCTCAGTTAATTATAAAGGATCCTAGTATGTCATTTAATGATATTGATGACACCCTTGTAGCTTATTTCAAGCAGATGCTTGAAGAAGAATGTGAACAGCAGTCCACTGAGGCGGAGTCTCAGTCGGAAGAGAAGGTTATTGCCAAGACAGAACCAAGTGCTCAGAGTGAAAATGAGCAGGTTATAGGATCTGATACTGAAGTTAGTGAAACACAGGTTGATGAAACAGTCCTAGAACAGGATTCAGAAGTACCTCAGGAAGACATGGATATGACTTCTGCAGAGGAAAGTGTATCTTCTGACGAGACTGTTGATGAATCCGCTGAAGAAGAGGTGGTTGCTCAGGAAGCTGTTGCTGATGAATCAGTTCCTGAAGAAGCCGTTGCTGAATATGCAGCTTCTGAAGATATTGAGATGTCTTCTGCAGAGGAACAGTCAGATTCTCCTGCAGAGGAAACAGAAGCTGCGATTGACACTCAGGTAGAGTCAGAAATGCCTGCTGAGTCTGAAGAGAGCGCTGCAGAGAATACAGATACAGAAGTTCAGGCAGAAAGTGCTGCTGATGATATTGATTATGCTGCAGATGATTACGTTCCTGAGGATAATTCCTCATCTGATGACGTTCCTCCGCTACAGCCTCAGTTGCAGACTGTTGAAGAAAAACCTGAACCTCTTCCATTTGCAGAACACAAGAGTCTTGAGAGTCTTTTAGAGTCAGTTCCAAAAACTCATCTTGAAACAGAGATTGCTGTGGAGACTCCTACAGAGACGGCTGTTGAAACTGCTGTAGAAACACAGACCGTTACCGAAACAGCGGTCGAGGAACAGACCCAGGTGGAGCAGGTTGCTGCATCAGAATCTGTAGTTGCAGATGAGAATGTTGCTCAGGCAGAACAGGAAGCAGAAAACGATGAGGCTCCATATAACTGGACCAATATTGAAATGCCTGAAGAGTTTCAGGTTCTGTTCTTCCTGGTAAAAGGTATTCGCTTTGCTGTACCTCTGGTTAATCTTGGTGGTATATTCCAGTGTGACAAGGTTACTCCTTTATTCGGAAAGCCTGACTGGTTCCAGGGAATTGCTGATATTCGCGGCCGTAAAATGAATGTTGTGGATACCCTTAAATGGGTTAAGAGTGATGCTCCACAGTCAGATAAGTACGAATACATGATTTCCCTTGATAAGACACTATGGTCAATAGGCTGTGATGTTCTTGAAGGAAACAGAATTCTAAGCAAGGAAAATATTACCTGGAGACAGACTGCTGGTAACAGACCATGGCTTGCTGGTATCGTTAAAAAGGAAATGTGTGCGTTACTGCATGTGAAAGCGTTGATTAAGATGTTTGAAAATGGTGTTAATCTCAAAGATCTTGATGCACAAATGAGTGCATGATCAAAGTTTTAACTACGTAACCTCTACAATTTGCTAAAGTTTATTAAAATAAAATTAAAGAGTAATTGCGCCATATCATGTGTGGTGTGTATAACGAGGATTAAGAGATGTCAAAAGAAGATGCGATCGCAGAAAATCCAATCGACGTTAATGCAAAAAAAGGTGAGTTGCTGCGTTGGGTTACCTTTAAATTAGGTAATGAAATATATGGCGTCAACGTTATGCAGGTTCGTGAGGTATTACGTTATACAGATATCGCTCCTGTTCCTGGTGCCCCTTCTTATGTGCTAGGTATTATTAACCTGCGTGGTAACGTTGTTACTGTAATTGATACCAGAGCTCGTTTCGGTATTCCTCCAGCAGAGGTTACAGATAACACAAGAATTATGATTATTGAGTCTGATAAGCATGTGATCGGCATCCTTGTTGATTCTGTTGCTGAGGTTGCAGATCTCAATACCAATGATATTGACGATACTCCTAATGTTGGTACAGAAGAGAATGCTCAGTTCATCTCCGGTGTATGCAACCGCAAGGATGATCTGTTAATTCTGATTGATCTTACCAAGCTGTTCACTGAGACAGAGTGGAAGGAAGTTACCAATCTAGGTTAATCAAAAAGATTTTTTTACTCCTTGACTAATGTATGCGGCATACTCCTTATGTCGCATATTTTTTGTCTGCTGAATGCCTTCTTAATCTCCGTTCTAATCCATTGGACTTTACAAAAAATCATCGGAACAAAATATGGAGACAGTGTCCGATGATTAATCTGAGCTGCGTGTTTTGTTTTATGGAACCGGCGGATTAGAATGTATATCTTGCACCAACAGAGAATACAGATCCTGTTTCTTCATGGAATTTCATTCCTCCAAACTCAGGAGTGCTACCGGCGTTGAATCGAGCTTCTGCCCATACATTGAAGTTCTCGTTAGCGTTGAAATTTACGTATACAGGAATTCTTCTGTCGATTTTGTTTGGTTGTTTTCCGTAACCATCATCCATAGTGTTATATAAGTTTTCAAAACCGGTATATATGCCAATACCGTTCTCAAAGGTATAACCACCAACAATTTCGTAACCTCTGGTATAACCTAGGATATTGTTGGAAAAGTTCCATTTCTTGTCAGTGTATAAGGCTGCAATGTAAAGACCTTCATCAGTAGATCCCCAGGAAATTGAAGCAGCTATGTTTCTACCATTATCAAGTGCTGTTCCTGAATCAGGATCAGCAATTACGCGCTTTTCTTTATCATTCTGCAGTCTGGTATAACTGTAACCTAGATTAAATGACAGTGGTCCAAATACCACATCTTCAATTGTGTAGCCTGCTGATAATGCAAATCCAGAGTCTACATTCATTTCGATATCTTCATCATCATCAGGCTCACCATATACCTTCTGATTGTCTGCGGCTGTCTGAAGGGAGGCTGAAGCGTAGAATCCGTGATTGTCATATTCATATTTTAATATTCCGTTTCTGAAATCATCTGATTCTGGCTGAGCGAGACCGCCGAAATCTTCAAAGATATCTGTAGCAAGAATTACATGCTTAACAGCATCATAGGTTTTACCGGCATATAACCTGCCGAAATCCTCAAAATCAGCTCCAACATACTGTTCACGGGCACTTATACCATCTTTTCCATTGGCCATTTCCCATTCGGCAAATGCAAAACCTGAAACATAATCGTTAATTCTGGTTCTTCCTGATAATGAAAAACGAGATGAATTTACTATTGATGCATCGTGATCTCCAGCCTGATTGTATTTTGTATTATATAGAACAGACTGTACTCTTCCTCCAATCTCAAGGGTTGTGTCATCCTTGTCATAAACAGTTGCTGCATTTGCATATAGACCTGATGTTATGATTGCAATTCCTAGAAGTGTCTTTTTCATTTTTATTTTCCTGAAATATTATCGATCATACGATAAAAAAAGTTAGCGTATAATAATATAAGTTAGCATAAGCTAACTAGAAACAGTATTATATACAAAAAGATAAAAAAGAAAATAGATAGATAATAATGGTGCAAACAAAAATAAAGAATAAAACCGGAAGGATCTATCGGAACAAGGTGAAATAAATAATTTGAATAATATTGTTTTAATTAAACAGAGTGTGTGCATTTGATGTACAGGGGTAATTTAGTTTGTCGCAAAAAATAGAGGTTATCGAATTATATTTGTCACACAAAATTCCAATTGTATTTGTCGCATTTTTAATTAAGGGAAATTTGTTTAGATTCTTTTACAAGAGCATTTTTTTCTCACCTATCTTGTTAAATGTATATATTAAAGATTTTTCTTACTTCTGGAGAAAAATTAGGAATACCAAATTTCTTTCCATCAATTTTGCTAATATCTTTCATTATTTCAATAATGTTTTTTTTAGGCTCAAGGAATAGAAGAATTAATGTCAAATAGACCCAATTGGATAATAATGAAGGAACTGAATCAACAGCGTAATATCTGTTAAGGCTCCTTTGATGTCTAAAAAAGGTTAGATGTCTTATAAAATCATCTCCCCAGAAATCACTTAAATTGTCAATCAAATCATCTTTATTAACCAATAAGAAACCTTTTTTTTCAACTCGTCGTGATGTTTCGTTATATGCGGTAATGTATTCGGTCGATAACATTTTTCTTCCGAAATGTTCCTTTAAATAGCTTACGACTTGTATAGGAGAAATCTCAGGACATTTTTTGTTAATTAGTAAACTAATATTTTCAACCCATAATTCTGTTTTTTTATTTTTCTGTTCTATGTATTTCTTTTCCTGCAAAGATATTTCCACAGATTTTAAGGATCTAAACGAATTATCTAACAACATCCTACATCCGTGTTTAGGGCATATATCCATCCCATACATAGACCATTCTATTCGTCTCCAGTAAGTTCCATGATTCTGTATTTGTTTCTTAAGGCATTTGGGACATATAACTTTGTCTTCAAAAAATCTACCACCGAAAGATGATAGTCTTGCTATATATTTTCTTTGAATCTCAGGAATTGGTTGAGCCAAATGTTCAAATATTTCTACTCGCTGCTTTTGGGTATAAAACGATGTAACGTATTTAAAATCAGAGTGATTATTTAGAAAAATATCAAATGAAGACAGTGTATCACTATCTTGTTTATAAATTATGTCGTAAATCGTTTTGGCAAACCTTAACTGAGAACATTCATTTAAAAAAAGAGAGGGCTTATCCAAAAAGTATTGAGCAAAATCCTTTCCTGTAATCCGATATAAATCACAGGTCCTTGAAATAAGGCTATATATAGATTCACGTTCCATCGGTTTAGGCAACATCGCCATCTAAACATTTCCTTCCGTATCAATTGGTAAAACAGGTTTTGAGGGTAATACTTCTTTTTTGTGAGCAGTCTTTTTTCGAGCTTTTTTCTTGTTATCTTTACTCATATACTCGTCAAGAATACGAGATAAAACTGCAACGGGCGACAGGTGCTGATCTCCTGTTATAATACTTTCAAGAGCCTGATCAAGTGAAGGTGTTAATTCTATGCCAAGTTGCTCTAAAGATATTTTTACTCTTGATTTTAAATCGTTCTCTGGCTGTTTAAAATCAGAAGACATAAATTCATTCTTAGCAATCTCATCACTTATTTCATCTGAAATATTTTGGAAACTGGAATTAGGCATTGCTATATCCTGATATTCAGCTATGGCGATAGGATCGTTTCGACGAATTGCGTCAATTGCAGTAGCAACCACTGAAAAAGATTCTCTGAAAACATTGCTTATAAGTTCTGGAGTTAACCGATCCATTTTAAGAACCTGAGCTTTCTTCTGACTTATGATAAATAGCTTCAGTAGAATATCCGGAACCCCCTGACTGTAATAATAGAAGGCGCTTTTAACATCCTCTGGCATAGACTGAGATTCGTTCATTAGAATGCTATACTGCGACAATTCATTGATAAAGATATCCCATTCAGCATGGTCTTCAGGTGTATTTTTTAATCTATCCCATTTAAATGTACCAAAGGAGCCAAAACGTCTGCTTGTTTTAAAATCAAGCTCCATAAATTTTGCAATTTTTGGTGTACTTATAAACATTAAAGGAACATATAAGGTATTTGAGATGCTAACTAAAAAATTGAATAAAGTATCTCTGTTTTGGCGGTTTGCCATGATGTTTTGCATCTCATCCAAGACTAGTAAACCAACATGGTAAATGGTTAAAAGTTGGGAAAGACGAGCTTTGAGTTCTTCTATAGAACGTCTACTATGAGCCCAATTAGAGAAATGTTCGCCCGTAACCTGATCAATTGCTGCAATAGCATTTATACACAAAGATTTAACGCTTCCCTCATGAGGACACTCAACTCTAAGGTAAACTATCTGAATACATTCAGAACCAACACGTCCTGCCTTATGTTTTAATACTTGAGGATACAGTGAAAGAATTCTGCTTACGGCACATGTCTTACCAACGCCAGAACACCCTAGTACACTCACAGACAATGGTGTCGTTTTCTGAGTACTGCCGTAGGTCATGAGAATTCTCTCTCCTGCCTGCTGGCGCTTATACGCATTCTCTAATCTTTCTCTTTCAAGTTTCTCCTGTCTAGGATTTCTATTTACGTACCCCTGTCTAATCATCAGATCGATTACTTCAAGCAATTGAATATGACGAGGTAAAGGAATAAAGCATTTATCAACCAAAGTTCCCAGCCACTGATCTCGCTGTCTGCGATTTGCTCGAGGATTACAAGGTAAAGGAGATTCTCTAAGTGCCTTTGAAATATCAATAATGCTATATTCTAAAAAATCAGGCAGAGCTTCTATTAGAGGATTTCCCCTATACAATTCAAGCGTACTAAAGTGATATTCAAAATTCTCTAAGATCATAACTATCTAATCTGGAATGTCTTCAAATGATTGAGGGTATCGGAAATCATTTGATAGTTTAATCTGTTTTTTCTTCTCACTTCCATTTGTTTTTTTTAGTTTATTTGAGTGAGCAGAGTTCAATCTAGGATTTTGTGATTCCTGTTTAATCCTTTCTTCTTTTCTGTTTTGTGCAACCTGTTTTAGCTGCTTATTTACTGAAAGACTTGTTTTAGGTTTTGCTTTTAATGCGTCTCTTACGAGTTTCTCCTGCTCTAGACGAATTTTCCCTCCAAGCACATCAGCCATTCTTTCGGCTTTTGCTTTTGCTTCTGCTGCTGTTCCAATGTATAGTCCAGCTTCATACAATGTCATTCCTTCAAGATGTCTACTTGTTGATGCTAGAGTACAATTCCAACTCATAAGAGGCTGTGTTTGTGGTTCAGGAAAAAGCCATGCATTGGATATATCAGCAGGATCAATTGCAATCTGCATATTTTGAGGACGTTTTTCTCTTATTCCTCTATCAAAATACCCTTTGTTAGCGCCTTCCTCGCAAAAATAGCGAATCTTATTAACGTTGAGACCATCACGAGAAAGTGTTGGTTTAAATCTAGGTAAAAGCATCAATCTTAGTTTTTCCTGATCCTCCACTTCTCTCAGCTGGGTATAGTTTTGTTCTCTGCTCCATTGCCATAGATTTCTTGGAGTTGGAGCTAGTTCTGCAGGAAGGCTCTTAGGAACTGTTCTGCATATGTGGTTATTAACATCCATGGCAGCAAGCAACATCAGCTTTGTATAATCTTTAAGAGTTAAAGCAGCCTCATGTCTTTTTTCCTTATACCCTGATTTTTTGGAGCCAGGCTTATCAGGGATTCCAGGCAAAATTGAAGAAACAGATTTTTGAAGTGCATTAAAGGTCTCTTCAACAATACCTTTTTGATCTCCTCTATATGGTACGGTTGTGGTTATTTTTACGTGATAGGCGCTAGAAAATACATCAATTCTTGAGCCTGCAAGCTCTCCATTATCCGCAACAACACAAGCAGGAATTCCTTTTGCAGGCCACATATCCTCAGTAATATCTAGACCAAATTTTCTGCAGTATTCAACCTTGCTTATCATTGCGATATACAACGCATCTGCTGCGGTTTTGTACATTGCAGGATCAAATGACACTGTAAGACCAACTATCATAGTTGTAAACACATCTCTAACAATGTAAAGAGTGGGTCTACCAACAATTTTGCTGTGGTCGTCTTCTGCAACAAGAGTAATATCCGCAGGAGTTGAATCAATTGTATAAATCGAACCTGCACCAATCACTATATCTTGTGAAGATCCTTTAAGAGCCCGCATATCTTTGTCAAAATGGATCTTGGTATTTCGCGCTTCATTTCTTTGTCTTATGTTATATTCACTGTAATAGAAGTATGTAAACTGATGATAAGAAGGAGCGTCTTTCTCTTCAACTTCAGGATGTTTATTTAGGAACTCATTAAGAAATAATCTGTACGCGGTTTTTAGCGAATCCCCATTAACTTTTAAAACATTTTTTCTACAGAAGTAATCGAATCTTTCCCTGATTTCTTCAGTAATTATTGTTCCGCCATTAGTACTGATTTTTGATTTTCTTCCCGGCTTGGTCTTACAACTATGTCTTCCAGTTTTCTTTCCAAACTGAGGTATAAGTACACCTTTTGCCTGTCCTTTTCTCCACCATATATTTAAAAGCCTTTTTATTTGACGTTCCTTGGAGCGATTATTCTCATTGATACATAACTCTCTGATCCTGTTCTTTATGTTCCGAACATTAAAAATCAAAGACTGATCCTCAACAATTGTTCTAATCAAGCTATAGTTGTTCTCTACATGTCTTTCATAAAATGCGGGTACAGCTTTTGCCCTGTTATCATAATAAATATCAGACTGTGAGACTATTTCATCATTTTTCTCTGCCGATATAAGTTCTGCTGTTTTTAATACTTTGATATTTATTCCCGAATCAGAACTGTCCATTGGATATAAAGCAACCTGCTCTTTATAGATGCACAAAACTCTGTAAACCTCATCATTCCACAGAATAATTTGATTATTCATTAGCATAAAGAGCCTCCTTAAAATCAGACATTCTACATTGATGGTAAGGAATGTCTCGAATGTTAAACTGCCAGATTTTTTTTGCGCAGAGGATGTTTATTCCTTCTGTAATTCCAATAGGTTGAGATTGAATAGAAATACTTTGGTTATAAAAATCCTGAGGTCTATATTCTTCATATTTCAAATAAACTCTCAGATTATTTCTTAACTCGCATAGGAATTCTTGATTAAAATGAGTATTACGAATTGGATAAAGAAATTCGAGATTTCTGCAAAAAACTTTATTAAAACTCTCAGACAGAACGATTTTCCAAGGAATTCCTTTTCTTTGCCAATAGATGTGTTCTATCTCTAGTTTTGTATAAGTTCTTGGTTTATTAATTGCTGAGAGATTGTTTTTTATCTGTACAGCTGAGTATATTTCTTCTCCAATTCTTTTGCCTTTTTTGGTAATGACAAAATCTGTAGTCATTACCGAGCCTCCATGAGTATAACCAGGATGTAAAACCTTAAGGTCGTCACATATTTGGATGGTTATCTTTGGATCTAGCGGGAATTGTTCTCTCAACTCAGTAATGGAGTCATCCCACTCATACTGATAAAAAGCCATGACTTCCCCATGAGAAAGTAAATGAAACATCCTTCCAAAACGATGAGAATAAATCCTGCTTTTTACAGCACAAGACTTCACGTCTTTAACCTTAAGCCAAGGAATATATTTGTTGTACCTTAGCCCAATTTGACCTGACAATACATTCCTTTCGTAAAGCTTTATACTATTGTTTTTCATAAGATATGCGACAAAGATATTTACTCAAATATATTATAAATGCGACAAATATAATTGGATATGATAAAAATAGAGGCACATCAAATAATTGAAAATATATTTATGTCCTTTGAGAAAAAATATGGAAGGTATTTCTATATGCTTATGTTCAAGATGTTTTAATTTTTAGGAATTAGAGTTAATATTTCTCAATCGATTTAATTCTTTTTATGTTTTTATTTTCCAATAATTTTATTTGGTTACATTTATGAACAATTCAAACATTTCCCGTAATTGTAGTGGGGGGGGGAAGCCCTTTGGTTTAAGAAAACAAAGGTTCTTTTAGCGCTATTTTTTACTCTAATAGTAATCACAATAATGAGTTTATCTTCAAGATATTCACCTCTCTGTGATGATTTTTTAATTTCATTTAAATTCACCCCTCATTTTGATTCAGCCACAAAAATTTTTATTCGTCCTGCTTTTGAGTCTGTAAACAAAAATTTTAGAGGATCTTTTGGAACAGGATGTCCTGTTGGAACTCAAAAAGAAATAACCTCAAATCTTGAGTGTATTTTAAAAATACCAAGAAACACAGTTATTGACCGAATTGAGTTTAGATTTGACAACACCGCGGGAAGCTTTGAGATTGGGGATATTAAGTTAGGTCACGATAAGACACCTCTTAATTCAATTGCAACTAATGAGTCAGATTTAAAAGTTGGAGATAGTTTAAATCTCTTAAAAGGTGATCTGCGTGAAACTGCCACTATTAAGGTTTCAGGAAAAGACAAAGATCAGGCAACCATAATTATTGACAAAAGACTCTCTATGAGGGGAACTCCTGGCATAAGATATGGTAATATTCTAAGTATCTTGACTATAGGCGTTATTTCCTATTTTATCTGCTTACAGCTTTTTAACTTTCTGTTTAAAAGAGAAAAAATAGACGAATCAAAAGTTGTCGTTCACTATAAATCAAGACAATTTATGAATATCGAAATCCTGCGTTTTCTTTTAGTGATGTTCGTAATTTTGGAACATAGTGCAGGAAACTTTATAAACATCTCGCAGCAGGAATTCTTCTATTTAGATAATTTTGTAAATGGAGGTCGTTCTCAACTGTTCTTCGTTATAGCAGGATTCTTTCTTTTTTATAGTCCAAAGAATTTACAATCTGAAGCTTTATTCTTTATAAAGAAGAGATGGTTAAGACTATCAGGTCTTGTAATATTTACAACAATTGTTGGATTGGCCTTATACAATTTTAATACTGCCTATCATCCAATTGAAGACAATCTTTTAGCCTCGCTTTTGATCAGTGTATTAAAAAGCTCCGATACTAATTATCTAGTAGCACCAGCTTGGTATGTTAATAATCTGTTCTTCCTTTCCTGTATTTATTACGCCATTTTTAAGACACTGGAAAAGAAATATGCGCTCCTTCTAACAGTTATTATTGCCTCCTTCTCTTTAAATCTATACGCAAGAGGCATTCCTCTTGGTACAGGACATTGTTGGGAAAATATGCCAGGAGCAGTGTTCTCCTTAAGTATTGGTATTTTAATGGCAGAAGCCTTTAAGCAGATTTCTTTAAACGCATCAGAGCAAATAATTAAAAAGTTTTGTGGAATGACACCGTTGCAGTACAGAAAAAGTAAGAAATAAACGGAAATAAAAAAAAAACATCATGATCGCGCAGTAATCACATCGGCTGTATGAAAGCGTGTTCAGAGAGGTTAAGCTTTAAATCCTTCTCATAATTATCTAAGCTTAAAATGAGGACAAATGAGAGAGTTTGAAATTTTTTCTGTAAATATGAGTATTCTATGATAATTTAGATTTGTAAGAAAGTAATCGGAGTGGCTGCTTCCTTTTTTAGACTATACATTTATGAAAGGCTTAAGGCAATATCCGTTTGTGCTTGTAATAATGTGTGTAGTATGATTATTTGCATATTAAATCGATAAATCGGAATTTGTGAAGAACAGATATGAAAACAATATATCTGATCGGCGGTACAATGGGCGTCGGTAAAACGACGGTGAGTCAGCAACTGAAAAAGAAGTTGCCGAACAGTGTTTTTCTTGACGGCGATTGGTGTTGGGATGCCGATCCGTTTCAGGTAACAGAAGAAACAAAAGCCATGGTCATGCGCAACATCTGCTTCCTGCTGAATAGTTTTCTCCACTGTATGGCCTATGAAAATATTATTTTCTGCTGGGTGATGCATGAACAATCCATTATTGACGAAATAATCGATAGACTGGACACAGGAGATGCGAGAGTCATAAAAATTTCGCTTATGATCGATGAAACCAATTTGCGCAAAAGACTCTCTGCTGACATCGCCAGGGGGATCCGCAGTAACGATGTAATCGACAGAAGCGTTGCAAGGATCGACATGTATCAAACGCTTGACACCATAAAAGTGGATACAGTCAATAAGAACGTTTATGAAATCGTGAGCGAAATACTGACGCTTTGATATCAACAAATTCAGATTTGTCAGGATAATAGGTTATACCGACAAATCTGAATTTGGTAAACAGACGATCTGCTATTGAGACAAATAGTCCGCGACAAATTCTTCAACATTGGAATACCGTTTGACGCTTATTCCCGCCCGTATATATACTTGCTCATATTTCTGCAAATACTTATCAAATATTTTTACATTATCTTCAAGAGAATCCGGGACATACACATCCATAACAGAGAAGGAACCAATTTCAACTTCCTCCGCGATCTCAGAAAGCATTAATTGAAAACTGCACATATTCATAAAAGAAGCAAAAGCATCCGCATTTTGTGCTGCTTCTTCAACTTTGTTTCGCCAATTGGAATACATTTCTTCGTATGTTCCGGATAGTGATTCTGAAGGTTTTGCTTTAGGTTTCTCTTTTCGTATGTGACTTTCCGCATAAAGGATCAGGTGCTTAAGCAAATCGCGCAGCTGATCAATATCTTTACAGGAAATCGCTTTTTGGATTAATTGTATAAAAATATCGTCAATCGGCAGTGCTGCCAGTTCTTCAAATGTTCTTTTCACGCCACGTGTAAAATATTTCCCGTGATAAAGCATTACAGCATCAGAAATATATGATATAACGCCGTATGCTTCCATACGTACCTGTCCCAATCCCTCGCACAGACAGGCGTTTGCGTAAGCTATTTTTGCCTTATCAACTGATTCATAAGCTCTTTGAAAGCGTTCCTCGGAATTCAGAAGCTGTTTTGCCTGCGCTCTCAATGTCATTAACTCGTCATATGCATCTTGATTCTTTACATACACGATCCGTGAGTCCATCAGCTTAGACAGACGAGCATGGTGGCATTCTGCATCATATCTCAATCCGCTCAGGTTAGTGCAATATATATCGTATCCGATTTTCCTGTCATCAAGAATAAATCCTGTTCCAAGTTTCCATCCCTCATCATTTTCGATCAGTATAAGCAGATCCAAATCCGATTTCTCATACTCGTCTTCAGTGTCAGCCGAACCATATATTCCAATCAGCGTCAAAGAACTAGGACATATTATGTTTGCCTTGTCGATTACAGCCTGGATGATTTTTTGATTTACAGTATTCATAATAAGATTCCTTCAAATCCCGATTTATCGATTTAATATGCAAATAATCAAACTACACACATTATTACAAGCACAAACGGATATATGGCGCCAACACGATCTGATCTTAATCACAAACGTGTTTGAGCCGGTTTTAATAAGTTTTAGCAGAGTTTTCTGCATGTAAATTTAGGCTGATTTTATACAGCTAGCACAAAGTGCCTGTGTCTTAACGACATAGGCTTGCTCTTTCAAAATGTAATTCAGTAAAAAAACTGTTCAGTTAACGCTTACGTTTAATCTTTTTGCGGGTTCTTGCAAACCTGCCTAAAGGAGTATCGTCACTGATAGTGTTCTCAAAGCCGTTTACTTCAAGGTTGTCAGGAACATCATTACCTGTAGGTTCAGGCTCTTTGTAAAATAGACCGATGAATCTTTCATCGTTTTCTATTTCAGACATATCCTGAGTAAAGAAAGCTTTAAGAAACATAAATCCATACTCAACATCAGATGCTAACATCTGCAGGCTGTCAAAAGACCATGGCTTAGATTGATACAGAGGAACATTGTCTCTGATGTAGCTTAAAACGTTACATGCCATTTTGGTATAGACAGTAGAGTTTCTGATGTAATCCTGATTACGTAAAGGAAGTCGGTCCTGGTCAAAGGCAACATCAATAACCCAGTGTCTTGATTCAATCTGCCATCTTGCAAGGATGATGGCCTGTATGGTGTCAGCAAAACTCTTATCAAGACCGTCAGTGATAATGGAACTTACAAAGTATCTGCTCTCTACATATTGAACGATTACTGCTCAATTAAAGAGCATATTCCTTCTTTTTAGTTTTGGTTTTGTAATGTTTTCTGTAGTTATCTCTAGCCTTTGATACCCATGCTTTGGATTTCCAGCGCAGAAGCATGATAAGTCCTCGAGTACACTCATCACAGCAGAAACCAATCCATACACCTAAAAGCCCCATTCCCATATATAGACTTAAGAAGGTTCCAACAGGAACAGATACGCCCCACATAGAAACTATAGCCATCAGCATTGGGAACTTGGCATCGTTAACCGCACGCAGAGAGTTGATGATGATAATGTTTAAAATTCGTCCCATTTCCATGACCAGTGATACATAGAATATTGGTCTTGCAATTTCATAAACCGTAGCATCAGAAGTAAAAATTGAAAGTACAGCATCACCCATCCAGATAGGAATATTGATAACCAGTAAAGCGGTTATGCAAAGACCAATTTTCACAGAGTGAAGAAGCTGTTTATTGGCAAGCTTTAATTTCATAGCTCCCGCATACTGAGAAATCAGGATCTCGGTACCTAAAGCAATTGAAATCGAGAAAAGCATAATAATGGTACACATCTGCATATAGATACCGTGTGTAGCCAGAGCTGTTGAACCTGGAGTACCTACTACTGATGTCATGAACAGGAACTGCAGATCCCAGGTCATGTTTTCACCAGCACCTGGTATTCCAACTGCAAAAATCTGTTTGAGGATATCTTTATTAACAACAAAGAAAAACTTAGGAATAATTCTGATCTTTGTTCTGGTTCTCATCAGATAGAAAAGGAAAGCGACTGACAGAAAACGAGCGATAACTGCACTGATTGCTACGCCGTAAATTCCCATCTGGGGAAAGCCGAAATGACCGAATAAAAGCGCATAGTTGCTGATAATCACAAAGATGTTGCCACAAATGTTCACATACATTGGATCACGGGTTCTTCCATAAGCTCTTAAAATTGAAGAACAGCATAGATTAACAGCTTCTGCAATGAACATGATAGATAGGACCATCAGGTAGTTTTTTGAGGTTTCATAAATATCCTCAGGAATATTCATGATATCGCAGATGATCCTGGCACCGAAAAAACAGCCGGAGGTAATTGCAATACCCCATACAATATTAAGACCAAAAGACATATGAACAATACGTCTTAACATCTTCTTATTGCCTTTTCCAATGGCCTGAGCACAGCAAACGCAGACACCGATATTCACAAAATTAAACAGAGTAAAGGCAAACTGGAAGGCCTGTCCACCAAGATTCATTTCTGCCACTGCCTGCAGTGACAGCATACTTACCATTGCGGTATTGATGATAATGGTAAAAAAGTGCATGGTCAGATCTATAAAGATCGGCCAGCTTAAGGAAAAGAGATTACCGTGTTTAGGACCGGAAGCTAGTTGTTGAGGTGAAGTATCAGACATAATGCTTTAAATAATTTGTTCTTCTATTTTTAAATAACGACCCGAAAAAACTGACGCTAGCATACCTCATTCTTCTTAAAGTGACTTAAGTTGATATTGTATGGCGCCAACAGATATTGCCATATGGATAAAGCCGGTTCTTGTATATGACTTATGAGGATCATCCATTTGCTCGTTATGCATAAGCTCAAGTCTTGCACCATCCTCAAAGCTAAAAAAATAGGAGCTAAAGCCTTTGGTTTTATTTTCATAAAGAGCTCCAGATCTGGCATTGAAGTATTTTTCAAAAAACTCTTTTTCCTGTTCAAGATTTTTCACATAGATAGCAATATGTTCGATTTTCATAAATATCCAGTATTTGTACTTAATGTTATCATTTCATTAAATAAGCTGCTGTTACCAATCCAGGATACAGCAGTCATGATCTGATCCTTTTACAGATCTTTATGATTATTCATATACTCTAAAAATTCTTCTGTTTTTGAATAGTATTTGATTCCCCAGTTTTCAAAGTTCCACTCATCCATATATGAATTGCATTCATAGTCAATATAGAAGACCTCATTATTCTGAACTACAAAGTTCGTTGGAAAGTAATCAATGTTAAGTCCTTTTTTGTAGAGCAGAGAACACATTATTTTTACCTGCTCAATAAAGGTTGACACATCCCTGTCTTCCTTAACCATCTGATAGATGGTGTCACCTTCAATATATTCTTTTAAGATAGTTTCATTTTCGGTGTCAATATCTATCATGTGAGGTATTCTGATGCCGGCATCACAAAGACGTCTGTAATCATTAAGCTCGGCTTCTATCTTATTGCCAAAGGTATAGTAGTCACATGGTTCATGATGGATTTTTTTGACCACATACTGTCTGTTTCCATCATCTGCAAGATAGGAGTAACCGCCTTTTCCTTTGCCAAGTAGTTTTACAATGTTAAAAGACTTATTGTTTACTGTAATGGTTTCCATTTGTCGACTCCAGGATTAATTCTTTAAGATGATTAAAATACCACCGCTCTTTAAAATTCCGTTCTCATATCTGCTTTCAAAGAGGATTCTGCTCTCCTGTGATGTAACTATCATTTCATCGGTTTTATCTTCATTGACAAAAACTTCTAAAGTTCCATTTAAAAGAGGACGCAAGTAGTGTAACAACCTTTTATTACTTTTTATAAAACTTACTTTTTCATTTGAGAGTTCTTTATATGAAGATCTTATTTCCATAAGCTTTTTCATAAGATAAAGGCTGTCAGTCATTTCTTTATTATTTAACAGTTCATTCCATGGCATAGTGCCTCTTGAAGGGGCATCAAGCAACAGTTCATCTCCATAATAAACGCATGGAGCTCCCGGCATCGTTAAAAGAATGGCATAAAGTTCAAGAGCTTTCTGCTTTGATTTTATGCGGGTGGTTATTCTATCTACATCATGGCTTGATAAAAGATTGAACATTACCTCATTGCACTGCTTCTGATATAGGGACAAACAGTAATTTACGCCGTACATAAAGTCATCTGCAGTCTGCTTTTCATCTTCAAAGAATGTTATAAGTTTCTGATTTAAAGGATAGTTCATTACACTGTCGTATTCATCACCTCTTAAATATGAACCTGAATCCATCCAGATTTCTCCTAATAAGAACAGATCTTCTTTATGCCCTTTAAGTTCAGATCTTATTCTTTTTATGAATTCATGTGAGATTTCATTTCCAACATCAAAGCGTATGGCATCGATGTTAAATTCATCAATCCAGTATTTTAAGATGTCAATAAAATAGTCCTGAACTTCCTTTTTGCTGGTATTAAGCTTAGGCAAATTGTGAACATATGCAAAAGAGTAATAACGGCTATCACGGGTGTTGTGATCTTTAAAGAAGTTCTCATCATTAACATCGCCGTTAATAAAGTACCAGTCATAATAAGGTGATTTCGTGCCGTTTTTCATTACATCCTGCCAGGCAAAAAAGCCAAGTCCGGAATGATTGAAAACTGCATCAAACATAACTTTGATGCCAAGGCTGTGTGCCTTGTTTACAAGTTCCTTTAAATCCTCGCTGCTGCCAAAATCTTCAGAGACTTTTTTATAGTCATCAACATCGTACTTATGGTTTGATTTAGACATAAATACCGGATTTAAATAGATGCCGTTAATTCCTAAATCGCAAATATATGAAAGTTTGTCTGTAATACCTTTTAAATTTCCATTAAATGATTTCATGGAATTATCATAATAGCCTTCAATCCACTCTTTTGAAAAATCACAGTCCTTTTTTGAAAATCTGTCTGGGAAGATCTGATACCAGAGCGTCTCTTTTGCTGATATAGGCACAGTCATAATGTCAGCTTCATTGATAAAGCCATACTTAAAATAATGCTTGATGAATCTGTCAGTAATAAAATCCTTTTCATGACAGCCATCTTCAAGATAAATCACACTCTGGTTGTCATCAGATATTTCAAAGTAGTACTGCAGTCTTTTATAGTCAGGATTGATATCTGCATAGAAAAGATAATTGTCAGAAAGTTCATACAGCACCTTCATTTGATAAGCTTTTCCATACCATGGCGCATTGCTGGAAATACCGTTTATATACGGATCATTGGCAAAAAGGGTTGCACTTTTAACATCTTTTCCTGTTCTTAAGATAATTCTTAAGGTGTCTTTGTCTAAGGCATAGATATTGTTTAAATCATTGCGGTGAAAAATAGCACTTTTATTCATAATTCCTCCATCAGGATGATTTCCTTTATTCTCAGAATAATGGAGATGGCATAAAGTTGCTTTTTAAAAAATCTTAAATTCTTTTAAAATCCTATTATGTGTTTTTTACCTTTATTTAAAATTCACTTATAAATAGCTTAAAATTAACAACAAAGTGATAAATTATTTTAATAACCATATTATGTAATTTATTGTGGATTTTAAAAATGACTGAAAATGCGTTCCGAGAATCTAAGGTTCATGGAAAATTAAATTATCCATTTACTGTTTACCATGTAAAAATGCCGGATTTTATAACTTCCTATCCTTTGCATTATCACGAGGTTTTTGAGCTTATATTTGTCACTCGTGGCGCTTTAAGGGTCAGGATAATGGATAAAGAGGAGATCCTCTATCAGGATGATATGGCGGTTATTCTGCCTGACAATGCCCATTTACTTAGTATGGCAAGCAAAGATACCTTTACAGAGTACTTCAATATTATTTTTGATTTCAGTCTGTTAAAAGGTGCTCCCTTATTCGATGAAATTTACGATTCTTATCTATCAAAGCTGGCAAATCACAGTCGTGAAATTGACTGCTTTCTTAAGAAAAACACTCCATTGCAGAGGACTTTATACAATCCTGTCAATGAACTTGTTATTCATCGTCATGAAAGCTACACCTCAAGGCAGATGCTGGTTTTAGGTCAGGTATTTCTGATTGCAGATGCAATATACCGTTTTTCAAGAGAAGTAAATCCTGATGTGGGATCTTATGCTGATACCTTTACTCTTATCAGAAAGGCTCTTTATTTTGTTGAAATCATGTATGGAAAAAGTATTCAGGTTCGTGATGCGGCAGAGTACTGTGGCTATTCTGAAAGTCATTTCATGAAGCTGTTTAAAGAATCTACAGGTCAGAGTTTTAATGAGTATCTTGTAAGCTACAGAATGATGATTGCTCAAAAGCGTCTAGGAACTACAGATGACAGGATTATTGATATTGCTTTTGACTGTGGTTTTTCTGATGCAGCTTATTTTGCTACAGCCTTTAAAAAGTTTTGTGGAATGACACCGTTGCAGTACAGAAAAAGTAAGAAATAAACGGAAATAATATATAACTACAGATTACATAAAATAAACGATATGCCTTATATCCCACGATTCAAATCGTGGGTTTTCCGGCATGTTATATAATAATCATCAATACCTCCGGATGTGGTTCTGCCTTGGCAGTCTCCCCGGTCGTGAATGGTATTGTATCACATTCTGATCATCTAGGGGCAATTGGAGCCTGGCAGACAGATAGAATGTGGTAGACAGGGATTCCATCTCGCTTGTAGTGATTATGAATAGAAACAGATTTGAATAAAAAAAGGAGAAATCATGGATATTTTACCTGAAATTCTGAATCGAAGAAGTATCAGAAAGTATAAATCAACAAGTGTTACAGATGAGCAAATAAGTGATTTGATATTAGCTGCTTCATTGGCACCTTCCGGTTCTAATAAACAGCCATGGGATTTCATTGTTGTGAAATCAAAAGAAATGAAAGAGAAGATTTGTGAGCTAGACCATAATCAAAAGTGGATGCTTCAAGCACCTGTGTTTATTGTTTGTGTAGGAAAATCAACATATCGTAAAGACGATAGTATGGAGCGTACCATTAGAGATAGCGCAATAGCTATTACTCATATTTTATTACAGGCACAACATATGGGATTAGCTACATGCTGGACAGGTTGGTATGAGCAGGATGAAATGAGAAATATACTAGGATTAACGGATAAAGATTATGTAACTGGAATCATAATAGTGGGCTATGCAGATGAAAATCCAAATGCAAGACCGCGAAGGAAAGCTACGTATACGGAAATCTGATTTAGGTCAAATACCCTCGGATAAATCCCGAGGGCTTGCTAGTCAGCATAATATAGGTACAAGCGATACCAATTGGTAATCTTCCTACACTGCCAGCATCATCGGACAATTGACAATGCCCGCTTTGAAAAAGAGTTTACTCTTAATCATTTATTATCCTTTTTGTATCTAGGATTCTTTTCTCCTGACAGCCATCTCTTTCCAAGATTCTGAATATTCATGGCTCCAACTCTGTCATCATTGGATTTATAGCCGCATGGGCAGCTATACAGATGTCTGTTATGGTCTCTGCTCTGTTTGTGGATTCTTCCACATACGGGACATCTCTGAGATGTGTATTTTGCACTTACCCTAAGTACTTCAGAGCCCGTCTCTTGAGCTTTGTATTTTAGAAACTGCTCCAGCTGGT
>NZ_FPAH01000054.1 GCF_900116345.1 Succinivibrio dextrinosolvens | reverse complement strand
TGATAACAGACTTCCATTTTCAACAAAACTGTAATCTCTGTTGCGAACCAAATCTGTCTGAGGTCTGCTGAAATACACCGGCTTAAAAAGCCATTCCAGTGTCTTTGGTATGTTCTGCCATTCGCCTTTCTCGTCTTTATAGCGGTATGGATGCTCTAAAAGCTGTTCTTTTACAGTTTTATATCTTGCAATAACTGTTTTGATGGATGACTGTGCAAGCTGAGCTTTAAGTCTAAACTTTCCTCTTATATTCCTGTACAGTACTTTATTGAGACTGAAGAAGTTCAAGTTAAAGGAATGGGTAAAAACGTATTCTGAAATAAAATTACATGCCTGTCGATACTGCTCCGTCATCTGACGTAACAGTGTTTCCTGTTCTGAAGGTACATTAATTCTTATTTTTAATGTTTTTGTAAATATCAAAACAGTTTTCTCCAAGCCATATAATCCCTATATTCTAACAGTTATTGTAAAGAAATTCTTTAAGATATATAGCCTGAGTTGGCAGAGCTCCGCCTCAGACTTAAGTCTGAGGTTTCCGCTCTGCTATTTTTTTGATGAAGACGTTCACATCTATGGAAAACAAGAAATGTACATAAAGAAAAGATTAAGAGCAGCTTAAAAAAGAACCGAGTACAACAAAGTACCCGGCTCCTTTTTGACTAGAAAAACAAACTATTTGAGATCTTTTAGAGAATAGTAGCCGGTATCAATCAGGATTTCCTTGATGTTCTCCTTGTTAACCACCTTAGGGTCACACAGATATGCAGGAATTACACCGGTACCGTTGTCATATGAGGTAGTATCGTTTACGTCAACCTCTTCCCCTGAGAGCATCTGATTAACCATATCAACCACGTGGATAGCCAGAATTCTTGAGTCCTTGAATACACACATTGACTGAAGACCATTTCTGATGTTCTTAGCACCAGGCTTTGAACAGTCCTGACCGGTAATCAAAGGCATATTTGAAGCGTCATAGCCACACAGCTTGGTTAAAACTTCAATAATGGCATTAGCAACAGTATCATTAGGACAGAGAATAGCATCAAGACGAGTCTGATCTGGTTTAGGACCGTAATTATGAGCCTGAATCAGCTTGGTCATTCTATCCTTTGCATTCTCGGCAAGCCAGCGATGAACTGCAGCATCCTCCTTTGAGGTCTGATTGGACTTGCAGACCAGACGGCCTGATACCAGATATGGCTTTAGAATCTCCATGTCACCGGCCCACAGAAAGTTCACGTTGTTATCATCAATGGAACCAGTGAAGAATTCAATATTCTTAGGAGAGTCATCATTTTTCAGATTGAGCTTTTCCTCAATGTAAGCACCCTGCAGCAGACCGACCTTGAAGTTATCAAAACTTGCATAGTAGTCAACCGCATCAGAATTCATAATCAGACGGTCATAGGAGATAATCTTAATACCAGCCTGTTTAGCTTTAGCCAATACTTCAGTTAGTGATCTTCCGTCAACCGGAACCACCAAAAGAGCATCACATTTCTGAGCAATCATATCTTCAAGCTGAGCAATCTGAGTCTCTTTCTTATTGTCAGCAAAGACAAGAATCACTTCATTATCTGTAGCCTCAAGCTCCTCCTTTAACGTTGCACCGTCGGTCTGCCAGCGAGGAACCACAGTATTAGGCATGGCAATACCAATCTTTGCGGCAAAACATTCAGAAATACCACCCAAAAGGAAAAAAAGAACAAAAGATAGAGAAAATAACTTACGAATCATTTCTTTACACCCGCTCTCTGTTAAATCCTGCCCCATTTGTGTGTGGGATCTTTTTAATTCTAGATTATGTTTTTTTAGGCGAGATGAAAACTACTTGCATTTCAAAAGAAATAGGCAAGATTTATTCATTTTTGAGATTTTTATTTGATTTTTTTAAGCATAAACTTTCTATTTTCAGAAAATAACCATAAACATGAAGTTTGTCATAGTATATAGCGACCAGGCACTGTCGTTAAAAATCTACAAAAATTCTTAATATTTATTTTATCAATCAGATAATAACTTTTAAAAATAAAGTATCAAAAGATTAATAATAGAGTTTTATCTCTGATTTAGCTTCTTTTAAAAATCTGAAAGTTTTTTTTAATCATAGGAAGTCTTACAATCAAGCGTGAATTTTTCACAACTACGGTCCGTTATGGACCGTAATTATTTCTGTAGGTAGTAAAGGGTAAAACAAATGATAGGTTAGGAACTCTCTGTTAAGAGAAATTCTCCGCCTTAAGTGGTAAAGGAGCCTTAAGATCACAAAGGGACTTCTTACCTAAAACAGACTCTAAAAGATAAGGCTCAAGCCCTAAGGAAGGTCTGATGGATTTGACATGGGCTGCTGTCAGAGTCTCGCCTTTTTTAATATCCTTTACAAGATAGATAGAACGACGACCGGCTCTGGATCCATACTCATCCTCATGAAGATATATCCCCTTCCGACCTAAAGCTGAAACGACCATTTTAGAATCGGTAACAAGTTTTTTCAGATCTTTTACATCCATTGAAAAAGCACTGTCAACACCACACTTTGATCTGTCATCAGTAAAGTGCTTTTCAATCATGTCTGCCCCCAGGGCAATAGCAGCAATATCCAGCTCATCACCTAGTGCATGGTTGGATAAACCGCTCTTACAGCCGTATTTCTCCTTAAGATAAGGAATAGCCATAAGATTAAATTTATCCGGCACTGCAGGATAACGGCTTTCACAGTGCAAAAGTGTTAAATCAGTAACACCTCTTTTCCTGACTGCAGCAACAGCTCTGTCAATTTCTTCCTCGAGGGCAAGACCTGTTGACATGACCATAGGCTTGCCAAAGGAGGCGCAGTAGTCGATAAGTCCAATATCATTAAGCTCATAAGAGGCAATCTTGTAGGCAGGACAGCCGGCTTCTTCCAGACAGTCCACATCGTCATAGGAGAAAGGAGATGAGAACAGAAGAATTCCATGTGCTTTGGCATGTGAAAAAAGAGGCTTCATCCACTCACGTGGTGTCTTTGCTTTCTTATAAAGCTCGTAGTAACTCTGACCGCCCCACAGACCGTCCTTGAGCATAAACTCATCTCTGTCAGAATCAATGGTCAGACTGTCCTCGGTATAGGTCTGAATCTTTATAGCATCAGCACCACACTCATGAGCAAGCTCCATAAGCTCAATGGCTCTGTCAATAGAGCCATTATGATTACCGGAGAGCTCTGCTACGATGAAGGCATGATCTCTTCTTTCAAACATAGCCTTTCCTTATAATGAAGATTCTCTTAAAGCCGCAATTCTCTTTTCCAGAGGAGGATGAGACATGAAAAGCTCTGATAAGGCAGCTGGACCATTGATACATAAAGCCTGCATATAGCTCTTCTCTTTGTTTGCCTGTGGCTGAACGCCACGTTTTAAAGCCTCCAGAGCTCTGATCATACACTGTTTGCCGTTAAGTTCAGCAGAACCTGCATCAGCTCTGAACTCACGATAGCGGGAGAACCACATTAAAAGCATTGTGGCAAGTAAACCGAATACCGTCTGCATAACTGAGTTTATAGTATAGAACATCATACTTGAGCCAAAGGATGGTGATCTCTGTGAATCAGAGTTATTACCTCTTGAGGCATTGACGATAGCAAAAGTAATAATATACGAGAAGAAATAAACGAAGGTGTTTAAAACGCCCTGCAGTAGAGCCATGGTAACCATATCACCATTCTTGATGTGAGAAATCTCATGACCAAGGACACCGGTTACCTCCTCTTGAGACATGGAGTTTAAAAGACCGGTTGATACAGCGACTAAGGCAGCATCCTTTGAAGCGCCGGTAGCAAAGGCATTTGGATCAGGTGAATTGTAGATTCCCACCTCTGGCATCTTAAGACCGTCCTTCTGACAGAGCATTGCAACGGTATTTACCAGAAAAGCCTCCTGGTTATTTCTTGGGGTGTCGATAACCTGGACTCCGTAGGACTTCTTGCACATGAACTTTGACATCATAAGAGATACCAGAGAACCGGCACAGCCAAAAATTGCACACATCACAAGCAATGACATGTAGTCATTTGGGTTGATCTCAATACCAAAGATATTAAGCAGAACAGAGCCAACGATACTAACCAAGAGCAGTACGGCTATCTGCATTCCGATATATAAAATGATACGCATTGTCAGCAATCTCCACGTTAAAAATTATTCATCCAATGACTTCTCAGGAACTGAAGGCTCAGCTTCCACCACAGGATCATTCCTGTCATCTGCAGCATTGTAAGGGACACCGTTTAATCTGATATCCTTACCTTTAATATCAAGGGTGGTTGAGTAGACACCACGAGAGAGGTTTATAGCACCACTCTGCATCAGATCAAAAAGCCCCTGCTCATACTGTGCAGAAACCAGTGAATCCACAAAGGCTCTGTCAGCCTTTGCACTGATTGTAGCATCCACATTCTGAGGTTTACCTGAGTTAGGCTCTAAAATCACACTGGCACGACCAGAGGTTGAAACGCTGGCCCCTGCATGTTTGAAAGACAGGTTCTTAAGGTTAAAGTTTAAAGGCTTTGAGAGAGCAGCAATGATTTTATCCACAGCCTCAGGATGTTTAGCTGCGGCAATCAGAGCCTCCACATTGAAATTGCCAATCTTGATATCATAGTTCAGATCAGAGAGGTCATAGTAAGGCAGTACCTTTGAGTCCTTCTCATGAGGCATGGCAAATTCAATAGTCATAGAGCCGTCTGAGGAGAGCTCGCGACGATTTGAATAATCCTTGTCAGACAGAGATAAATCCACATTAAAGGAGGAGAGTTTAAAGCTGTCACGCAGGGATGGGTCACGCACCTTGTCATTAGGAGAGAAGCCAATCATATAGATAGTTGAGGTGTCCACCAGAAAAGTATTAAACTTCACATTAACCTTATCCAGGGAAACATTCTTATTCTCTATATCCAGAACCGGTTTGGCGGTAACCTTCAAATCCAGAAAATCTACCTGATATGCTGGCTTGTGATTGTAATACTCATAGGCATGACATTTGATACCGGCAGAGGCAAAACCTACATCAAGACTGGTCTTAGAACGGCCTGACACATAAAAGGAATTCTCTCCAAAACGACATTCACCACCTTCAACAGGAAGAGTGAAGGCTGAGGTTTTAACCGCTCCGCTGCCCTTAAGCTGCCATGGATAAAAAGCAATGGCACCATCAAGCTTTAGAGGAGGAATCTTCATGGAGGCAAGGATATCATCGATATTGCCATCATGATCAACCTTAGAGAAGGTTGCCTTGACGGAGGAGAAGGAAAAATCCACATCAACCTTGAAGACAACTTTGATCTTCCCATACTTAGGAGTAGGGATCTCCACAGTTAAAAGACCTTCCTTGTCCAGAATTGATGAAGACAGAGGATGATAGTCTAAAACAGCATAATGCTGTTTTGAGTTGATTTTTCTGATGACACTCTGAATCTTTGAATTGTAAAGGTTACTGGCTACAACTAATGCAGCAGAAAAAATAATCAGAATGACAGCTGAGAAAACAGCCAGATATTTAGCTAATCTCTTCACTATCTTTCATCCTGCAGCTTAGCTAAGAGTACACCGCTCTCTTTAAAGGCGACATCGGCAAACTCGCCGAAATACTCACGGGTTTTTAAGAAGCGTTCAGTAAAGGCATCAAGATCCTTATCCTCAACAATCCTAAGATCATCCGAGAGGGATTTTACAAACTTTCCTATAAGCTCAAGATTGGCATCTGAGGACATGATGATATCACCGTACAGACGAGGATCCTGCGCAAAGAGTCTTCCAACCATCATCAGCTCCATTCTGTAGATTGGGGATGAAAGCTCAATGAGGCGTTTTAAATCCGGATCAAGGGCTTGCAGGAAAGTACCGTAGCTATAGGTTCCAAAGTGACGCAGAGCCTGAATTATACTCATGGCCTTATCATGGGCAGCTGCCTCTGATTTTACAATCTTGGCGCCCCAGATTCTGAACTGCTCAACTAAAAACTCGGAGGCTTTTTCGTCACGCTCAGGTACGGTTACAATAACCTGCTTTACAAGACTCTTGATATCAGGTCCAAACATTGGGTGCAGACCTAGAACCGGGCCCTTGTGATACTTCATCATGCACTCTACAATCGGCGCCTTTACAGAAGTGAAATCACAGAGGATCTGATCCTCTCTTAAAAGAGGAGAAAGCTTTTGTATGACCTCAACTGTAACATCAATGGGAACAGTGACTATTATAACCTTGGCATTCTTCAGATACTCAGGAGCCTTATCCCAGCCTCTGTGTCCAAAGGAAAATACCTTATAGCCTGAGGCTTCAAAGTATCTTGAAAAAATACGGCCCATACCGCCATTGCCACCGACAATGACAATATCACCATCTTCCTTTAAGGTTTTAGGGTAGGAAAAATCGGTTGCAGAACAGATTTTATAGGACTCTCTTAAAAGACGCTTCATAACATCTGAAAGCAGTCCCTCCGGGAGGCCGTTTTCCTGTGCATATTTTTCTGCTGCGCTTATCACGTAGGTTTCACGCTCACGGGAATAGACCTTATCCCCAAAGTCCTTTTTGGATACAGCAGCCTTAGATACGAGATCGAATCTTTTTTTAAGTAATCTAATAAGCTCCCTGTCAGTATCGTTAATTTCTTCTCTTATTTTTTCTAGTTCTACGGCACTCATCAGTTAATCAATCTCATCTAAAAATTCTTCGACATTCTCGTCTTTCTTGTTCTCCATTGCAGCATCAGGGTTAACCTTACCCTCACGGTACTGCAGATAGGCAGTTCTTACCTGTGCATATGGATCAACTGCATTATCAATCATCTCCTCCTGAGGAATCAGACCGGCTCTGGTATCAATTGCGCTGATGGCGGTAAAGGTCCAGCCAACTAGAGGAGGCACCAAATAAGTAGGCCAGGAATCAACCACAGTACCATGAAGAGATCTTTCGGTTGAAGGGCCCATTGCAGGGATCATCAGATAAGCACCGCTGTCGGCACCAGCCCTGCCCTGTACAGTATCAAAGCTCATTTCTCTGCGCTCAATCCCCATAGGGCTAGCGACATCGAAGAGGCCTAAGACACCGACGGTGGAATTGATGGCAAAACGGCTTATGGATATTCCACTGTCAGCCAGATTGCCTAAAAACAGGTTGTTTACAGTATTGTTAAGCTCGCCCACATTGCCGATGAAATTGTGAATACCGGTACGGGAAAACTGAGGCAGCATAGCATAGCCGTGGGCTACAGGTCTTAGAATATATCTGTCCAGCACATAGTAGTTGGTCTGCCATGGTCCGTTTCGGTTAAAAGCTTCAATAGAATCAATGGAATTTCCAGGAAGAATGGTCAGACCATAACTATAATCGGCATGTGAAGCTTTATAGGTAAGCTGTCTTGGAGCCATTGGGCTGTAATTTGAATGAAAAGCCTGAGCAGTTCCCCCTACAAAAAGAGCAAGAGTGACTGCAAGAGATACTATCTTATTATTCATATTCATAACTACAACCTACCTCATATTTTTTTATACATTCTACAACAGCATTTGCAATTTTCATCCATTGAAAAGACATGTGCACCAAGGAAACAGCAAAAATGCGAAGCAAGCCACTACTTAGAAGCCAGATTTTTACAAAAGCGTGAGAGATCAATATCTAATTTAGAAATTTTTTTGTTATCATACCTCCATAATACGTATTACTTAAGATTAAGCACGAATGGATAACTTAGATATTGAAGTAAAGAGCTCAGAGAAAGTTCAGTCTGAAGTCTCTGTATCAGAGAATGAAAGCAAGGCTGCAAAAGAACCAGCCAGAATCAATACTCAGGCCACTGCAAACTATATAAGTGTAATGTCCCGACAGAAGGGGCTATTGGCCGAATCATCACAGAGAACCTACAATCAGTTATCTTCCTCTCTAAATACCTATGTGCAGGATCCTCAGTCTGTAAAAGACATAGATGTGGACAGGGACTCTTCTTCCCTTGGCCACTACCGCAAGCTTACCGTTCAGGTTATCAACAGAGATCCTTCACTTCAGGAGAAGGTTGCACAGGATCTGTCCACCTCAAAAGAGATGGTACGCTCACGAGATGCTGCCTCGACTTTAGAGCAGAACATGAAAAAGCTTCCGGATTCTCTAAGCGAGGGAGTTCCTGCAGGAAAGAATCTGTCAAAGCTTATCTGTCAGAGTGTGGTTAATCTTACTGACTATGAGAACATGGGCGCAGGTCTGCAGCGTGATCTTGCCATACGAGAGGTCTACCCTCCTCAGTCAGAGTTATCCTTAAGATCAAAGATTGCAACCTCAGATGCACTGTCAGCATCTATTGCCTATGTTAAAAGCAATCAGCCAGAGGTGCTCGAAAAGCTTGAGGTGGATGCACCGGTTGAAAAACCAAAGCCAGGAACTTCTACTCCTCAGATTATGACCAGATATCTGCGCAAGGCTTTAGATGAGTTCCCCGAAGGCTCAACCTATCTTGATATCTTCAAGCAGAATCGTCAGAAGGCCGAGGCAGCTGAAAGTGAAACAGAATACAACGACGATATTTCAAAGAATACCGCCAAGCGCATTCACGATCTGATTCACAAGGCCGCAGTTACTGCCCGCAAAGGAAATCTGATCCCAGCCTCTGACAGAGCTGCTCAGGTCTCTAACACTCAGGCGGCTGTTGCTGATGAGAGTGTAAAGACAGCCGCTGAAGGCAAGATGCGTGACGCCTCCACCCTGTCTTTATCAGAGTTATCCGCAAGAGCTGCCAAGCTTCAGCAGCAGTTCAGAGAAGAGCGAATCAGACTTGCTGCAGAAGGTAAGCTTCCTGATCCTGCTACAAGACAGTCATTATCCAACGTAAATGAACAGGATATAAAAAGAGTGGATGAGGCCTTTGAGCAGAAACTCACTCAGACAAAAGCAGCCTTAGAACAGACAAAACCACAGACACAGGTACAGAGCGAGAGTAGAACCTTACAGGCAGAAAGCGCCAAAGGTGAACAGAGTGCAGCAGAGACTTTAAAGACATCAGGTGAACAGCCTAAGCCTGAGGTTAAAGCTGAGGTTAAGGCAGAGATTAAATCAGAGGTTCAGTCACCTAAGAGTGAGCAGGCTAAAGGCGAGACAGAAGCACAAAAGGCCGAAACAGTTAAAAGTGAAACCGTCAAGGCCGAACAGTCACAGCCAGCAAAAACAGAAACAGCTGCGCCTAAGGTGGAGCAGGTAAAAGCTGAAGCTCAGGCACCAAAGAGTGAACAGGTTAAAGCTGAGACTCCTGCTCCAAAACCTGAAAATGTAAAAGCAGAAGTAAGTGTCCTAAAAGAGAGTGTTGTAAGTGAAGCAAAAACAGCTCTGAGTACAGAACCTCAGGCAAAGAATGCACCTGCAGCAGCACAGAATCAGCTTAGTGCCGATGAGATAAAAAAACTTGCTTTAGAGGCTGTAAAAGAAGCCTTAAAGGAAAGTGTAAAAACTCAGATTGAAGTCTCTCAGAATTCAGCCAAAGCTGCCGCCAGTGAAGTTGTAAGCGAACTTAAGGCTCAGCTTGAGGCCTCTCAGAACAATGCCCGAGAAATGGCATCAATGGTAAAAGAAGCCTTAGCCTTAAAGGCACAGGAACTTTCTGACAGAACTCAGGCAAATACAACTGCAGAACCTCATGTTCCTGCAGATAAGGCTATGAGTGAACTTAGACAGAATGCCCAGAGTGCCTCTGAATTTCAGAGCACACCTGTAAAGGTATCCTACAGCACCAGTATGGGCTCCTATGGCTATACCAGTTCTGCGCTGTTTGATCTGAGCTCCTATCACAAGGCCCAGAGAATAGCTGATGAATCTTTAGTGCAGGATTTCACCTCATCCACAACACAGGATAAGATTACAAGACAGCAGCAACAGCTTGAAAGCGCACAGGCTGAGGAAAGAATTCCCGATGAGACAGATAAAGTCTCAACTGCAGAGCTTTTAAGACAGCGAGTAAATGAGGATGGCACAGAAATTGAGGATCTGGTTCAGAACGAAGAAGAACCTCTTAGTAATCAGCCTGTAAAGAATGAAGCACAGCTCTCTGAGGAGGCGGTTGCTCTCAACACTGAGAGTGAAGCTCAGGTACAGAGCGCCCAGAGTGCACCTCAGGCGCAGCCAGAGGATGCCTATGTAAATCCAACCGCAGTCTCACAGGCTACACCTGAAGCGGTACCGCTGCAGCAGAATCAGGAGATTGTACAGAATCAGGCACCTCAGAGCGATCCAAACCTTAACCGTCTGTACTCACAGATAAGTACAGAGGCACAGAACAGAATTTTAAATGCGGCTCCTGAAGGAAACGCCCCTCTGGCGGAACAGGTTCCTGCACAGCCACAGGCCCTTGTTCAGAACACCATTGAGCAGCCACAGAATACAGAAGAGGTTGCAGCTGAACAGAGACTTGCACAGAGAACTAATCAGAGTGAAGTTCAGCTTCAACAGAATGAGCAGAGAGCCAATCAGGCTCAGACAGAACAGCATCAGGCTGAATTAAGAGAGGCAGGAGCAGAAAATACTCAGCCAGTGTCTGCTGATAAAAAGCTGGTGCAGAATCAGATGGATCCCCCAGTAAATTCTGCCCCACAGCATCACCTTCATCAGAACAGTGCCACCATGGCCTATCAGAATGTTGCTCAGCAGCAGACAGCTGTCTTACAGCAGAATGCTGCAGCTGTGGAACAGCCACAGAATATCTATGCTAATCTTCCAGAGCTGCATCAGACCTATGCTGAGGCTTCAGAAGAATTACCGGAACTGAGGCAAAATGACAACGCTGAGGCCAGAAAAGCAGCTACTGAGGAATTAAAGCAGAATCAGAATACTCTTCCTCCTAAAGAGGTACAGGGTGATCACGAGATTATCAAAAAAGACAGTCAGATTATAATCACCCGTTCAAATCCAGCAGCACCAACCAATCCTGATGCTCAGATTGAAGCCTCCAAGGCAGAGCAGCTGGCAGCACAGAATGCTCAAAGACAGGCAGCCCTGACTCAGGGAGGCAATGCAACACAGAGTACCGTGCAGAATACGGTAACCAATATGACTGAACAGGTACTGGTTACACAGTCTGGTACAGTGATAAGTCAGCCTCAGCCTAAGTCACCAAACATGAATCCTATCGAGGCTCAGAGTGCAGGTCTTAACCAGAATATGACCATTGCTCAGGCTCAGGCCATGACCGAAGCTTTAGATAAGGCTGAAGCAGAGGAAATTGCAAAAGCTCAGGCACAGGCTCAGGCTTTAGCAGCACAGAGTGCTGAGAGTGCAGAGAACTCAGATGCCAATGGACTTTTAGATGTTGAAGATGAGAACTCTAATCCTGTTCCAAATCCATTTGGATCAAGTTTCTCAACTATTTCAGGAGTAGGAGTATCCGGAACTGCTTCAGCTGAGAGTACAGCTCAGACTAATGCCAATAACCAGAACCAGGGAATTACTCTGGAGCAGCAGGCACAGATGCACAGCCGAATTGTGGCTGCACAGAATATTGATGATGTGGCTGCTGATGATACACCTATCTCCAATCCTGACAATGATGTCTTTGAAGAGATTCTTGATCCGGAAAAGAAAGGAATCAATTCTGATCTCAAATCAGCGGTTCAGAACAGACCGTCCTTCCTCTCAGGTTTTAATGCTGGCTTAGGCAACTCTCCTGAGGCTGTATCCAATCAAAACAATGCCGCAACTCCTGAACAGAATATGCAGACTAAGATTCTGACTCAGACAGTTCCTGAGGATGAGCTTGATGACGGAGTTGTTCCAAAGGATGTAAAAACTACAGAAAAAGTTAAGACTACAGCAGATAACAAAGAGTCCTCAGAGGAATTCAAGATCAATGCTGTACCATCCAAGACTCCGGGAGCTGCCGCCATAACCAATGGCAGAAGTGAGCCTATTCCTGATCCAACCGTTGTTGATGAGGTTGCGGAGATTAAGGAGAAATCAGGCTTTTTCAGCAAACTAGCCTCAATCTTTACAAAGAAGAGTGATGAGATAAGACCAGAGTCTCAGAATCTACAGCTTAACTCAGCCTCAGCAAGTGCTGCACTAATGGCGCAGAATACTGGAAGAGAATCACCACTTGATGCCTTTACCCATGCTCTTAAGGCACAGATTAACAATCCGGCGCTACCTCAGGTGGTACGTAATCAGGCCAAGGATTTCTTAAAACAGCTGGAAAACCCAATCAATGATCTGCCATCGGTTACCAGCTGGCTGAGCTTCACATCATCACCATTGAGCACAAGTTCATCCATGTCACTGGCGCTACATCAGTGGGCATTCCTGCTTTTATCTATCAGATTCAGTCAGCTGGGTAAATCTGTTGATAAGTTCCTCAAGAAGGATGTCGACCTGATGGAAGATAAATTCGATGCTGAGCTTAAGAAGATTTCCAAGGAATTAGGTTCAGGCTCAAGAGGAACCATTTCCTCGCTGATTGATGACACCTTTGAGCAGATATCCAGAATGCAGAAACCTCTAAAAGAGAATCTGCCTGCCCTGTACCAGTATATTCCGCTGCCACCTTCATATGACGGTGGTAAGGAAGGCGCATTCAACGCCCGCCCTGTGGTTGAAGAGGACGGAAAAAAGAGCTGGCATCTGACCTTCGTATTCGATCTTCAGGGAATCGGACCAATTGAAATCAAGGCTGTAGCTAAACTTCCAGAGCTTAAGCTATCAGTAATTGCAAGCTCTGTTGAAGGATTGCAGAAGGTTCAGGAAGCACTCCCTGTATTAAAGGAACAGCTGCAGCAGGCCGGCATTACCACCAGATCTGCTATGGCTCGACTTGGCAATGTTCATATTCAGGATACAGTGGCCTCTCCTGATGTAGGCCCTCATGAAAGAAACTCTGACGGTGCAACCTTATCGGTTGATATCTGACAGGCAGGAGGATTTTTATGGATCAGGATAATAAAGATCAGGACGTCATTGAGACACAGGTTGAACCGGATGTTCCTCAAAGTCCGCAGGAAGTCAGACCGATTGATGCCACTGACGAAGATCTGTCCTTTAAACAGACTTATGATAAAGCCAGTGCAGCTGTTGCCATCAGCTACGATGAGGACAAACAGTCTCCTTTTGTAAGTGCGCTGGGTTATGAAAGCAGAGCTCAGGCAATTGTGGATATGGCAAAGGAGCTTGGTCTTTATGTGCATAAAGATCCTGCCCTATTCAATCAGCTGAAGAACCTCAAGGAAGGAGAGGAGATCCCAAAAGAGCTTTATGTAATCATTGCTACCATTCTCTCATTCAGCTATTACCTGCAGGGCAAGACTCCTGAAAAATACAGACGTGCTGACGGCAGCACCGCTATCAACACCGAAGCTTAATCAATGCTTAAGACTGTGGCTTTACGTCACAGTCA
This sequence comes from Succinivibrio dextrinosolvens, assembly GCF_900116345.1. Lineage (GTDB taxonomy): Bacteria > Pseudomonadota > Gammaproteobacteria > Enterobacterales > Succinivibrionaceae > Succinivibrio > Succinivibrio dextrinosolvens_B. The sequence goes on along the minus strand of NZ_FPAH01000054.1, from coordinate 2,446 downwards.
TCATCTCACTCTATTTTCTAATTACCGGAATCTGCAGATAGCTCTGATACTGACCTCCCATATGGAAGATATGTTTACCGTGATTTCTGCTCTTTGGTACTTTCACTGCATCCTCTGGATAAGGAACAAAATCGGCATTGCCTCCGATACTCCTGAACTTTACTTTAGAGTCGGGAGCAAAGGTGTACTCATTTTTTGCAAGTGTAATTTTTGCCGAGCCGAATCTTGGAACAAAATCTCTGGATGGTGCCACGTACGGAGAAATCTTAAGGCAGAGCTTCTCTCCCTTGTGATAAATCATACCCATAGGCCAGATGGCAATATCCACAGGAACAATCTCTCCTTTTGAAAGCAGCTCTTCTGAGGTATTCTTTAGCACCGGATCGTAGTCTGTGGACCTGTTCTCATCTAAAGCTCGCTGAGAGACTCTGAAATAGCCTTCCGAGAAGATAGGCATATGAGACATTCTGTCGAACAAAGGGTTTCCATCAGCATCCAGCTTCTCAACTGTTACATGCAGATCCATATCATCTGCTCCGGAGGCTTCCACAAAGGTGTGCAGTTTCATATAACCAGTTACTTCCGTATCCTTTTCAAAGGTATAGGTAAATACCTGTTGTGGCTGCTTCTCTGCACAGTCATAAGCTAAGGAGATTTCCTGTGGACTTTGAGAGAGCTTAAGAGTGTTGTCATAAGAAAGATATAGCTTTCTGTAATCGGTTCTTTTGAGAGGAAATTCCTTCTCCACACGATTTACAATATCCTCATGTCCAGGATCCAGCACACTGAGTCTAACCCTTGGAGTGTTCTCCCAGCCGTTATCCTTATCCATCAGGTAATGATCAAAGAATTTTCTCAAATCCTCAACATTATCCTTCGTATAATAATCGAACCACTCATTGGTATTGTGAACACGCAGCCACTTATCCTTACTGGATATCTTATTGAAACCTGCAAACGTTCCATGGGTATGAACAGGATTAGTGTAGCTTGCCACCACATAGGCAGGAACCTTGATGTCCTCAAGCTTGGCACACTTATCCTCCCAGTAGCCGTTTATAAAAGGATAGGTCAGCACCATACGAGGCTGATCCTCGATATAGTTTCTGCTTGCAAAGGTCTCAAAGATTACTTCTGGAAATACCGGATTAGGGATACCGCCACGATTTGCAGTTTCACGGAAGTGATCCACAAATCCTTCCCATGGAGCAATAGCCTTTAAATGAGGAGGCTGAACCGAAGCGATGAACCACTGAGATACAGTAAGCCAGGAGTTGCCTGACATACCGATATTTCCATTGCACCAGGACTGCTTTGCTGCCCACTCGATGGTATCATAGCCATCCTCTGAGTTCTGCTGTCCCCAGTAATTGAGGTTACCTTCAGAATTATAGGCGCCACGGCTGTCAGGATTTATGATGGCATAACCATGAGCCACCCAGTATGCAGGATCAGGACCTTCAAATTTCTCAAGGCCTGAGGTAGCACTCTGAGGAACTCCTGCTCTGAAAGGAACATCATCCAGCCACTGTCCGCCGATTTCTTTACCGTATGGACTCCAGGCCATAATGGCAGGATGACGCTCACTGTCATTTGGTCTGAAGATATCTACATATATGGTTGTACCGTCACGCATCTTTACTGGTACATCCTTCTCAAGAGCAATATCGCAAGGCAGCGTCATTGAGCCATGTCGTCTTACAGATCCTTTCTTTAACAGTATTGTCTCGGTCTTTAACTGATTTCCACGAGCTCTATCTGCATTTACAGGCAGACCTTTTCTGTACCAGACATAGATAGACTCTCCATTTGGCATAGTCTGTTCTAAAGCCATTCTTGAAGGTTCATAAGCAAAGCTTGAGCTCATGACTAAAGACTGTAAGAGCAGAGTGGAGATTGCAATTTTGTATTTGTTAGGAGAAAAAAATCTCATCTATACACCTCTTGTTTGCTTTTGAATGCTATTTACACAATCTATTAAAGATTGAATTTTTTTTCTGAAACATCAGACACATATTCAGCATTATTCGACAATTAGATTTCCTGGGACTCATTTAGTCCTGCACAAATTAAATAAAAAGGTTGCTCAGGCATCTGATCTAGCGCATCAGGACCATACCTCTATTCACAGGTTTGACACTCCACACGACTATATAGTGACAGCTCGGATGTCAAGCATTTTGTAAAACTTTTTGACTAGCGCTGTCCCTTGCCGAACTTTAATCATAACTTATTGTTTATTCAGGCATTGTTTGTCTGATTTAGATTCATTTCCAGACAATAAAAATATATTGGAAGCTAATCCAATTATATCTTCGGTTAGGATCAATTGCCTATAGGCAGGATCAATCTTTCTGCTATAAATTTTCCTTCTTAAGGTAACGCATCCTGTATTTTGAACCATTTACTTTCGGTCTATTACCTACAACAAATGAATTTCTATAAT
>NZ_FPAH01000066.1 GCF_900116345.1 Succinivibrio dextrinosolvens | reverse complement strand
ACCTGAAGCTGTATTCGGTGATATCAAATATAATCACGGTTTCAAAAGATTCAGACTGCGATCTAAAGCGAAGGTAATAATTGAATTTGGGCTTGTGGCTCTGGCTCATAATATAAGAAAATGGGCCAATATAAGAAATGAAATGAATGCGGTAATAAGTTAAAAAAGAACAAGAAATACCTTAAGCTTCCCACCTTATCTCTCTAAAAGTTCTAAAAATCTCCAATCAAAATAAATATCTCAACAAAATCGTATTTGAAAATTTCAATTCCCTAGAAATAACAAAATTCTATGTTTGAAAAATGAAAGAGGCTGACATACTTTTTAGCCAGCCTCCAGTTTACTAAATTGATGGGCTTCTAGTTAACCTTGCATTTCTTCTTTTCCAATGTTTTTAGAATGGCATTATATTCGCCGTGACTTTCTGAAATCTGGTTAGTGATTGTGTAGTTATAATCTCTGCTTGCACCCGCAGAGTTATCTGAGTTTTCAATTTTTTGAGCTTCAGATAGTTTATTTAACTTGAATACAAGCTTATCCTTTTCAGTGTTAAGTTGCTCGCAAGAATAGCGGTCATAGCGATCCGGATACACATATTTTGGTGTAATCTTATGACCACTACATGCAGTCAATATAACAACAATTGATGTTAAAAAGAAAAGATTGATATATTTCATTCCAAGCTCCAATGGGCTAATCATTCAATACACACATTGAATTTAAGTTGTTTTTAGAATCCTTACCGCAATATCTGCTTCGTTTTGACATTCTCTTAAGATTGTTATCAATTGCTTTCTTTAAAGAGCCAACCCATTTGTAATAAGCCTTATGAATTTCGCCTTTTCCATTGTCGTTTAAGTTATCGCTATTCAGGTAAACAATTTCGTATTTAGTTGGTCGCGAATAGTCAATATCTACAACCATTTGGTAATAGTTCTTTGCTAAAGAAGACGCCCTAATATGATCGCCATCAACAGTATCCCAATCCCAATCAACTTTTTCACAACCATCTATAATGGCATCCTTTATTTGCTCTTTTGTCATTCCTTCAGGAATAAATCCCTCTACATTCACAATTGGTCTTGTACGTGCACAGCCAGAAATCACAAGAGCAAGAATAAAAGAAAATAAACAATTAATTATAATTTTTCTAAACATACCTATCATCCTTAAACAGTTGAAGATAACTAAAATAATTTTATGTATTTTCGATAGTTATATCTATTTATTTATTTTTATACCGTGATGGGAGAGCAATTAAAGATAACACGGCTTTTATAGCTGGGTACTATCGCTTATTTGGAGTAATACCCGCCACGTTTTCCTTATATGTATATAAAACTACAAGATTATTCTTATAAAAGTCTCAAATTTACATAATTCCATGCTTTTTAGATAATCAATTAGGTAATAATTAAATTTGAAGCAGGAATGCCAAAAATAGACTTTGATTCTTTCAAAATCTATATAACTTTTCCCTTATAAATTAAAATTGTCTAATTAAGATTCTTCTCATCGTTAATGAAATAAGCTTGTTATGCAATAACAAAACAGCCTTCCTAAGGAGTAATTGATGCCATTGGTTCCCGGAATTTACGAGAAAATAATAAATTCAGAAGTAAAGAAGCTACTCAATTCTCTAAAGGATGAACTTGTCTATTCAAGATCAATTGATCCTGCAGAAGCCTCAAAGATCCTCTCTTTATATGTTTCCTCCATACTTCATGAGGCTCTTGAATATATCTCCGATAAATGCCGTAAAGAAGATAAACTTAATAAACAGATTTCATTTGTAAACTCAGTTATTTCCAATATAAATAGGGAATTGCAGACATCGAGAGATCCTAGTGAGTTTATAGATTTATTATTGGATAAGGAAATTGATCCTGCAGGACAAGAACTTCTCTCCATCATCGATGAGCATGATCCCAGACTCCTGGATAAGAACTTTAAAGCTAAGAATATAAACAGGCCTGATACTTCGATTTTAGAGAGTACCCTTTTTACAGGATATGAGTCAGGAATCAAGCTTTACTGTGAGTTAAAGAAGGAAATTGAAACTGCTGATTCTATTGACTTAATGGTCTCCTTTATCCGGTTCTCTGGCCTTAGACTGATTCTTGATGATCTAGAAAGATTCACCCGCAGCGGACATAACCTGCGAATTGTTACAACCACCTACACTGGTGCTACTGAGTTTAAAGCAATAGAGAAGCTCTCTGAGCTAACAAATACTGAAATTAAGATCTCTTACGAAACAACACAGACCAGACATCATGCTAAAGCTTACATTTTTAATAGAAACAACGGCTTTAGCACTGCATATATAGGCTCATCAAATCTATCAAGTTCAGCAATAGGTTCTGGTCTTGAATGGAACCTTAAAATCACAGAGCAAGAACTGCCTGATATAATCAAGAAAGTTAGAGCTTCATTTCAGACCTATCTTGAGGATAAATCCTTTGTTAAATATACCAATACAGACGAGGATAGAAAGAGACTTCGTGAAGGTTTAAAACAGGCTAAAAAAGAAAAGGTAGAAGGACAATTTAATTTCTTCTTTGATATCTCGCCTTACTGGTATCAGCAGGAGATATTGGACAAACTTCAGGCTGAGCGCGAGTTGCATCATCGCTATAAGAATCTGGTGGTAGCCGCAACTGGTACCGGTAAAACTCTAATTTCAGCCTTTGATTACAAGAGATTTGCTCAAAGCCATCCTGGTAGTAAAGCTAACCTGTTATTTGTTGCTCATCGAGAAGAAATTCTCAAGCAGTCAATATCTGCTTTCAGAGCAGTATTAAAAGATCCTAATTTTGGAAGTCTGTTTGTAGGAAACTACAGACCCGAGGATTTTGAACACCTGTTTGTCTCTATCCAGACTGCTAACTCAAGAAAACTTCATCAGATCTTAGCAAAAGATTTCTACGATTATATTATTGTCGATGAGTTTCACCATGCTGCAGCTCAATCATATCAGGAGCTGTTGAATTTTTTTGAGCCAAAGATTCTTTTAGGTCTTACAGCAACACCTGAGAGAATGGATGGTCTTTCAATTCTGCCTTATTTTGATAATAGAATTGCTGCTGAAATCAGATTACCAGAAGCAATTGAGAGAAATCTGTTATGTCCTTTCCAGTATTTTGGTATATCTGATTCAACTGATCTGGATAAAATCAAGTGGTCAAAAGGTGGATATGACGTTAAAGAGCTTGAAAACGTATATACACTTGAAGAGCTCGGTGCATTACAAAGAGTTGACTGTATCTTAAATAACTTGGATAAATACATTAACTCATTAGATGAAGTACATGGACTCGGATTCTGTTGTTCTATAAAACATGCAGAGTTTATGTCACAAAAATTCAATGAAGCTCATATACCCGCTAAGTATTTAACTGCAAAATCCTCAGCAGAAGATAGAACCAAGGTTCAATGTGAACTTGAATCTGGTCAAATCAAGTTTATCTTTGTGGTTGATCTATACAATGAAGGTGTTGACATTCCTTGTATAAATACAGTCCTGTTCTTAAGACCAACAGAGTCACTTACCGTATTTCTTCAGCAGCTAGGTAGAGGCCTAAGACTCTATAATAAAAAGGAATGTCTGACTGTTCTTGATTTTGTTGGCAATTCAAATAAGAAATATCGTTTTGATGATAAGTTTAGTGCGTTACTTTATGATCCTGCCAGAAACACTCTAGAAAAAGAGATAAAGAATAATTTTCCTCACGTACCAAATGGATGTTTTATTTATCTTGAGAAAAAGGCTAAGGATGTAATTCTTGATAGTATAAAGCAGTACTCTTCTACAGAGGCTCATCTAGTAGAGCTCATTAAAGATTACTTTGATCAAAATAATCGTCAGGCCTTTGGTCTTAATGATTTTCTTAAGTTCTCTTCAAAAACTCTTGCTGATATTTACAAGAATGATTACAGCTTTAAACGTCTATGTGTAAAAGCAGGGGTTATTCCTGATTTTAAAGAGCCTCTTGAAGATGAATTCAGAAAGGCTTTTAAAAAGTTCTGTCAGATAGATTCATATAATTGGCTGGTATTTCTGATTGAAAAGTTACAGCAGATAGAATGTTTTGATCTTGCAAAGTTATCTAATAATGAACGTACCCTATTTGATATGTTCTATATCACCTTGTTTGGTCAATCCTTTGAGGTTTCTGATAGTAATGAGGTGTTATCAAATCTTCAGAAACTGAAGCAATCAAAGAATCTTGTTTCTGAAATTGTGGAGATACTTTCAATTAAGCTAGATGATATTGATCTTATTTCTCCAGTTCTCGACCTAGGTTATGAATGTCCGCTAGATGTTCACTGTACCTATTCACGAGATCAACTATTTGTGGCATTAGGTTTTAAGAAACCAAGTACTATAAGGGAAGGTGTAAAGTATCTTAAAGAGCTAAAAACAGATGTGCTTCTGGTGACTCTTAACAAAAGTGACAAGGAATACTCTCCTAGCACCATGTATGATGACTACTCTATAAATGAGAGTCAATTTTGCTGGCAGACTCAAAGTACAATCTCAGACCATACTCCTACAGCGCAGAGATACTTTAACGGAGATGGAAAGATTCTTCTTTTTGTACGAGATACCAAAAATAATTCTCTAGGTAGTGTCCCTTATACATTCCTAGGAACTGTTCATCATCACTCACATACAGGAAACCGTCCTGTGTCCATTATTTGGAAACTTGATTATCAGATACCTCCAAGATACTTGAAGAAAACTAATAAGTTATTGGTTGGTTAATCGGGCATAAGGGATACTTCATAACTTTATGAGAAGTTATCTGTTAACTGATTATTTTGGATTGATACGACGATGTTGTTTATCTCTATAATTCTGATCATGGTAATCTCTGCCGCAATCGATTTTCCTCTCATCCTTAAAATAGGTCAGATTGAGGATGAGACTCATGATCCTGCAAATACCAGAATTGTCCTGCTGTGGGCTGTAGCTGGTTTTGTTGTTCCCATCGCAGTTACGGTCATTGTGTTTAAGCTTCTGGGCTGATATAAGTTTACGTATCAAATATACGTAGGTCACTTAACTTAGCTACACTCCTTTTCACTCATATTTTTAAAACAAATTAATTTTTCTGTTGTTCTCCTATCAGTGTTCTATGCTATACAGTCTAAACTCAAACAATGGACATAGAATGTCGTCAAACATCCTGAACATATTGAAAAACAAGGTTTACTAATGGAACTTAAAAGACTTCATTTTTCTAATAGCAATGCCGACAATAATTATCCAAACTTCGAGAACCAGTTAGACACCAGATATATTTTTGAAAATGATGAGCTGAAATCTATATATGAATCCCATAAAAACGAACTTATAGATACAGCAACAGCCATGATGAGCGAATACCTAAACGACACTGAGCTCTGTAACGATTCTGAAGATATGTTTCCCCAGCCAAAGTTTTTGACCGGAGAATGGTATCTGTCTTCCGTAAATTTTGAAGACGACTGGCTGAATCTTTGTGTTAGATTCATCGGTACCGATACCGGCAGCAGATCTGACTATCTGGGGCTGGATGTTAACTTTACCTATGATAAGGATAGTGACAGCTTTGATTTTGACGGCATCGACAGTGAAGCTCTGTAGCTTTTCCCCTCTGGTACTACCCCAATATAGGTGTAAAAAAATAAAGTAATACAAAGAGATAAATGGCATACAAGAATTCTCATATATTTCTGCCTCTGGTGCAGAAGGCCAGAAAAGAAAAGTGTCTGGATAAACTGCTGGCTGGCAGAGGAAAGTGGTTTGTGGTTCAGAGGGATATGTTTGGTGATTTTCCTGAGAGACCTACCGCTGTGGATGATATTTATATTTTTGGCATCTTTGAAATTTATAAGCAGGGGGATACTGCTATAGCTCAGGAAACAGAGGATGCTATTGTTGCCATCTGTGAACAGCCGTACGACGACGATGCCTTTCTTGCCGGAGATGCTTTTTATTTTTACCTGTGTAATTTGCGTAGTGAGTCAGCTCCATTCAGAATGAATATAAAGAGAATTGAGGCGGCAATTAAAGCCTGCATTATTCGTGATAAAGAAAAGCTGCTTAATACTCACAAGTGGGTATATACGTACAGCAATACCAATGGTCCATTTGATCTCTTCCACTTTATGCAGATGCAGAATGATATTTTTCTGCCTTTAGGTGCAAATCTGTTTGGTGACTCTGTTTTTGAACGCATAGACACTCCTGAGATCGTACACATTCTAAAAAAATGTAAAAAAGATGAGATGCTAACTGTTGAATTACGTGACGGCTCTGTTGTAACAGGTGCAATCGATGAGATCTACGACGATTATGACTATATAGGTACCAAAGAGCATCCGACCTACAAAGTGATTGAACGGTGTAAGTTTGTTGTAGGTGAGGTTCTTAAGACAGGAAAAGACGAAGTCTCCTGCTGTCAGATTCTCGATTTGGCAAGACCTGCATTTGTTAAAAAAATCACGGATGAATCAGGTCATATCATATGGAAGATCTCACTGGCCAGATTCTTATTTTTGGAGCTTATGATTAAGTTGGGCAGATTTTTAACCAAACACCAGTGATATAAGAAAAGGAATGTGCGGATTTTGAATACTATTGGTCAGAATTTACAGGAAATTCTTCTAAGCAATCTCAATCCTCAAAGTGGACATTCTCAACCTATATCCGCTCAAAATGACGATCAGAGTACAATCCAGTTTCAGCTTGTATGGAAAAACGGTATTGCCTTTACAGTTAAAGGCTGGCCTCATTTTGGCTGGTTTTATGTTGAAAAGGATACTCAGATTGTGTCTCCTGCGTATGATTACCGCAGCATAGATGAGAGAACCTTATCTGTAATGCAGCACATGATAGATGAGATTGAGGCAGGGAAATACAACCACAAAAAGACTCTTAAGGATAAAATACGAGATACCATCCAGAATCGACAGCTTTCCTCCTTCATGAACTATACCAAATGGAGAGAACTCATCGGAGCTATTTCAGAAATCAAAGCTCTGCCCATTAAGTACAAAACCATCTTCGAGAATGATTGTCCTCAGGATTTCTGGACTTTAGATGGGGATGAATTTTTTCTCTCCATGGACAAGGCCTTAATAGAGTGGTTTAAAATCTCCTGTACAATCGAGAAACAGGAATACCTAGGACAGCTATTAAAGCCAAAGATGAGCGTTGTCAGTGTCAGAGATGAGGTTGAGTCGATTCTTAAGAGATATTCCATTAACTATGAGTATGATGAAAAAGATAATTCTCTAGTGATTTACGGTTATAGGTGATTTTGGTGAGATTTTGCTATGAACTGGCACAATATTGGTCCATTTACAGCGTTTTTTCTTGAAAATCTGCTTTTCTGCGGATATGCGGTCCTAGCAGCGGTATCGGCTTTTGCAGTCCATAAACTGCTTGTTGTTGAAGAAAACGGTCAGACTAAGAACGGTCAGCCGGTATATTTTCAGAGAACTCTACTAAATAAAAGTCAGCAGAAGATCTCACTTATGCTGTTTGTACTGGCTATAGCAGGTATTCTTCTCTATCAGCCAGCCTCCTTTACTATAAATTCTCTTTTGAGTCGTTTCTGTGACTTTTCGGTATTCACCCTGGGATCAGATAACTGGGAGAACTTCATTGTATTTCTGATACTGCCTCTGTGCACCTTCAGTTTTCTGTGCTCCATCGGGACAACTGTGTGGCTAGGAAAACTCACAGCAAGACTTAAGAACGAACTGCTCCTGGAAAAAAGACAGTACCATGCTGCGATAATCACTGCAGTTGTGCTCTGGAGCGGAATTCTTCTGATGACTGCTGCCCTCATGGTTCTGATGAGCTGTTACGGTAAATAGACTCTGTCTATCAGTGGGCTGTTTAAAAAGCGTAACGTGAGCGGAGCCTTGCAGATAAATCCTTTTCAAAGCTCACATTAGTACAACTGTCGAAAAAACTTTCAGTAATTTTTCTTAAAATCACGTCTCAGTCTATGTTCAGAGCCTCATTTCTTGTATTTTCCTGTTTCTGCCAAATAATAGAGGTATACCTTGGAAAAAAGAAATAACTATGTTCGCATCTATACTGCAATTCTTCAAACTTCTGATTCTGGGACACACTCCACAGGGCATCCGGGCCAGAACTATCCTGGCTGTTGTCATGACTATTGCTGTCCTTATAATTGAGGTTGCAGCCTACAGCTACTACTGGGATGAGATCCCGGATATGATCAGGTTTGATTATGATTTTAACGGTGTTCCTAATGATATAGCTGAGAAAAAGTTCATCTGGTACAATCTGCTGCTCCAGATTTTTGTCTGTATCTTTGTTTTTATCTTTAAACCGCTTCTCTACAGGATTAAAAGAGTTCAGAGCCTTCTTCGTGACAATGACGGCAGCAAGATTCCTCTTGTAGATAAACGCTGTACTCTGTTTGCCTGGGAGCTCACAATGCTCTTTGTGACCACGGAGCAGGGATATTTCTTTGATCTTGTGGATGTTATTGAAAGTCCAATGTGTGATGACATTGTCTCTGCAATCTTTGTTTTCTGGCTGATTGTTCTGGTTGCGGAATTCTACTCAGATCTGAAGAAACTCAAAAACTCGGATTCGGTTTCTGAACCGAACTCTTCTCAAGGTTGAATGAACTGTTGAATGGAGGGAGCTCTTTGTTCTAAGAGAGCAGGAATTTAAGCTGCCAGCGGTAAATTAAATTCCTGCTCACTCAGAGCAAAGTTCTTCTTATGCTTCAGGTAGCCTTTTTTAGCCTTTACCTTGCGATCTTCAAAGACCTTTGGTACGCAGAAATCCTGCACATGCATCTGCACGAAATTCCTCTGTTTTATTTTCTTTTTAGACATATTTATTTTCCTCTTAAAATGATTTAAAGCCGTTTAAAACGCTGCCGTGATTCTATCACAGAACCAATAGGCAGGATCTAGTATAGGACATGATTATTCCAGATCTGAATGGTTATATTGTTTTTTATAAAAATGAGATGAAAGATTCTAGAGATGAAAAAAGCTCTTTTTTTTCAGAGAAAGTTCTTAGTTAAAGAGCTTTTTAATAATAAATTGTTTATTTTCGTTTAATTTAAAAAAACTTTTAATAATAAAGCTGCAATTACACTGGATATGACTCCTGTGATAATAGCCGACTTATTATTTTTATGAGATTTTACTTGTTCTTCAACTGTGTCTTTGTATCTCTTTTCGAGCTCATTTCGCTTTTCTTTGAATTTATTGATATTTTTATCAAGCTCAAAGTAGTTGGATAATTCTTCCCAGATTAGAGACATCGAAGTTGATAAACTGGTGTCTATAGGCTTTTCAACGAGATATTTCATATTGTCTTGTTGTATTTCTTCCAGTTTGTCTCTAAATTTGTCCTTAATTAAAAATTGTCTAATAAGGTATCTGTAGAGGAATGATTCTTCTTTCTTTTTTTCTGTATCCAAAAGACTAATCAGTGTATTTATATCTTTATTAAATTTTAGTAAGTATGCCTGCGCTATTGCATACAGTATAGCTGTTTTATTTACCATTGGCACAACGGCTGCTTCTGGAGCAAGAATGTCTATACCCTGATTTTGAATTTTTATAAAAGTATCATTTTTAGAATCTTTTGAAACATCAGTAAAATCCTTTAAATTGGAACGATTCTCTTCAACAGCAGCACCTTCTATTTTAAAAGGCTTCTTTTGGTCATTTTGAGTTTTTACATACAGTTTATCTTTCTCACGGTGAATTACGAGTTTGATCCCGAGAAATGAAATCAAAAGATAGCTCCATTTGTTGAGGTCGTTATTCTCCAGATATTCTTTTTTATGAGAAAGTACAGATATATTAACCTGTTCAGTAATTTCAGGTTTGATGAAATTAATATGTTTACTGTTGTTATTGGTATTAGTAACTCGAGTTTCCCAGATAAAAAATTTAAGTAAATCCAGATCCACTCTTGGATTGATGCTCTTTAAAAACCTGTATTGATTTATTATCTTGCTTGAGGCAATGGAATTACCTGCTTAAGGAAGTTACAGATTCCGTTAAACCATGAGCCTAAAAGATCGTTTATGATCTGCTCTGCTTTAACAAGACAACCTTTTTTTAGCAGGCTTGCTTCTTCTAAAATCTTTGGAATAGAAATGAAGCATCTCATTAGAGAATCTATTGCTGCCTGATAAGGTATATCCTGTATCTGTTCTTTTGTAAATCTGAATAGAGCTCCTAATGAACGTTCATCTTCCTCGTACCTTCTCCAGAATTCCATCATGATGAATCTGATTGATGCAACTGATACAAAGGAGATGAGATTATCGTAGTCACGAGCATAAGTTTCAGACCCAAGTTTAAAGTACTGTTTCTGTGCTCTGAAACAGGTCTCTATAAGCCATCTTCTTGCATATAGTCTTACGATTTCACAATCATCAAGACT
>NZ_FPAH01000007.1 GCF_900116345.1 Succinivibrio dextrinosolvens | reverse complement strand
TAATCCCTATATTCTAACAGTTATTGTAAAGAAATTCTTTAAGATATATAGCCTGAGTTGGCAGAGCTCCTCCTCAGACTATAAGTCTGAGGTTTACGCTCTGCTATTTTTTTTGATGAAGAAACTTCCAGATTAAGGCATCTGGAAGTTGAGATTATTTTCCAATACAGAAGGTACTGAAAATCTTTCCTAGGATATCATCTGAAGTAACGGTACCTGTAATCTCACCAAGATAATCCTGTGCCTGACGGATTTCCTGTGCACATAATACAAGATCACCTGTAGCAACAATCTCTTTAGCCTTAACGATGTACTCATAGGCCTTCTCTAATGCTGCTATATGACGTCTACGTGCGATAAAGACACCTTCAATAGGCATAATACCCAAAGCATCCACCAGGACCTTCTTAAGCTCATCCAGGCCGCTTTCTGTCTTAGTAGATGTTCTTACCTGCTTAAGCTCTTTAAAAGGCTCTGCTTCTAAAAGTGCTTTAACCTCAGGACAGAAGTCTTTATCGGCCTTTGATACAATCACCATGATTCTGTTGGTGTTTGACTCAAATTCTTTCACTTTAGAATAGGTTTCCATGACATCTACAGGTGTCTTTGAACCGTCGATCATGAACAGCACCAGATCAGCCTTCTTGAGCTCGTCGATAGCTTTCTGAATACCGATTGCCTCAATCTCATCCGATGGCTTATCTCTGATACCAGCAGTATCGGTAATGGTTACAGGTACACCTTCGATTTCAACCTGTGCGGTAAGTACGTCTCGGGTGGTTCCTGGAATGTTGGTAACAATTGCCTTATCTGCACCTGCCAGAGCATTAAGAAGACTTGATTTTCCTGCATTAGGAGAGCCTGCAAGAACTATCTTGGCTCCTTCATTGAGCTTTACACCCTGATTGGCGATTCTGATGGTCTTTGCAGCCAGAGCTTCGATATCATCAAGCTCTCTGTCAGTCTTTCCTGATTCGTAGAAATCTTCATGCTCTTCAGGAAAATCCAGACAGGCTTCAATTCTTACACGGAAGTTGGTGATTCTGTCAGTTAACTCATTAACATTCTTGGAGAAATTACCTTCAAGAGATGACAGCGCAGCTTTAGCGGCACTTTCTGAACCAGCTGAAATCAGATCTTCAACTGCCTCTGCAGCTGTAAGGTCCATCTTGTTATTCAGAAACGCTCTTCTGGTGAATTCACCTGGCTGAGCCTGTCTTACTCCTTCAATGCTGAGAATTCCGTTCAGAACACGTTTTGGTGATACATTACCGCCGTGTCCCTGGAACTCTACGATATCTTCGCCTGTGTAGGAATTTGGCGCAGCAAAATAAATAACTACACCCTCATCGAGGACTTCGTTGTTTAGTTTGAACTGTTTGAAATAGACTTGGCGAGGTTTAGGAGTGATTCCGGTGAGTGTTTTTGCTACTTCTAGAGCCTTGGAACCAGAGACCCTAATAATGGCAATGCCACCCCTACCAGGAGGAGTGGCAATTGCTGCAATAGTATCTTCGATTGTTGCCATAAATAATACTATTTAGAATCTGGCTGCTTCTTCATGCTCAAACCACGCTTTTCTAATGATCTGAAGATGACGAACTGCTGCAGAATGGTGAAGCAGTTTGAAACAAGCCAATATAAAGTTAGACCTGCAGGGAATGTACAGAACATGAAGGTGAATACAAATGGCATTGCCATGAATACCTTACGCTGTACAGGATCGGTTACAGGGGTTGGTGACATCTTCTGCAGATAGAACATTGTCACACCGTAAAGGATTGGTAATACAAAGAATGGATCCTTTACGGACAAGTCAGTAATCCACAGCATGAAGCTTGACTGACGTAGCTCTGTTGATTCCATCAGAGTCCAGTATAAGGCGATGAAAATAGGCATCTGGATCAGTAATGGTAAGCAGCCGCCTAAAGGATTAACCTTCTCGCTCTTGTACAGTTTCATGGTCTCAGTACCAATCTTCTGTCTGTCATCCTTGTAACGCTCTCTTAATTCCATCAGTTTTGGCTGAAGTAAACGCATCTTAGCCATAGATGTGTACTGAGCCTTGGTTAATGGGAACATTACGCCACGAACAATCATGGTCAGAACGATAATTGAGAAGCCCCAGTTTCCAATAATTGAATGAATGAATTTCAGGATCTTGAATAAAGGAATGGAGATGAACCATAACCAGCCGTAGTCAACGGTCAGCTCAAGATTCTTAGCAACGCTTTCCATAGCATCCTGATTCTTAGGACCAACCCATAGCTTGCTTGAAAGCTTGGCTTCGCTGCCTGCTGCAACATTTACAGAGTCAGTTCTGATACCGATGATTGCGCTGGTGTTGTTATCTGCATGATTTGAGTAGATAACGTTGTTAACGTTGTTCTCACCGCCGATCCATGCTGATACGAAATAATGCTGAATCATAGCAACCCAACCTTCTTTGGTGGTTACGTTGTATGACTTGTCATCGATGATATCGTCAAGAGTCTTTTTCTCGTAACGGTTTTCATCTGATGAATATGCTGTTCCTCTATATGCACTTGCTACCATGCCGAAACCAGAATTGTTCTGCAAGTATGAGTCATCAGCGGTCTGCTTTAACTGACCGTACATACATAGGCTTAAGTCTTTCTCTGACTTGTTGTTCACAAGATAGCTTACGTTAACAACATAAGAGTCTCTATCAATTGAGAAACTCTTGGTGTAGGTTACGCCATCTTTTTCAAAGGTAATATTTGCGGTAACGTTGTTCTGACCGTCTTCGATTCTGTATTCAGCTTTTTCTGCCTTGAATTCTGGTCTCTCTCTGTTATCGATACCGTCTTTTCCAGCTAAACCGCTCTGAGCCTGATATTTGAACTGAGGAGTGGTCATCAGTAACTGGAAAGGATCTTCCTTATCTTGTTCCTGCTTAATCTTTAATAACTTAGCATCAACAATATCACCACCCTTTAGGTTGATGGTTAACTCTAAATTATCACTAGCAACTTTAATCATGTTGCCAAGAGCGCTTTCTGCACTGATTTCTTGTGACTGCAGGTTAGCTGCCTGATCAGCCATTTTCTGTGCATTGGCTTTATCAGCATTCCAGTCCCAGAACAAGAACATGGCTGCACAAAGTAAAAGTATGAATAACAGATTTCTTTGTTGTTCCATTTTGGAAAAATCCTAAAAGATTTATTTGTTTTTTCTTGGTACAGGGTCAAGTCCACCAGGATTTAGAGGATGACATTTTGAAATCCTTTTAATCCCTAGATAGATTCCTTTTAGAACACCCCATTCTCTTATTGCTTCAAGAGTGTATTGAGAACAGCTAGGATAAAAACGGCAATGCTGCCCTAACAAAGGACTGATGAAGATTTGATAGAAGCGGATCAGGCCTATCGCTATTTTTCCAAACGGTGAGATATTTGTAGCCATAGTCGTCTAAAAATTGCACTCAGTTCAGAATTGCTGATTTCTTCTATTTTTGGTTTGGCTAAAACAACCAAATCAATGTTTGGAAGAGAATGCTGTGTTAATCTAAAGGTTTCTCTGGCAATTCGCTTTACACGATTTCTCCAGACTGCCCTTTTTAACACTTTTTTTGGTATGACTAAACCCAGTCTAGCGCAATTCTCCTCATTTTTTCTTGCAAGAACAAGTACTCCCGGGACACTTGCACGGACTGGATTTTTGAAAACCTTGTCGTATTCCTCGGAAGTTAGAATTCTAACTGACCGAGGAAATGTATTATTAGCCATTAACAGTAGTTAAACGCTTACGACCCTTTGCACGACGACGTGATAAAACTTTACGACCGTCAGCAGTACGCATACGAACACGGAAACCGTGGGTCTTTTTACGCTTAGCAACATTTGGCTGGAAAGTACGCTTCATTTGTAACTCCAACGACGGGACAACCGCCTTAACAACATAAGGTGAATACTAATTACATTAATCACCACTAACACAAAGTACGGTATTTTACATTGTAAATGTGCTTAAGGTCAACACGATTATGTGGTAAAATTATTCGCCATTATTAATTGAATGATATTTTTGATTAATTGAAAGTAATTATTATTATAAAAAGATAGGTTTTTTTATGGATTTGGTTCAAATCTGGCATGACGCTATTCAAAGTTGTAAACAGTCTATCAATGATCCTCAGAAGCAGGCTATTTACGGATTAATTGAATTCCAGTCATCTATTCAAATTATTGGTTCAGATCTATGTTTTATCTGTAACAACGATTTTATGATGAAACTGATGTCTGAATACTCTCCATCTTTATATATGGAGATTTCAAGATTATTAGGTAACAATAGTCTTGGTTTAAAGCTGCTTTTAGCAAGCGAGCTTCAGAACTCACAGAACGCAGCTCCTGCACAGCCCGCAAATTTCGGCTATCAGAGTGAACCAAACAATCAGATTAACAACGGTTTCAATCCTGCCCCTGTACAGGCTATGCCTCAGCAGCAAGGTAATATGCCTCCAGTTCAGCAGCCTGCCCCTGCTCATTCAATGGTTAGAGCAGATAACATTAATCCAGAGAAGACCTTTGAAAACTATGTTACTGATCCTGAGAATTCTCTGGTTTATGCAATTGCTCAGAAGATTGCTCAGAATCCTGGTTCAGAATCCTACAATCCATTCTATGTATATGGCGGTTCAGGATTAGGCAAGACTCATTTACTGTGGGCTATTGCCAATAGAATCAGAGCCACTAAGCCAGAGATTTCCGTTGTATATATCCGCGCAGAAGAATTCATCAGAAAGTTTGTAGAGTCCATGTCTAAAACCGGCCATGTTGACGAACAGGTAAAATTCCAGGATTCTTTCACTCAGCATGATGTGTTCATCATGGACGATATTCAGTCACTTACCAAAGGTGAGAAATCAAGAGATACCTTCTTTGAAATTATTGCCAACTATCTTGATAAGCCAGGCAGCCAGCTGATTCTGGCATCTGACGTTGCTCCTGGAAACCTGAAGAATTTTCACCCACGTCTGGTTTCAAGATTCGGTTCAGGTGTATGTAGAGAGATTTATCCTCCATCAGCTGAAACCCGTGCTGCAATTACCTTACGTAAATGTAAGGAACTTGATATTCAGCTTGAGCATGATGTTGTTGATTATATTGCCAATAACATCAGATCAAGTGTTAGAGAGATTGAAGGTGCAATCAAGACCCTTAAGCAGCATATTGAAATAACCGGCAAGCAGATCACCTGTGATGATGCTGTTAAACTGCTGTCAAACCTTGTAAATATCGATAGACAGGTAACCAGTATTGATGCAATTAAGGATCGAGTTGCCAAGGAATATGGAGTTACTGTTACTTCAATGGAATCTGCAGAGAGAAAGAAAGCTACATCTCTAGCACGTTCTATGGCTATGACACTTGCAAATGACCTTATTCCGAATTTATCATTAAATGACATTGGAAGAGCCTTTAACAAGGATCATTCCTCTGTGCATGAAGCAATCAAACGTACTCGTGAAAGAATCAGTGATGACAGAGAAGAACAGTCAGCAATTTATCAGAGACTGATCCTGTCACTGAAGAAAGAGTAATGGCGGAGTTTATCAGATGAAATTCAGAGTCCTACTATCTAACTTAAAGAAACAGCTTGATGAGGTTGCTGGTATTGCAGGAACAGCTCCTAATAAAGAGGATATCACTCAGAATATTCTTATTAATGTGTCTGAGAATTCTCTTAATCTGAAAGCCACAAACTATAATATCGAGCTTAAGACTATTATTCCTCTGGATGATGTTGAGTCTGATGGTGAAATTACCGTTAATGCCAACAAGTTACGTGATACTTTAAGTAATCTTGATATTAATAGTGTGGTTTCCATTACTCTTGATGAAGACAAGAATGTGCTGGTTATTTCAGACGGTAATACTTCCTTTGAAATCCGTACCCGTTCTTCAATTGATTTCCCATCTTTTGAGCTTGAGGATATCGAGCAGGAAATCACCATCAAACAGTGCTTACTGAAATCTATTATTGATTCTTCAGTATTCTGTGTTTCCAATGAGGATTTCCGTGATTACCTGAAAGGTATACGTTTTGAGCTGAATGGCTCAAAGCTTGAGATCTTTACTTCAGACGGTCACAGAATGGCAATTCTTGAAACTCAGCTTTCAGCTCAGAATTCAACTGCGGGTTCATTTGGCGCTATCATCACTAAGAAGTGTGCAGCTCAGCTGTCTAAGATCCTTAATGATTCCGGAGAATCAGAGGTTGTTCTTAAGTTCACCAAGAATGCTGTAAGAACTTCATGTAATAACTTCTCTCTTGCATCTAAGCTGATTAATTGTGGCTATCCTAATGTAAGAACAGTTATTCCTAAGTCTATTGATACCACTATCTCTATTCCTCGTGTAACCTTCAATAAGCTGATACAGCAGGTTTCCGTACTGTCATCTAAGCGTGTTAACGGTGTATCTTTCAGTTTTGGTAATGGTAAGGTTGATTTAAGATCTGAGAACTCTGAACATGAGGTTGCTACTGCATCTCTGGCTTTACCTGATGCTCAGACTCCTATCGAGATTTCTCTGAATGGTCAGTATGTTCGTGATGTTCTGAACGTAATTAAGACTGACAATGTCTTATTCTGTTTCAGCCAGCCTATGCTGAACGTTCTGATTAAATCCGACGCTTCAGACAATAGCGAGCTAAAGGCAAGCTATATCATCAGTAAGGTAGTTGTCTAAATTTAATGTATTGCGAAGAATATCTTTTCTTCGCAATTAATCTTTATGCATATCACCAGACTTATTGTTCAGAACTGCCGCAACATTTCCTATCTTGATATAAAGCCATCAAGTAATTTTAATCTTATATATGGACCAAACGGTTCAGGTAAGACATCTCTCTTAGAGTCAATTTCATATCTTGGTTTAGGCAGATCCTTTAGAACCAGCAAATACTTATCCCTTATCAGAAAAGGAACTGAGTCTATTACTATCTCAGCAAAGATTAAGGGCGATAAGGGGGAATTTGAGGATACTTTAGGCATTTCCAGGTTTAAATCAAGATCTAAAGGCATGACTGTTTCTGTGAATTCTGAGCATTCCTCAAGACTTCTGGATCTGGTGGATAGAATCAGTGTTCAGGTTATTCATCCTCAGGGTATTGATCTTATTTTAGGTTCACCTGATCTTCGCAGAAGCTACATTGACTGGGGGATCTATTATCTGTATCCGGAATTCAAACAGTTATGGATGAATTACAGAAAATTACTTGTCCAGCGTAATTTCCTTCTCAAGAAGAATGCCTCTGTTGAGGAGATTCAGCTGTGGGATGATGCTCTGTCATCAATCAGCGAAAATATCACTTCCATAAGGGAAGAATATCTTCAGAAACTGTACCCGATTTTAAGAGAAAAACTGCTTCAGTTTTTACCCGATTTTGAGTTTGATTTTAACTTTCAAAAAGGTTGGGAAAATGGCTTGCAGTTGCGCTCTGCGCTAGATTTAAATCTTGAAAAAGACCGCATTTTAGGGTATACTTTTTATGGTTGTCACCGTGCGGATTTAAGGGTCAAATGCAATGGTTTTTTAGCATCTGATACCTTATCTAGAGGACAGTTAAAATTACTTGTCTGTGCTATGAGATTATCGCAGAGCCATTTGCTAAGACAGCAAAGTGGCAGAAACTGTATTTTCCTAATTGATGATCTCAATTCTGAGCTAGATCCACACTCTAGACATCTTTTGTTAGATGATTTAATAGATTGTAGGTGTCAGGTCTTTTTAACCAATATCTCAGAACAAATAGATATTCCTGATCATATTGAATGTAAATACATAAACATTTCTACATCTATTACACCGGATTCATAGAGGACCAAATGTCAGAAGAAAAAAACAATGATTATGATACTTCCAGTATTAAAGTTTTACATGGCCTTGAAGCAGTACGTAAACGTCCTGGAATGTATATAGGTGATACTGATGACGGATCAGGTTTACACCATATGGTTTTCGAGGCAGTTGATAACTCTATCGATGAAGCTTTAGCTGGTTTCTGTGATCATATCGAAGTAACCATCCATGAGGACGGTTCTGTTTCATGTACTGATAATGGTCGTGGTATTCCTGTGGCTATGCATCCTGAAGAAAAGGTTTCTGCAGCTGAAGTTGTTATGACCGTTCTTCATGCCGGTGGTAAATTCGACTCCAATTCCTATAAGGTTTCAGGCGGTCTGCATGGTGTGGGTATTTCTGTTGTTAATGCTCTGTCAGATCGTTTAGAACTTACTATTAGAAGAGAAGATCATATCTGGCAGCAGATCTACCTGAATGGTGGTCATCCTGAGGCTCCTCTTCACCAGATTGGCGATAGTGATGAACATGGTACTATGGTTCGTTTCTGGCCATCTCCTGAAATCTTCAACAACAATATTACTTTTGAATACGCAATTCTTGCTAAGAGACTGCGTGAGTTATCATTCCTGAACTCCGGTATTAAGATTACCTTATCTGATTTAAGAGAGACCCCTGTTAAGCAGGAAGTTTTCTATCATGAGAAGGATGAGGGTATCAGTGCTTTCATTAACTACTTGAACAAGGGTAAGAAGCCTATTCAGGAAGAGATCATTCATTTCACTAACGAGAATGATGAAAACAAGATTGATAACATCAGTGTTGAAATTGCTATGCAGTGGACTGATGCTTATACAGAGAATATCTACTGCTTCACCAATAACGTTCCTCAGAAGGATGGCGGTCAGCATTTAGCTGGCTTCAAGCGTGCTATAACAAATACTTTTACCAAGTATCTGGCCGAACATGCAACCATCGATAACAAGATGAAGAATGTTACCGCTTCTCCAGAGGATATCAGAGAAGGTTTAACTGCTGTTATTTCAGTTAAGATGCCTGATCCTAAATTCTCTTCACAGACCAAGGATAAGTTGGTTTCTTCTGAAGCAGGTACTGCAGTTAACAACTGTATCAACAACCATCTGCTGGATATTCTGATTTTCAACAAGAAGATTTTCTCCGACAACATCTGTCAGAAGATTCTTTCTGCTGCCGTTACCCGTGAAGCTGTTAGAAAGGTACGTGATATGTCACGTACTGACAGATCAGGCGTAAGCAGCAGATCAGTTGATAAACTAGTTCCTTGCCGTGAAAAGAATCCTGCATTATCTGAAATATTCCTGGTAGAGGGTGATTCTGCAGGTGGATCAGCTAAGAACGGTAGAGATTCTAAGTTCCAGGCCGTGCTGCCTTTAAGAGGTAAAATTCTTAACGTTGAAAAGGCCCGTTTAGATAAGGTTTTAGAGTCTGAACAGATTTCTAATCTTGTGATTTCTTTTGGCTGCGGTATCGGTGAGAACTACGATATAACCAAGCTTAAGTATCACAACATCATTATCATGACCGATGCCGACGTGGACGGTGCTCATATTCGTATTCTTCTATTAACTTTCTTCTATCATTTCTTCCCAGGAATCATTGAGAATGGCTATGTATATGTTGCTGAGCCTCCTCTATATAAGTACGAGAAGAAGTCCTCCAAGAAAGATCCTGTATATGTAATTACAGAAGAAGATGCAGCTTTCTTTGAAGTTTCTTTAGCTGTTGAGATGGGCCAGTTATTCCCATCCCGCGGTGCTGCTGCAATTCCTCCTGTATCTCTTGAAGCTCTATTCAAGAAATACATTGCTGTTGTAGCTTCTGCAAAGAAGGCCTGC
Organism: Succinivibrio dextrinosolvens; assembly: GCF_900116345.1. Classification (GTDB taxonomy): domain Bacteria; phylum Pseudomonadota; class Gammaproteobacteria; order Enterobacterales; family Succinivibrionaceae; genus Succinivibrio; species Succinivibrio dextrinosolvens_B. The sequence continues at coordinate 89,322 of NZ_FPAH01000007.1, read as the reverse complement.
AAACAGGAGGCTGATTACAACTATGAAGCTATTATCAACATGCTTTACTACGATGTAATCAAGGATAATATGTTCGCTTCAGAAGCTGATGTTAAGACCTGGGTAGAGGGCTTTATCAAGGTTCTTCCTTCCAACCCTTCAGAAGGCATGTATTACAAGTACAGAATCGAGCATGACGAACTGAATAACAAGTACTATCCTGTAGTGATTAAGCACGTATTCGGTACTGATGAAGAATGTACTATCAACGAGAAGTTCCTAACTAAGATTAGATATGACAAGATTAAGGCATTACATGCTCAGGCTTCAAATCTGATTGAAGAGGATGGATATCTGTATATTCCTTCAAATCCTGTTGATAATAAGGAAGTTAAAGTTAAGAACTTAACTGAAGTTTATGACATCCTGAAGAAGAAGGCTAAAGAGAGCGTTAATATCCAGCGTTACAAAGGTCTGGGTGAGATGAGTGCAGCTCAGCTTTCAGAAACAGCTATGAACCCTGATACCAGAAGTATCAAACGAGTTCACTTGAGTGATGCTATGGAAGCAACTAAGTTATTCTCTGATCTGATGGGTGATGATGTACCTGTAAGAAGAGAGTACATTGAAGTTCACAGTGATGAAGCTGTATTAGATGTTTAATTTTTAATCTAAATTCATTTAATTATTTAAACCTGGTTTTATACCAGGTTTTTTATTATCTTAACCTTTTAGGTTATTCCTTAAGGTTATCTAAGGAGATAAACTAATATTATGAAAAATAATCATTTTTTTAGATCCTATCTTTAAATCAACTGTTTGATCATTATGTATTTTTATTCACTATATATTATCAATATGTTCCATGTGGAACATGATTAGTTAATTAGAATTTATATTAACGCAATTTTATAAAGTCACTATCTTTCTGGAGTAATACGCTAATATTGAATAAATAATATTTTATAGCCGACTATAAAAATATTTATGAACTATAACAGTGTTCCACGTGGAACATGATTTATTCATCTGAATATATGAACTTCACGTCGTAAAGTTAATTTTTACCTCGCTTATTACCTTTTACTGATAAATATTTGTTAAATGTTATTTCTATTTTAATCAAGAAAGAACTATAACAATGTTCCACGAGGAACATATTATATTTGATTGAACTTCAAATCGTATTTTTTAGTATCTGGAATTACATTTTGATCAGTATTCATCATTCTTAGTTATTCCGAATATAGAATTAGTCATTATTGTCTATATAATTTACGTTCCATGTGGAACATATATAAAGTATTACAAATACTAATCATATAATTTCAACATTAAACTATTTATCTGGATGATTTTAAGAGATTAGTAATGCAGTTCCATGTAGAACATTCAATAATATAACTACAAATTGATATTAATAATGATATGAAATGATTCTTATAGAAATTTGCAGATTAAAATGAACTAATTTGTAATATATTGTTTAGACTAGGGAAGAGAATTGAAGTAATTATTAGAATTTTCCATAACAATTTTAATAATATTGATAAACTTAAATAATCAATTGTTCCACATGGAACATTAATCAGAAATAATGATACATTCTTATAGATAACTTGTAGCTAAAATAACGAAAAGTTACTGTAAAAATACAAGAATACAATATTCAATATTCAATACTTTTAAGACTTATAATCAGGTAATATAATTAGATCTTGAATATACAAACTAATAATCTCTTTAAATTTCCCCAGTAAATGTTTTTCATATAATTATATGTTCCACGTGGAACATAATTTGATGATTATCTGCTCCTTCTCCTCTGTATTTACTAGGATTATTATTACCAATACCACTAAAACCGTCATTTTCTATTTTTTATATAATGGTTTTTAAATGGTATTAAAATATTCTTATACTATTATATATTCATGTAATTCTCGGTATACTTCATAATCGTTCTATTGTTAAGTATGAAATTGAACAAATTATTTATTTCTATTTCTTTTAAATTGTCATATTAAATATTCTTGGACCTGATGATTATGTTCCACGTGGAACATATTTATTGCAAATTGTATGGATCTATGAATATTCTTTCTCGATGTATTTATTTAATTAACGTTAATTATGTAAATATTAAGATTGACATTAATAGTTAGTTAATTTTTTTAATATTTTTGTTCAGAATTATATTCAGTCTTCGATGTTCCACGTGGAACATCATCAATGATACACTCTCTATTCTTGATTATTAAATATCTAGTAATTATTCGATGATTGTTTATCTTTTCTTTTGAATATAACACTAAATTATAAAATCTTATGGAACATGGATTTATCAAAGTTCATAGTTAATTAATAAAATATTTGAATTGTAATTTTTTTGAATCTTTTACCTTCATACATTTGTTCCACGTGGAACATTTTTGAATGTTCATATAGAAAATAAGTTATATTTTTAGAAATGAAATTTGATGAATGATTAACTTGTAACGATATGTTCCATGTGGAACGTTATAGTTAAATCTTCCTGACATGGATCTTTCATATAATTGAATTTTATGTATGCGGAATTATGAGTAATATGTTCCACGTGGAACATTATTTCAAATACAATATTGTAGATATGGTTTCCATATTTCTGAATACAATTATATAGATAAGTAAACTACTGTACATTCACTAATGTTCCATGTGGAACAATAATACTATGTAATTTAGACCTATGAGAGTTACCGGGGAAGGATGTTTGGTATAAATATGTTCCACCTGGAACATAAAAAAGGGCTCATAAAAATGAGCCCTGATTCAATAATTATTTAATTAAATTAGTACAGAACTGAAATATCAGCAGTTTTAGCAATAATTTCGTGAAGATTATTTAGTAATGCTAATCTGTTGTTCTTGATATTTGCATCTTCTGCATTAACCATAACATTCTCAAAGAAGTTATCTACTGGATCCTTTAGTTCAGATAGAGCAGATAGAGCCTCTGTATAGTTGCTCTCTGAATACAACTTAGATACCTTAACATCAACAGTCTTCAGTACATTGAATAACTTAACTTCAGCTTCTTCTTTCAGAAGTGATTCATTGATGTTGGTATCAAACTTATCTGCCTTGCTTAGAATGTTGTTAATTCTCTTATATGCAGAAGCCAGATTCTCAGCTTCTGGCAGAGACTTGAACTGCTTAACAGCCTTTACTCTATTATCGAAATCCAGAATATCCTGTGGATTTGTTGATAGGACTGCTAAGAAGATTGATGCCTCAATGCCCTGGTCCTGATAATAAGCCTTTAGTCTGTTATAAACGAAGTTGATAACATTCTCTTTGGTTTCTTTTGACTTTAGCTTAGCCTCTAGAATAGAGCAGGCTTTATCAATAAGCTTGTAGAAGTTGATAGAGATATTGTTCTCAATCAGAATTCTGATTAAACCGATAGCAGCTCTTCTTAGACCGAATGGATCCTTATCACCCTTAGGTAGCATATTGATACCAAAGATGCCAACCAAAGTAATAATCTTCTCTGCTAAACTTACAGAAATCTGAACAGGCTTGGTAGGAATGATATCACCGGCAAATCTTGGAAGGTACTGCTCGAAGATAGCGTCTGAAACGTCCTTATCTTCGTTATCAAGCTCTGCGTAGTGCATACCCATAATACCCTGAGTATCAGTGAACTCTGTTACCATGGTTGTTGCAAGGTCACACTTGGCCAGATGAGCAGCACGAGCTGCCTTGGTTGCATCAGCATTGATTTCATTAGCAATATACTTAGCTAACTCCTCAACACAGTCAGATCTGAAAGCAAGAGTACCGATATCTTTTTGGTAAACGATGTTCTCCAGCTTCTTGAAGTATGAATCTAAGCTGTTCTTTCTATCAGTCTGGAAGAAGAATTCTGCATCAGAAAGTCTTGGTCTTACAACTCTCTCGTTACCTGAAATAAGTGAGGTTGCATCATCTGGATTGATGTTAGAAGCAAATGCAAATGAAGGTAGCAGCTTGTTATCCTTATCGTAGATAGGGAAGTACTTCTGGTCACCCTTCATGGTGTATACAAGAGCTTCTGCTGGAACTTTCAGGAATCTCTCTTCAAATGAAGCCTTGAAGATATGTGGTTCTTCAACGATTGAGGTAACTTCCTCAACTAATGAATCATCAAGATCAGCCTTACCGTTAACTGAGTTAGCAATATCTGTAACCTGCTTGATAATTGATGCCTTTCTCTCTTCGTAATCAGCAACAACACGGCCTTCAGTTCTTAACTGGTCAACATAGGTATCAGCTGACTTAATTACAACCTTCTGAGAGCCTAAGAAACGGTGACCGTTGATTTCCTTTGATGAATCAACACCAAGGATTGAACCTGGAATTAAGGTCTCACCGAACAACATACATAGGGTATGAACTGGACGAACGAACTCTTCTTTCTTATCACCCCAGTGCATTAAACGTGGGATTGGAAGAGACTTTAGAGCAGTCTTGAATAGCTCAGGAACAAGATCAGCAGTGTTAGCTCCCTTCTTGGTGGTTTTGACATATAACCACTCACCCTTAGGGGTTGTTAATCTCTGTGCATCTTCAATCTTAATGCCGTTAGCTGAAGCCCAGCCTAAAGCTGCCTTGGTAGGATTACCGTTAGCATCGAAAGCTGCCTTAACTGCAGGTCCCTTGATTTCAATCTCCTGGTCCTGCTGCTTCTCTTCAAGAGCGGTAATGAATAAGGCCAGTCTTCTTGGGGTTGCATACCATTTTGAAGACTCAAAATGAAGGTTCTGATCCTTTAACTGCTTTACAAATGAATCATGTAAAGACTGAGCAAGGGTACGTAAAGATTTTGGAGGTAATTCCTCTGTTCCTAGCTCTAAAAGTAAATTATTGGTTGTCATGATATGTTAAATCCTAGTTATCCTTGTTTTCAGTCTTTTTGCACATTGGGAAACCAAGCTCTTCTCTTGATTTGTAATATGCTTCTGCAACAGCTTTAGATAGAGTTCTGATTCTCAGGATAAATCTCTGACGCTCTGTTACTGAGATTGCATGTCTTGCATCTAACAGGTTGAAACAGTGTGCTGCCTTTAGAATTCTTTCATATGCTGGTAATGGAAGAGGCTTCTCTAGATTCAGAAGATAGCTGCTCTCTTTTTCCATCTGATCAAACATGCTGAATAAGAAATCGGTATCAGCGTATTCGAAGTTGTATGTAGACTGCTCTACTTCGTTCTGGTGGAATACGTCACCGTAGGTAACATCGCCGTTTGCTGTGTGAGCCCAGATTAAGTCATATACAGTCTTTTTCTTCTGGATGTACATAGCAAGACGCTCAAGACCATAGGTTAACTCACCGGTAACAGGGTAGCACTCTAAACCGCCAACCTGCTGGAAGTAGGTAAACTGTGAAACTTCCATACCGTTCAGCCAGATTTCCCAGCCAAGACCCCACGCACCAAGAGTTGGGTTTTCCCAGTTGTCTTCAACGAAACGGATATCGTTTTCGGTTGGATCAAATCCAAGTTCCTTTAATGAGCCAAGATATAGCTCCTGAATGTTATCTGGAGAAGGCTTAAGAATAACCTGAAACTGATAGTAGTGCTGTAATCTGTTTGGATTTTCACCGTAACGACCATCAGTAGGTCTTCTTGATGGCTGAACATATGCACATGAGATTGGCTCAGGACCAAGTGATCTTAAGAAAGTCATTGGGTGAGAAGTACCTGCACCGACTTCAAGATCGAATGGCTCTGCAATCATGCAGCCATGGCGCATCCAGTAATCTTGTAGGGTAAGAATTAAACCTTGGAATGTTTGAAGGTCATATTTGTTAGACATTTTTTGAACCTTGCTACGAATACAAAATAGATAAAGATCTATTCAAATAAAACAAATAAAAAAAAGTTGCTACATTTTACCATTAAAGCGCTTCAGTTTGCGCCTTAATTAAGGAAAATTACCCATAAAAGTAAAGAAAAATGCAAAAAAGTTACAAAAATAATCATGACGAATGAAAATTGCCATTCTGTTAATCATCTCAAACGGTTTAAACAAATGTATGGTTAATAATTTGAGATAACTTTTATTTTTGCTATTTTGTTGAAATATAAATATATAAATCAAATTAGAATAGAACTTGGTATATTCAGAGAGTGAAGACAAGTTATGTATTTTCTGTTGAATCTGTTTAGCGCGATTGCCCTGCTGGCTTTCGGTGTGTACATGACTAAAAAGACGGTCATGAGCTCATGCGGTGCATCAATCGGAAATGTTTTAAAGAGCGTAGTTGACTCCAAGTTTAAAGCTGTTCTGATTGGTTTAGGCACAACTATGCTGGTACAGAGCAGTACTGCCACTTCACTTCTGGTTTCATCCTTTCTGAAAAAGAATCTGTTATCTCTAGGAATTGCTCTTGCCATTATGCTTGGTGCCGATCTGGGTACAGCAATTATGGCCCGTGTGCTGACCTGCGATCTGTCCATAGTCTCTCCAATTCTGCTTACCCTGGGTATTTTTCTGTATCTTGGTTTTGCTGACAGAGTAAAGCTGCATTTAAGTGGCGGTATCATGCTGGGCTTAGGCTTGATTCTTCTGGCACTAAGACTGATTGTCCAAACCACTCAGACAGTAACCAATGCAGAGCTGACAGCAGTTCTGCTTAAGTCTCTTACAGATGAGATTACCTTTGCTCTTATCCTGGGAATGATTCTGGCTGTAATCTGTTTCTCAAGTCTGGCTGCTGTACTTCTAACATCACTTTTATGTACCACTGGTGCCATTGAGATAAGCGGTGCTCTGGCTGTGGTTATCGGAGCTAATATCGGTTCCTGTATTCTTGAGATAATCGGTGCCTTAAAGCAGGGGATCAGCGCCAAAAGAGTTATGTATGGCAATACCCTCTTCAAGATTATTATCGGTATTATAGCCCTGTGTCTCCTGGTACCTATTGAGAATGCAGAAAAGGAGATGTCCTTTCCTTTATCTGAGTTCGTAATCTGGTTCCATGTAGTATTCAATGCGGTTATCTGTTTCTTTATGCTACCTTGTGTAGGTCTGATGTCAAAACTTCTGTATGCTCTGATTCCTGAGCGCAAGGTTGAGTATGATCCTAATACTCCTGAGCACCTTGACCTGGCTGCCTATATCGATCCTAACCTGGCTCTTGGTAATGCCATAAGAGAAGTTCTGAGTATTGGTGATTTCCTGCAGCAGATGTTTACCAACCTTGAAAACAGTATTGCCTATAAACCTCAGGAAGGCGTCAGCAGTAATGACATGAAGAACAGAATCAGAGATATAGCAGGTAAGATCAGCGAATATCTGGCAGGTGTAAATTTTGATTCAAAGAAACAGCGCAGACGCATGAACAGATGTCTTATCGCTTCTGCTGATGTAAGTGAATGTGCTCATATCATCAACGGTATGGTTAAGCGACTTAATAAGGCTAACGGTACCTATCAGACTTCATTTATTCCGGAAATAAGAACTGAGCTTGGCAAGATCTCAAGTGAATGTGCAAGTGCGGTTAATCTTGCTGTAAATGCTTTCTTCAGAAACGGTAAAGAAGAAAAACAGAATTACATGCAAAAGAAGAATCAGTGTCTCAAACTGATAACTAATTTTCATTCAAACTATATCGGAAAGACTCATCTTAATGCTGAACAGGATATGCGTTTCTTTATGATTCTGCTTGAGATTCTGGAACAGTACAGACATATCTGTGTAATCTTCGATCCGCTTTTCCATAAAGGCGAACTGAAGAATCAGGAACAGGAGATGAATCTTACCGAAGATTAAGAGAAAGATTTTTTTACTTCCACAACATAAGGGGATTATTATGAGAAAACTTACTAAACTTCTATGTGCCGCAACCATAATCGGTGCTGCTTTCAATGCTACCGCATGGGAGCCAACCGGTGATGTTAAGGTAATTGTTGCCTACAAGGCTGGTTCTGGTACTGATACCGGTGCTCGTGTTCTTGCTTCTATGGCAGAAAAGTACATTGGTAAGACTCTGATTATCAACAATATGCCTGGTGCAGACGGCAAGATTGGCTGGACTGCCTTGGTACAGGCCAAGGGTGACGGTCAGACCATCGGCTTTATTAACCTTCCAACCTTTACTACTCTGGCTACTCTGCCAAATGCTCCATTCAAGACCTCAGATGTTATCCCTGTATGTAATCATCTGACCGAGACCGGTGTTGTTGCTGTTAAGGCTGACAGCCCATACAAGACCTTAAAGGATCTTGTTGAGGCTGCTAAGAAGAATCCTAACATCAGAGCATCTACCAATGGTGTTAAGGCTTCAAACCACACTGCAGCTCAGCTTCTAGCAACCAGTGCTGACTTCAAGTACAAGGCAATTCCATATGGCGGAACCGCAGATCAGCTTCTGGCTTTACGTCAGAACGAAGTTGACTTCACCTGTGCAAAGGTAGCTGACGTTGCTCAGCTAATCAAGGGTGACAAGCCTGAGTTACGTGTTCTGGGTGTATTCTCTGAGAACAGACTCGAGTCACTTCCAGATGTTCCAACCCTAGGTGAGTGCGGCTACTACAACAAGTGGTACGGCTCTGCAAGAGGTATCGTTGTTCCTAAAGGCACTCCAAAAGAGGTTGTTGATTTCTATGTTGACGCCTTCAAGAAGACCGCTGAAGATCCTGCTGTTATCGAAGCTCACCAGAAAGCTGGTCTTGAGTTAGACTTCATGGATGACAAGGCATTTGGTAATCTGATTGCTGAGCAGGAAGCTTTCTGTAAGGATGTTGTAACCAATCTTTACAAGTAAATAACATATGATGCCGGACTTGTTCCGGCATTTTAAATTAGGAAATATATTGTGAAAAAATCTGATGTAGGCGTTGTTGTATTTATATACGGTATCTGCCTCTTTTTTTATTATTACCTGCAGGAGCTGCCTCCTGAAGCACAGACCTATCCGCTTTGTCTCATAAGTGGTCTCTTTATTCTGAATACTCTGTTTGTAGTCCTGAATCTAATCAAACTTAAAAAGACAGGAATGGAAAATGATCTGCATTCTGTATTTGAGGGCTTTCTGAAAAGTCAGTTCTTTACAGTACTGGCTGCCTGTGTGATTTATATTGCAGGTGTTTACTATATCGGCTTTTACATCACAAGTATCGCTTATCTGATCATAATCATGTCATTCCTGAAAGTTCCTCTGAAGAATTCGGTACTGACAGTTTTTGTACTGGGATTGGTTATTTACTTTGTGTTTACCATGTTCCTGAAGGTTCCTCTTCCAATGGGTGTAGTTTTTGAGTAAAAGAATATGGATACATTAGCTCTCATGGGAGAAGGATTTATCCTAGCTCTTTCTCCTCTAAACATACTACTGATGGTACTGGCTACTGCTATCGGTGTATCTATAGGATGTCTGCCAGGACTTTCTGCAGCAATGGGTGTGGCTCTGCTGCTGCCTGTAACCTTCGGTATGTCACCATCTACAGGTCTGATTGTTCTTGGAAGTATATACTGCGGTGCAATTTTCGGCGGTTCCATATCCGCAATTCTGATTCATACGCCTGGAACACCGGCATCGGCTGCAACAGCTATTGAAGGTTATCAGCTGACAATCAGAGGCAAGGCTGCCAAGGCTTTAACTGTGGCCTGTTTTGCATCCTTCTGCGGCGGACTTCTAAGCTGTATTTCTCTTTATTTCTTCTCACCTCTGCTGGCTACTCTGGCTCTGCAGTTCAAGAGTCCTGAGTATTTCTGGCTGTCACTGTTCGGTCTGACCATTATTGCTGGTGTGGCTTCCAAATCTATGCTTAAAGGTCTGATGTCCGGTGTGATTGGACTTCTGATCTCAACCATCGGTATGGATCCAATGGAAGGTGTTGAAAGATTCATGTTCGGCATGAGCACACTGTATAACGGAATTGATACAACCTGTGCTCTTATTGGCTTATTCTCCATGTCTCAGATTCTGATTCTGGCTGAGAAAAGAATTAAGGAAAGAGCAGAGTCAGCCAAGCTTAATGACAGATTAGGTCTATCTTTTGCGGAGATTAAGCGTCTTAGTCCAACCATTATCCGCTCCTGGCTGATTGGTAATATCATCGGTATTCTTCCAGGTGCCGGTGCTTCAATTGCAAGTTTCATGGGCTATAACGAGGCCAGAAACTTCTCTAAGCACAAAGAGGAGTTCGGCAAGGGCTCTATTGATGGTGTAGCAGGTTCTGAGGCTGCCAACAATGCTGTTACCGGTGGTTCTCTGATTCCAACTCTGACCCTGGGTATTCCTGGTGAGTCTGTAACAGCTGTCTTAATGGGCGGTCTTATCATTCACGGTCTGCAGCCTGGTCCTGAGCTGTTTACAACCTATGCGAACATGACCTATACCTTCTTTGCCGGTTTCGTGATCATTCAGTTCCTGATGCTGGCTATCGGTCTTTTAGGCTGCAAGGGCTTTGCTCAGATTGCCAAACTCTCAGATGCGATTCTGATCCCTTCAATCTTTGTGCTGTGTGTAGTCGGTTCTTATGCTATTCACAACAATCTGGTTGAGGTTTGCATCATGTTCCTGTTCGGTATCCTAGGATATCTGGCAAGAAAGTTCGATCTGAATCCTGCTGCTATTGTGCTGGGACTTATCTTAGGCCCAATCGGTGAACGCGGTCTTCGCAGATCACTGATGCTTAATGATGGTGATCCATCAATTCTGTTCTCAACCCCATTATGCTGGATCCTGATTGTGCTGTGTGTTCTTGGTGTAATGTCTCCTGTTGTTATGTCAAAACTGGAGAAAAAGGTGCAGAAACAGTAAAAAAAGAACTTTAAATACAGATATTTGTTTAATTGGGTAAACACCGTAAAATTAATTTCATTTAAGTGTTGTCAACATATTCAAATATCTGTATAATCTCTCCCCGTAGTGATGCTGGCATAGCTCAGTTGGTAGAGCACCTGTTTTGTAAACAGGGGGTCGTGGGTTCGAGACCTACTGCCAGCACCATACAATAAGAGGCAACCGACTGGTTGCTTTTTTTATTTTCAAAGCCTGTCTTTTTCTTTCCGCTTTCAACAGACTCCAAGCAACATCTACTATTTGTATTTCAATACAAAAAAGGTATACACAAATTTTTGAATGTTTATTCTCCCAAAATTGTCTTTTTTTGGGAGAAAGCGTTTTGGAATTGGGAGAATAACAGCTGCATATTTTATCTGATCAGGTCAGTTTGTATGTAAATAACAGGTATTTTTACCTTTTCCTTCTCGTTTGATTTCTCCTTTTGCCACAAGTTCTCTTAAAGCACCTTCAACAGAGCTAATACTTAATGATGGGCATAATTCACGAATATCCTGTTTGGTAAATCGGCCTATCTTATTCATTGACGCCTGTCTAACCTTGTCTATGGCTGGAAGTTTTGGTTCAACGAGAGAATACCTTTCTTCAAAATCTTTATAAGCAGAAAGGATTGTACCTAATAAGTATTTTATAAAAGGAACAGGATCTTCTTTTCCTTCATGCCATCCATGCTCTGAAGCTGAAAGCGTCTCATAATAGAGATCTTTGTTTTTTGCGATTTTGGCTTCTAAAGAAATGTATTTTCCAACATAAAAACCACTTCTATAAAGAAGCAATGTTGTTAGTAATCGGCTCATGCGACCATTACCATCATTAAAGGGATGGATACAAAGAAAATCATGAATAAACACTGGTATCGCAATTAAAGGTTCAAGTTCAAAATTTCCTATAACAAGGTTATATTCTTCACATAGCCTATCCAAGGCTTCGGGTGTCTCATATGGAGAAAGAGGGGTAAAAAGAATTTGCGTATGACCGTCAGGATAGGTAGTACTTATATAATTCTGAACTGTCTTGGTTCTTCCTGCTGCAGGATTATTTATATGGGAGTACATGATTTTATGCAACTGAAGAATATAGTTACGGGTTATAGGGATTGCATCAAAACTCTCATGAATAATGGATAAAACATCTCTATATCCTGCAATTTCCTGTTCATCCCGATTCTTTGGAGTTGTTTTTTCCTGGACAAGCTGACGAATTCTGGTACTGGTTGTAACAATACCTTCTATCGCATTTGAAGCCTCGGTACTCTGAATCTTAGCAATTTCAACCAGTTTAGAAAGCTCAGATGGACGTTGTTTTAAATACAATTCCTGTTTACCTACTTCTTTATAAATTCCAGCAACAAGTCCCAGTATTTCTGAATCCCATTTCTGCTTTTTTAAATCTGAATAATTGAAGTTTCTCATAAGCTTTCCTATATTATCTTTACCTTAAATCATATAAGAAAATAAGGGAATAGCAAATAATTAAGAGAATATTCCCATAATTTAATACCATATTTAAGGGATAAAAAGAAATTTTATCTTATTCTGATTGAAGAGTGTGAACGGTGTGGCTTTTCCAATAATTCGCTGCTAGATGTTTTTTGTGGGCAAATTCACTTTATGTTGGTGATTTAGAACTCGTAACTTACCTGAAGACTTCCGCTAACTCCCTGGCGTTTTCCAATGTAACCTGTAAGGCCTACTCCCAGAGTTACTCCTGGTGCCGGATTGTTAATTGCAACTCCGAAATCGATAACTGCTGAGTTTCCTCTGGTTGATGGCGCAGGAACATCATAACTCATGGTTGAATTGATAATTTTAGCTTTAGCATCACCATTGAATTCGTGCTCCCAGGCTGCTCCTGCGTAAAGAGCTAACTTGTCGTTCAAGGAATAATCAGCTCTTATTCCCATATGGCTACGCCACGAGTCTGTGTCGGCAAACTTGTACTGATCGTCAGCAACTTTTGTTCTTTTACCATCAAGATGTGACCATAACACCTTTCCGTACAGGTCTAAATCAACAACATCGGTTGTATGTATAACATAGCCTAGTCCAAGGTGTCCTCCGTAGTAATAATTGGAGACATCGAATTCTGCACGTTTACCTGTAAGTACATCCACCATGTCGTTGGTATGCCAGTCATTAAAAATACGTCCAAAGCGTATTGATCCTTCACAGTACATATCTTTGAGTACTGTATCTGTCAGATTAAGGCGTGCCAGAAGTCCGATTCCGTAATAATGGGCATTGCCCTTGCCGTTAACATCGCCAGAATCCGTGCTGTTAAAGGTTTTATTACGTGCATATCCAAACTCGAAGAATCCTCCTCCGGTTATACTCATGGACTCATAGTTTTTACTTGCTGCAATGCCTGCAAGTCCTGATATGCTATTAACATCGACATGTGAGCCTGTCTTAAGTCGCTGTTTACCGGCAGCGACTGCAGAGAATGGGGCGACAGTGCTGGTGCCAGGAGCTGTTCCTCCTACATCTGTACTTGTCAGTGCCTGCCTTATTCCTTCACCTGTAACTAAATCGGCACCAAGATTTACTAAACCTAGACCGCCAAGTCGTCCTTCCATTATCGCTTTTGTTTGGGAATTAGGTTTTATATCGACAACGGTGGCATAAATATTGTTGGCGTCATTGCTGATAACAAAGTGGTAATCAAGAGAAACGCCCTTTCTTGCCTTAAGAGTTTCTCTATAATCTGTACCTCTGGTAAGAAGGTTACCACTTGTATTTTTAATTCCGTTCTCGTTGTTGATAAGCGAGATTCTGGATCCTGGGGTAAGCGTTGCCTGTGCTGCAACTACTGCCGTGAAATTCGTTTGCTGGGATAATGATGTTGCTGTACCACCTACGATTCTTAGAATCGTATCTCCGTTATGAGTGCCTGCTGGTATGACAAAGTAATAGTTATCAAAGTTGTTGATACTTTTTACATTCAGATCCTTTGTCCAGATCTCCAGAGTATTGCCAATGGACTCTTGAAGGACTTGAGATGTTGACTTTGCGTAACCACCATAGAGTGATACATTCGCAAGTGAATTAGTTTTAAGATTTGCCCCAAGAATTACTGTGTTATTATTTGCCTTGGCCTCAGCTTTGCTGTCAGCATAGCCTCCATAGACAGAGCCATTTAAATTTTCACCTGTATTCAAGTATACGGTGTTGCCGGAAGCATTGGCTGTTCCATTTTTACTATGAGCAAAACCTCCATAGGCATCATGTCCAAGTTTGGCTCCGTTATTTACTATCACTTTGTTTCCAGATGCTGTGGCATTACCATAGTCTAAATCGTACTTACCACCCTCGGCCCAGCCTCCGTAGGCATTCAGTCCGGCTATACCACCGTGTTCAATGATAACAATGTTACCACTGGCCGTAGCTGTTCCTTTTCTACTTTCCGCATAGCCTCCGTAAGCATCAGTTGCAGAGCCATATATTGTTAGGATGTTGTCGGAGCTCATAGCTATGCTATCTGAAGTTTCTATGCCGTTATCAGCGTAGCCTCCGTATGCTTTTGTTACAGATCCAGAGAGGTTCAATATGTTGGAAGTAGCATTAGCTGTTCCTGAGCTGGAACCGGCATAGCCTCCGTGGGCATGATCTCCACTACCACCGTTGGCGATGATTACTCTGTTCCCAGAAGATGTGGCTGTTCCATTGTTACTGTAGCTCCAGCCCCCAGAAATATAATTTTGTGTTGTCCCCCCTTTTTTCACTGTTCCGCTGATCGTTACGAGATTGTTTTTTGACCAGGCTGTTCCTGTATTACTGCTGGCATAGCCTCCGTAGACACTCATGTTGACTGTGCTACCGTTTTCTAAGTCTACTCTGTTAGAGGTGGAACTGGCTGTTCCTTCTTGACTTTCAGCCCTGCCGCCGAAGGCGCTAAGCATTACTGTACTGCCATTTTTTAAGTTTAATGTGTTGGAGGTTACACTTGCTAATCCATTGTTGTTTATTGCATAGCCACTATAAACATATTCTTTTATTACTCCGCCGTTTGCTACTTCAAGAACATTATTACGTACCAATCCTCCTGGGTTCAGATTACTATCCGAATAACCACCAACGGCATTGTCATATTGTGTTGTTGAATCTGTATTGATTATGACATGATTGGCAGTTGTGCCCAGTATACCCATGTACCAATTCTTACCAGAAAATGACTTAATCTCACCGCCACTGTCAGCTAGCGTAATTGTAGGCCATACAACAATACTACTAGACAGAACTGCTGCGATATATCTGGCTATTGGAGTATGCCTTAAGATACGATGATTAGAATAATACCTTTTATAAGTCATAAATTATTCCAAGATAAATACGCTATATAGCTGCAGATATCAGCTGATGACTTTTACTTGAAGTGTATAAAAAAAACTGAAAAAGGCAATTTTAAAGCGAATATTTTCTAATAAAAATCTCAGTTTTTTTTTTTAATAAATGAAGTGAGAAAAGAGTTGAAAAGGTTTATAAAGTGACTTTAATGGAGGATGTGAGAGGATTCTAATAATGGAATTATTAGGTTGTTTTTCAAACTATTAGTTTTTTATCTAGGTAAATACATAGGAAAATCTTGCTGAAATATTTATTTGTATATTTTGTGGTAACAGTTCTGTTCTATTCTTAGAAAACTCCTATAATACAGGCTTAAAAGTTGGAATGATCAATCTGCAAGGTTAAATTATTAAAACAGTTTATTAATAGTAATTTAATGGTATTTTGATTGTACTATTTGTAGTCAGAATCTTTTATTTGGTACTGCCCTATGCCTGAACTGCCAGAAGTCGAAGTTACAAAACGTGGAATTGAAAAGCCCCTTTTGAACGCTGTTATTTCCAGTATTTATTTTGATGACAAATCCCTAAGACAGCCTTTCTCTCCAGATTTAAAGAAACTGGTCAACGCTCAGGTCCTAAAAATCGAAAGACGTGCCAAATATATCGTTATAACCACAACAAACGGCTATCTTGTGATGCATCTTGGAATGACCGGTCATCTGAGGGTATTAGATCATGAGACTCCTATGGATACTCACGATCATTTTGAAATCGGTCTTAAGTCAGGAATATTTATCAGATACAACGACATCAGACGTTTTGGTCTGGTACTGTATTTTGATCAATCACAGGACCCTTATCAGTGTGAGCCCTTAAAATATCTAGGTCCTGAGCCTTTCTCTCAGGAATTTACCTCTGAATACCTGTTTTCACGTCTTAACAGACTTAAAAAGAGTATCAAGCAGGCTCTGATGGATAACTCAATTGTAGTTGGTGTGGGCAATATCTATGCCTCAGAGGTTCTTTTTCTAACTAGAATCAGTCCGCTTACTCCATCCAACAAGATCACAAGAAAACAGTGTGATGCTCTGGTGGAGCAGATTCCATTACTTCTGAAGGAGTCTATTAAGAAAGGCGGGACAACTATCCGTGACTTCTCTGGAGCTGATGGTAAGCTTGGCTATTTTGTACAGAATCTGTACGTATACGGACACGAAGGTGAGCCTTGTAAGATCTGCGGTACCAGAATAGAAAGTACCGTTCAGGGGCAGCGTTCAACCTTCTACTGCCCGCATTGCCAGAAATAGAGAGTGCGTCTATTTCTTTTGAGAAATAATCAGGTTAAAGACTGGTTCTGGGACCAGCTTGCTGATATCCCCGCCATGAATAAATATTTCTCTTACCAAAGTTGAGGAGATAAAGGAAAACTCAGGTGCTGTCTGCAGAAAGACTATCTCCAGCTTTGGAACAAAAGCTCGGTACATTCCGGTAAGCTGAGCCTCGTAATCGTAGTCAGTGGCATTTCTAAGGCCTCTAACAAGCACGTTGCACTGCTTTTCCTTCAGATAATCAATAAGTAAGCCTTTAAAGCCCTCGACTTCAACGTTTTTAAATTCAGCTAAGGCATCCTTGGTAGAGCAGATCCTTTCCTCAAGAGTCAGAAAGGTATGTTTTGATGGACTGTTGGCTACCGCAACTATTACCTTGTCAAATAAGGCGGATGCGCGTCTTATGATATCAAGATGACCTTTGGTTAACGGATCAAAGGTACCAGGTAAAACAGCCAAATTACTCATAGCTAAATCCTTTGTTTAGGCAGTAGTCCCTGCCCCATTCATTAATATTATGTTAAATTTATTGTTCTCAGTTTAAAGAATAGTCTTTACAGATCCTGTCAAAAACTTCTTTTACTTTGCTGCAGTCTATGGCTTTCATAGCATCAGTGTTTTTGACACGGTATCTCCAGCCTGCTTCCTTACCGTTAAGTTCAGCAGCAGCCATCTGTGCATAGACGCTGACTTCATATTTTCTGAAGTTCCAGGCTCCGACTCTGTCTGGATTATGAATCGCAAAGAGTCCTATAACTGGTATATTCAGTGAGGATGCCAGATGCATGCTGGCGCTGTCTGGTGATATAACTACAGATGCCAGTGAGATAACAGCAGCCAGCAATCTTAATGAGGTCTTGCCGCACAGATTGGTACAGTTATCTTTAAGCTTATCTGCAATCTTTGAGCAAAGCTCTGTTTCAAGACTGCCCTTGCCTCCTACAATTACTACATGAAAGCCTTTTTCTGCGGCATACTGCCCTATTTCTGTATAGCCTTCAGCAGTCCAGTTCTTCTCAGCCTTCGCTGATGCAGGTGCTATAACCAGGATTTTCTTATCCTGAGGAATAAGCTCTTTAGCGCTTTCTATTTCCTTTGCTGTCAGATGATAGTTCCATTTAGGTTCTATCCCTTCAAAGCCTGCTGATCTTGCAAAGGAGATGAAACCTGACATTACATGAGGAGTTTGAGGTTTATCGATTCTGCGGTTTACAAAGAGACTCTGTCCTTCACGGCTTCTCTCATCATCGTAACCGAATTTCAGCTTCGCTCTGACTGAAGTTGAAAGCAGTGAGGCCTTGATAGAGGTCTGCATATTCATGAGAACATCATACTTTTCGTCCTTTAGCCCTTTTCGAAGTGATAGGACTGATTTTAGAAGTCCCTGTTTTTTTATTTCAACAGGAGCCATAGGAACAATAGGTTCCCCGTCGCTTATGAAAAGAGATGAAAATCTTGAGTCGATTATCCATTTAAGTTTAACTTCCGGATAATCCTCATGAATGGCATTGGCAATGCCAAAAGCATTAATGCAGTCACCTAGAGCGGTGAGTCTTAGAATACAAACTGAACTGTTATCTGAATGTGTCACGCTGATCCTCACTTTTGCCCCATTGTAACATCATTTTCTCTATGGCATATATGGCGAAAACACAACTAAAGTTGTATTCTTGCAAAGAAAACAGTATCTTGAGATTCGTTCTATTGGTATTTCTGGTTTAAAGTCTATGGAAAATATTAGAGTCATACAGTTTGGAAAGACAAAATTCTTTCTGAATGAAAGTCTACCTTCAGATCAGGAGCTTTCTTTCTATGAGGGCTTTTTTGATCGAGATGCAATTGAGCAATCTGAAGGTGTTAGCTCAAGGGGCGGACGCGGACAGACTCTTTTATTCAAAAAAGACGGTCGTGATCTGGTATTAAGACATTACAAACGTGGAGGTCTGTTCGGCAAATTGGTCTCAGATTCTTTCTTCTGCTTTGAACCTCATTCTCACCGTGCCTATGACGAATTTTCTCTTTTAAACAGAATGCTTGAACTGAAGCTTCCTGTTCCAAAGCCTGTTATTGCCAGAGAGATAAGCAACGGTATCGGGATTGTTCAGGATATAGTGATTGAAAGACTGAACGGGTATACAGATTTATCCTATGTGATTGCACAAAGACATCTGAGCTCAGAGGAATTCATCTCAATCGGTAAGACTATTAAACTTTTCTTTGATAACAATATTCTGCATACCGATCTGAACATCCGTAATATCCTGATAGATGCTGACAAGAAGGTCTGTGTCATTGACTTTGACAAGTGTTTCCTTGAACCTCTTACAGAGTCAAATAAGGAGGAAATGATTAGCCGTCTTCTGCGCTCCTTCAGAAAGGAAATGCAAAGAAATTCAGATAAAAAAGTTA
Source organism: Succinivibrio dextrinosolvens (assembly GCF_900116345.1). GTDB lineage: Bacteria > Pseudomonadota > Gammaproteobacteria > Enterobacterales > Succinivibrionaceae > Succinivibrio > Succinivibrio dextrinosolvens_B. The sequence continues at coordinate 70,484 of NZ_FPAH01000007.1, read as the reverse complement.
ATTTTAATGAGAGCGACTTTGAACTTTTAAAACAGGAAGCTCTAAAAAATTAAACTTGTAAAGTAATATAGTGCTGTATATTCTTTTTTTCGAATATGGGGCATTTTATGGACAAGAAAACAGTTGTTATCGTAGATCATCCAAACTTTAGCCAGTCAAATGTTAACCGCAGATTTGTCGATGAGATGCGAAAATATCCTGACGAGATTCTGATCCATAATCTTCAGAGTGTTTATCCAACCGGATTTATTGATGCCTCAAAAGAGCACTGTGTGCTTGAGAATAATGGAACTGTTGTTCTTCAGTTCCCATTCTACTGGTTTAACTGCCCACCAAAGATGAAGGAATGGTTTGATAAGGTTTTAACCTCAAACTGGGCCTTCAAAGAAGCCTACCACCTTGAGAAAAAGAAGATTGGTCTTTGCATTTCCTGCGGAAGTGAAGAGGCTGCCTATACAACCTCCGGCAGACATCACCGTAAGGTTGAAGACTATCTTGCCAACATTCTGCATGCTTTTGAAATGTGTCGTGTAGATTACATCGGCAGCTTCATTACCTACGGAATCAATGATACTGAAATTGTAACCGCCGATGTGATTGGTCAGAGAGCCAGAGATTATATCGAGTGGCTTAAATCAATTGCCTCTTAATTCTTGAACAGCATCAGATCAAGCTGTTCAATAGTTCTGTTTAATGCGCCTTTGCCCTGCTGCTGAACGTCCAGTGCCATTACACCTGTGTTCTGCAGAAGGTTCCTGTCTGAAAGCAGTTTGATGATGTAAAGCGCAAGCTTATGTTCATCTTCGGCAACAAAGCATCCACCTGTATCAAGCAGCTTTTCAAACTGCTCCTCAAAGTTTCTGTAGATAGGTCCTGTAAGTAGTGGCAGACTGAAATAGGCTGGCTCTAAAGGATTATGTCCGCCTATATCTACAAGACTTCCTCCCATAAAGATGAGATCACACAGACCGAAATAGGTTTCAATCTCGCCCATGGTATCACCAACCATAACATCAGCATTGAACAGGGTAATACTCTTCAGTTCACTCTTAAGCGCAAAGGAGATGCCTTTATCATTCAGATAGCTGCAGACACTATCTGTAACAGTCTGATGCCTTGGAACAAACACCATCTTCAGATCTGGAATAGTCTTTCTGGCCTCGATGTAGGCATTAACCACAGCTTCCTCTTCGCCATCATGAATACTGATGGCTCCGAATACATTCTCACTTAGAATCTTACGTCTGATCTTCTTGGAATCCTCAAACATCCTTTCTCTTGGTTTGAGATCATATTTGATGTTTCCTGTTACCACGGTATTCCTGGCAGGGACTCCGATCTTCTCAAAACGGTCCTTGTCAGCATAGGAGATGCACATAACCTTGGAGAGCTTGGAGCCAATCAGATCCTGTACCAGATTCTTGTGCTTGAGGTACTTCTGACAGTTCTTCTCCTGCATTCTGGCATTGATGATCATCACCGGACATTTTCTTTTTGCTGCTATATCCAGCATGTTTGGCCACAGTTCAGTATCAATGATGATCAGGGCCTCAGGGTTAAAATGTTTAAAGAAACGGGAAACGGCAAGGGGACTGTCCAGCGGTGAAAATTTGACCAGCACGTTCTCAAGTGAGGAGGCTGACTTTGCACCTGTAGTAGTCATAGTGGTAATAACAATTCTGTCGTTTGGATGATTTCTTCTGAACTCAACGATGAATGGCTTTAGCGCGTTGATTTCGCCAACTGATGCTCCGTGAAACCAGATACAGCTTATCTCGGTTTCTCTGTAATAGCCTAGCAGTTCAAAAATTCTTCTGCCATAGGGAGGATCACGACGTTTCTTGTATGCAAGAAATGCCGCACCAAGAGGGGCAATAAGCAGAGTGACAAACTTATACAGGTAAAGGGCAAAACGTGATGATAATTTCATAACACTCAAATTAAATAAAGGTTAACTAATTATTATTCTTTGGCTTTATGCTCTCAGATAACTTCCTCGACGATGATGAAATCATCTGACTTTTCTGTTAACTGAATGACTTCAGAGAGCTTTAATTTATCTATGCCACACATTTGAGCAACGATTTCAGGGCAGAAAAAATCATAAATCTTTGTGCCGACGTAGATTTCATCGAAACAGCCCATTTCTCTATAGATTTCTTCGAATTCTTCGTCCGATAATTCTACCTTTAATTCCTTATCCAGAATTTCACGTATTTTCCTATGCATGAGACCAACTCCATATTCAAGAGTGAAACTCTGAAGCGAATCACTGTATGTATCGTGAAAAAAGCCACAGCCACTGCAGTAGGAGGCATGTTTATCTCCGTTGTATTCTTCTTCAAGAAATTCATTTACGGTTATATCCGCAGAGATCTTTCCTGCCTCTACAAGCTCACCTGAACAGTCATAAGGCGGATCGTAGGTATGATCTTCCTCATAATGGACTGGCATATCAGGAGTAAGATAATTATAGATTTCCTTGATAAATCCATTACGAAGCTCCTCTAATCGATCGTCAACTTCTCTGTTGATCTCATAAACGAGTCTGGCATAGTGATTATTGATAAAATCTATGTATTCTTTAACCATAAAGACAGCCTTCCTAGAAAGACAGAAGCTGTTCAAGTTTCTCTATTACCATCTGAGGTGTAAGTTTCTTCAGACAGGCATAGGTTTCAAATTTACAGGTTCTCTTAAAGCATGGATGACATGGTTCATCCGATTCCACACAAACAGCCTTGTCTGACAGAGGAGGCGTGTAGTTGGTGGAAGTTGAACCGAAGATACAGACCTGAGGAACATCTGCTGCTGCAACTGTGTGCATCAGACCTGAATCATTACATACAGCTGCAGTGGAGCTGCCCACAATATCCAGAGCCTCGGTCAGGTTGGTCTTGCCTGCTATGTCTGTGAAGAAAGGCTTGGTGTCTTCAGATAAATGCTCGTAGATTTTGGCAACAGTCGGAATATCCTTTTTAGATCCGATGCCGATTACTCTGCCGCCTTTTTTTATCCACCACATTGATATTTCAGCAAAATATTCAACAGGCCAGAGTTTTGATGGGCCGTAATTAGCTCCGCAGCCTAAAATCAGATTCTTCTTTGAAAAATCCAGTCCAAGCTCGGCGGCTCTTTTTTCATCAAGTGGTCTGGTTTCAAGCTTAGGATAGGAAAACTTAGGTAAATCCTGAGCAGTCTTAACTTCATTTCTGTCAAAGGCAAGGGCAACATAACGCTGAACCATCAGAGGAAAATCCTGCTTGTTGGTACGCATATTGTTGATAAGAATATATCTTGACTCTCCCTTAAAGCCACGTCTGTCAGGAATCTTTGCAAAGAAACCGACAAATGCTGACTTTAAAGAGTTAGGCAGAATGAAAACTGAGTCGTAATGACTGTCACGGAACTTTTTGCCCTCAGCATATCTCTGTTTGAGATTGAAGGCGCCGTGTTCAAACGGATTGATGAATTTTCCTGACAGCTCCGGCATTCTGTCCAGTATAGGCATGGTATAGGCAGGAGCATAGATATCAATGATACATTCAGGATCCTGCTCTTTTAAAACTTTATAAAGGCTCTGAGACATAATCAGATCGCCAAGCCATGAAGGTGAGATTATCAGGTATTTTTTGTGGGTATTTAAAGTCATATCTCTATTTTGCCTATTGCTTAACAATATGTTTCTTAAGCAATATATCCTATAACTGGTGGTGTCTTTCACCTTATCAAACAGCAAGGGTGAAAGCTAAAATTGTTCTTTTATTGAGGAGTATTTGTTCTCTCCTCCTACTATTGTAGCCTATGTTTGTCTTTTAAATCATGATTTTTCAGTGCATATGTCCATTGTTTGTACTGATTAATTGTGCTTTGCAATGTGTTTTCTATCTTTGATGCTTTATAATGTTCGTATCTATTAAGTTTTAAGGAATTATTATGATTATCGTAACTGGTGGATGTGGCTTTATTGGCTCAAATATCGTTAAACATTTAAATGATCGTGGTATTAAGGATATTTTGGTTGTTGATAATTTAACCAACGGCCATAAGTTTATGAACCTTACCGATCTGGATATTGCCGACTACATGGATAAAGAAGACTTCATGAAGCTGGTATTAGATGAGAAGGCATTTGATTCCAAATACGGATGCAAGAATATTCAGGCTATCTTCCATGAGGGTGCCTGCTCTGCTACCACTGAGTGGAACGGCAAGTACATCATGAAGAACAACTATGAGTACACTGTAAATCTTTTCGAGTTTGCTACTGCTCATAGAATTCCTTTCTTCTTTGCTTCATCTGCATCAACCTACGGTGACGGCAATGTATTTGTAGAAGACAGAAGCAATGAAGGTCCGCTGAATGTTTACGGCTATTCTAAGTTCCTGTTTGATGAATACGTAAGAGCAAGACTGCCAAAGATTAATTCTCAGGTTGTTGGTCTGCGTTATTTCAATGTATATGGTCCTCGTGAGAGTCACAAGGGTTCAATGGCATCAGTAGCCTTCCATCTGAACAATCAGATGCTGGCAGGTGAGAATCCAAAGCTGTTTGAAGGTATTGACGGTTATGAGAACGGCGGTCAGCTGCGTGACTTCGTTTATGTTGGTGACGTTGCTGAGGTTAACCTGTGGTTCTATGAGCACAAAGGTCCATCAGGAATCTATAACTGCGGTACCGGTCGTGCTGAACCATTCCTGAATATTGCCAAGGCTGTTATCAAGCACCATGGTCACGGTGAGGTTGAGTTCATTCCATTCCCAGAACATCTGAAGGGACACTATCAGTGCTTTACTCAGGCCGATCTGACCAAGCTGCGTAATGCAGGCTGTGATATCGAGTTCAAGACTGTTGCCCAGGGTGTAGCTGAGTACCTGAAATGGCTGAATTCGAAATAGTTGACGATTTTACCTATGAAGTCTGCCTTCTTCCAAGGGAGAAGGCCTTAGGTTTCGTAGACCATTTAAATTCCATTGGTATCAAGGCTAAAATCAAGGAAAGCTACTCTGGGCATTATGGTGTGTTCGTAACCAACGAACTTGATATGGCCAGGGCTAAAAGAGAAGTTCTGAGATTTGCAGGCTCTCCTTTTGACAGTTCATTTACCAAAGCTTCATGGGAGCAGGGTAAGACTGTACGAAACGTTAAGGAGATTAAATCCTCTCTGTATCTGCCAATGTCCTTTGACATTACTTCCCTGACTACCATTGTGGAGCTTATCTGTATTGCCCTGTATGCTATATCTCTGTTTAACGAGGACTGGGTAATTCAGACCTTTGCTTTATCCAGACAGGATGTTTTCAGTTCAGTTACTGATTACTACCGTCTTCTGACACCTGCCTTTGTACATTTCGGATTTATGCATATTGCCTTTAATCTGGTGATGTTTGAGGCATTAGGCAGACCAATCGAGAAAACCTTCGGCAAGAGCAAACTGTTCTCTCTGATAATCAGTATTGCCCTCCTGTCAAATGTCCTTCAGTACTGTTTTATGACTGACAGCTATGGATATTTTGGCGGTCTGTCCGGCGTGGTATACGGAATTATCGGTTACTGCGGTGTTCTTTCCAAACGTGAAGATCTCCCAGAGTCCTTCATTATCCCAAGAGGTCTTCTGACTGTAAGTATTATCTTCATTCTTCTGGGATTCCTGTTCAGCGGAATTGCCAATCTGTGTCATTTAGGCGGTGTTGTGATTGGTATTCTCTGGGGCTTCTACGATCTAAAAAAGAAGAAGCTTTTCTAACGTATCTGTCTTAATGGTTTTCCTATGCTGTAAGGAAAGCCATTTTGTGCTGTTTCTTCCTTTACAGAACCTAATCTGCCTACTATATTTGGTTTAACCGTTAGGTTTGTCCTTTTTACGTCGGTAAAGCAGATTATGAGCCCAAAGACAGCTTTAAAATACTCAATCTTATTTATGGCTTTAGGTTCTGCCGGCTTATCTGCAGAGGCTGCCACTGTCTATAACAAAAATGGAACCTCTCTGGGTATTAACGGTCGTATACAGTCGGTTTTCTATAGTAATAATTACAATCTGGCCGGTGATCATGACTCCTCCATACATAATTCAGCCCGTTTCGGTTTAAGGGGAAAAGTCAGAATAAACAAATGGGCCTCTGCACTTGCCTATGCCCAGTGGGATATGAACAGTACCGGTGAAGGTAATGGTGCTAAAGCCCGTGAACAGTATGTTGGTGTGGACTTTAACAGCTACGGTGTACTGACTGCCGGTAAATTCCGCGATGCCTCATATTATGCGGAAAGTGTAACTGATAATTATGAACAGGCTGCCGGTACATTACAGGGGCATTTTGATCATTCCCGTCGTCCTGGACAGTTTATGTATACCTACGAGAATTACGGTTTTCATGGTCAGTTAGGCTTACAGACAGCACAGGATCGCGTAGCTCTCCTCAAGAACAAGTTTAATAATCTTGGCAGTAAGTATAAAGACAGCTGGGATATAGACTCTGGCTTCAGTTCTGCCCTTGGTTATACTTTTGATGATGTCTGGTTTGGTCCGCTATCTGTGCGAACCGGTTACAGCTATATCAAAGGACAGACCGGGCGGGATATCAAAAACAGAGCTTTTATAAACTTTAAACACGCTGCTGCCGGTATTTCCTGGGGAAATATAAGTTCAGGCTTTTATGCTGCAGCTTTATATGATTACTGCAAGGTTAACTTTAAGGCTAATGACTGGCTGGAGATTAAAGGCTTTGAGATATCTGGAGGTTATGCCTTTGACAGTGGTATTTCTATCTTAACAGGATACGAAGCTGCATGGTTTGAAGAAGATCGTTCAGAAACTCATAGGATTAAGAGAATACCTCTGCTATTAAAGTACAAGCTGAATCCTAACTTTAGTATCTGGTCTGAGGCTGGCTTCAATGCAGGTTCTGATCATAAGAAAGACTTTGGAGCAAAGAAATACACAAAGAGGGTAGACAGGAGTGTTTTTTCCATTGGAGCTCGCTATACCTTCTAACGGATAGTTTTAGCTAATCTGTTATTAAAAAAAATGGGGCAAAATGCCCCATTCTCATCCGAATAATCTGAGATTATTCTTCTTCTAATTTTACGATTGACTTACCGGTCATCTCTGCAGGAATCTCCATTCCCTTCAGGTACAGCATGGTAGGAGCGATGTCTGACAGTCTGCCGTCCTTACGCATGGTAGCCTTTCTGCCGTAGTAAATGAATGGAACTGGCAGATTGGTGTGAGCAGTGTAAGGAATGTTCTTCTCAAGATCCTTCATTCTCTCACAGTTACCGTGGTCAGCAGTGATTAAGCACTCACCGTCAACCTTCTTTAATGACTCGATAACACGACCGATGCAGCTGTCAACAGCCTCAACAGCCTTAACTGCGGCTTCAAATACACCAGTGTGACCAACCATATCACCGTTAGGGTAGTTACAGATGATCATGTCGTACTTGCCTGACTCAATAGCCTCACACAGCTTGTCGGTAAGTTCCTTTGAGCTCATCTCGGGCTGCAGATCATAGGTTGCAACCTTAGGACTCTGGATCAGAATTCTGTCTTCACCTGGGAATACAGTCTCAACACCACCGTTGAAGAAGAAGGTTACATGAGCATACTTCTCAGTCTCAGAAATACGTAGCTGAGTCATACCCTTCTTAGATAGCCACTCACCTAGGGTGTTGGTTAAATCTGCTGGTGGGAATGCACATGAAGTCTTGATGTCTGCAGCGTACTGGGTCAGCATTACGAAGCTTGCCAGTTTTGGAGTAACTTCACGCTTGAAGCCGTCGAAGTCAGCGTTAACAAATGAACGGGTAATCTGACGAGCGCGGTCTGCACGGAAGTTCATGAAAATCAGTGAGTCGCCGTCGGTTAGAGGAGCCTTGTCACCGATTACAGATGCCTTGATGAACTCATCGTTCTCATCACGGTCGTAAGCAGCCTGGATTGCAGCTTCTGCTGAATCAAAGGCACCGAACTCGCTCTTGCCCTGGGTCAGCAGATCATAAGCCTGCTGTACACGATCCCAGCGGTTATCTCTATCCATTGCATAGTAACGGCCAACAATAGTTGCAACCTTACCTACACCAACTTCCTTGAATGTGTTTTCGATAACCTTTACGTACTCTAAAGCTGAACGTGGAGCAACGTCACGTCCGTCAGTGAATGCGTGGAAGTAGATCTTCTTAGCGCCACGCTTTGCTGCAAGCTTGATCATTGCAACAATGTGGTCCTGGTGAGAGTGAACACCACCTGGTGACATCAGACCCATGATGTGAACAGCTTTGTCCGCCTTTGCTGCTGCATCAACAGCTTCACATAAAGTCTTGTTCTCAAAAAAATCACCATCAGCAATAGCCTTACCGATTCTGGTTAATTCCTGATAAACGATACGGCCTGCACCGATGTTGGTATGACCAACTTCTGAGTTACCCATCTGACCGTCAGGCAGACCTACATCGATACCTGAAGCCTGAATGTCAGTATTTGCATAGTTAGCAACCAGGCTGTCTAGAACTGGAGTCTTACCTGCTTCAACTGCGTTAAACTCTTTAACTGGATTATCTCCCCAACCATCCATGATAATCAGGGCAAGTGGTTTCTTGTTTGCCATACTTTACTTCTCTTTATTAAAAATAATCATGTTCTGCAGATAACAGCCGAACACGACAGGTTATAAAACTTATGCTATTTTAGCTTGTTTTCGTGAATTTTTAACGTCTTTTGTGGAAATATTCTCATTAATTGAAAATTAAGCGCAAAAAGCTAAGAAAATACTTAAAAATTAAGATGTTATGTATAGTTATTAATATGATGCAAAATAGCCTGAAGCGTTATTCACAAAACATAATGTGTTTAAAAGACTGAACGACCGCATTAACAGCGGTTCTAAATGTGATTAAGATGTTTTTTGCGTCGCTTTAAATATGATAAAATCATGAATTAAATTTTTTAATTAAACAAAAAAGAGGTGTTGTTGTGGGAGATTTTTTCTCATCTGTTGATTTTCAGGAACTTTTAGCTTTCGCCGAGCGTCACACCTTGATGGTTTTTGTATTTATCGCTGTTCTGGCAGGATTAATCTATACCCAGGTTCGCATCATGCTTGCACGTATTCAGAAGTTAGGCTCAAATGTTGCAACCGCAATGATTAATCATGAGAACGGTGTTTATGTTGATGTAAGACCTGCAAGTCTGTTTGCTAAAGGTCATATCGCAGGTGCTGTTAATATTGTACTTGTTGACATCAAACAGGGTAAATTAAACCGTATTGAAAGCTACAAAGATAGACCTGTTGTTCTTGTTGGAAAGGACAAGATGGACTCAGACTGCTTCAATGCAGCTGTTTCATTAAAGAAGCAGGGATATACCAAGGTTTATTCTTTAGAAGGTGGTATTGCTCAGTGGGCAATGGACAACCTTCCATTATCAACTAAAAACTAATAACTAATTCATAAGGAAATAAAAATGTCAGATAACGCTACTTCACAGCAGAATCAGCCAGCTTTTGATATTCTGCGTCTATATTCAAAGGACTGCTCTTTAGAGACTCCAAATATTCCACAGATCTTCTCTAAGGAGTGGAAGCCAGAGATCAAGATTGATTTTGAGGCTAAGCCATTGAAGCTGAACGATGAGACCTATGAGGTTGATTTAAGAGTAACTGCCACCTGTAAGCTAGGTGAGGAAGTTGCCTTTATCTGTGAGGTTCACCAGGCCGGTTTATTCCTAATCAAGAATGTTGATGAGGCTACTCTGGATTATCTGTTAAGCGGTGTTGCTCCTAACATCCTGTTCCCATATGCCCGTGAGCATATTTCAACTCTTGTTAACAAGGCAACCTTCCCACCACTAACTTTACGTCCAATTAACTTTGAGGCTATGTACCGTGCACGTCAGCAGGAAGCTGCTGCCAAATCAGACGTAGCAAACGGTGCTGAATCAGAACAGGCTCCACAAGCTTAATTAACTATGGGCATTTTTAATAGTGTCTTAGGTGTTATAGGTGCAGGTTCCTACGGAACCGCACTGGCCCAGTCTACAGCATCAAAGGGGCTTCCTGTGATGCTGTGGTGCAGAAAGCCTGAGACTGCAAAACTTCTTCAGACCTCAAGAGAAAACGCCAAATATCTTCCTGGCATCCGATTTGAAGAAACTCTTACTGTTACCTCTTCTCTAGAGGAGGTAATGTCCAGCTGCAGAGATATTCTGGTGGTTGTTCCATCTCATACCTTTGCTGATGTGCTGACTCAGATAAAACAGTATCTGACTTCGGATCATAGAATTGCCTGGGCTACAAAGGGTATGGATCTGAATACAGGCAAGCTCTTAAGCGAGGTTGCAACCGATGTGCTTGGATCTGATGTCCCAATGGCTGCTCTTTCAGGCCCAACCTTTGCGGTTGAGCTTGCAAAAGGTCTTCCTACCGCAATTGCAGTTGCCGGAACCAACAGTGATTTTATAAAAGATTTTATTGAGCTGATGCATACCAAGACCTTCAGAATTTATGAGAATTCTGATCTTCTGGGAATGCAGCTTGGCGGTGCCATCAAGAATGTTATTGCTATTGGAGCAGGTCTGTCCGATGGACTAGGCTTTGGCGCTAATGCCAGAACCGCTCTGATTTCAAGAGGTCTTGCTGAAATGACAAGACTAGGTCTTGCCTTTGGTGCAACCGAGAAATCTTTTATGGGATTGTCTGGTTTGGGCGATCTGATTTTAACCTGTACAGATAATCAGTCCAGAAACAGAAGATTCGGTTTCTTCTTGGGGCAGGGACTAAGCTGTCAGGATGCCCTAGATAAGATCGGTCAGGTTGTCGAAGGCTATACCATGAGTAAGGTTGTTCGCAATCTATGTGAAAAGACTGGTGTTCAGATGCCTATCTGCCATGAGGTATATGAAATCATATACAACGGTAAGTCTGGTCTGGATGCTGCTATGTCACTATTGGGCCGTTCTCTTAAATCAGAATAACAAATGCCTCGACCCAGAGGCATTATTCACATTGCCTTTCTTTTCTTTTTTTTCTCTTAATTAGTCTTTTAGAAATTACCAATCGATCTTCGGTACACATGTGTTCAGAAAGGAATTCTGTTATCTCTTTGAATATCAGGAATAGATTTGTTTGAATGAAGTGGGGGGGTACTATCGTGAGCTATTGTGTAATAGCTTCACGACGAGAAGGATTAAGAGGCTCTAACTCTGATGTAGTTATAGTGTTCACCGCCTAAATCGCAGAAATGACGGTTGTAGTTTAGAGCGATTTTCTGTGCTGTTTCTTCACAGAATTCTTTTGCATCTGCAGGTGAGGTCATCCAGTTTTCACCATTGCCCAGATACATGATTTCTCCTCTCTGAATTTTAACAACGTTATATTTTGTCATTAAGTTTCCTAGTTTTTTATAGCCCAGATATAAAAGGCTATTCCTATCACTGCAAAAATAAGTTTAAACATGTTGTTGCGTGAGTTCTCGTTGGTAAGACCAAACAGGAACAGAGCGTTGGATGCAGATCCTAATACAAAATAGATTAAAGGTAAAGATATGATTGAGCTCACAAAAAAATCTCCTATCTTTATTATCCAATAAAACTCTTATTTATCGTGTTTAAAAGACCACAAAAGAATACGTGATATAGATTAGATTTTACTTAGAGTGAAAAAAAAGACCTCGATATGGAAATCGAGGTCAGGAATTCTCTTCAGAGATTGGACAAAGTTTATATATTAACCGGCTGCAATAGCATTCTTTTCTGCTTTACCGATTAAATCAACAAGATCTAAGGTATTGGTTACTTCCTTGATTGCACGGACATTTGCTGCCTCGTTCAGGATTAAGCCAAGCTTACCGATTACAGATAGGTGAGCATCAGCATCCTCTGGAGATGCTATCATGAACAGGGTATCAACAGCCTTACCATCCTGTGACTCGAAGTCAATTGGAGTATCTAAGGTAGCAACCGCAATTACAGACTTCTTAACTACGCTTGATTTTGCGTGTGGTAGAGCGATACCGTCAGCAATACCGGTTGAGGATTCTGCTTCGCTGGCAAATACTGCCTTTCTGAAAGCCTCAAGATATTCGATGTTTGGATTATCCTTTAAGCTGTCTACCAGCATGTTGATAGCCTCGGTCTTGTTGGTTGCATGAATCTTAATTGAAACAGCATCCTCGTCGATAGCATAGCGAACCTTCAGGTTGTGAGCCTTCTTCTCTAAAGCCTCTGAACGAGATACTTCCAGAGCTGACAGCATGTTCTTGTAGAAAGCACCGTTCAGCACGTTATGTTTTAGGCTTGTACGATATTGTCCAGAGAATCACCTAAAGATTTGAAAATATCCTTTTTGAAAGCTGTTTTGGCGGTGGCCGCAGATTTGATATGGGTATGCTCTGCTACATGCCTCAGGTATGGACTTCCGATAATACCGATGCGGTTGCAAGACAGAGAATTCAGTATGGTACCTCCTACATGTATCCTCCTGTAACCATGGGAGCACATGTATCTGCTGTTCCAAATCATCAGCTGAACAGAATAACCTCAATGCTGACCCGCTTTACCTGTGCCATGTCAGGTAATTTTGGCTACGAGATGGATTTAGGTAAGTTAAGTCCACAGGAGCAGGAAGAGGTTAAGTATCAGATCGGAATCTATAAAAAGTACCGTGAAACTCTGCAGACTGGTGACTTTATCCGTCTGATTTCTCCTTTTGAAGGCGACAGAAATGAAACATCATGGTCCTTTGTAAGTAAAGATCAGAGTGAGGTGATTCTGATGTATTTCAGAAATCTGGTGCAGAACGGAATGCCTCTAACCAGGATCCGTTTCAAGGGCTTAAAGAAGGGGGCAAAATATCAGTGCGTAGTCCACGAGTGCCCTTCTGTACTGTCTGTAAAGCATGAGATGAGCGGACAGGTTTTCAGTGCAGAGTATCTTGAGAACAGAGGTCTGATTATGGACAAGTGCGACAGTGACTTTGCTGCTCACCTGTATGTTCTTAAGGAAGTGTAAACTAGATAGCGATTCAAAAAACAAATAAAGCAGCTATGTTAGCTGCTTTACTTGATGATTGGATTGAGGTCCCGGTCGTTTGGGGATGGCTGGAACCTTCTTTTTCTGTTAACCGTAGGTCTGGTCGGTAACCTCATGCTCGGTTACATCAACAACATCCTTGATCTGACCTGGGAATGCCTGATTCAGCTGTGTCTGAATGCCTTCCTTTAAGGTAATTCCAACCATTGAACAGCCTAGACAGCCACCGGTGAATTTAACCTTAACCACACCGTCTTCAGTAACATCAACTAATGAAACTGCACCGCCGTGAGATGCCAGTGATGGGCTTACGGTAACATCGATGAATCTCTTTAATCTGTCAAACAGGGTTGCATCAGGAGGCAGATCCTGCTTGTTTAAGTTAGGAGCATGGAAGGTCAATAGATCTTCGCCATCTTCCTCGTTCTTGGTTAAATCAATAACAGAACCATCAAGGTATTCTGAAACTGAACTGTCGATAACAATTTCAAAACCCTTCATCTGGAAGTGTTCATCATTTGATGTGATGTACTCTTTTGGACAGTACAGAATTCCGCACTGAACACCAGGGGTTCCTACATTAGTTGCAGTAAGACGAATAGCAAGGCCTTCCATTTTCTGTTTGCTGATAATATTCAGGAAGTATTCCTGTGCTTTCTCACTAACGCTGATTTTGCTCATAAAAACCTATAAATAAAAATCTAAGCTAAAGAAATTGCCAAAAGTGATCAATTGGCGCAATGCTGTATTTGTATTAATACAAAGTCTTTTTTCTTCTTTATTAACCTTTATAAAGAAGCGCAACCACCTTGTGGCGTGGAAGGTTCAGCTAATGACAGAAGGGCATTTATGCCACATGGAATCAGCGAACCCGTGCATTATACAATTTAACATAGAAATAGGTTATGACAATGTTTTTCAGTATTGAATTTTAAAATTTTTTTCAAAAATGATAATTAATGATCGAATAATTAATAAAAAATATGCACAAGTTTTCTTTTTACTGCTAAAATCGTATTTGTAACCTATCAAAAACCTGAGTTATTCTCAGATAACACTTGGAGAAAAAAATGAGCTTATTCGACGAGCTTAATTTAGCTAAATACGGTATCAGTTCTGCTACCGAAATCGTACACAACCCTTCATACGAAACCCTATATGCTGAAGAAACCAAAGCTGGTTTAACTGGTTTTGATAAGGGTCAGGATACAGAGTTAAACGCTGTTAACGTTATGACTGGCGTTTACACTGGTCGTTCACCAAAGGACAAGTTCATCGTTAAGGATGCATCATCAGAGGCTAACTTCTGGTGGACCACTGATGAGTTCAAGAACGACAACAAGCCACTATCAACTGAGTCATGGAAAGTTTTAAAGGACTTAGCTGGTAAAGAGTTATCAAACAAGAAACTATACGTTGTTGACGGTTTCTGCGGTGCTAACGCTAACACCCGTATGGCAATCCGTTTCGTTGTTGAGGTTGCATGGCAGGCTCACTTCGTAACCAATATGTTCATCCGTCCAACTGCTGAAGAGTTAAAGAACTTCAAGCCAGACTTCGTTGTTCTAAACGCTTCAAAGGCTAAGGTTGAGAACTACAAGGAGCTAGGTCTAAATTCAGAGACTGCTGTTGTATTCAACCTAACAGAGCGTATGCAGTTAATTCTTAACACCTGGTACGGTGGTGAGATGAAGAAGGGTATGTTCTCAATGATGAACTACTACCTACCTCTAAAGGGTATTGCTGCAATGCACTGCTCAGCAAACACTGACATGAACCACGAAAATACCGCTATTTTCTTCGGTCTATCAGGCACTGGTAAGACCACCCTTTCAACCGATCCAAAGCGTCTTCTAATCGGTGACGACGAGCACGGTTGGGATGATGATGGCGTATTCAACTTCGAAGGTGGTTGCTATGCTAAGGTTATCAACCTATCTAAGGAAAATGAGCCAGACATCTGGAACGCAATCAAGCGTAACGCTCTATTAGAGAACGTAACTGTTGATGCTAACGGTAAGATTGACTTCGCTGACAAGTCAGTAACCGAGAACACTCGTGTTTCTTACCCAATCAACCACATCACCAACATCGTTAAGCCAATTTCAAAGGGCCCTGCTGCTAAGCGCGTAATCTTCTTATCAGCTGACGCATTCGGTGTATTACCTCCAGTATCAATCCTTGACGAAGGCCAGACCCAGTACTACTTCCTATCAGGCTTCACTGCTAAGTTAGCAGGTACCGAGCGTGGTATTACTGAGCCAACCCCAACCTTCTCATCATGCTTCGGTGCTGCATTCCTATCATTACCTCCAACCAAGTACGCAGAAGTTCTTGTTGAGCGTATGAAGAAGTCAGGCGCTAAGGCTTACTTAGTAAATACTGGCTGGAATGGTACCGGCAAGCGTATCTCAATTAAGGATACCCGTGGTATTATCGATGCAATCCTAGACGGTTCAATCGATAAGGCTGAGACCAAGACCATCCCAATGTTCTCATTCAAGGTTCCAACAGCTTTACCTGGTGTTGATCCTAAGATCTTAGATCCACGTGACACCTATGCAAATGCTGCTGACTGGGATGTTAAGGCTAAGGACTTAGCTGAGCGTTTCATCAAGAACTTCGGCAAGTTTGCTAAGTTAAACCCAGAGTTAGTAAAGGCTGGTCCACAGCTATAATCTGACTTTTGGTATTAAACTGAAAGACGACCCGGTAAATGCGCCGGGTCTTTTTTTTGAGGTTCAATATGGGCAAGCCATTTATAACTAGAGAAGGTTTTGAACAGCTTCACAAGGAATTAGATTATCTTTGGGAAGTTAAACGTCCTGAAATCACTCAGAAGGTAAGCTGGGCTGCAAGTCTTGGTGACCGCTCTGAGAATGCTGACTATCATTACAACAAGAGACTTCTAGGTCAGATAGACAGAAGAATCCGCTATCTGCGTCACTGTCTGAATGATCTACAGGTTATTGAGTACAACAAGCAGCAGGAAGGTCGTGTTTTCTTTGGTGCTTACGTTGAAATCGAATCTGAGGAAGGTGATAACCTGATGCAGATCCATATTGTAGGCTCAGATGAAATCTTCGGACGCTCCAACTGTATTTCAGTTGACGCTCCAATGGCAAGAGCTCTCCTTGGAAAGAGTGTGGATGACGAGGCTGTTGTTCAGACTCCTCTGGGTAAAAAGACCTGGTTTGTAAATAAGATTTCCTATACCAAGCCTGACTGGTTTGAAGAGATGCCGATTGTTGAGAATTCTCTTTCTTCAGATGACAATGAAGATGTTCAGATTGAAGAGATTTCAGAGGAAGATCAGAAGAAAATCGAGCAGGAATATCTTAAGACTCTGGTCCATTAATCTCAAAAAAAGTGGTTCGCTTAAATCGAACCACCATTTCCTTTAATCCTTCAAAAAGCTAACCTTCGACATCCAGCTGCTGACCTTTAGAGAAGTCCGGTGCGATATTGTTGTAGGTTTCAGCAATTACCTTTGAGGAGAAGCCTTCTCCTTTCTCGCGCTTACTATCGGCTTCCTGAGAATAGGTAGCTCCGGTTGCACCGAATATTCCTCCTAAAGCTGCCTTTATAGCAGCAGGATCAGAAATCTTCTCTCCTAAGCTGTTACCAGACAGGGTTGAGACAGAGGCTGCTGTCTTTTCAGATACAGCTGAAGTATTAGTCTGCTCTTCCTTCTGAACTTTTCCCTTGCTCTGTTTACGGCTGATGCCCTTCTTTTCCTGACCGCTTTTGATAATAGTATCGGCCTGGATATATAGATTGGAATTGGCAGGAGCAAGCTGGGCATTACCCTGGGCATTGGCCTGAGTATTAAGGCCTTTGGAGATGTGATTGATTTGAGGAATGGTATCGCGGGCAATACTATCTCTGCGGGCTTCCTGAGCCGCATGAGGAATATTTGCTATTCCTAGATTTGAGATGGTACTAGTTGCTACGTCCATTTTTCTTCCAAAAAATAATTAGATCTCCCGCTTACATATGTTATCGGTATTTTTTAACAAAAAGTTTAGAAGAAAAAATTTAACTTATTCAGATAATTAGTTTTTTTTCGATAAAAGAAGTAACAACTTTCTTAAGTAAATCCGGCTCACTTAGGAATGGGGTATGAGCAGAATTCTCAAGAACACAGCACTGATGGAAAGGAGGAATATTCAGCTTTTTGGAAAGTTCTGGCTTAACCAGACGGTCTTTTCCGCCAAAGATATGGAGACAAGGTATCTTAATTGAGAGCATTGCCTCTCTATAGTCTGTATGAGCCATGTTCATAAGACCTTCTTTGAGCACAGAAGTTTGAATATCTCCCATTTTCTCAAAGCTGTCTAAAAGAAAAGCACTCTGTTCTTTGCTCAGCAGATGACTCTGAGTCTGCAGCTTAAAGAACAGTTTGATATTACGAAGATTTTTACCCTCATCAAAAAGGTTAAGACACTTTAAAACGTATTTATAGTCAAATCCTGGCCAGTAGGGATCTGCAGGGAATCTTGGAGTGCCGCAGAGGGTTATGAATTTCTTTATTTTTCCATGCTGGTCTGTAGCACAGGCTCTGGAGGCGGCAAGGGTACTCAATGACCAGGATAGAAGAATGCAGTTATCTGGAACTGTATTTAAAAGAAGGTTGGCACCATGTCTCAGGTCTGTGGCGAATTTTGAGAGTTCTTTTGATTTGCCGTAGCCAGGCATGTCCACCAGGATTAGATAGTAATCCTTGAATAATTCGGCGAAAGGTATCAGAAAATTATGATCTGTGGCCCAGCCTGGAGTGATAACAAGAGGTTGCGCATCTGGATTTCCGAAGCAGGTACACCCTAGTTTGAGATTGTCAGTAGCTCTCATAATGATAACCACTCCACATACAAAAAGGGCGTCAGACTTTAAAGTTGACGCCGCCTTTGATTAAACGTTCTTAGCTTTGCGATATGCAATCAGATCTTCAATTGAAAGACAGGTTAAATCATGCTCAAGTGCAAACTGGGTAACGCGTGGAAGCTTAGCCATCAGTCCGTCTGGAGCACATAGCTCGCAGAGAATACCTGCAGGAGCTAAACCTGCCAGTCTTGCCAGATCAACAGAAGCCTCAGTGTGACCGTCACGCTCTAGAACACCGCCTTTCTTGGCAACAAGAGGGAACATATGACCAGGGCTTGCAAGATCCTCAGGCTTTCCTTCTGGATTGATAACTGCCTTGATAGCCTTTACGCGATCAGGAGCACTAACGCCGGTGGTAACACCCTTTGCAGCATCTACTGAAATAGTAAATGCGGTACCGTATACAGAGGTATTGTTCTTAACCATCATTGGCAGATTCATTCTTTTTGCCTGCTCTTCCTCGATACAAACGCAGACAATACCTGAACATTCACGGATCATGAATGCCATCTGAGCATCGGTTACAGTTTCTGCTGCGTAGATAAGATCACCTTCGTTCTCTCTATCTTCGTTATCTACAACCAGAATACCACGGCCACGCTTTAAGGCTGTGATAGCAGCCTCTACACGATCGATTGGGGTTTCACCGAAATTTTCCAAAAGGTTCTTAAAGCTCATTTTTACCTCATTTTATGAGTCATAACGACAGTATCGAATAATACCTACTGTCCTAATTAAAACCGGGTAATGTAAAAAATTTAAACAGTATCTAATGCAATTAGAAAACAATCACTAGTGGTACTGTGTTTTATCTGACATTTAATTAGTTATTTTGACTGCGTATTATACTTGATAATCGCAGGAAATTCTGATTAATGAGAAGGATAATCGGAATTTTGAACAAATTTCTCTTTTTTTGTTTGTGTTAGAACTCACAACAGATGATTGCAACTAT
This sequence comes from Succinivibrio dextrinosolvens, assembly GCF_900116345.1. Classification (GTDB taxonomy): domain Bacteria; phylum Pseudomonadota; class Gammaproteobacteria; order Enterobacterales; family Succinivibrionaceae; genus Succinivibrio; species Succinivibrio dextrinosolvens_B. The sequence continues at coordinate 51,623 of NZ_FPAH01000007.1, read as the reverse complement.
TTCTTTTATAAGCGGATAATATTATTATTGACGTGGTAGATATGAGCATCGGCCATTAGAATAATAGACAACGCATAAACCTCAAAATAATAGAAACAGTCATGGGGAAAGAAATGGCAAAAATTTTAAATTACGGCTCATTAAACATAGATTATGTCTATGATGTGCCTCATTTTGTTAAAGCAGGCGAAACCTTATCTTCAACCAACAGAAGCATCTTTGCCGGTGGAAAAGGTTTAAATCAGTCTGTAGCTCTGGCCAGAGCCGGAGGCAATGTATATCACGCAGGCGCAGTTGGCAGAGATGATTCAAAGATCCTGACAGATGTTCTTGCTGGAGATAAAATCGATTTCTCAAATATCGCAATGCGAGACTGTCCTTCAGGACACACCATTATTCAGGTGGATTCAAGCGGTCAGAACTGCATTCTTCTTTTCGGCGGCGCCAATCAGACCATCACTGAATCTGATATCGACGGTACTCTAGCCAAGTTTGACAAGGGTGACTTCCTGGTTCTGCAGAATGAGACCAGCAATATCAGATATATGATTGAAAAAGCCTATGAAAAGGGCATGAAGGTCTGCTTCAATGTTTCTCCTTTCACTACAGAACTCTTAAAGCTGCCTTTAGAAAAATGTGCTTACCTGATTGTAAATGAGATTGAAGGCGCAGCTATGGCTGATATGCCTGAAGACACTGATCCATATGTGCTGCTTGAAAAGCTCTGTGAGAAATTCCCTAATACTTCATTTGTACTGACCTTAGGCTCAAGAGGTTCTATCTTAAGAGAAGTCGGTGCTGAACCTATATCCTGCAAAGCCTTCAAGGTTAATGCCGTGGATACTACCGCAGCAGGCGATACCTTCTTAGGCTATCTCATTACCAATATCGCAACTGATATGAACCGTGCACTGGCAATTAAATGTGCAACTGCCGCTTCAGCTCTTGCGGTACAGGTAAAGGGCGCAACCCCATCTATTCCAAAGGCAAAGGATGTGCTGGAGTTTATTAAGAAGTCCGGTCAGGAAGTATTAACAGACAAACTTTAAGGATATAAAAAGTGAAAAAAATCGGATGCTTGAATTCTGAACTGTCATATGTGATTTCCAAGCTTGGTCATTATGACACTCTAACCATTGGCGACTGCGGACTTCCTGTTCCTCCAGGAGTTCAGCGAATCGATCTTGCTGTAACCTACAGTGTTCCAGGCTTCTTTGATGTGTTCAACGTGGTTGATGCTGAAGCCAAGTTCCAGAAGGTAACTATCGCCTCAGAGTCTAAGACTCAGAATCCTGAGTTTTATGAGAAGATTGCAACCTGGGCAAAAAAGAATGGCGTTGAGGTTGCAGAGGTTCCTCACGAGGTTTTCAAGGCAGGAACACAGAAGAGTGTTGCTGTAGTCAGAACCGGTGAGTGCAAGCCTTACAGCAACGTAATTCTTGAGTCCAACGTTTCATTCTAAGTCTTCCTTAGCAATGGATATTCAAAAAAACGGGAAAGGGGCAAATATACTGCCTCTTTCTTATGGTCTGAGCCTTCTAAAACAGCTGCTTCCTGTTCCTACCCATATCTTTAAAAGCGACTGTCATTATTACGAGAAATTCGATAATAATGAGCATGATGACTGGAATGTCTTTAAGACCGATTTTGATTTTCGAACCAGAGTCGTCCAGAGAATAAGACAGAGCCGACTGACGATTATTTCTGATGAAAAGCCCGTGATTTACGGTGGTGTAGCCTGTACAGATGATCTCATTCTGGTTATAGGACCGATTTCCATTGCGGAGATTGATCAGAATTTCTGTAAGCTTTATGCCTTAAAACACAACGCCATCAATGTGGTTCCTTTTTACTGCACCGTTCAGAAGCTTGCCTCAATCCTGCTTTTAATTCACAGCTCCATTACCGGAGAGTTTATCTATCTTAGCGATTTCATTAAGGATACCGCTTTAAGTGAAGATATTATCGAGAATACCAACAAGCAGTTTGCTAGGATTTTCTCAGAACAGAGTCTGAACTCCAGAACCCATAATCCGGGGCAGTTTGAAGAATCAATCAAGACTGCAATTACCACCGGAAATGTTGAGGGCTTAAAACAGGCTCTTAATTCTATATATTCCAGTATGCGAGGAACCTTATCCAGAAATACCCTGCGCTCAGCAAAGAACCTTGCTATAGTTGATATCACCATTGCTACCAGAGCGGCTATTGATGCCGGACTTTCTGTAGAGGAGATGTATACCATCTCTGATGGTTTCATCATGGAGGTGGAGGACTGCAAGTATGAGTCGGATGCCAATGCTCTGGCCCAAGCCTGCGCCTTAAGATGTACCCAGAAGGTAGCAAAGTATCTGTCGGAGAGAAAAGCCAAAACCACATCTCTGTCGGTGGACAGAGCCTGTCAGTATATCGATCACCATATAAATGAGAAGTTTGATCTGCAGACGATGTGTAATAAGCTCAAGATCAGTTCTAGCTATCTCTCAAAGCTATTCCGTCAGGAAAAGAACATGAGCATCGGAGATTATATCCGCCGCAGAAAGATTGAAATAGCACAGATGCTGCTGCGTACCACAGACAGATCACTAGGTGAAATCGCAATGCTTCTGTCATTTAATTCGCAAAGTCACTTCGGAAGAGTTTTCCTGAAGGAAACTGGAATGACGCCTGCAGCCTACAAGAATTCAAAAGCCATAAGAGATTCTCTGATATAGAGATAAAGGAGAATAGTCTTATGCAGCAGTCCTTTAAATACACTCACAGTTTTCTGTCACAGCACTATGCTTCGATTCTGGAGAAGAATCGGACCTGTATTCTTGAAGGTGGAAACGGTCGAATTGACTATACTGACTACGTTGAAGACAAGATTATGTCGCTGGTTGTTCTTATAAGAATCTCTAGAGACGTAAGTGAAAGAATAGCCGCCTTTGAGGATAGACTTAAGGAAATAGAGCCTCAGATGTATTTCTATCCACAGGAGGATTTCCATATTACAGCGCTGGATGTTCTGAAAGGGCAGAGAGGCAGAGTAATTCCCCAGAACATTGACGAGTATGTTGCTGCAGTCAGAACCTGTGCTGAAAAAATCAGACCCTTTGAAATCAGCTTTGAAGGTGTCTCTGCCAGTGATAATGCGGTGATGATCTGTGGCTATTATGATGAGGCGCTAGAGCAGCTGCGCAGGAGTCTTCGAGTAGAATTTAAACACAGTTCTCTTGTCCTTGATGAAAGATATGAAACCTTCTCCTCTCATGTAACAATTGCTCGCCTGTGCTCAAAATATTCAGATCCCGGGAAATTTCTCTCTTTAATCTCTGAGCCTGTCTCCTTTGGCTCAATGACTGTCAGATCTCTTGAAATCTGCTTTCACAGCTGGTGTGATGCTAAGAAAACAGTGATTGCAGAACTCCCTTTGAAATAAAAATGAGTGAATACAATCACACTATTCATAATTTGCCATTTTTGTCACAATTTTAGATTGAAAACGAGCATTTTTTGATCCTATGCTCAATTTTGGATCGAATCAAAATAGGATTATGACAAAAAAGATATTTTCGTGATAAGTCTTGTAGAGTCATTTACATATAATTTAGGGGTAATAAGAAACTTCTGTTGCTATATCTAACAAATGCAACAGCTAATCAAAGAACATACATAGTAGGAGTCATTAAATGAAATTAACAAAAATCTGTGCATCAGTTGCAATGATGTTAGCTGCTTCATCAATGGCAGCATCAGTTCAGGCTGCAGAAGCAAAGCGCTTAACCGGTGGCGGTTCAAACATCATGTACATTATCACCCCATCTCACTCAAACCCATTCTTCAAGACTGAGGCAGAAGTAGCTGCTAAGACTGCAAAAGAATTAGGTTACACCGTAAAGATGGTTTCACACGATGACAGCCCTGTAAAACAGTCAGAGCTATTTGAGACTGCAATTTCTGATAAGGCTGCAGCTATCATCTGTGATAACGCTGGTGCTGATGCAACTGTAGCTGCTGTAAAGCGTGCCTACGACAACAATATTCCAACCTTCCTGTTTGACCGTGAAATCAACGAGCAGGGTATTGCTATCACCCAGATCGTTGCAAACAACTATCAGGGTGCTAAGGGTGCTGCTGAAGTATTCGTAGAGGCAATGGAAGAAGAAGGCGAGTATGCTGAGCTATTCGGTATTGACTCAGATACCAATGCAAAGACCCGTTCAACTGCATTCCACGAGGTTATTGACCAGTATCCAGACATGAAGATGGTTGCTGTTCAGACTGCAAACTGGGATCAGAACCTGGCTTACTCAAAGATGGAGACCATTCTTCAGACCAATCCAAATCTAAAGGGTGTTATTTCTGGTAACGACAACATGGCTGTTGGTGCAGCTGCTGCTATCAAGGCTGCAGGCAAGACCCTGAAGATCATCGGTGTTGACGGCTCTAACGATGCTCGTGACGAAATCCTAGCTGGCAACATGACTGCTACCGCAATGCAGCCTGCTGCTCTAATTGCTGAGATGGCTGTTAAGCAGGCAGACCAGTATCTAAAGACCGGTACTACCGGCCAGCCAGAGAAGCAGTTAATCGACTGCATCATTATCACCAAAGACAATGCTAAGAAGTTAAACGACTTTACCTTAGCTAAGTAAACCTCAAGACTGCGCCACATTTCTGTGGCGCATTTAATAAGAATAACAAGTTTAGAGCAGGGTGCTTTTTGCACTCATAGGGGTTTTTTCGCCTCAAACAGGAGAACATCATGTCAAAAGCTCGCGTAATTATTGCAGGTCTCGCAGTTGCATTTCTGGCTTATGCTGGCCTTTCTGCCACTGTTGTCAAAGAGGGACAGGAAGCAACTTTAACCGGTGAGGCAGCATTTGATCCAACAACAGTAGCAAAGAATTTCTGGGCTGAAAAAGCAAAGGATTACTTTGAAAAGAATGCTGTTGATTTAACAACCTTAATCAAGGAAGCAGATGGTGACTTTAACTCAGTTGCCTCCAAATACGGATATTACTCAATGGGTGATAAGGGAGAGCTTTCCTTTATCGTAAAAGGTTCTGGCAAGGTAACCGAAGTTAAGAACAAGCTTCGTTCAGGTTATTTCTCATTTGATTTAACCGGCAATCCATCTGAGGATGTTAAGACAAGAATTCAGGTAGGTCCAGTATTCAAAGGTTCAGCTGTAAGAGATTCAATCAGTCTTATCAGCTACGATGATTATACCAATCAGATCGAGTGGGCACAGGTTTCAGTAGCATTCCACGAACTTATCACCAGAGATGTTCTTTCAAAAATCAATATGGATGAGCTTAACGGCAAAGAATTTGATTTCCTAGGATGCTTTACAGTAAAACCAGGTCCTCTGCAGATTACCCCTGTTGAGCTGACTGTAAAGTAGGAGCGCGGTAAATGAGCAACGAAAACGAAGAGATCTATTTACACGCTGAAAAGATAGACAAAATCTATCCAGGTACCAAAGCACTGGATCAGGTTTCCTTTGATATCAAGCGTGGTAAGGTAAACGTTCTGATTGGAGAGAACGGTGCCGGTAAATCAACTCTGATGCGTATTATCGCAGGTATTGAGAAACAGTCATCAGGTAAGCTTTATCTGCAGGGCAAGGAAGTTGAATTCAATTCAACTGTTGATGCCCGTGAACATGGTATTGCCATTATTCACCAGGAGCTGTGTCTGTTCCCTAACATGACCGTGTTCCAGAACCTTTTCATGTCATCAGAGCGTACCAAGAACGGTATTCTGGATGATGCTGAACACAGAAAGCTTGCAAAGCAGGTTCTGGCAAGACTGAACTACCCTATCGATCCTGACACCATGGTAGGAGATTTGAGAGTAGGTCAGCAGCAGATGATTGAAATTGCAAGAAATCTTCTGATTCCAAATCTTAAGATTCTGATTATGGATGAGCCTACCTCATCTCTGTCAGAGCAGGAAGTTGACGTTCTGTTCAACATCATGAGAGAACTGACCGCAACCGGTATCTCAATTGTTTATATTTCTCACCGTCTGGAAGAGCTGATGAGAATCGGTGACTATGTAACCATCTTCCGTGATGGCAAGCTGGTTGCTGATGCTGCAGTTAAGGACATTGATGTTCCTTGGATTGTTAAGCAGATGGTCGGTGAAGGCAAGAGCTATCCAAAGCGTGATGTTGCTGTTGACTGGTCAAAGACCAGCAAGGTTTTACAGGTCAAGGATCTGACCCTGCCAAAGAACGGCGGCGGTTATCTGTTAAACAAGGTTTCCTTCGATCTGCATGAGGGTGAGGTATTAGGAATTTACGGCCTGTTAGGTGCAGGTAGAACTGAAATCTTCGAATGCATTATGGGTATGCGTCCAACACATACCGGTGAAGTTTATCTGAACGGAGAAAAGATCGAGATTGGTTCTGTTCCAGAGCAGATTAAGAAAGGATTTGCCTGGCTTCCAGAAGATCGTCAGCGTGACGGACTGGTTCAGACCATGAGCATTGATAAGAATATTGCTCTGTCCAATGTCGCAGAATACACCAATTCACTGGGTCTGATTGATAAGCGCAGAGAAAGTGCCGCAACTGAGGACATGATTAAAGATGTCCACATCAAGGTTGCAGACAAGGAACTTCCAATTCTTTCCTTATCAGGTGGTAACCAGCAGAAGGTGGTATTCGCCAAGGGTGCTCTGACCAAACCAAAGATCATGCTGCTCGATGAACCTTCTCGCGGTATTGATATCGGTGCGAAGACCGAAATCTTCAACCTGATTTATCAGTATGCAAAGAAAGGTGTTTCACTGCTGGTTGTATCTTCAGAACTTGAGGAAATTATCGCTATCGCCGACCGCATTATTGTTCTGTCAAACGGCATTAAGACTGCAGAACTTACCGGCAGCGACATTACTCAGGACAATCTTGTAAAAGCTTCATATATGGGCCACAAAGCTCAGTAAAGGAATTCGGAGAATAAAAAATGAATAAAAATGATGTAATTATGACCATACTTAAGGGCCGTACCCTGATTGTGCTGACCCTGTTAGTCATATTCTTTTCCTGTGCAAGTGAATCCTTCTTTACTTCACAGTCACTTCTTCTGATTGCAAAGCACGTTGCTCTGTACGGTATTTTAGGTATTGGTATGACCTACGTGCTGGTTACAGGCGGTATCGACCTTTCCGTCGGTTCTGTAGTTGGTTTATCCGGTATGATTGCAGGTCTTTTGATTAATCACGGTTTCACCATGTTTGGTTATACCTTCTACTTCTCAATTCCAGTAATCGTGCTTATTGCTGTATTTATCGGTGTGATTGTAGGTTTAATCAACGGTATTATCATCACCAAGTTCGCAGTAGCTCCTTTCATTGCTACCCTGGGTATGATGTACATTGCACGTGGTGCAGCAAACCTGACCTCTAACGGTGCTACCTTCCCTAACCTTGTTGGTAAGGAAGCTTTAGGCAATACCGGTTTTGAAATCTTCGGCCGTGATATTGCTGGTTTCCCAGTAGCTGTAATGATTCTGATTCTGATTGCAATCATCGCTGCAGTTATTCTGCGCAAGACTCCTTTCGGCTGGCACATTCTGGCAATCGGCGGTAACGAGCGTGCTGCTAAGCTTTCAGGTGTTCACGTAGATAACGATAAGATTCTAGTTTACATGTTCTCAGGCGCATGTGCCGCTATTGTAGGTATCATCGCTACCTCTCAGCTGGTTGCTTCTCACCCAATGACCGGTAACACCTGGGAAATGAACGCCATCGCCGCAGCAGTTTTAGGCGGTACTTCTCTGATGGGTGGTGTTGGAACCATCGTTGGTACTGTAATCGGTGCCTTCATCATCGGTGTTATCTCAGACGGTATGGTTATGTGCGGTGTTTCTGAGTTCTGGCAGATGATCATCAAGGGTCTGGTAATTGTACTTGCAGTTATTATTGACCAGTACCAGCGTTCTCTACAGGCTCGCATGGCACTTCAGGCTAGAAACGAGAACAAGTAGTTAAAGGTGGCAGGATATGTTTTTTAAAGAAAAGGGCGAGGATATCCTCGCCGCCTTAAGCGGAAACGTTATTTCAATCGCTGATGTTGAAAGTCCGATTTTCGCAGGCAAGGTAGTAGGAGACGGTGTTGCTATCGTTCCATATGATGGACTTGCAGTAGCACCAATTTCAGGAATCGTCTCCTTTGTGGGTGAGCAGAAGCATACCTACGGTATCACCGGTTTTGATGGCACCGAGGTTCTGATTCACCTGGGCATTGGAACCGTTGAACTGAAGGGTGAAGGTTTTACTCCTTATGTACAGAAGGGAGACAAGGTTTCTGCCGGTGATCCTATCTGTAATGTGAACTGGAAGCTTGTAAAGGAGAAAAACCTGGATATTACCTCTCCAGTGATTATTACCTCAGGTTCAATGGAAAACATCAAGCGACTGACTGTTCTGCAGGGCTTGGCTCAGGCCGGAAAGTCTGTCTGCATGAGATATTACCCAGTAAAAAAATGAAAAATTAAGACAAACGATAAACAAAAGGATCAATCATGACAGCCAAGATTAAATTAGGTTTCGTACCAACCAGAAGAAGTGTATTCAGTGCTCTAGATGCTCTTAAATACAGAGATCTTACCGCAGCGCGTATGAAGGAGCTGGGTATCGATTTTGTGGATATCAAGGATATCAACCCTGAAGGTCTGTTATTCGCTGATGAAGACGTTGCAAAGATTGCAGCTAAATTCAGAAAGGAAGGTGTTGACGGAATTATTCTTGCCCACTGCAATTTCGGTACAGAGTACGTATGCGCAAGACTGGCAAAAGAACTTAATCTTCCTGTACTGTTATGGGGTCCTCTGGATGAGCGTCCTTTACCTGACGGCCGCAGACTGCGTGATACCCAGTGCGGTCTGTTTGCCACCGGTAAGGTACTGCGCAGATTCCAGGTCAAGTTTACCTATCTGACCAACTGTCGTCTGTCTGATCCTGTATTTGAGCGCGGTCTGCGTGACTTTATGGCTGTATGTAATGTTGTAAAGACCTTCAGACATATCCGTATTCTGCAGATGGGGCCACGTCCATTCGATTTCTGGACCACCATGTGCAATGAGGGCGAACTCCTAGAAAAATTCAATATTCAGTTATCTCCAATTCCTCTTCCTGAACTATTGGCAGAAGTACGCAGAATCCGTGACGGTAACGGAGCTAAGGAAGAGCTTGAGATACTTCACGATAAAACCATTATCAAGATTTCAGAACCTAAGGTTGAGACTGTGGCAGCTCTTGCCAGAGCAATGCGCAACCTGATTGAAAAGTACGGCTGTCAGGCAGGTGCTATCCAGTGCTGGACTGCACTTCAGGGAGAACTTGGCATCATGCCATGTGCAGCTAACTCAATTCTTAACGATTTAGGCATTCCAGTTGTCTGTGAGACTGATATTCATGGCGCAATCACTGCCCTGATGGCAGAGGCTGCTGTTATGAATGAATCACGAAGCTTCTTTGCTGACTGGACAGTACGTCACCCTGATAATCCAAACGGTGAACTGCTGCAGCACTGTGGTCCTTGGCCAATTTCAATTGCCAAGGAAAAGCCTGAATTAACCTGTCCAATCGCCTTTGATGATGAAGGTTCTCTATCTGCTGAGGCAAAAGCCGGTAAAGAGCTGACACTTACAAGATTCGATGGTGACAACGGAGAGTATTCTCTGCTTCTCGGCAATGCCAAGAGTGTAGAGGGGCCTAAGATTCTTGGAACCTATATGTGGGTTGAGGTGGACAATATCAAACGTCTTGAAGAGAAGGTTGTTACCGGTCCATATATTCACCACTGCGTAGGTGTTTACAAGAATGTTGTTCCTATTCTCTACGAGGCATGTAAGTACATCGGCATCAAGGCTGATCTCTATGATCCTATTGAAGAGCAGGTAAAGGCATATTTACGCGGAGAATAGATTAGATGAAAGAGCTTAAAAAACTGGCCTACAGACTGCGCCAGGATGTGGTTGACATGATTGTCAACGGTAAGGGCGGACATATCGGTGGCGATATGTCAGTCATGGATGTTCTGGTTACTCTTTACTTTAAAGAGATGAACATTACCAAAGAAAATTTCAGCACCAAAAACCATGACCATTTCATTATGAGTAAAGGTCATTCAGTTGAGTCTTTATATGCTGTTTTAGCTGAGAAGGGATTTTTCTCACGTGAGACTGTTTTAAAGGAATTCAGTCAGTTTGGTTCAAAGTTTATCGGTCACCCAAACAACAAGCTTCCTGGCATTGAGATGAACTCTGGTGCCTTAGGACACGGCCTGCCTGTTGCTGTAGGCATGGCTATCGCCGAGAGAATGAATAAGAGCGATAACCGTGTTTATGTAGTAATGGGTGATGGTGAGCTTGCAGAAGGCTCAGTATGGGAAGGCGCAATGGCCGGTGCCAACTACAGACTTGATAATCTGTGTGCTGTGCTGGACAGAAACCGTCTGCAGATTTCTGGTTCAACCGAAGATGTTATGGCTTTAGATGATCTTCATCGTAAATGGGAAAGCTTCGGCTGGCATGTAATTGATGTATCTGACGGTAATGATATTGAGAAGCTTGCAGCTGCCTTTGATGAAGCCCGTATGGTAAAGGGCAAGCCAACTGTTCTGATTGCCAATACCATCAAGGGTAAAGGTTCTCCTGTAATGGAAAACAAGGCTTCCTGGCATCACCATGTTCCTAATGAAGAAGAATACAAGCAGATCATGAGTGATTTAAAGGCTAGAGCACAGGAGGACTAAAAGATGGCTAATATTGCAAATAAGCAGATGATCTGCGAAGTTTTAATGGAAGCTGCAAAGAAAGACAAGGATATTGTAGTTCTGTGTTCTGATTCAAGAGGAAGTGCTTCAGCAACCCCATTTGCCAATGCCTTCCCAGAGCAGTTTGTCGAGGTAGGTATTGCCGAGCAGGACCTTGTAGGTATTGCTGCAGGTATGGCCAAGGTCGGTAAAAGAACATTCCCTATGTCACCAGCCTGCTTTATCACCGCCCGTTCCTATGAACAGTGCAAGGTGGATGTTGCCTACTCACATACCAATGTAAAGCTTGTTGGTATTTCCGGAGGAGTCAGCTACGGTGCTCTGGGAATGTCCCATCATTCAGCACAGGATATTGCCTGTATGTCTTCAATTCCTGGCATGAGAGTATATCTGCCATCTGACTGCAATCAGACCAGAAAGCTTATGGAAGTTCTGGTTAAGGATAATGAGCCTGCCTATATCCGTGTGGGCAGAAACGCAGTTGATCCTGTATACAGCGAGGATAATGTTCCTTTTGAAATGGACAAGGCTACCTGGGTATGCAAGGGTGAGGATGTTGCCATTGTTGCCTGCGGTGAAATGGTTCTATATGCCAAGCAGGCAGCAGAGATTCTAAAGAAGAAAGGCATCAGTGCAACTGTACTTGATATGTACTGTGTAAAGCCTTTTGACAAGGCTGCAGTTATTGAGGCTGCCAAAAATGCCAAGGTCGTGATTTCTGTTGAAGAGCATTCTCCTTTTGGCGGTCTAGGTTCCATGGTTGCTCAGACTGTATCCGAAAACTGTCCTAAGAAGTGTGTAACCATGTCTCTGCCAGATGAGCCAGTGATTACCGGTAATTCAAAGGAAGTCTTCGCCTACTACAATCTGACAGGCGAGGGTATTGCCAAGAAGGCCGAGGAACTTCTGAATGGCTAGTGACGATGTCTATGTACTGGGCATTGATCAGAGTACGCAGGGTACCAAGGCCCTGCTCTTTGATGCTCAGGGAAAGCTGATTGAAAAGGCTACTCTGCCCCACCGACAGATTATCGATGAGCGTGGTTATGTGGAGCATGATCTCAATGAGATTGGTGCTAATGTAATCGGCGTTGTAAAGGCTCTTATTGATAAGGATCCTGTGCGAGCAGATAAGATTGCAACCGTTGGTCTGTCTGTACAGCGTGAGACTGTCGCAGCCTGGAGAAGATCTACTCTTGAACCTTTATATAATGCGGTGGTCTGGCAGTGTGCCCGCGGTGCAGAGTTTGTCTCCAAACCTGAGGTTAAGTCTAAGGCTCAGAGGATCCGTGAGATTACCGGCCTGGAGCTTTCAGAGTATTTTTCTGCCGCCAAGATAACCTGGCTAGTGGATAATGTTCCTGAGGTTAGAGAGTGTGCACAGAAGAATGATTTATGTATCGGCAACATGGATGCATTTCTGATTTCCTATCTTACTCATGGACAGAGCTTTGCAACAGAACCTTCAAATGCTTCAAGAACCCAGCTTATGGATCTTAAGAATCTCTGCTGGTCAGAAGAGTTATGTTCCTTATTCAAGGTTCCTCTGACTGCTCTGCCAGAGATTAAGGATTCAGATTCAGAATTCGGATTTACTGACTTTAACGGTCTTTTAAAACATCAGATCCCTATTCATGCGGCAGTCGGTGATTCCCAGGGCGCTCTATTCGGACATGGCTGCAGTCAGCCTGGTCAGGTAAAGACTACCTACGGTACCGGCTCCTCAATCATGATGAACAGTGGCGACAAAGTTTCAAGCTGTGAACATGGAATCGTAAATTCTGTAGGCTGGAGACGACATGGCAGAACCACCTATGTGCTTGAAGGCAATATAAATTATTCTGCAGGTATCATAAGCTACCTTAAGGATGATATGCAGCTGATAGCTGATCCGGCTGAGACTGAGGCTCTCGCCAGGGCGGCCAATCCAAATGATCGCTGCTATTTTGTTCCAGCACTATCTGGTCTGGGAGCTCCTTATTTTAACGGTAATGTCCGTGGCTCAATTCTTGGAATAAGCAGACTTACCGGTAAAAAGGAAATAGTAAGAGCCGCACTTGATTCTATTGCCTATCAGGTAAACGATATTCTTGCGCTGATAAGAAAGTCCTCTGATGTAGAGGTAACTCAGCTGTGTGTTGACGGCGGTGCTACAAAGAATTCCTATCTGATGCAGTTCCAGTCTGATCTGGTAGGACTGCCTTTAAAGGTTCCTTCAGATGCGGAGCTTTCCGGTAAGGGAGCTGCCTTTATGGCTGCAATTGCTCAGGGTATTTATTCTGAGAGCATTCTTGAACAGCATCAGGAAGAATCTTTCTTCAGGCCTTTGGCTGATGAGAAGGAGATTAAGACAAAGGTTGAAGGCTGGCATAAGGCTATAGCTTCAACTATTGATTACGGAATTTAAAGATTATGCGTTGTTTATTATGCTAAAAGCATGATGTTCAGGGGATCTTAGCGATCCCCATTTTTTTATTAATCGCACAGTTAGGCTTTATTGGGAGAGCTTGCGATACATTGAAGTCAGCTCTTCCTGGGAGAAAGTATAGGTCTTGCCGCAGTGCTGACAGGTCATAGAGGTACCTTTAGGATCTTCTGCCATGTTCTTAAGCTCAGCAGGATCAAGCTGCATCAAGGCATTCTCACAGCGGCTCTTTGAGCAGATACACTTGAACAGAACCTCTTTCTCTCCGAATATCTTGGTTTCCTCATGGGCAAACAGACGTCCTAGAGATTCTTCTAAAGGCAGGCTGAACAGTTCCTGTGCACTTAAGGTTGCTGCAAGTACACTTAAATGCTCAAGAGAATCAAGGTTACCCGCAATTTCAGGAATAATCTGTAGCATGATACCGCCAGACTGTCTTTCATTCAGATCAGTGCTGATAAAGAATTTGGTTGGAAGCTGCTGCGAGTTTTTAAAGTAGTCCTCTAAGGTTGCACCGATTGACTCGTTGTTTAAGGCAACAATACCCTGCCACTTAACACCGTTCTTTGGAAATACGGATAGGGCAAGAATACCGTCGGCACCGCAAAGCTCGTGAATAGAGGCGTTGTTTTCGACAGCGCTGTTGTCCTTGAGTGCGCATGAACCGTAGAAGCTTAAATCCTGTCTGATATTGATTAGGGCATATTTTAGAGGTGCATTTTTACCGCCTCTGATCTGCACCATGATTTCTGAACCGTCTTTAAGGGTTGACGCAACCAGAACTGAGGAAACCGCCAGTTCCATCATGATCTTTTTCAGACAGTCAGGATAGTCATCATGAATAAGATCTTCAAATGGAGTCTTTAAACGGGTGATTTCACCTCTAACTCCATGATTATCAAAAAGAAATCTTTCAATACTGTTGTGATTAAATGTCTGCATGTATCTAGTTTCCATATTTCATACTGATGAGAGCTCTTCTGTCTTTTTTGTTTGGCTTCTCATCCGGATGAGGTGCCAGCAGAGAATTGAGTTTAATCTGCTCAATCTGCTTTTCTCTCTGTTCGATGCTTTTTTCCGTTTCCTTATATAGTGTCTGAGCTACTACTGCAGGGCCTCTCTGATCGGAAATCTTCACGACTTCAACCTCTCTGCGGATATTTCCCTGAAGTACTTTGACCAAGGCTCCGATTTCAACGGTTCTTGAAGGTTTAGCCTTGACTCCGTTGTAGTCAACCTTGCCGCCTTCAATCATGCTTCTGGCAAGTGAGCGCGTTTTATAGAATCTTGCTGCCCACAGCCATTTATCCAGTCTGACTTCTGTATCTTCTTTATTCTGTGTCATAAATTGAGCCAATATGTACTTTGTCCAATCTTAAGGCAAAGGACAATTTCTAGCATATTAATTTGGGAAAAAAGCTTTTTTCAGTGCTAAAGTATACCAATGATTTTATAAAAAATGGTGTTAATTATGGATCTTTCTGCATTAGATAAACCGGTACCTAAAATTCTTGAAAGGCGTAGAAACAAGGTATCAAGATTCTTCACTGTAGATGAGCTTGATCTGGAGTTTTCAAACAATACCAGAAGAACCTATGAAAGATTGAGCGGTGGAAACGGAGCTATACTTGCAGTTCCTTTTGACGGAAAGGATTTCTATCTGACCTCAGAATACGCCTGCGGTTTTGAGCGTTATGAGCTTGGTTTTGTAAAAGGCAAGATTGATGCCGGTGAGGATGCTGCAACTGCCTGCAACCGTGAGCTTGAAGAGGAAATAGGCTTTGGTTCAAGGAATATCACTCTTCTGCGTCGGGAGATGACCGTAGCCCCAGGTATGCTGCAGCTTAGAATGTTCACCTATCTGTGTACCGATCTCTATCCAAAACATCTTGAGGGTGATGAGCCGGAACCTATTTCAATTGTTAAAGTGTCTCCTGCCGAGGCAAAAGATCTGATTTTTGATGTGGAATCTCCTCTGACTGAATCAAGAGCTATTGCCTGCCTTACTCTTGCCATGAGAAAACTCAATTATCTATAACTACTCATTAGTGTAGCGAATCGCCATTTATATGCCGTTTCGTTACAGATCGTCATTGCATCATAGAAAAACCGAGTTAATAAGGTATGCACAAATATGATGCAAATTTAATAATACATTTATCTCCCTTCTAATTTTGCTTATTCTAGTACCTAGACAATCAATTTCTGATTGTATTTTTTATCACTGCAGGGGGTATCCCTGCTTCATTTTGGGAGTTTGGTGATGCGTCATCTTTTAACTGGCTTTGAATTCAGCCAAGAAGATTATTGGGACATTATTAATACCGCTATAGATATGAAAAAGGATCCAAAGAAGTACGACCGGGTATTAGCAGGTCGGAGCGGCGCAATAATGTTCGAGAAGCCATCACTAAGAACAAGAACAACATTTGAGCTTGCTTTTTACAGACTTGGCGGTCACGGTGTATATCTTGACCTTCAGAACGGCGAGCTGGGTAAGAGAGAAACCATTGCAGATTATTCACGTAATCTGTGCCGCTGGGTAGACTGCCTTGTAGGCAGAGTGTTCTCCCAGAATACTCTTACAGAACTTGCCAAGTATGGTTCTGTACCTGTAATTAATGCTCTTTCAGATTTATATCATCCTGCTCAGGCTATGGCTGACTATATGACAGTTTATGAGCATCTGGGTAAGGTAGAGGGTGTTAATGTTGCTTATGTGGGTGATGGTAACAATGTAACCAATTCACTTTTGGTTGCAGGTTCAATTTTAGGAGCAAACGTTACCTGCTTCTGCCCTGAGAACTGCAGCCCTGATGCAGCTGTATTTATTAAGGCTCAGGAAATTGCAGCAAAGAATGGATGCAAACTTGCTGTGGAGAATGATATCAGCAAGCTGCGTAACTTCGACGTTGTCTACACAGATACCTGGGTATCCATGGGTGATAACACTCCTCTGGATACTGTAAAGAAGAAATATATGCCATATCAGGTTAATTCTTCTCTGGTTGAGCAGTCTGGTGCTCAGATTGTAATGCACTGTCTGCCAGCTCATCGTGGATATGAGATTACCGACGAAGTTATGGACGGAGAGAAATCAGTGGTATTTGATGAGGCTGAAAACCGTCTGCACATTCATATGTCTGTACTTTCTAAACTAGTTAACGCTTAAATTGAGGATTTGAAAATGTTAAAACATGAAAACAAACAGTATAAAAAAGTTATTCTTGCATATTCTGGCGGTCTTGATACTTCAACCATCGTACCTTGGTTAAAGGAGAACTACGGCTGTGAGGTTGTATGTTTCGTTGCTGATATCGGTCAGGAACGTGAAGACCTTGAAGGTATCGAGCAGAAGGCTAAGCAGTCTGGCGCTACCAAGTGCATTATCAAGGATTTAAGAGAAGAATTCGTTAAAGACTATGTCTTCGAGATGATGAAGACCGGTGCTCTATATGAGGGTGAGTATCTTTTAGGTACCGCTATTGCCCGTCCTATCATTGCCAAGGCTATGGTTGAATGTGCTCTTGAGGAAGGAGCTGACGCTGTTGCTCATGGTGCTACCGGTAAGGGTAACGATCAGGTTCGTTTCGAGGCTGCAGTTGCTGCCTTAGCTCCACAGCTTGATGTTATCGCTCCATGGAGAATCTGGGATCTTCAGTCACGTGAAGAGCTGCTTGCTTACCTGAATGAGCGCAACATTCCTTGCAAGACCACTCTAAAGAAGATTTACAGCCGTGATGCTAACTGTCTGCACATCTCAACAGAAGGCGGCGAGCTGGAGAATACCTGGAATGCTCCAACCGAGAATGTATGGGTATGGACTACCTCTCCAGAGAAGGCTCCTGATACTCCAGAAACCTTCGAGCTGACCATTGAGAACGGTATTGTTACTCAGATTAATGGTAAGACCATGACTCCATTTGAGGTTATCTCTGAGCTGAACGAGAGAGGTGCTAGAAACGGTGTTGGTCGTATCGATTTAACCGAGAACAGACTTGTTGGTATGAAGTCACGTGGCTGCTATGAAACCCCAGGCGGCACCATCATCTACAAGGCTTTAAGAGCTATCGAGCAGCTGGTTTTAGACAAGTCAACCAGAGTTTTCCGCGAGCATTTAGCTGTTGAGTTTGCTCAGCTTGTTTATGACGGCAGATGGTTCACCCGTCTAAGAGACATTCTTCAGGCTGCTGCTGATGAGTGTGCTAAAGAAGTTAACGGTAAGGTTGTTCTGAAGCTTTACAAGGGTAACATTGATATTATCCAGAAGGATTCTCCAAACAGCCTGTTCAACTTTGACTTCGTAACCTTCGGTGCTGATCAGGTTTACAGCCAGGCTGACGGTGACGGCTTCATCCGTCTATATACTTTACCAAGCAGAATTCGCGCTATTAACGCAGCTGCTAGAAAGAAATAATCTTTCTGATTAGATAGAATGCGGTTCAGGGAGTGATCTCTGAGCCGTATTTTGTATAGTTTTAACGTAATTAATAAGGTCGAGGTATATATGGCTTTATGGGGCGGAAGATTTACCCAGGGTCCTGATCAGAGATTCAAGGATTACAACGATTCTCTGAAATTTGACTACAGACTGGCTCTTGAGGATATTGAGGGCTCAATTGCCTGGGCTGATGCAATTTACAGCGCAGGTGTTCTAACCGAGCAGGAAAACAAAGATCTTAAAAAGGCTTTGGAGGAACTGTATGCTGAGGTTAGCGAGAATCTTGATGAGATTGCCAAGTGTGATGACGAGGATATTCATTCCTATGTTGAGCGTCGTCTGATTGAAAAGGTTGGTAACCTAGGCAAGAAACTTCATACAGGCAGAAGCCGTAATGATCAGGTTGCAGTAGATTTAAAGCTATGGTGCATGAAAGCCTGCGATCATGTCTTATCATCAATTGATAAGCTGCAGAAACAGCTGTTAAAGGTTGCAGATGAGAATCAGGGCAGTATCTTCCCTGGCTATACACATCTGCAGAGAGCTCAGCCTGTTACCTTCACTCACTGGATTTTAGCTTACATCCAGATGTTTGAAAGAGATTACTTAAGACTTTTAAATGCCAAAGAGCTTTTATCAACCTGTCCTTTAGGTTCAGCTGCCCTTGCAGGTACTGCCTATAACATTGACAGAGATGCCTTAGCTCAGGCTTTAGGCTTTAAGTGTGCTACCAGAAACAGTCTTGATGGTGTTTCAGACAGAGACCATGTAATGGAGCTTCTATCCTGTGCAAGTATTTCTATGGTTCATTTATCAAGACTTGCAGAGGATCTGATTATCTACAATTCAGGTGAGGCCAAGTTTGTTGAGTTATCTGACAAGGTAACCTCCGGCTCTTCTCTAATGCCTCAGAAGAAGAATCCTGATGCTCTTGAGCTTATCCGCGGTAAGTGCGGACGAGTAGTTGGTGCTCTGACCGGTATGCTGGTAACCACCAAGGCACTACCTTTAGCTTATGACAAGGATCTTCAGGAGGACAAGGAGCGTCTGTTTGATGCTATTGATACCTGGATTGACAGTCTGGATATGGCAGCGCTGGTATTTGAAGGCATCAAGCTTAACCAGCAGAATGCTGTTGATGCAGCCAAGGGCGGCTACTCAAATGCAACCGAGCTTGCTGACTACCTGGTATCAAAGAATGTTCCTTTCCGTGAGGCTCACTCAATTGTCGGCAGAATCGTGCTGTATGCTATTTCCAAGGACAAGGCCCTGGAGGATTTAAGTGTTGCCGAGTTCAAGGAATACTCAGAGGTAATCTCTGATGATGTATACCCATGCCTGCAGCTTGAGAATATCCTGGCCAAGAGAGATATCATCGGCGGTGTAGCTCCTTCCCAGAGCGCACTGGAGATTAAGAGAATGAAGGAATATCTGGAGAACAGATAGTATCTTTATTTAAGATCAAGAAAAAAGCCTGAGAGTTTATTCAACTTTCAGGCTTTCGTTTTTTTGAGATTCTATTTTTTTCCGGTTGAACCGAAGCCGTCTTCTCCACGCTCTGAAGTCTCATCAAATTCATCTGTAACTTCAAAATTTGCATGCAGGACCGGAACAAACAGCATCTGTGCTACGCGGTCGCCAACACAGATTTTAAAAGGCTTGTCTGAATGATTCCACAGTGGCATCATCAGCGGTCCCTGGTAGTCGGCATCAATCACTCCGGTTAGGTTTGACAGCACAATACCGTGCTTGTAGCCAAGGCCTGAACGAGGAACAATTAAAGCAGTTACCGTCTTGTCTGCTATATGCATGGCAATTCCACTGCTTATAAGTCTTACCTCTCCAGGATTCAGAATGAAGTCCTCCTTTTCCATAGCTCTTAAATCCATGCCTGCTGACATTGGAGTTTCATAACCAGGAAGAGGGAACTCCTTTCCTAACCTTTTATCTAGAATCTTAACTTTTACGTTTAGCATTAACTGTTTTTCTTTTTAGATGATGTAAAGATTAATTCCATCAGATACTGAGCGATAACAGGTTTAGGCTGTTTCTCAAAGTGGGCGATCTGTCCGTCCTTATCAAATACAGTAACCTCATTATCATCACTGTTAAAGCCAATAGCCTTGTTGGAAACATCATTGAGCACAATCAGATCAAGATGCTTCTTTTCAAGTTTTGCACGGGCAAAATCATGCAGATTATTGGTTTCAGCAGCAAATCCTACAGTAAATGGTCTGTTGGATTCAAGTTTTCCTACGGTGGCAACAATATCAGGATTCTTAACCAGTTTGATGGTTAGGGTATCTGAATCGTCAGATTTCTTGATCTTAACTGGAGAGATAGTCTCAGCTCTGAAATCTGCAACCGCTGCACAGCCAATGAAGATATCTGCAGATTTTACATAATCCTCAACAGCACTTAACATCTGTACTGCACTCTTAACATCAATCTTGCGGACACCCTTAGGTGCTTCAAGGTTAACAGGACCTGAGATCAGAGTTACCTCTGCACCTAGGGCAGCAGCGGCATAAGCCAGAGCATAGCCCATCTTTCCTGAGGAGTTGTTGGAGATAAAGCGTACAGGATCAAGATCCTCAACGGTAGGACCTGCTGTAATTACAACCTTGTAGCCGGCACCAGAGGCCTTTGGAAGAAGTCTGGTCTGAGTAAGCTCCAATGGTTTGACTGGGGAAGGCAGTCTGCCCTGATGGTTCTCAAGCTGGCCCTGAACAGTCTTGTTTTCAAGTCTCTGTGAAAGAATTGCGCAGATATCCTCAAACAGTTCCTCCGGCTCCTTCATTCTACCTGTTCCGCTGATACCGCAGGCAAGTTCACCTTCAGCAGGAGAGATTACATAGATACCGCGTCTTAGTAGAGTCTGCAGATTTTCCTGAGTGGCAGGATTGTTGTACATATTTGTGTTCATGGCAGGAGCCACTGCTACAGGACAGGTTGCGGCCAGAGTAACAGCTGTCAGCATGTTGTCTGCCATACCGGCTGCAATCTTGGCGATAGTATTTGCGGTAGCAGGTGCGATAATTACCATATCTGCATTGTTTGCCAGGGCAATGTGAGAGATATCTTCTGTTTTGTCAAAGATTTCAATTGAAACAGGATGGCCTGACAGTGCCTCAAAGGTTTCCTTGCCGACAAGTTTTGCGGCAGCAGGTGTCATCACCACGAATACCTGAGCGCCGCTTTTAACTAAAAGACGGCAAAGGATACATGCTTTATATGCAGCGATTCCACCTGTAACTCCCAAAATAATCTTGCGATCTTTTAACTGAGTTCCCATTTTAAGCATCTCCTTATATTAATATTTTCTACTAACTCTCAGATTATAAAACATATTAATCCAATATAATTGCTATTAATTTTCATGATTGATCTGTATCGTATTAATATTATATAATACGCAATTACCACGAAACCTTAGAGGATTAATCTCCTCGATTAAAGTGCGTATTCATAAATAAAGTTGTCTTAAAAATTAAAATATTTTTGAGATATAGTCTTCTTTTGTGTTAGAATACGTGAACTTTTGTTTTGACCTATTAATCTAATTCGGCTTTTAGCTGATTGTTTGATTGATTTTTTTATTTTTTGGAGTGTGAACTAACATGTCCAGAGTTTGCCAAGTTACGGGCAAGCGCCCAGCAGTGGGTAACCACCGTTCCCACGCAAAGAATGCGGCTAAGCGTCGTTTTCTACCTAACTTAAAGTATCACCGTTTCTGGGTTGAGAGTGAAGGCCGCTTCGTAAGACTGCGTGTCACCACTAAGGCTATGCGTATTATTGACAAGTGCGGTATCGATTCTGTTCTTGCTGATATGCGTGCAAACGGCGTTAGAGTTTAAAGGAGTCCAAAATGGCTAAGAAAGGCGGTCGTGAAAAGATCCGTTTAAATTCAACTGCAGGTACTGGTCACTTCTATACTACTGACAAGAACCGTCGTACCACCCCTGGTAAGATGGAAATGATGAAGTATGATCCAGTTGTTCGTCAGCATGTTTTATACAAGGAAGGCAAGATTAAATAATCTTGTTTCTGATGGACTTTTGCAAAAGTTTATTTTAAAAACTCAGCTTCGGCTGAGTTTTTTTTCATCGTTATCACAATTCACCGTCGATCCCTCAAAAATTCCCTTTTTTCCTAACCGCTTAATTTCTCACATACTATTTTCCAACATGTGTATGTTTCTGAAAAAAAATAACATTTTCTGCTTCTATTAATCATTAAAAGTGTTAAAATTTTTTTCAAATTTTATGTGAGGTGGATCATCTAATCTTCTTCTAAGTTTAGTATGTAAAATTACCTCCCAAAGAATTATTTTTAAACTAAGGAAATATATTATGAAGACTAAGTTATTAGCTTTAGCTGTTGCTTGTGCAACTGCTTCTTTTGCTGCTAACGCTGCTGTTAGCGATACCTGGAGTGCAGGTGCTGCTGCAGGTTATGTTTACGGTTTTGATCATCACTTCGATGGTGCAAAATTTGAACAGGAAGGCTACGGCTTAAAGCTAAACGGTGAATACAACTTCACCGACTGGTTCGGTCTAGGTTTAGGTTATGACTACACTGCAAAGCAGCACATCACCGCTTTTGATAACAAATCAAGCCTACACAGCAACATCGCTGAAGTATACGGCAGATTTGCTTATCCACTAGATAACACCGGTTCTGACATTTTCTTCAAGGTAGGTCCTACCGGTAACTGGGCTTCTGCTTTCGGTGAGACCCACTACAAGTTAGGTGCTGTTGCTGGTATCGGCGCTCAGTATGCTTTCAACGATAACCTGGCAATCCGCGGCGGCTATGATTTCTTCTACAAGAACATGAAGCAAGACGGCGCTCGTGTAGACAACGGTATGCTATATGTTGGTCTTCAGTACACCTTCGGTGCTAAGAAGGCTGCTCCTGCTCCTGTAGCAGCTCCAGCTCAGAAGACTGTTCGTGTTACCGAGAACCACACCTTAGACGCTGGTATTCTGTTCCCATTCGATGGTTCAAACCTATCAGCTGAAGGCAAGCAGGCTGTTGCTGAGGTTGTAAATTCTTCAAACAACCTACAGAACACTGAGTTCGAAGTTTACGGTTACACCGACCGTATCGGTTCAGACGCTTACAACAACAAGCTATCTCAGAAGCGTGCTGACGCAGTTGCTGCTGAATTACAGAACAACGGCGTAACCACTCTGAAGGCTTCAGAGGGTCGTGGTAAGTCAAATCCTGTAACTGGTGACAAGTGCAACTCAGTACAGGGCCGCAAGGCACTTATCGACTGCTTAGCAGCTGACCGTCGTGTAGAGGTTGTTGTTACTGGCGATACCACCAAGGTTCAGAAGCAGTAATATTTACTCTTCATGAAAAGACAGAATCTCCCTTTTTAGGGAGATTCTTGTTTATAGGGACTCTATTTTCTGATTATCTTAGTGTACGGTATGTAAACTGTGCCGTTAGACCATACCTTCATATTCAGTTTCTTACTTAATTTACGGTTATCAGTTTCCTTTGACTGAGCCAGTATAAGGATTGCCTGAGCCTGCTCTTTTTCATCATTCACAATGGTCGCTTCAAGCTTATTCTCTTCAATTGCCTTTATGGCAGGTTCAATTCCATCAACTCCAAATACCGGTATATATTTCTTCTTTTTACTGCCGGTATTGTAGCCTTCCTTATTAAGTGCGGAAATCGCTCCTAATGCCATAGCATCGTTATTGCAGATGATAAGTTCAACATGATCTATGCCGTTGTTGAGGATATAGTTCTCTAGTTCTCCTCTTGCCTTAAGACTGTCAAACTGACCATCAAGTTTTGCATTAATATCTATGTAGTTATATTTGAGGCAGAGCTCCACGGCAAGTGAAGCTGTTCTAAGATAGGTAGCCTGATGCTCCTGTGGACCGGTTAAGATAATTGTAGCAATTCGGCCATCCTTATTTCTGTCTATATCAGGATGTCTCTCTATATAGTCGATAACAACTTCTGCCTGCAGTTGGCCTGCCTGCATAGAATCACCTTCTACATACCAGACCTTAGAATAATCATCCATATGCTTCAGGTCTGGCTGGCGATTGAAAAATATTACTCTGCTTCCTGATTTTTTGCAGTTTTCAATAATCTTTTCTGTAAGCTCCGGCTTAACCAGATTAATTATCTTAGGTTTATTGTCGGGCAGTTTCTCTGCAATCTGAAGTTCCTGTGCCCCTGCATCATTGTTGGCATCAAAAGATTCAAGAGAGAGATTCTGCTCTTTGGCTAAGGTCTCCATTTCATTTTGAAAGGCGGAGATATACTGATCTGAAAGACTGTAGTAAAACACATCAAAACTGCTGTTCTGCTCCTCAGCCTGTGATACCAGGGGACTGCCTGCCAGCAGTAAAGGTAGGGCAAGCATACCTAATTTAGAGAATTTTACCTTCATATACTTTCCTGTGTTGGTAATTGCAGAGAATCGATAAAAAGATCGTGTACTTTTAAGTATAGTTTGTAGAAGATAATTAGGTTGTATAAATGGTAGAAGAGTTGGAAAAATAATTGAAAAGGCCTGAAAGATATCAGGCCTTGAATAAAGAATATGATTAGAAAACTTCTGAATT
Organism: Succinivibrio dextrinosolvens; assembly: GCF_900116345.1. Lineage (GTDB taxonomy): Bacteria > Pseudomonadota > Gammaproteobacteria > Enterobacterales > Succinivibrionaceae > Succinivibrio > Succinivibrio dextrinosolvens_B. The sequence continues at coordinate 27,387 of NZ_FPAH01000007.1, read as the reverse complement.
AATAGTCGTCAGCTCTCTCAATTCCATCGATCATCTGCTGATAGTATGAAATTGCAGCAGAATCAGGATTCTCCATAATCTGCTTGAACATATGCTTAATCTGCTCCATAACGCTCGCACGGCAGATAAATACCAGCTGAGAGTGTCTTTCTCCATTAGGCCAGCTGTGGAGCTCAGATAAAGGGTACAGATTGCCCTGTACGCCATGGATTACAATTGGCTTCTCCTGATCTTTAAGATCAATGATGCCCTTTATTCTCAGGATTGAGTCACCGTACTGTTCCTGGACTGTGCTGATGCCTGAAAGCAGGGCCAGTGCCTCGATTGGCTCATCAAACTCCATACAGAAGGAATCGATATCTGAATGAGCGATAATCTTTGGCTTGGATACTCCGATGGTGGAGTTTACAGTTGCAGGTCTGATTGAAGATGCCAGATTTGGTGACTTGAAGTTAAGCCAGGAGGTAACCTTCTTGTCAAAGGCCTGATCTGCATTTTTGTAAGGTCCGATATCAAATAGGATCTTAGGCGAGATATTGCCCTTAACTGCAGGGAATACTTTGGCGGCAGGATTAATCTTGGCGGTGATTTCGTAAATGGCATCAAGCTCATCAGATTCGATAAGATCGGTTTTGCTTACGATAACGATATCTGCAAGGGCAATCTGTTTTACTGCCTCATACTGTTTTTTGAGCTGATCGCGTACGAACATACCGTCAAGTACGGTTACGGTACCGTCGTGATAGTAATGATCTAAAAGGAAGTCATCACCGTTCAGGGTGCCGATAACACCAGAAGGATCAGCAAGACCGGTAGTTTCGATAATTACACGCTTGAACTTAGGGATTTCTCCACGCTGGGACTTGATGTAGTTGGTGGCAAGAGAGTCAACTAATGCTCCCTGAAGTGAACAGCAGATACATCCTGACTGCAGCAGTACAACTGATGAGTCAACAGACTCAACCAGCTCATGATCCAAGCCGACATCTCCGAATTCATTAATCAGAACCAGTGTGTCTTTGAAGTCTTCTGAGTTTACCCAGTGATTTAATAAAGTTGTTTTTCCGCTTCCTAAAAAACCTGTAATGATATTAACGGGAATCTTATTCTCGTCATTGATTGCAGGATTCTCTGCATTTTCTGACATTATTTAGTTCCTAATTCTTGAATAAAAAATCTAAAGCTTTGGTTAGAGATTTTATCCTAAATTCGTCACTTTCGTTAATAATATCGTGATAAGCATTCTCAATTACTTCAAATTTAGGTGGTACAGGATCATTGGCGTGTTTCTCAAAGAATCTCTGAGCCTCTTTGGTGGAAACTACCTTGTCATCACCTGCACTCTGGCAGAAAACAGGAATAGTGAATTCAAACTTGTCTTTAAACAGCTCCAGCTGTTTCTTCATGGCTTCCTTCACAAAATGGAAGGTTGGTCCGCCGATAGTGTAAACCGGATGCTTTACGAAGTAATCGTGGTAGTAATTGAAGCGCTCTGGATCATGGGAATGATGATTGCCTTCAAACTCCAGTCTCTTGTATTCTGATCCATGTGGAGTGTACATATTTCTGGTAAATGGCAGAGAATCCATCATGGAGATAAAGAAATACAGATTTGCCTTGGACATATTGAAATAAGGCCACATGTATGGAGCGATCAGTGACATTCTCTTAGGCTTGTTTTCCTGATTTTTAAGAATATCAAGAGATATCAGACCTCCAAGAGAGAAGGCCAGAAGGTTGTAATCTCTGATGTTAAGCTTGTCCAGTACGAAAGTTACATCCTTGGCGTAATCTTCAAAATGCTCAATATGGTATTTCTGTCGGTCAGGAAGTAATCGTGTTGAGCTGCCCTGACCTCTGGCAAAGATAACTACAGCTGCAACCTTCAGCTTGGATAGGGAATAAAACAGCTCGCAGAACTTGTGGGCAATCTCTCCTCGGCCAGGAATAATCACCAGACTTTCAACAGGATTCTCAACACTCAGTCTGGCTGCTGTTACTTCAAAACCTTCAGGATTGGTAAAAGAAAGATTTTCCACATTGGACAGGTAGAATTTCTCAAGTACTTCACGGTCTTTTTTGAGGGTGTCTGTGTTAATGAAGGCATCTTTGATTCTTTTCATATCGAGCCTCGAGCTGCTAAATATTCATATCTATTAATAAAATATAGCTAAATTCGAGGTGATATAAAATGATCCTATCGTCTGCGATAGATAGTGATCACATTTGGCACTGCTTTAACTCTTCTCAGAACAGCTGCAAGATGCTGTCTGTCACGAACTGTGATGATGAGATTGATGATGAAGGTCTTCTCATCCTTAAGGTCTGAATTAATACTCTCGATTCTGGCGCCGGCAATGTCAATGGCGTTGGAAATCTCTGAAAGAATACCCTGTCTGTTTTCAAGTTCGATAAAGAGGCTGGTCTTGAATTCCATATTGGCAGTTACAGGCAGATTCCAGCTTACATTAAGAGTCTTGCCCGGGCCCCTTTCATTCTCACGGATATTCTTGCAGTTAATATTGTGGATAACGATACCTCTACCCTGAGCAATATGCGCAATAATCTTGTCGCCTGGAATAGGCATACAGCACTGCGCATAGGTAAATGGCAGACCGCCGGTGCCCTTTACAGGCAGCTCATGGTGCTTGTGGGAATCCGGATCGAGGAATTTGACCACAGCCACGGTAAGAATATTACCCATGGCAATATCGGTAAACAGTGTCTCCAGATCCGGTTCGTTGAAATTCTCGATAATGCTCTTGATCTGCTCTTCGCTTAGTGACTCGATTCTGGTAGGTCTAAGAGCGTTCTGCAGCAGTCTGCGTCCAATCAGCTGACATTCCTGTGAGCGAAGTCCCTTCAGGTACTGACGGATTGAGGAGCGGGCTCTGGAGGTTACCACAGTAGACAGCCAGATAGCATTAGGGCAGGCAGATGAGGAGGTAATAATCTCCACCGACTGTCCTGAATGCAGACTTCTTGAGAGCGGGAATACATGATGATTTACACGGGCACCGATACAGTGGTGACCGATATCAGTATGCAGCGCATAGGCAAAATCTACAGGAGTTGCACCCTTTGGTAGATTGTAGATAGTGCCGTCAGGAGTGAACACAAAGATTGAATCTGGGAAGAGGTCGGTTTTTACATCCTCAACAAATTCCAGTGAGGAGCCGGCACTCTGCTGCAGATCAATCAGATTCTTAATCCAGTCCTGAGCATTCTTCTGAGAGGCGGTAGATACAGCTTTTGATCCGTTCTCCTTGTAAGCCCAGTGGGCTGCAACACCACGGGCAGCCATCTGATCCATAAATTCGGTTCTGATCTGAACCTCAATAGGTACACCGTGAGGTCCGATAAGGGATGTATGCAGAGACTGATAGCCGTTGAGCTTAGGAATAGCAATGTAATCCTTAAAACCGTTAGGACGAGGCTTAAACAGATTATGCATCTGTCCTAAAACACGGTAGCAGGTATCAACATCCTTCAGAATGATTCTAAAACCGTACACATCCATGATTTCACTGAACTGCAGTTCTTTCTGGACCATTTTACGGTAGATGGAGTAAAGGCGCTTTTCTCTGCCTAGGACTCTGGCTTCGATATTGGATTCCTTAAGACGGTTACTGATGGCTGTGAGCATGCTGGAAACAACTTCCTTGCGGTTGTTTCTGGCTCTGGTAACAGCAGCCTTGAGGACTCTGTATCTGGTTGGATAGATAGAAGCCATGCAGAGTTCTTCTAATTCCTGACGAATTTCAGAAATACCCAGACGGTTGGCAATCGGAACAAACACATCCAGTGTTTCCTTCGCAATTCTGATGCGCTTGTCTGGTCTTAAAGCGCCCAGAGTTCTCATGTTATGGGTTCTATCTGCAAGCTTTAGAAGAATAACTCTGATGTCCTTGGTCATGGCCAGAATCATTTTTCTAAAGTTTTCCATCTGTGCTTCCTTGTAGTCCTGGAAGCGAAGTTTATCAAGTTTGGTTACACCCTGTACCAGTCCCCGAACAGTGGCTCCGAACTCATCTTCAATCATCTGCTCGGTAACCATGGTGTCTTCAACCACGTCATGCAGCAGGGCAGCTTCAATTGATTCTGCATCAAGATGCAGCTGGGCAATTACGGTGGCAACAGCGATAGGATGAATGATGTAAGGTTCACCAGACGCACGTTTCTGATCCTTGTGGGCAAAATCAGCCACAAAGAAACAACGGTCAATCTGATCTATGAGGTTCTGAGGAAGGTATGAACAGAGCAGGGCTCTTAGATGCTCATAATAAGGAAAGTTAGGAGAAGATAAGGCTTGATCTAATGGAGTGATACCTTCACATTTAGGAATAAAGCTTTTATCTTCCCCCATAGAGTGCTCCGATTAGCTAAACATTTCTACGCCATCGATTGGAGCAAATTCGTTATCAGCAGGGTGAATAGAAGAATCACGTAAGTGGTCTTTTCTATCCTGCTTGTCTAAAAATTCTTTAGTAATTAAGCCTTCTTCGATCTCACGAAGAGCGATTACTGTTGGCTTATCCTTATCTTCTTCTACAAGTGGATTGCTTCCTGAAGCAATCTGACGTGCACGGCGGGCTGCAAGAAGAATTAAATCAAAACGGTTTCCAACTTTCTTTACAGCGTCTTCAACGGTAACTCTTGCCATAATCTGTACCTTTAAAAAGATTAAAATCTGTCTTTACTTGTTTTCCATATGAAGACAGATTGCAGGACCTACTAGCATAAGTCCTTTAAACATCTCATATCGAAATTCTATACCGATAAACCGTCTAATACAATATATTAGACAAGCTTATGCTGCTAAGTGATCGTTAATTATCATTCCTGCACTATGCAGGTGAAGATTAATGATCTCTGGTAAAGACAAAAATAAAAACTGAAGAAACAGCATAACTATGTCTTTTAAAGTGAAAAAAACTCGGTCTCAATATGTTATTGAGATCTTTTTCTTAGTTTTTTTGGAGCTTAGAAGACAAGACCTGCTTTTACCAGTGACAAAGCAGGTGCCATTATACACTAAAAAATCCCAATTCAATCAAATTAGTTTTTGTTGAGACCAAAAAGTTCTGATATTTCTTCTTTCTTTTTATCCAGCTTTGCTCTGTTGGCCAGAATAATTGATCTCATGTTGAGAACACTCTCCTCAAAATCATCATTAATGATTACATAGTCGTATTCATCATAATGGGAAATCTCACCAATAGCCTTGTTCATTCTCTTTTCAATCACTTCAGGGGCATCAGTGGCACGAGAAACCAGTCTGCGGTTTAGCTCCTCTAGTGAAGGTGGAATAATGAAGATACCCTTGGCATCAGGAGTCTGCTCACGGATCTGTCTTGCACCCTGCCAGTCGATATCCAAAAGCACATCCTTGCCTTCATTAAGCCACTGCTCAACAATTTCCTTTGAGGTGCCGTAGTAGTGATCGAATACATGAGCGTATTCGTAGAAGGCACCGCGGGCAATCAGGGCTTCAAATTCTTCATTGGTAACAAAGTGATAGCTTACATGATCCACCTCGCCAGGTCTTGGCTGACGGGTAGTGTGGGATACAGAAAGTCTTAGAGAGTCATCAAGGTTGAATCTCTTTAAAATAGATGCAATCAGTGATGATTTACCTGCTCCTGATGGGGCAGATACGATATATAGAGTTCCTTTTTTCATAGTATTTGCTGTAATTAATCGTTATCTGTGTGTGTAAGCTCAAACCAGTTTCTTAAAACTTCTCTGGTTTCATCTATACCAATCTTCTTTAGGGCGGAGAAGGCGATAATTTTAAAGTTTCCGCCAAACTCTGAGAGGGCGGTTCTGACTTCTCCCACCATCTCTTTACGCTTGTTGACTCCGAACTTGTCGCACTTGGTCAGAAGGATCAGTGCAGGAAGATTTGAGGCAATGGACCAGTCGATAATCATACGGTCATGATCACGCAGCGGTGTTCTGATATCCATGGTAACCACCAGACCGCACAGACATTTTCTCTGCTGCAGATAATCGGTCATTGATTTCTGCCACTGTCTTTTCATGTTTTCTGGAACCTGGGCATAGCCGTATCCTGGAAGATCAACAAGATAACGCTTATCAGCAACTGAGAACAGGTTGATAAGTCTGGTTCGTCCTGGGGTTCTACTGGTCTTGGCTAGATTTTTCTGATCGCAAATTGCGTTGATTGAAGATGATTTGCCTGAATTAGATCTACCAATAATAGCAATTTCAGCGCCCAGATCTTCCGGTAGCTTCGAAATATCTGGTGCGCTGGTTACAAATTTGGTTTTTCTAAAATCTAAGACAGCCTTTTTGATAGTATCTGTCATGTATAAATATCTAAGTCTCGTTAAACTTTATACTGCTCCAAAATATCATCTGGGGATTCTGTGTTCTTTGACTCAAAATCACGAATAGCAGTAAATGTAGTATCGTCCATGGCAAGCTCAACATAGAATACATTTCCTGATTCTGTATTGAATGTTACCTTACCGAAAATCGGATTATCCAGATCAACGGAAATATTAATCTGAACTTCACGTGGTAATACTAACATTTTTGGCTGTGATTGGTCGATCCTAATATGCAATGCATCACTAACTGAACGAGTAAAATCACCTAAAATCTGGTTCATTAACTCACCTAAGGAATTACTTACCTCGTCCTGAGTATAGTTCTTAGCCATTTCAGATTCAGGCAGACCCATGTTGCTCAGATAGGCTTTGTATAGCTCCATTGCGGTTTCTTTAGGGAAATTAATAACCACCATACCTGAGAAGGAACCGGTAAACATCACAAAGGTACCGATATCTGGAGTCAGAACAGTCTTTGAAATTTTCTGAATCAGTGGCACGAAGTCTGTTTTTTTACCAGTTGCTGAAGTTAAAACAGAAGAAACACTCTGGCATAGAGATAACATAATATCGTTGCTGCCAATAATCTTTGGTTTTTTAGCCATACACCCTCCATAACAAGTGTCTGCTTTTAAGTTTAGGTTACGATTCAAATAAATGTAGTATTAGGATCACTAATTTTGGATTAATCAGGATTAATCTAATCTTTAAATAAGTAATTATTCGTAAAATCAAGAGGATATTTTAAGAAAAAAATTAATTTATTATGAGAAACAGTTCAAACTTTCTGTTCTTTAACTTCTTCTGATCCCCTTGCGATGACGGCTAAGCGGATAACTCTGCGTTCGTCATTAATGTAAAAACAAGGCGATGTTTAAATTTTTTTCCAAGCAAAAATCTTTACACTGTGATCTTTTACATCCTCAAAATTCTGAACGTGAGAAAGGCTTCATCTTCCTTACGGATTAATTTTGATAAGTCTGATTTGTCCACCTAGCCTTATAAATAGGTTAGAAATTTTTTTAATAACAAGAAGTTTTCAAAAAGAACTCATTAAGTCCGATTATAAAGTGCATTAACATCACTCTATAAAGTCAAAAAATTTCTCAATAAAATATCCTCGGATTTTCATCCTCTAAAGATAGCCGCAAGGTTTTCTTAAGGTTGTTGTCTCTTCGTCACAGCGTAAAATCGGACTGCAATAAGTTCTTTTTGAGAGCTCAAGAGAGCTTTCTATGCGAATACATTTATCTGATAACTTTGATTGTCATAAACTTATTGTCTTTACGTTCCCCGCTGTAGCCATGATGGTGTTTACCTCCATTTACACCATGGTGGACGGTTTCTTTGTTTCCAACTTTGTGGGAAAGGTTCCTTTTGCTGCGGTTAACCTTATATATCCTCTGTTTCCTATAGCCGCAGCAATCGGCCTTATGATCGGAGCCGGCGGTAATGCTCTGGTTGGTATCTGTCTTGGCAGAGGAGATAAGGAGAAGGCCAATGCCTATTTCTCCATGTTTATCTACGCGATGCTGGGTATAGGTTCCTTATTTGGCATTGTCTGCTTCTGCTTCTCCGAGGATTTATCCAGGATGCTCGGGGCACAGGGAGAGCTTTTATATTATGCAACTCTGTATGCAGACTATCTGTTCTTATCTACCCCTTTCTTTATCCTGTCATTTACCCTGCAGGGCTTCTTCGTTACTGCCGAAAAACCAAAGCTGGGCTTCTGCATCACACTTTTTGGCGGTGTGCTCAATATGTTGCTGGATCCGCTGTTTATTATCGTCTTTGAGATGGGACTAAAGGGAGCTGCCATCGCTACCGTGTTATCTCAGGTTATAAGTGTTACGGTCGCTCTGATTTATTTTTCATCAAAGAATGATTCGCTGCTGTCACTTTCAAAGAATCCTGAGTTTGATTTCAGGGTTCTGAGTCGCTCCTGCTTTAACGGCATGTCTGAGATGGTTACCAATATTGCGGTAAGTGTGGTTACTATCGTTTATAACTTCCAGCTTATAAAAGCCTATGGAGATAACGGAGTGGCAGCCTTTGGCGTCATCATGTATCTAAGCTTCCTTTTCACTGCAGCTTTCTATGGTTTTGCTACAGGCAGTGCTCCAATCTTCAGCTATAACTTTGGAGCAAGAAGAAAGATGATGCTCAAGAAGATTCTGCTGAGAGCCTTGAAACTGGTTTTAATCGGCGGTGCGGTCATTGTACTGGTATCAGAGGTTTTCTCTGATATGCTCGCTCAGATCTTTGTGGGCTATGATAAGGAGCTGTGCTATCTGACCTCTCATGCCTTAAAGCTGTATGCTGTATCCTTCCTGTTCAGCGGTATCGCAATCTTCGGTTCAGCTTTCTTTACTGCTTTGAACAACGGTATGGTTTCTGCGGTGATATCTATCTTCAGAACCTTTATCTTTGAAATCGGAGCTATTCTGGTTCTGCCGGTGCTGATCGGCTCTAACGGTATCTGGCTGGCTATCGTGGTAGCTGAAATCAGCTCCCTGCTTTTAACCTGGTTCTGCATGAAAAAGTGCAGTGTGAAATACGGTTTTAACTCTTAGGCAGACAGTTTGGCGTGAAAAGAGTGGACTGGTGTATAGCTGAAAAAAAAGCTGGAAGCATCGGAGTTCGCAGGAGAATATCCTGACATATCCGTTGTCCCAGCCAACATTGAACAAGAAAATTAATTCTTAACTGTATAATTTCTTGGAGAAATATCTGTCGCCGCGGTCTGGTAAGATGGTGACGATGTTACCCTTAACTCCCTTTGCTATCAGCTTTAAAGAGGCACTTAGTGCTGCACCTGAGGAAGAGCCGGCAAAGATGCCTTCCTTTCTTGCCAGAAGACGGGAAGCTTCAAAGGCATCGTCATCTGAGACCTTGATAACCTCATCCACCAGTTTGATATCCATGGTGTCAGCAATAAAATCGTTACCGATGCCTTCGATGTTGTAGTCATGGTGTTCACCGCCACCCATGGTGGAGCCGTATGGATCAGCAAGAATGCCTTTGATATCAGGATTCTGCTCCTTTAAATACTTAAGTACTCCGCTGTATGTACCTCCTGAGCCTGCACCTGCCACCACATAATCAATCTGACCGTCCAGAGCCTTATAGATCTCAGGTCCGGTAGTCTCGTAGTGAGCCAGTGGATTTGCCATGTTGCCAAACTGATTTAAGGTTACAGAGTCAGGGATCTTTGCTCTTAATTCTTCAGCACGTCTGCTGGCTCCAAGCATACCTTCCTCACGAGGAGAGCTGATAATCTCAGCGCCCAGAGCCTTCATCAGAATCTGTTTTTCCTCAGAGAATTTCTCTGGTACAACAAAGATAATCTTATATCCCTTGTTTAGGGCGGCCATGGCTATACCTAGGCCGGTATTTCCTGCGGTGGCCTCAATAATGGTACCGCCCTTTTTTAAAAGCTGTTTTCTTTCCAGATCCTCAATCATGTAGGTACCGGTACGGTCTTTTACTGAGCCGCCGGGGTTGTACAGCTCAAGCTTGGCAAAGAGATTTACAGAGGAACTCTCCACAACCTGATTAAGTTTTACCAGTGGGGTATTGCCGATAAGATCTTTGATTGAATTGTAATAAAACATTTTTCCCTCCTTATATTCTGCTGTTATCAATGGCCTGTTTTAAATCAGAGATCAGATCTGAGGCATTCTCAATGCCTACAGAAAGTCTGATGAGATTGTCGGTAATACCAAGCTTAATTCGAAGATCTCTTGGAATTGAAGCATGAGTCATGGAGGCTGGATGGCATACTAAAGACTCAACACCGCCAAGACTTTCGGCCAGGGTAATCAGCTTAAGGCTTGGGAAGAATTTCTTAATGTCATAATCCTCTGTAAGCTCAAAGGAAATCATGGCACCGCCGTTTTTTGCCTGTCTGTGGTGGATCTCGTGACCTTTGAAACCTGCAAGACCAGGATAGTAAACGGTTTTAACTCCGTTATGCAGCTGCAGATACTCAGCTATCTGTTGTGCATTCTGAGCATGTCTGTCCATACGTACAGCCAGAGTCTTGATGCCTCTGATCATGAGGAAGGAATCAAAAGGTCCGGCAACACCACCGGTTGCATTTTGAATAAAAGCGATTCTCTTTGAGTCTTCTGGATTTCTGGTTACAACCAGACCGGCTACCACATCAGAATGACCGCCGATATACTTGGTGGCACTGTGAACCACAATATCAAATCCATGTTCAATCGGTCTCTGCAGATATGGAGTCATAAAGGTATTGTCGGCAATTGCCACAAGGTTGTGTCTATGGGAAATCTCTGCAATTGCCTTCAGATCAGTGATGGTTAAAAGAGGATTGGCAGGAGTCTCAATAATCACTGCCTTAACCTCAGGAGTGATAGCCTCTTCAAAGGCTTTTAAATCAGTGGTATCGGTAATCTGATAGGTAATGCCGAAGTTTGAGAAGATCTTGTCTAAAACACGGTAGGTTCCACCGTAGACATTGGATGAAATCAGGATTTTATCTCCGGTTTTAAACAGGGAGATTACGGCAGTTAAGGCTGCCATTCCTGAACCGAAGGCAAAGCCTGCATCGCCGCCCTCAAGCTCGGCAATAAGACTCTCTAAGGCTGCTCGGGTAGGATTGCCGGTTCTTGAGTATTCCCATTTTACATCACCGCCAATGTTTTTCTGGGCATAGGTTGAGGTCTGATAGATTGGGACATTTACTGCTCCAGTATATTCGTCAGTACTGATGCCGCCGTGAATGAATGAGGTTTCGATATGTGAATAGTTTTTCATGATTAATTTCCTTGTTTTCTCTTTTTTAGTTCTTTTCTGCTTTTATAAAGTGAACGTTGCTGTAGCCCTTAAGGTTATGAATATGTCCGGTTATAAACTGTTCCTTAATCTGTTCAGGATTAAGATGTAGAACGTTAAAACCCAGCTCCTCAAGCCCTTTGACAACACTCTTAGCCTTATAGCCTTCACTCATTGGCTCCCCAAGTTTTGAGGTGAGATTTCGTAACTCCTCAAAACGTCCATCTGTATCGGTCAGTGATTTTTCTTCATAAAAATCAAAGAGAACTGTCAGATTTGAAGAAAGCTTGCGGATATCTCTCAGGGTAGAGAGGAAGGTTTCAAAGTTCAGGTAATAGGACACGCCCATGATGGTTACAAAGGTTGGTCTGCTGCTGTCAAAGCCGGCTTCTTCAAGCTTTTCTAAAAGAGAGTCGGTTCTGAAATCTACAGGTACGAAGATCGCCCTGTTTTCAAGCTTAAGATTTGTGATCCTCTGCTTTTTGATGTTCTGGAAGAAAGGATGGTCAACCTCAAAGAAGCTGATATTCTCTGACTCGTTTCTCCAGGCAAAGGTATCAAGACCAGCTCCTAGAATAAGATACTGAGCATTAGGATTTTTCTTTTTGAATTCAGTAAATTCGCGCTCAGCAAAGATGCTTCTGGAGACCGGAATTGGCAGGAGCAGATCAAGAACCTTTTTCTTGAAAACCCCCTGCTGCTGTCTGCGGTTTTTAAGTATCAGCCTTAGAAGTAATCTTCTGTCTTCCTCAATGATTTTCTCTGCAAGATAATCATTAAAACTTGGCTGATTTTCGCTTTTTGAATAGTATGCTCTTGCCCATGCGCAAATTCTGGCTGTAACGCTGCCCTGATATGTTGTCATTTTTCAATCCCACTTTCTGTGTTGATTTTTATTGCAGTAATCAAAGCTTTCTGCTTTGATGTAACTTTACTTTATTAAAGTAAATGCCTGTATTAGCTGTTTATCTTAACAACAACAGCAACAACAGTATAAAGAGAGGTTCTTTGGAGAGAAAACAAAGGAACTGGCACGCAGACTGATGTCTGTGTTCTCTGTTCTGCTATGTAAATGTAAATTTGTCATAGTAAAATATTCCCTTTGTTTAATTTATTTATACAACAACAGAAAAATGAAATAAAGAACTTTTTTTAAAAAATATCTATTTCGTGGAAATTCAGGCTGAATTCTGTAGTTTTTCCCTATTTTGGTGATTTAAAAGTGCTTAAAAAGGCATCAGTTTAACGGAGTTTTACTGATGCCTTATATTTTCAAGCTGTCTTATGAGGCGAGCTTGTGTTCACGTTCGTCGATTACACGCTTTGACTTATGCTCAGAGCGGGTATTCAGACCTCCATCCTTATGCACCACCACGTTGGCTGGTTTTACACCGATTCTGGCCTTGAGAGTGTTGGATACGGTGCTGATTACCTCTGCATCGTCCTGATCGTTCTCTGCCTTTTTCTCAACTTCTACCGCATACTTGCAGGTGTAATCCTGATCGAAGATTCTGATGCGGTACTCACCGGTAAGACCTGGAATACTTCTGATACCTGCCTCAACATCTGATGGGAAGACGTTAACTGCACTTACGATGAACATATCATCCTTACGTCCTAGAACATGGATTCGGCCATGAGTTCTTCCGCACTTGCAGACTGAGGTGTCGATCCAGCCGATATCACCTGTTCTGAAACGGATCAGAGGACGGGCATGCTTACGCAGAGTTGTGAATACGAACTCACCCTTTGAACCTGGAGGCAGCACTTCACCAGTCTGAGGATCAACAGTTTCAACCAGAATGTGATTCTCAGCGATGTGAAGACCATCCTTGTATTCACACATTGCAGCACAGGCTCCGAAGATATCAGACAGACCGTAGAAGTCATAAACCTCAGCGCCCCACAGCTCCTCGATTGCCTTACGGGTTTCGTTGATGGAACCTCCAAGCTCACCTGCAACAATGATCTTCTTGATGTTTAAATCCTTCTTAGGATCGATTCCGTTCTTTAAGGCCTTCTCACCTAACTGCCATGCATATGATGGAGAGGTCCAGATTACGGTTGGCTTATAGTTCTGCAGAACCCACAGCAGTCTTTCTGATGGCAGGGTACCGCCCCAGATGCAAAGTGCTCCGGTCTTCTGGGCACCGATAACATCAGGTCCTCCCACGTACAGAGAAAAGTTCAGTGCATGTACATAACGGTCATTTGGTCTTACACCAACCTGCCAGAACCAGCGGGCCTCGGTTTCCTGGAACTCATCAAAATCCTTCTGAGTGAAAGGAGAGATGGTTGGAACGCCGGTTGAACCTGATGAAGTTGAAATAAAGACCACATCATTCTCAGGTACAGCACACAGTTCACCCAGGAAAGAACCCTTGCCCTGAGTATCGCGCTGGGTCTTTTTATCCATGAATGGGAACTTCTCGATATCCTTTAGGGTTACGATGTCCTCTGGCTTTACACCTGCATTGTCAAAAGCTCTCTTGTAGTAAGGAGAGTTATCGTAGGCGTATTTGACGATCTTCTTAAGATCAATAAGCTGCTGTTTTTCAAGATCCTCTCGAGAAATAGTCTCCAGATCCTTATTCCAGTATTTGCTATCGTTAATAGGCATTTTAAATATCCTCTTTTAAATCGTTAATTTTTTGAAAAGTATTGTTTATCCAGAAGCTGCCATTTGGCATCTCTCTGCAAGATAATCTCTTTAATCTCCAGGTCGCTTAAGTGTCTGAAGCGATCCTGACGCTTTATGTAGTGGGCCACATCTGTAAACTCTCGTGGTCTTCGGTTAAGTCTGTAGGTACCGTTTTCATACTCGGCCAGATACCACAGACCGCAGTCCACTACTTCCTTGGCTACCTCAATACACTCGTCGGTTCTGATTCCCCAGCCGGTAGGACATGGAGCCAGTACATGAATGTAGGAGGTTCCCTTGATCGAGGCGGCTTTCTCCACCTTGTTCATGAAATCCTGAAGATAACCTATGCTGGCTGTGGCGCAGTAGCTGATGCCGTGTGCTGCCACAATCTCAAACATGTTTTTCTTAACCTTCTGATTTCCTTTAATATTTCTTCCTGCCGGAGTGGTTGTTGTTTTAGCTCCGAAAGGGGTTAACGAACTTTTCTGAATACCGGTGTTCATATAGGCTTCGTTGTCATAGCATATGTAGAGTACATCGTCGTTTCTGTCGATTGCTCCTGACAGTGCCTGGATACCGATATCCGCAGTACCGCCGTCTCCAGCAAAGCCCACCACTTTGTAATCCTTCTTGCCTAAAGCCTTAAGTCCGGCTTCAATTCCTGTCATCATTGAGGCGGTACCGGCAAAGGTTGAAATTATGGCGTTGTTCTTAAAGCACAGCTGTGGAAAGTTAAAACCGACAGCAGACATACAGCCTGCAGGAATTGTCGCAATCGCGTTTGGTCCTATAACCTTGAGCGCGATTCTCACTGCCAGGGCTCCGCCGCAGCCAGCACAGGCCTTGTGGCCGAAGAAGAATTCCTCTTCTCTTAGAGTATTTACATTAACGCTCATAGTTATTCCTCAAGTCCTACAAAACGGACGCCTGACTGTTCATGCTCCAGATCTGAGAATATTTCCTCTATATCTGTAAGCGGTACATCTCTTCCTCCAAGTCCTGCTATATAGTTTGAGCAGGGGTTTGCTATTCCCTGATGCTGCAGAGCTGAGCAGACATTGGTATAGACAGTTCCCTCATTACCAAAAGAGATATCCTTCTCCAAAACTCCGATAGCTCTGGTTCCCTTTAAAGCTGAGATCAGCTCTTCATGAGGAAATGGTCTTAAATATCTGAGTCTGAGGCAGCCGACTTTCCTACCCTCATCTCGAAGCTTATCCACACACTCGCAGACGCTCTTGTACAGTGTGCCCAGAGTTATGATTACGTATTCAGCGTCCTCTGTACGGTACTGTTCAACAAGTCCTGAGTACTGTCGTTTGAAGAACTGCTTAAAACGTCTTTCACACTCAGTAATGACATCTCTTGCTGCAAGTACGCCCAGATGTTCCTTATACTTAAATTCGGTATTGGTGTCTGGTCCTGCAGTGAAGGCCATATTCTTTGGTTCTTCAAGTGAGAGTTTGTTATCTGTTTCATAATCTGGAAGAAATCCCTCCGCTTCCTTATCTGACGGTACCTCAACCGCCTCATAGGTATGAGTCAGTGTAAAGCCGTCCAGGTTTACCATTACAGGGGTAGCAACTCTTTTATCCTCTGCAATATAGAAACTCATTAAAGCCAGATCTAAAGCCTCCTGGGCATCCTTGGCATATGACTGAATCCAGCCGGAATCCAGAAGTGTCAGTGAATCTCGCTGATCACCGTAGATATTCCATGGCAGAGCAGTAGAACGATTGGCATTCATCATTACAATCGGAAATCTTCCGCCTGCTGCATAAGGAAGGCATTCAGCCATATACAGAAGCCCCTGAGACGAGGTTGCTGTAAAGGTTCTGGCACCTACGGCACTTGCGCCTATAGCAGCTGATAGGGCTGAATGCTCTGACTCAACATGGATGAAATCTGCTTTTAATTCTCCGCTCTCTACAAGAGTTGCCAGCTTTTCTACCACAGTGGTCTGTGGGGTAATCGGATAGGCAGAGATAACATGAGGCTTTGAGAGCTTTACTCCATAAGCAAATGCTTCATTACCTGAGAGAAACTCCTTGGTCATTATCTTTCCTTCTCCATCACAATTGCGTTCTTACGGCAGATCTTCTGACAGATTCCGCAGCCCTTGCAGTAGTCATAATCTATGACAACTTTTTCACCATCCTTGCTGATAACTCCGTCAGGGCAGTACAGGTAGCAAAGAAAGCAGCCGTTGCATTTTTCCCTGTCGCATACCGGTTTTTCAGTTCTGAAACCGCTGTTGACCGAAACCAGAGTATGTTCGTAGGCCGGTGCAAACGGGATGTTGCCCAGGGATGTAAAGTCCTTTGCATCACGAATCATTTAGGCAACCTCCTCATAGGCCCTTTTAATAGCCTCAAGATTCAGAGGTGCTATTTTTGCTGACATAATCTTTCTTACTGCTGACTCTAAATTCTCAACACTTATGGCTTTGAACTCACTTAGCAGTGCACCTAGGACCACAGTATTGGTGATAGGTCTTTTCAGAATCTCCAGGGCAATTCTCTGACCGTCAATGCAGATGACTCTGTTATCCTCAACTTTCTTAGCTGTGCACAGGATGATTTTTCCGCCGTCCTTTAATTCCTCATAGGCATGATCATCAAAAAGTGTGTCATCCAGGAACACAACGTAATCAGCTTTTCTTATCTGAGAGCGATCTCCCAGGGAGCCAGTTCCCAGTCTTGAAAAGGCACGAACCGGAGCACCGCGTCTTTCAGGACCGAAGGAAGGGAAGGCTAAAGCCTTATTCTCATCTGTCTTGAAGGTCCAGGCTGCAGATAATAGCTTTGCTGCTGTAAATGCACCCTGTCCGCCTCGTCCATGCCATAAAATCTCGTACATGTATCTAACCTTATAGTTAATAGCTATAACTTTATATAGCTTTTTTTATTATTCTTTTCTGTGGTTATAACTTCTGAATAATTCTCTTTATTTGTTTAATAATTCAGATTGTTATCTAATGGGTATGATTTTATAGAAAGGAAAAAATCTGTCTAATACTATATTTTTATTGTCAGTTATAAGTATTGGCTATAATGAAGAATTTAGACAAAGAAAAAACTCCTTATTTAATTGAAAAATAAGGAGTTATGAACGAGGTATGTGTAAATCTGTATAAAATAAAATGCAGCAGAGTTATAGTCTGATGCTATTTTTTTAACGTAAATATATTTTCAAGATTCTTTAATGCACTGTTTAGAACCTCATCTGATTTGGCAAAGTGCAGTCTTATATAGCGGTTTTCCTTCTTCTTGAAGAAGGAGGATCCAGGTACTGCTCCGACCTTAATCTTATTGGCCAGATCAAGACAGAACTCATAATCGTCCTTATAGCCAAAGGAGCTGATATCCACCATCACAAAATAGGTTCCCTGAGGCTCATAAAAATCAAGATTAAGCTTTCTAAGTCCACCGCAGAAAAGATTCTTTCTGTGGGTAAAGAGGGCTCTTACCTCCTGATAGTAGGAATCAGGAAGAGTCAGTCCCTGAATAATAGCTTTCTGCAGAGGGGCGGCTGCACCCACGGTCAGAAAGTCGTGTACCTTTCTGATTCTGTCCATAACCTCAGGAGGAGCAGCAACATAGCCTAATCTCCAGCCGGTAATAGAGTAGGTCTTAGAGAGAGAGTTACACATAATGGTTCTCTCTCTCATTCCCTCTAAAGAGGCAAAATAGGTATGCTGGTAAGGCTCAAAGATAATATGCTCATAAACCTCATCAGTAATCACAAAGGCATTGTATTTCTCCACAAGCTTTGCAATGGTTAGAAGCTCATCACGGGTAAAGACCTTACCGCTAGGATTGGATGGGTTGCACAGGATCAGAGCTTTTGCTCCCTGTGCAAAGGCTTTCTCCAGTTCCTTCTCATCAAAGGAGAAATCAGGAGTATGCAGTGGAACATAAATTGGCTCAGCTCCGCAGAGAATGGCATCAGCGCCGTAGTTCTCATAGAAAGGAGAGAAGATTGCAATCTTATCGCCAGGATTTAAGGTTGCCATGACGGCACTCATCATGGCCTCGGTTCCGCCGCAGGTTATACACAGTTCGGTATCAGGGTTGTAGTGAATACCAGAGAAGTGTTCAATTTTTGCTGAGAGAGCTTCTCTGGTGTCCTGTGCACCGAAGGTGATTGAATACTGATGAGGTCCTGAAAGAGCAATCTCTGAAAGACTTCTGGTCATTTCAATTGGCGGCGGATTATCAGGAAAGCCCTGAGAGAGGTTGATGGCGCCGCAGCCGTTGCAGATTCTGGTCATACGGCGTATGACCGAATCAGTAAAGTATTTTGTTCTTTCACTTAGAGTAATCATGAGTATCCTTATTCTGTCAGTTTAGTGGGTCAGCAGTTTTGCAATTCTGTCGCCGGTAAGCTGAGCCAGCTGTACGATGACAACCAGTACCACAATGGTAAAGATCATAACACCGGTTTCATAACGATAGTAGCCATACTGGATTGCAAGATTACCGATACCTCCGCCACCGACCATTCCGGCCATTGCTGAGCAGCCGATAAGGTTGATAAAGGTTATGGTAATACCTCTGACAATTGCTGGTGCGGCTTCAACTAAAAGCACATTCTTGATAATCAGAAAATGTGAGGCACCTGTTGCTATGGCAGCCTCAATGACACCTGCATCAACCTCTTTTAGGGCACTTTCAACCAGTCTTGCAAAGAAGACAATGGCTGCAATTGAAAGTGGAACTGAAGCTGCAATCGGTCCGATCTTGGTGCCCACCAGAATAAAGGTTAAAGGCAGTGAGAATACCACCAGAATGATAAATGGTATGGAGCGGATAATATTGATAAACGCTGATACCGTCTTGTTCAGACTTATGGTTCTCTCAAAAAAGGTCTTACCGGAAGTCAGATACAGTACAAATCCCAGGGCAAGTCCGAAAACCAGACTTAAGGAAAAGGATATACCGATCATCAGAGCGGTTTCATATATGGATTTTGCAAATTCATTCTGCAGAATATTAAGTGTTGATTGTATTAGTTCACTGTTCATTTAAGACTCCGCATTTAATCTTGTTATAAAGGTCTTCTGTTCAAGGTAACGAATTACGGATTCCTTGTCTTTGTTATCTTTTGAACGCAGGGATATCAGCAGTCTGCCGATTGGTTTGTCCTGCACATACTCAATGTTGCCTTCAATAATGGACACATCAGTCTTCAGGAATTTTCTTGATACGTCTGAAATGACCGGATCAAAGGCTCCTTCCTCCTTATAGGTGATCATGTAGAGGTCTTTCTCCTGCTCTAATACCTTCTTTGGCACAGTCTTTCTGTAATCACTGCTGATAAGAGCTTTAGCTGCCTCAGACTTTGGTGTTGCAAAGAGGGTATAGGAAGGAGCTACCTCCGCAAGACGACCTTTTTCCATTACTGCAATTCGGTCAAACAGAGATTTTGCAACCTCCATCTGATGGGTGATGAACAGAATGGTGATAGGATAGTGATTCTTAATGTTACGCAGTGTCTGAATCACTTCCTTGGTGTTGTCAGGATCGAGCGCGGAGGTAGCCTCATCACATAGAAGGATCTGTGGATTGTTGGCAAGAGCGCGGGCTATTGCCACGCGCTGCTTCTGACCGCCGGATAATGATGGCGGAAATAAATCCGCCTTATCTTCAAGTCCCACCAGCTTTAAAAGTTCTGGTACCTTTTTCTGAATCTCCTTTACAGGAGTTTTTGATGCCTTAAGGGCAAAAGCAATATTGTCATAGACAGTGGCATTGGATATCAAGTTGAAATGCTGAAAGATCATGCCGATGCTCTGTCTTAGGTTTCTGAGCTTTACCCCAGTGTAGTTTGTGATGTTTTCCCCATTGATATACACATTACCTGAGGTTGGTTTCTGCAGAAGATTTACGGTGCGTACCAGGGTTGACTTACCAGCGCCTGAGGCTCCTACTATTCCGAAGAACTCACCTTTATTAATGGTTAGGTTCACTCTGTCTACAGCTGTATATTCGGCATCTGTATTTCTGAACTTAACACTTAGGTTTTCGAATCTGATCATTTTTCTTTCCGTTAAAGGTTGTTTTTATTCTTATCAGTTGGCTGGCCACCACTGTGGTTTGGCAAAATCTCTGTAGGCAGGATCTGCATTAACTGAGGAGGTGAACTCTCGGCTTGCCACTGCATCCTTTAAGAAGGCGCCGACGGTATTTACACGGTCACTCTGTACGGCAACTACCAGCTTGATTGGCTCTGAAACCTTCTCTTTGGCAAGTGCTTTGTCAAATGGCAGTTTTGCTTCATAGGCATAGTTGCCAGGAACCAGAGCCAGGTCGGTTGAATCCAGTGAACGAGGCAGCTGAGCGGCTTCCATTGGTACAAAGTTCAGATGCTTTGGATTCTGATCAATATCCGCAATAGAGGCTTTCAGATCATCCTTGTCAGCCTTAAGGGTGATGATTCCTGCATCTCGGGCAAATCTTAGAGCGCGTGAGAGGTTAACTGCATCATTAGGCAAGGCAACCTGTGCTCCATCCTTAAGATCATCTAAGGATTTAACCTTATCTGAGAAGGCAAACAGACCTAAGGTTGGAACATTGATAACTTCATCCAGCTTAAGTCCCTGATTCTCCACAATGGCCTTGAGGTAGATTGAGTGCTGGAATACGTTGGCATCGATTTCTCCGGCATCAAGAGCAGAATCCGGCTGAACCCAGTCTGAGAACTCCACGAAATCAAGCTTATGGCCTTTACTCTCAATAACCTTGGTCAGGTGGTTCTTCAGAAGATCCTTGTAAGGTCCTGGTACTACACCGATTTTGATGTGCTCAGGAACAGTGTCGGCCTTGGCTGACTTGCTGTTATCATCACCGCATCCGGTTACGCTTAATGCTAAAAATACTGAAAAAACAGTAAGTAAAATATTCTTCTTTGATAATTTTGACATGATAAAACTCCTGACAGTCATAAAAAAACTGCATATAAAAACTTAATTAAACTATTTGAAATATACTGAGAAAGGTTTGTGCTACATGCACATGCACATACACATACAGTTGGAGGTACTGTCAGAATATTTGTTGAAGGTAATTCTTAAATCAGAAAGGATAACAACTTCTCTCTGGAAGACTGTTTCCTTCTGTAATGGCTGATTCTTTTTCATAATATTCCTTAAATTTTCTATTTAGAGGATTTCTGTTTTTATTGTTGGTTATCTTTCGATGTGGTTATTTTGATCTGTAACGAATTATTTGGCTAATACTAATTTTTAATGGTTAGTTATAGTTTTTAACTAATTGTGTATTAACTATTTGAATATAAAGATAAATATAAAGGAATTTAATAAGGTAATGGTAGTGTTTTAAGGAAATTTTTTACTTTTAATAAGAAAAATGCAGGTCCGAAGAAACCGGCCTGCACTTAAAAATTGCATTACTATGAAACTTACAAAAGCTTATTTAAGGTTCAGTTCCTTAATCTTTCTGGTCAGAGTATTTCTACCCCAGCCTAAAAGCTTTGCAGATTCCTGCTTGTGGTTGCCGGTAAAGGTCAGAGTAGCCTCCAGCATAACCTTTTCAAACTCTGGAACAGCCTCATTAAGGATATCACGTTCACCAGCCTTGAGCTTTGCATCCACCCAGCTTCTGAGCATATCCTGCCAGGACTGGTTTTCCTTGGCAACAGTACTGTTTGAGGTATTCTTGGTCTGATTGTTGTTGGCATGCAGGAACTCTGATGGCAGATCAACAAGCTGAATATCACGGCCGGTAACCATGATGGTCAGATACTTACACAGGTTCTTAAGCTGACGGACATTGCCTGGCCATGGAAGACGGCACAGGAATACCAGAACCTCCGAGGTCAGCTTCTTAGGCTCGGTGTGTCCTTCGGTTGCTGCCTGAGCCAGGAAGTGCTTGGTTAAAAGCGGAATATCATTATTTCTGTCTCTTAGAGGAGGAATATTGATATTGATGATGTTCAGTCTGTAGAACAGATCTGAGTTGAAAGTGCCCTTGGCAATCTTAGCCTCTAAATCCTGAGAGGTTGATGCTATAACTCTTATGTTTGTCTTGATTGCTGTAGTGCTGTCGATATTAGTGTATTCGCCGGTCTGCAGCAGCTTTAACAGTCTTGACTGGCAGTCCATTGGCAGATCATTGATTTCACTGATGAACAGTGTGCCGCCTTCAGCCTTGGCGATTGCGCAGTTTGAAGGATCTTTGGTGACATCTCCAAATAGTTCATACTTAACCATTTCCTGTGGAATAGAGGAAATGTTGATAGATACGAAGCTCTTGCCGGTTCTCTCACCATGATTGTGGAGTGCCTTCGCAACCTGTCCACGGCCGGTACCGATTTCACCGTGGATTAGAACTGGAAGGTCGGTCTTGGAAACACGTCCGATAAACTTGAAGACTTCCTGCATTGCTGGGGATTTGCCGATAATCTCGGTTTCCTCTTTCTGCTCCACAGGAGCATTCATCAGGGTATTACGGTTTCTCTGGCTTACAAGCTGCAGCATGTTTACTCTGTGAACAGCTGCTCTTCTGATAACTGCAACTGCCTGATCGATATCGAATGGTTTAGGCAGGTACTCAAAGGAACCTTCATTGAAGGCATCAATTGCAGCTGAGAGATCTGAATGAGCAGTCATGATAATGAATGGAATGTTCTCATCAACCTCGTGAACTGCTTTGATAAGCTCAAGGCCGTCGATGCCAGGCATTTTGATGTCTGATACGATTACATCAGGGGTTTCTTTTTTAATTGCTTCAAGAGCAGCTTCTGCATTCTCAAATAAACGGTGATTAATGCTGTTAACATCTAATGCTTTATCGAAAACAAAACGAATGCTTGCATCATCGTCTATTACCCAAATCATTGGATTCATTATCGGTATTCTCCGTGATTTTCTGTTTTGACTGGTAAAATTATTCTAAAAGCGGTTTCGTGAGCATCTGACAGACACTCAATGGTTCCATTATGACGTTCGATTATGTTAAGAGCCAAGGATAAGCCCAGGCCGTTTCCGTTAGGCTTGGTGGTAACCATTGGATAGAACAGGGTCTTTTTTAATTGTTCTGAAATCTGTGGTCCGTTGTTGATGATAGAAATAACCATACACAGCGGATATTTTGTTTCTCTGATTATGGTTCTGAAGCTGGCGCGGGTTCTGATTCTTATGAAAGGATCGGTAAAGGCCTCGTTATCCAGAGCATCAATAGCATTGTTGACAATGTTCAGGATCACCTGCTCAATTGAATCAGAGTCTAAGGCCAGCTCTGGCAGAGAAGGATCGTAGTCTCTCTCTATTCTGATACGTTTGCAGTTATCCTGCATCTGTACCAGCTTTAAAACCTTCTCAATTAAATAATGAATATTGACCTCGGTTAGAGGATTTGGTCGCTGAGGTCCTAAAAGGTTGTTAACCAGAACCTTTAGACGGTCAGTCTGCTCAATAATGACCTTGGTGTATTCCTTAAGATTTTCAACCTTGTTCGCGTAGGTCATTTCGATAAGCTGAGCTGCACCGCGGATGCCTCCTAGAGGATTCTTGATCTCGTGGGCTAGGTTTCTGATAAGGTCACGGGCAGCATTGTACTGGAAGTTCTGCTGTGCCTGATTGATAAGTTTTTCCTGATGAGCGATAGGATGAATCTCAACTAGGAATCCGTCAAAATTATTGTCTGTGTACTGGAAGATGGTAAGGTCGGCTTTAGAAGATTTGCCTGGGAAAGGAGAAAAACGCACGTCAGCGGCAGAGAAACCTTGGAAATTGATATTGAAATCAGGATTATTCAACGTATCAATCAGCGTGATTTCTTCTCTATCCACCAGATCGGACAGCTTCTGTGTCTGCAGACGATTTCTCGATATTCCACACAGCTGTTCAGCAGCGGTATTCGCGTAAAGGATATTCATATCCTTATTGGTGATCATTACCGCCGTTGTCAGGTTTTCTAATACATTTGCCTTATCAATTTCGGACATCAGATTGCCTATAACGTTCTATAATAGTGCACGTGATATTTTCTTACACTTTATCACAAAATTTGAAAAAGGCACAAAAATAGTGCACAATTTTACGTTATACGACTTCTAAACTTGATATTAACTTGATCTATATAGAATTTTTGGGAATAAAAAAGCCTGCACCAAAATGGGACAGGCTTTATAGGTCTAAACTTTAGACTTATTCGTCAGCTTTCTTTCCGCCAGCGGCTCTGAAGGCACGAACACGATCAAGTTCGGACAGATTCTTCTTACGGATTCTGATGCTCTGAGGGGTGACCTCAACCAGCTCGTCCTCGTTGATGAACTCAAGAGCCTGCTCTAAGGTCATCTTAACAGCTGGGGTCAGGATAATGTTATCGTCTGAACCTGCTGCACGAACGTTAGTCAGCTTCTTGGTCTTTAATGGGTTTACAGTCAGATCGTTTGAACGAACGTGTAGTCCGATAACCTCACCCTCATAGATCTCTTCACCTGGAGATACGAACAGTCTGCCACGTTCCTGCAGGAACCATAGAGCATATGGAACAGCCTTACCGGTGTCATTTGAAATCAGAACACCGTTCTGTCTCTCACCGATGCTGCCACCTGCATACTCATCGTAGCTGTCGAAGGTGTGGAACATTAAGCCGGTACCTGAGGTTAAGGTCATATATAGAGACTGGTAACCGATAAGTCCACGGGCAGGAATACGGTAGTCAAGACGAACACGACCCTTTCCATCTGGAACCATGTTCTTCAGCTCGCCCTTACGCAGACCAAGCTCTTCCATAACAGGACCCTGATGCTCTTCCTGAAGATCCAGTGTCAGGATCTCGTATGGCTCAAGAGTTCTGCCGCCTTCCTTGTGAAGAATAACCTCTGGACGTGATACAGCCAGCTCATAGCCTTCACGACGCATCTCTTCAATCAGAACTGACAGGTGCAGCTCACCACGGCCTGATACCTTGAATCTGTCGGTATCTTCAGTGGCTTCTACACGCAGAGCAACGTTGTGAACCAGCTCTTCACGTAATCTTTCCTCAATGTTTCTTGAGGTGATGAACTTGCCTTCACGACCTGCGAATGGAGAGGTGTTCACACAGAAGTTCATGGAAACTGTAGGCTCATCAACTGAAAGGGCAGGAAGTGCCTCAACAGCTGAGTTGTCACAGATGGTATCAGAAATCTTCAGCTCACCTAAACCGGTAACTGCAATAATGTCACCAGCCTCTGCGCTCTCAACCTGAGTTCTGTGAAGTCCTAAATAACCTAGAACCTGACCAATCTTACCGGTACGGGTATTGCCGTCACGGTCAATGATGGTTACAGGCTGATTTGCCTTGGCAACACCGCGCTTTACACGGCCAACACCGATAACACCAACATATGAGGTGAAATCAAGTGATGAAATCTGCATCTGGAATGGGCCTTCAAGATCAGCATCTGGAGGGCTTACCTTGTCAACGATAGCCTGGAACAATGGCTCCATGTTGTCGCCGTGATTATCAAGCTCTAAAGATGCCCAGCCCTGGAATGCTGAAGCATAAACTACTGGGAAATCCAGCTGCTCATCTGTTGCGCCAAGATTGTCGAACAGATCGAAAATCTGATCAATAACCCAGTCTGGTCTTGCGCCTTCACGGTCACACTTGTTGATAACAACAATTGGCTTTAAACCTGCAGCGAAAGCTTTCTGAGTTACGAAACGTGTCTGAGGCATTGGGCCGTCTACAGCATCTACAAGCAGCAGTACTGAGTCCACCATGGACATAACACGTTCTACTTCACCACCGAAATCAGCGTGGCCTGGGGTATCAACGATATTAATGCGGTAATCTTTCCAGTTGATAGCAGTATTTTTTGAAAGGATAGTAATACCACGCTCTTTTTCGATATCATTTGAGTCCATGATACGTTCCTGACCGATTTCGTTACGGTCAAGAGTTCCTGACTGGCGCAGTAATTTATCAACTAGTGTTGTTTTTCCGTGATCAACATG
The DNA here is from genome assembly GCF_900116345.1 of Succinivibrio dextrinosolvens. Lineage (GTDB taxonomy): Bacteria > Pseudomonadota > Gammaproteobacteria > Enterobacterales > Succinivibrionaceae > Succinivibrio > Succinivibrio dextrinosolvens_B. The sequence continues at coordinate 1,616 of NZ_FPAH01000007.1, read as the reverse complement.
AGCAATAATAGCAATGTTACGGATCTTCTGAACATCCATGTGGTAAACCCCAAGATAAATAACTCTGACTTTGAGTCTTAAGAAAAAAAATATGCGCTATTGTATACCATTTTTGACCTATGTAACATTTTCTTAAAAAAAAGATTAAAAAAAATTATCAGTAGAATGGCATTTATATCGTATTCAATGAGTTATTAAGCGCATTTTGTTGGGCTGAAAAATGTATTATACAAACAACCTCCTCAAATTCCCCTGCAGACAGGATTAAATCTGTCTGCACGGACAGTGAGCATTTTGCATTAAGAAAGTATAGTGCATTAATTTGCATGTATACTCTATGTATAGTGGAGGAGTGTTTATGTCTTGTTTTTCCCTGAAAAAAAATTGCTGCTGCTTACTGCTGTCATGTGCATTAAGCTCCATGGTTTTTGCTGAGGAGCCTAAGGTAGTCGACATCAACAGTATTAATGGTGGTGATGTGATTGAGACAGAACTTCTAAATTCCTATGGGGAGAACAGCTTTTTTACTCTAAGTGAAATCCCGGATGCTGTTTGGGAGAAAATGCAGGGCAAGACCTATCAGGAAAACCCTTTTATAAAAAGGGAGGATCTGCGCTATCTCCGTCTTCTGCACGTGGATTATGACAGGAAGGTAAGACTGGGAGAGATGGTCTGCAATCGAGCCATTGCCGAAGATCTCCGTGAAATCTTCTTTATTCTTTACAAGAACAAATACCCTATTGCCCATATTCGTCTTGCAGATGAATACAATGCGGATGATGAGATCCAGATGAGGGAAAACAACACCTCCTGCTTTGTATTCCGTTTCATTACCGGATCTGACTATCTGTCCTATCACGCCAGAGGGCTTGCAGTCGATTTAAATCCACGTACTAATCCTTACTGCAAGCTTCAAAAGGATGGTACCTTATTTGTACAGCCCATGAACTCCGGAGTATTCTGCGAACGCGATGATAACTTCGTGTACAAGATTGATAAGCAGGATCTTGCCTATAAGCTCTTTATCTCTCATGGCTTTACCTGGGGAGGAGAGTGGAGAACTCTAAAGGATTACTGTCATTTTGAAAAAGAGACCATGCAGCTCTCATCCTATTAAATTTTCCTTCAAATATCCAAATTAAGTACATGTCAAGCCTTTTGAATATGTGCTTTTCTGTTTTTTTATCCCTTATAAATCAAAGTAATATCTGTTATATCCCCTTAATTCTGGAAAAAAATGACCCCCTTACGCGGAAGTCCAAAATTTCCCACCGCATAATTTCCACATTCATTTTTTTTATCCGGGTGCGGAATTCCTAAATCAAAAAATTCTGACTCGTGGCAATGAGTCCTCGGATGTTTGCCGCCCCCGTTTTTTTACCTTTATGTGAATTAAGCAGGTATGTTTATGACAGGAATCAGAAAAATTCTTTTAAATCTTGCCTTTGCTGTGCTGGTGGTATTTACCGGCTCTGTATGTGCTCAGACTTTAAACAATGTTGAAGTCAAATCTCAGGTCAGGCTCAGCAGAAGTGAACTTCAGTCGGTGTTAAAACCATACGTGGGCAGGGAAATTACCATTAAGACTCTGCAGAATCTGCTCAATGATCTGACTG
>NZ_FPAH01000094.1 GCF_900116345.1 Succinivibrio dextrinosolvens | reverse complement strand
TTAAACTGTTATGTTGAGTAATTTTGAATAAAACTAAAAAAATAAATAAGATATCAAAGTCACTCAACAATAACAATTTCTAAACATAAGACGAATTATGTTACTTTTAACATAAGATGTCTATCCCATTCCAATGCACATTTAAGCTGTTGGATGACAGCATTGCCAGAAGCCTATGAATTCCGAAACGTCCGCATACAGGTTCACGAACCATATAAATTTTTCCGGTTCCTGATAAAATTGACATTCAAAACTCCTTACGAATTGATACCGCATAAGATTCTGGTGACAACATCCTCAGCCTCAGGCTGTGAAGGATTAAATGTAATCTGAATGTCTTTAAACTGAATCTTTATATATCCAGGCTGGCTTCTGTGGTTGTCTCTGGGTCTGTTTGAATATCTGCTTTTCCTCTGTGGATACCAGCGATGATAAGGCTCATTACTGAAATCATCTGATGTTATTGGTGCTTCTTCTCGTTTAACAGGTGCTGATGTGATTTTTGCTGGAGTTCCTGCTGATTCAACAGCATTAGATTCAAGAGAAATAAACTGAACCTCATTTTCACTGACAACTGAGCTTAACCCAGCTTCACGGTCAATCTTCTGACAGATAGCAAAAATGCTCGATTTTGAGATACCAAGATATTCTGCAATTGCTGACATGGTGTAATTCTTAGAACGAAGCTCTGTAATCTGTTTGCTCAGACTTGCAAAAGCCAGTTTTTCTCTTCTAGAATAAATGTCAGTTCCAAGATGCTCTCTTCCGATACGGTCTATAGTGATCTTGCTTAGCTTGTATTTGTGACCAAGCTGATATGAGCACAGCTGTGTAGTGGTAATATCTTTAATGATGTTTTTGGTCGTCTGCGGATCTGTTTTAATCGTTGCCATAAGGCTACTCCTTAGCAAATTTTTCTTTGCAAGAAGTGTAGATTTTTATACGCAAATAATATAGGTACTTAATAGGCAACAGTTACTGTCAGGAGAAAAAATCAAATGATGAATTCATTAAATATCAAAGCTGTATTAAGCAAAGTAATCAGTAAGCAGGTCCCGTTATCAGCAGAGCT
>NZ_FPAH01000022.1 GCF_900116345.1 Succinivibrio dextrinosolvens | reverse complement strand
ACACATCTCAGAGATGTCCCGTATGTGGAAGAATCCACAAACAGAGCAGAGACCATAACAGACATCTGTATAGCTGCCCATGCGGCTATAAATCCAATGATGACAGAGTTGGAGCCATGAATATTCAGAATCTTGGAAAGAGATGGCTGTCAGGAGAAAAGAATCCTAGATACAAAAAGGAAAATAACTGATTAAGAGTAAACTCTTTTTCAAAGCGGGCATTGTCAATTGTCCGATGATGCTGGCAGTGTAGGGAGATTACCAATTGGTATCGCTTGTACCTATATTATGCTGACTAGCAAGCCCTCGGATTTATCCGAGGGTATTTGACACAAGCTGTCTATTGAAACTTATTTAAAGAAATTCCTTTATTTCTTTTTTATCGACGAGGTAAAGAGATAATTAAGTAAAAAAACAAAAGAAGGAAAAGTGTTAATTAGAGTAAATTTTTTGAGAAATAGTCCCCTTAAAAGACCATTTTTATCTAGAAAAGACTGTTAAAAAAAATCCAGCATCGCTTAGACACTGGATTTTGCTTGTATTTTTCAGAGAAAACGTTAATTACTTAACTTCTGAAGTTAAGCCAGTTACAACAACCTCAACACGACGATCTGGTGCTAGGCAGTCGATTAAAGCCTTGCGGCCCTTTACGCCGTCGCACTTGTTGCCGGTTACAGGATTTGCCTTGCCCTTACCCTCAGATACCTTAGCAGCTACGCCGTTGTTCTGAAGTTCTGAGCTAACTGCATCAGCACGCTTCTGAGACAGCTTGTTGTTGTATGCGTCTGAACCGATGCGGTCGGTGTAGCCGTATACTTCAAACTCAGCCTCTTCAAGCTGGTTAGCAGACTGAACAACAGTTGAAACCGCGCTCTGACCTTCAGCTGATAGCTTTGAGCTGTCGAATGGGAATAGAACACCTGCATCTAAGGTGTGGGTCTGGGTGGTCTTAACCTTCTTCTTAGCTACAGGAGCTGCAGGCTGTGCACCACCGAAGGTGTACTGGAAGCCTAGGTATAATAAACCTTCATCAAGACGGGCGTCATCATCGAATGGCTCAACACCAATCTTTGCAGTATGATAGAAATAGTCATAACCAGCACGAACTGCGAAGCTGTTGGTAAATGCATACTGAACACCAACGCCAGCAACTGCGCCTAACTTGTTCTCACTCTCACCAAGAGCTGATAATCTGTTATAGGTAGGACCAACCTTGAAGAATACATCTGAGCCCTTAGTATCAAAGGTATAAGCAAATTTGCCGTATAACTCAGCAATATTCAGATGGAAAGCCTCTCTGGTGATTCCATAATAGCTGGTGAAATTCTGATCACCGATATAATCCCAAGCTAAACCTAAGCTGAACCAGTTATTAAAGTTATATTCACCGTAAATCTTGGTACCATAGCCATCATCATCAAAATGTGAATCGCTATAAACACCATTTACATCGTAGAATGAGCCATTTAGTTTATGGTCAAAACCGTGAGACCAGCCGACAGCGCCACCAACGGTCCAAGAATCAGGTAGAGCTGCATTAGCCGAACCTACAGCGAAAGCAGTAATCACTGCAGCTGCCAATAGATTAAATTTCATAATATATTTCCTTTTGTTTTGTAAACTAAATAAATTAGTCAAACCTATTATACATTTGCCAAATAAATCAAAGAGTAGATAAGACAGCTGAATTTCCCAAAATGTGAAGTAATACGTGCAAAAATCACATAATTAATGCCGTGTTAAATTAATTTTGTTCATTTTTGTTCATTTTGCTTAAAAAAGATGCAATTAATCATAGTCTGAAGCAGATTACGATGATTAGAAAGGTTAATACAAATTATTATCTATTTGATATTGAATGAGGAAATATCATATCATTGAATAAAACCTCGATCTTGAAGGGGGAATGGGAGAAAAGGATCTTGATGATGAAGAGATTCAGCTGAACAATAATATCAACAATAAGCAAAGAAATGTTGTTTTCAACAGACAGGTGGAAATCAACGATACCACCAGCAGATTCTCTTTACTTATCGCAGAGGATGTCATAAAACACGCTGAACTTTATGAGGTGAAGGTATACGATCCTGAAAACCCAAAGGCTGCAACAACCTTTGACGCCTTGGATCAGCATTTAGTTGCAAGCGAACAGAGTCCAAAGGCCTCTTTAAACAGAGGTCTTCTGATTGATGCAATGAAGTTAAAGCGTAATTTTGAGCCAAATGAGTTTAACAACATCGGTATTAAGACTCTAGGTCACTGGGCCGCACAGATTGTGCTTGATCCTAAGATGACCAACAAGAGTATACGAACCGAAATAAACAATCTTAATAAAGCAACACGCATTCTTGAGAATGTAAACTCTCTTGAGGCAGCGGTCGACCTTGCAATGATCGAAGATCTACTGACAAAAAATCCTGAAACTGTTCGTTCTAAGGTTGATATTACAAACATCGGTCAGGTAAGAACCGATCCTCAGCAGGGAATGACAGATAATCAGAAGCTTATTCACAATTTTATAGCAGATCTGTTTATGCCTTCTGATACCTCCCTGTATGACGGTAATGAAGGTAAGGCAGAAACCGTATCAAACAGATTATGCTGCAGCACACTGATGCCATAAAACTTATGCTTGAAGGAATCTATAACAAGGTGGAACTTCCTGTTTCAACACTGCCTGCCGGCATTAAGTAAGCTTCCTACTTTGTTTTATCTAAGAATTAAAAGCAAACTACAGGATGTTAAGCAAGAAAAAAGCTCTGATTTTACTCAGAGCTTTTCAGTATTTAATCTAATTTAAGATTAGTTATTCTGGGTGGTTTCACCGGTAACAACAATTTCTACACGACGATCTGGAGCTAAGCAGTCAATTACTGCCTTACGTCCCTTTACGCCGTTACACTTGTCGCCAGTTACAGGATTTGCTTTACCCTTACCCTCAGATACCTTTGGAGTTACACCATTGTTCTGAAGCTCTGCGCTAACAGCGTCAGCACGCTTCTGAGACAGGGTGTTGTTGTAAGCATCTGAACCGATACGGTCAGTGTGTCCATAAACTTCAAACTCTGCATTCTCATAGCCGTTAGCTGACTGAACAACAGTTGCAACTGCGTTCTGGCCTTCAGCTGATAGCTTTGCGCTGTCGAATGGGAATAGAACACCGGCATCCAAGGTGTGAGTCTGACTTGTTCTAACTTTCTTAGCAGGAGCTGGCTTGCTTGGGCCACCGAAGGTGTACTGGAAGCCAACATATAGCAAGCCTTCATCCAGACGAACGCCATCATCCCTAGCAACGTTGTAGAAGTAATCATATCCACCACGAAGAGCAAAATTAGGAGTAATTGCCCACTGAGCACCAATACCTGCAACAGCGCCTAATTTGAAATCAGAGCCCTCACCCGCGCTTGCCCAGTTACCTGTTGGACCAACCTTGAAGAATACATCAGAACCAGTGTTATCAAATGAATATGCAAATTTACCGTATACTTCAGCAATATTTGCATGTATAGAGCCCTTTGTTTTAATAAAAGGAGACCAAAAAACAGGAGGAGTATATGTTACGGATGCACTCTGACCACCGATATAGTTGTATCCCAGACCTAAACCAAACCAGTCTGTAAAGTTATATTCACCATATAGCTTTATTCCATAGCCGTTTTTATCATAATCATAGCTTTCTATATAGGTCTGACCATCTAGATCTATTCCTAATGCAGAACCTGGGAAGGAATGATCAAAAGCATGGGACCAGCCAGCGGCAGCACCAACGGTCCAAGTCTCAGGAACAGCAGCATTTGCTGAACCAACCGCAAATGCTGTAATAACAGCAACAGCCAATACGTTTAGTTTCATAATATAGTCCTTCATAAAATACCCAAAATTGGTCATTCTATTATACGAAAACAATTTGCTGACGGACCATTGATTTATCAGATAAATATCAGGAATGTGAACATATTCATCTCTTTTTCAGAAAAGAGATGAAAAATTAGATATAAGGCAGATTTTTATTTGAAATTTATGAGGTTAAGATCTTGTAGTGCCTGACATCACAGATCAGTAAAGGTTTGGACGGGCCTGAAGCTTCAGAATCTCGCTTACTTTCAGAGCCTGATTGGCCTTTTTATAAAGAGCGGTAAGCTCATCTTGCTCGAAGTTTCCACAGGCCTGAAAGAAAAGATATGACCTTCCGTCAAAGTAAGTCAGAAGACCTGAACATGGAGCATTATCCACATACTTGAAGGCAAAACCTCTCAAATCCACAACAGCCTTGAGATCCCAGCCCTGATAGGAGTCCATCATATACTGAGCATACTGTTTGGTTGTTGAGAGATTAACGATAGGCTCCAGAATCTGCAGAGAAGCATTCTTGCCTCCCTGCTCATCATAGTAAGAAGCCTTATTCCCTACTATAACTTCTTCAAAATCATCAACTGCAGCATAGGTGCTCAGAGAAAGGAAGATCAGAAACAGAGAAAAAAGCTTCTTCATAAACAAATTTACCTTACAAGCTGCTGATAAGCTGTATTGGAGGTTACCTCCTCAACAGGATAGTTAATAGCCTTGATAAACTCGTTAACCCCTTCTTCCTTGTCGGTTACATCAAGTCCGCACAATACTGAGCAGAACTCAAGACCGGTAATACGGAAGTGGAACAGAGTAATGTTGTAGGAATTACCCAGAGTTTCAAGGAATCTTAGCAGTGCATTTGAGGTTGCAGGGAACTCAAAGAGGAACAGTCTCTCATTGAGCTTGGATGAAGGATGACCGCCAACCATATAGCGCAGATGATCTTTTGCCAGACTGTCATCAGTAAGGTCGGTAACCAGATATCCGTTCTTCTTTAAAGACTTGCAGATATCGTTTAGCTCCTTCTTGCCCTCAGTCAGTTCAACTGATGCAAACACACGTGCTCTGTCATCTTTATTATATCTGTAACTGAATTCAGTTACCACGCGATCGCCCAGGGACTTGACCAGATCAAGGAAAGCTCCGATCTTCTCAGGAATTTCAACAGACAGGATACCCTCTGACATCTCACCGACGTCACAGCGCTCTGCAACCATACGCAGAGAGTGGAACTTCACATTGGCACCGGAAAGGATTGCGATGTGATTGCCGGTCTTGATGTTGTTCTCGCGGACATATTTCTTAAGACCTGCAAGTGATAAGGCACCGCTAGGCTCAGCAATAGCACGGGTATCATCAAAGATATCCTTCATGGCGGCACAGATTTCATCATTTGAACAGGTAATGATGTCATCAAGATACTTGCTTAATACTCTGAAGGTTTCGGTTCCGGCCTTGCTAACAGCAACACCGTCGGCAAAGTGGGAAACATAACCGATATCCACAGGAGCACCTGCCTTAAGGGCAGCCTTCATACAGGCAGAACCTTCAGCCTCAACACCGATAACCTTGATATGAGGCAGGATTGCCTTGATGTACGAGGCGATACCGGCGGCAAGTCCGCCACCGCCGATCTGAACATAAATGGTATCGATGCTGTCACACTGACCGATGATTTCGTGAGCGATTGTGCCCTGACCTGCAATCACCTCAGGATCATCATATGGAGGGATCATGGTCAGATTCTTCTTTTTAGAAAGCTGCTGAGCATAATCATAGGACTCATTGAAGCTGTCACCGTATAGGACAACCTCAGCCCCATAGTTTCTTACAGCATCAATCTTCAGATCAGGAGTGGTTGTAGGCATTACAATCACAGCCTTGATGCCAAGCTTCTTTGCAGATAAGGCCACGCCCTGGGCATGGTTGCCTGCTGATGCGGTAATAATACCTGACTTCAGGGCAGCCTCATCCAGATTCTTGATCTTATGGTAGGCACCGCGAAGCTTGAAAGAATGAATCTTCTGGTAATCCTCTCTTTTAAGCAGAACGTTGACCCCCAGTCTTGAGGAAAGTGAATCAAGGCTCTGCAGAGGAGTTACCTTCACTAAATCATAAATACGGGCTAATAGAGTCTTCTTAAGATAGCCCTGTGCATCTAACTGTTTTTCTGCCATATTATTATAAACCTTCTAATTTACTGCGATCACGCACACCGCCCTTGTCAGCAGATGAAGCTAACTTGCCGTAAGCCTTAAGTGCAAAGGAAATCTCTCTGTCACGGTTTACAGGCTGCCAGGCGTTCTTACCTTTCTCTTCCATTCTGCTGCGTCTTGCAGCAAGTTCCTCATCAGAAACAGCCATGCGAATGGTTCTGTTTGGAATATCAATCTCAATCAGATCGTTTTCCTCTAAAAGACCGATGTTACCACCGTTTGCAGCTTCTGGAGAAACGTGACCGATTGAAAGACCAGAGGAACCGCCAGAGAATCTGCCGTCGGTAACCAGAGCGCATTTCTTGCCCAGACCTACTGACTTGATGTATGAAGTTGGGTACAGCATTTCCTGCATGCCAGGACCGCCGCGAGGACCTTCATAACGGATGATTACAACATCGCCTTCCTTGACCTTTCCGCCTAGAATACCTTCTACGCCCTCTTCCTGACTCTCAAAGATTCTTGCAGGACCGACAAATTTAAGAATAGAAGCATCAACACCTGCAGTCTTAACGATACAGCCGTTTTCTGCCAGATTACCGTACAGTACAGCCAGACCGCCATCCTGAGAGTAGGCATGATCAATATCGTGAATACAGCCGTTTACACGGTCGGTATCCAGCTTGTCTGTGGTGTTGTTCTGAGAGAAAGCCTTGATATTGTACTTGCCACCGGCACAGGCCTTGTAGAACTGTTTTATTTCCTCAGAAGGTGATTTCTCAAGATCGTATCTGTCAATCTGCTCACCGATGGTCATGCCCAGAACGGTCTTTGAATCCTCATGCAGCAGACCTTTCTTTTTGAGCTGAGCCATGATATTCATGATACCGCCGGCATTGTGCAGGTCTTCCATATGCCACAGAGGGGTTGATGGAGACATCTTGCAGATGTGAGGAACCTTTCTTGATAATCTGTCGATATCAGCCATAGTGAAATCAACACCGGCCTCCTGAGCTACAGCCAGAAGATGCAGCACGGTATTGGTTGAGCCGCCCATTGCAATATCCAGGCTCATGGCATTTTCAAAAGTATTCTTGGTTGCAATTGAACGAGGCAGTACGGAATTGTCTCCATGCTCGTAATGAGCCTTGGCCATTTCCACAATTCGCTGAGCAGCCTTAACAAACAGCTGCTTTCTGTACTCGTGGGTTGCAACAAGTGAACCGTTGCCAGGCAGAGATAAACCTAAGGCCTCGGTCAGTGAATTCATTGAGTTTGCGGTGAACATGCCTGAACATGAACCGCAGGTTGGACATGCTGCAGATTCAACAGCACGAACCTCTTCATCGGTAACATTTGGTTCTGCGGATACCACCATGGCATCGATCAGATCAACCTTGTGATCACAGCCGTCCATACGACCGGCTTCCATTGGACCGCCTGAAACGAAGATTACAGGAATGTTCAGACGCATTGAAGCCATCAGCATACCAGGGGTTACCTTGTCGCAGTTTGAAATACATACCAGAGCATCAGCCTTATGAGCATTTACCATGTATTCAACTGAGTCAGCGATAATATCACGGCTTGGCAGAGAATAAAGCATACCGGTGTGGCCCATGGCAATACCGTCATCTACAGCAATGGTATTGAATTCCTTGGCAATACCGCCAGCCTTCTGAATTTCCTCAACAACAAGCTGACCGATTTCGTGAAGATGAACATGTCCTGGTACAAACTGGGTAAATGAGTTTGCAACCGCAATAATTGGCTTTCCAAAATCACTATCCTTTACACCGGTTGCCTTCCATAAAGCACGGGCACCGGCCATGATTTTGCCTTCATAGGTTACCTTAGAACGATAGTTGTTTGACATATGCGGTTTCCTTTTTTATCTGCGCAATTCTACTGATGCATGTGTTATTAGTATTTAAAAACAGAACTGCTCCAGTTAAGGAGCAGTCACAATGTTTAGATTAGGCTTTGCAAGGGGTTAACCAGCCATACTTGTCCTCAGTCTCGCCTCTTACGATTGCGAAGAATGCATTCTGAAGCTTCTCGGTAACTGGACCTCTGTAGCCCTGACCAACATCAATACCGTCAACTGAAGCAATTGGAGTAATCTCAGCTGCAGTACCAGTGAAGAACATTTCGTCAGCAAGGTATACAAACTCACGAGGCAGAGGCTGAGTACGAACCTCATAGCCTAAATCCTGAGCAACCTTGATAACTGCATCACGGGTAATACCAGGAAGCAGACCTGCTGTGGTTGGAGCGGTATAGATTACGTTATCCTTAACAAAGAATACGTTCTCGCCTGAACCTTCTGAAACGTAACCATTTGAATCTAAAGCGATTGCCTCGGTGTAACCGTTGTTGGTGCACTCATTTGCAATCAGAATTGATGACAGGTAGTTACCTGCAGCCTTAGCCTCTGTAGGAATGGTATCTGGAGCAAGACGACGCCATGAAGAAACACAGGCCTTAATACCTTTCTTCAGACCTTCCTCACCTAAGTAAGCTCCCCATGGAAGAGCACAGACCATAGCATCGGCGTTAACACCTTTCTTGAACTTAACACCCAGACCAACTTCACCCATGAAGATCAGAGGACGGATATAGCCAAACTCAAGACCGTTCTCGGTGATAACCTTCTTACAGGCATCCATAATCTCTTCTTTGGTCTGAGCAACAGGGAATCTGTAGATCTTTGCAGAGTTGAATAATCTGTCGATATGCTCCTTTAGACGGAAAATCTGAGGTCCCTTTGCAGTCTTGTAGGCACGAATACCCTCAAACACAGCTGAACCATAGTGCAGAGCATGAGCGGTTACGTGAACCTTGGCATCTGCCCATGGAACCATCTTTCCGTTGAACCATATAAACTTAGTTGCATCTGAGTCCATTTTAAATCCCCTTTTGTTATTTCAATCGAACGTAAGTTCTGAAAAGTCTATCATTTTGTTCAAACCAAAATTGCCAAATAAATCATGGTCTGAAGCAATTTTTGAAATTTGAAGTCTAATTCGATTATATCTCAAAAAATGAAACATAGTTAATATTATGTTCCTTTTTTTGCAAAAATAGAATTATGCTCAAAAAGTGGTAGAATGTGAACTCAATTATCCAACGTTAAGGTTATCTATATATATGCTTTCTTTTTTACCTGGCCCGCTGCTGTTTATTATCAACAGCCTGCTGATTGCAGTGAATGTAATCCTGATTGCCACCCCTATTCTGTTAATGGGTATCATTAAGCTGATTCTTCCTATTGGTTTCATTCTGCGTTTTGTAGACAACTGCAACTATTACCTGTATAAGATCTGGGTTGTGGACAACAGAATGCTTATGGCATTAACCAACAATATCAAATGGCATATAACAGGAGATGAGATCCCATCTACCCGTAAATCCTGCATCGTGATGTCAAATCACATCAGCTGGCTTGATATTCTGTTTATCGGTTCCGTATATGGCGGAAAAATTCCAATCACCAAGTTCTTCATGAAGCAGAACCTTATCTATATTCCTTTTGTAGGTCTGGCCTGCTATACCTTAGGCATGCCTTTTTTACGCAGATATCCTAAAGAGAAGCTGCTGAAGAATCCTGCCCTCAGAACCAAGGATGTGGAGACTACCAAGAAAGTCTGCAAGGATCTGATTAAATATCCTTCATCACTTATCAACTTCTGTGAAGGCACCCGTTTTACTCCTGAAAAGGCTAAGAAAGCAAAATCAACCTATAAACACCTGATGCCTCCAAAGGCTGCATCTTTAGGTGTTGCACTCTCAGAAATCTATGACGAGGTTGAATACATCTTCAACAACACCTTCTACTATCCTGAAAACTCAAAAGGAGCTTTCATGGATATGATGTTCGGAAAGATTAAGGATGTCTATGTAAATGTAGAGATCCTTGAAAAGGACGACCGTCTGCGTGGAAATTATCTTGAGGATAAAACCTTCAAGCACGATTTCACCATGTACCTGCGTGAGCTCTGGGAGAAGAAGGATCAGCTTTTAGATGAGATGGAAGCTGACTATCGCAGTAGAAAAGATAACAAATAACTATCTGTTTTATACTTAATATTTTGAAAGGTGGCACATGCCGCCTTTTTTGTTTGCTACCAATCGTATTCAGATTCCAGATTAATAGTCTTTAATCTCTGTTCCTTTTTTACTCGGTCTAGACCGACTCGGTAACGACCGAGTAAAATTTGAAAATCACAAATAAAATACTATAATTAGTTTAGTCGGTTTAAACCGAGTCGGAAGAGATCGAGTAAAAAATGAAATTTATCGGCAGAACAAGACAGTTAAAACAGCTTGAAAGGGAAATCGATACGGACAGAATGAGCTTTGCTCTCATCTATGGTCGAAGACGCATCGGAAAAAGCGAGCTGATAAAACAGGCGTTAAAAGACAGTCAAAAGAAATCCTTATACTATGAATGCAAACAGGTATCAGAGAAAAGTAATGTTGATGCCATATGCGATTTACTATCAGAACAGTTTAATCTTCCAAAGCTGGGTTTAGACTCCATTGAAGAGGTTTTAGACTATTTATTTAAAGCAGCGAAAGATGAAAAACTGGTTTTAGTGCTGGACGAATACCCATACCTTAGGGAAGGGATAAAAGGCCTGGATAGCATTCTGCAGGCAAAAATAGATCAGTATAGAGAAAATTCCAAGCTCACTATTGTGATCCTCGGCTCTTATGTTGAGATCATGAAATCCCTGCTTGAACACTCTAATCCACTGTTTGGTCGAGTAGACCTTGTTATAAATCTGCAGCAGATGGATTTCTACGACTCAGCTTTGTTTTATCCAAATTATTCAGCCGAAGACAAAATCAGAATCTATTCAGTCTTTGGTGGAATTCCCTATTACAACAGACTGATAGATGACAGAAAAACAGTCAGAGAGAATATTATTGAGCTAATTTCAGCACCAGGCGCACGCCTTGAGAACGAAGTTACGATGTATCTGAACTCAGAAATAGCCAAGATAAACAATGCAAATGAGGTTATTGATGCCCTATCAAGAGGATATTCAAAATTCAGTGATATTCTATCCCAATCACACGTTACAAGTAGCCCTACTCTGGTGGATATCCTAAATAAACTGATAAGAATGGAGCTTGTTGAGAAAAGTTCACCTATTAACGATGAAAACAACCGAAAGAAAACAAGTTACAGTATCTGCGATAATCTCTCTCTCTTTTACTACAGATATATTTTTAAATACTCATCACAGCAGAGAATAATGGATGAGGATGTATTCTATGACAAATACATCGACCAGAATTTCGAGGAAGACTACGTTCCGCACCGTTTCGAAACTATCTGCAGACAATACCTAATAAGACAGAATCGGATTGGACAGATATCTCCTGTCATAGAGAAAATAGGCAAATATTATTACGATGATCCTGTCAATCACAGGAATGGAGAATTTGATGTTGTAACTCTTGATGAAAAAGGGTACGTTTTTTACGAGGTTAAGTTTAGGAAGAACAGGATTTCTAAGGCAATAATCGATAAAGAAATTGAACAGGTAAAAGCTACAGAGTTAAATCCCTACAAATACGTGTTCATATCCAGATCTGGATTTGAAATTTCTCCTGAGGATAATCTTGAGCTGATAGATTTATCAGATTTATTCAATTAAGAAGATATCGAAAAAATATAACTCAGGAAATGCGATTTAATTAAGCCGAACTACTAATGGTTTGGCTTTTTTCGTAAATAATCATCTATCTCTCACAAATCACAAGCATTTCTCTAGACAAGCGCCCAAGCATAAACAAAACTGCAAAGTAACCATTCACTCTTAACAGAGGACCAATTCTATGAAGAACATTGCCCTGCTCACTTACCTTTCTTTTTGTGTTCTAACTGCCTGCGCACCTTTAAAACAGAGTCCTCAGGACAAGTATTTCTCCAATAACGATGCTCTTAGCAGGGATTATCAGAATGCAGTTATTGATGCGGTTATTCCTGATAAAAACAAAGTTCATTCAGGTCTAATGCAAATAAAAGGTCCAGAAAACAGTACAGGACAGGAATGGGTAACTGTTGACGGAAGAAAAATGGTACTGGTGACCTCACTTATCAAAGATGAGTTCCTAAAATACTGGATGAATGATGAGCCGTTTGAACTAAAGATCGACTGCTGGGTAAGCATACCTTCGGAGTGGAGTCGTTTTAAACAGGATTTTGTACCGCTTAACGATGCCCATGACATGATTAGAATGCAGCAGCTGGTAGGAATACCTCAGGATGAACATTATTCTGTAATGATTGAGTTTTACGCCGATGCAGAAAAAATCTTCAGACCATGTAAGAATTCACAAACCACCACAGACGTCTGCCCTCTTGAGTATCCAGCAGGTACCAAAAAAGAGTACATAGAATGGTTTGAAAACCTTAAAGATCAGTCCTACAAGGGCACACCAGCATATCCTTTCACTCAGCTGGGCTACTGCTATGACTGGAACAGCAATTCAAAAGACCATGTTGGAGTAAGCGAGTTTATTGTGCCAAAGGGAACACTGATAAAAGTAAAGAATCGCATGAGTTATCAGGAGTTTATCGACGAGATAAAATAATCTAAACCTTTATTATGTTTTTTTCTCATTGTAATTCAGGTAGTTGAATCTATGGCTGTTGTTGATTCCGATGAAATAGGTCAGGTTGATGAGGTTGAACTTTTACAGGAAGCGCTAAGTTCCGGAGCCTGGCATATGACATTCGACCGAAATGCTGAACTTACCTCTGTACTCTGGAGTCCGGTATTCAGACGCATGATTGGATACAGAGATGAGCAGGATTTTCCAAATGATATTAGTGCGTTTATAGAACATCTTCATCCTGAGGATCAGGAACAGGTTGTTAGTGGCTACTGGAATGCTGTAAAGGACTTTACCAACAGGACAGTTTATGACACCGAATATCGTTTTCTGACAAAAAACAGAGGCTATCGCTGGTTCCATGCCGCAGGAAGAATTGCCAGAAGAGAGGACGGTTCGCCAATTTCCATTGTTGGATTTTTCGTTGATATAGATGACAGAAAAAAATCCGAGGAAAGAGTTAAAGCAGCAAACAAAGCAAAGTCTGAGCAGCTGAGGATTCTGCAGTCTCTTGCAGGTATGTATTACTCTATGCATCTTATTAACCTGGTTACAGGATCAATAACCGAGTATTCCTCGGGTGAGGACCTAAGACCATTCTTAAAACAGGATCTTCCTGCTTCAGAAAAAATGAGGACAGTAATGGAGAATGTTATCGTTCCTCAGTTTCGGCACAGTGCACTTGAATTTACCAATCTCACAACACTTCGAGAACGTATGAAGGGACTGAAAACTCTTTCATCGGAATTTGTCGGAATATATACAGGATGGTTTATTGCAAACTTTATAACCGTTGAAGCAGATGAATCAGGCTATCCGACACTGGTTCTGTTCACCACCCAGATTATAGATGAGCGTAAACAGCAGGAGCAGGTGCTGTTTTTACGTTCTGTTACCGACGATATGACTGGTTTTCTAAACCGCAGAGCCTATGAGGAGCAGCTTGAATTCTACCGTCGCCAGCCTATACCTGAGAATCTGATTTTTGTTGTATTCGATATAAATCAGCTTAAATATGTAAATGACAATCTTGGTCATGCTGCAGGTGATGAGCTTATATGTGGCTTTGCCAGTGTTCTCAACGAATTACACTCTTTATACGGGAAGAAAGCCAGAATCTTTCGAACCGGAGGAGATGAATTTGTCGGCATTTTCTTCATGGATGCAAAGGAACATGCCTTAACCGAAAAAGCCTTCAATGAACTGGTAAAGCAATGGCGTGGCAAAAACGTAGAGAAAATGGCCATTGCCTATGGAAAGGCCTCAAAGGCTGACTATCCTGAGATTTCAATTGATGAACTTGCCAAGATTGCAGATAAGAACATGTATGAAGCTAAAGCTGCGTATTACAGAGAGCATGGAATAGACAGGAAAAGCATACCGTTGATGTAACAGCTGAAGAGGTACTGGAGCTGACTGTTAAGACATTAAAAGACATTCTCAGTGAAAATGAGATTACTGCAGATATTAAGCTTCAGAAAAATGAGTATGCGGAAAAATAGTCAGTTAACTGATTGAAATAGGTATAATTTATCGAAAAGGCCAAACAAAAATGTTTAGCCTTTTTGATTTTGATTGAATTCTACTTAAGAGTCAGAAGATATCTGATAAGCTCGATGTATTCCTCTGCAGTATCAACATTATCTGTCATCGCAAGATATTTGCCGTTAACCACAATCTCAGGAACAGCCTCAATTCCGTACTCTTTTACATAGCGGTCATACTCGGAGATTTTAGCTGCAGTAATAAAGGATTTTGACTCCTGCTCATATCTCTCCTTGGAAACACCAAGACTCTCAAAGAGCTCAGTGAAATAAGCAGGATCTTCAGGATACTTCTCCTTAACATGGATTCTGTCAAAAAGTTCTTCTCTTAATTCCTCACTGATGCCGAGATTAAGGGCAACAGCATAAGCTCTCTGGGTTTCAACACCAACGTCACCGCCAATGATGCCCACTGGATTGTAAATGTACTCAGCCTTTCCCTCAAAAGCCTTTTTGATTTCATTAAAGCTTGGATCAAGAGCATAGCAGTGGGAGCAGAAGAAAGAGAAAAACTCTCTTATCTGCGGAGTAGTGGTGATATGCTCAGTTACAATCTTATAGTCTGTGCCCTGCTTGTATTCCTTTGCAGCAACACTGTTCACAAAAAACAAACCGACGATTAAAGCAAAACAAACTTTAAATGCATTCTTAAACATCAACAATTCCTTAATTAAAAAGGCAATCTTTCCCAGCAGGAAACTCTGCTGCGCAGTTCATGAGGGTCACGCTTCACTCGTTTTACCCCACGACTTATGTAAGAGAAGAACATCCTTGTAAGAATATTACTTCTCACCACCATTTTACTTAAAATATAAAGTATTTTTACGGTTCTTCTGGAAATTTTAACATTCCTGTCTGTATCCGTGTCTGCATCGCTGAGTAATTTCAGTGTAGCGGTGGCCATGGCAATATTGAGGAGACAGAATAATCTTATTCCGGACTCTTTGTTAGGGATTCTGAGAATAAAATTCAGTGCATCATCAAGATGCCCCTGACAGATTGCAAGATATTCCTTTATAACCTCAGCTGAATTAGAGCCGTCCCTTGCAATTGGCAGAAAACAGGCATCACGATCCTTATCAACAAGACGATCCTTGAGGATATTTGTAAGCTGCAGTCCTTCACCAAAACTAACAGAGAGAGCCATCAGCTCTTTTCGGTCTATATCATGGTTATGCTCATAAAACAGGGCGGCCAGAAGTTCACCGACAACACCTGCAACATAATAGCAGTAATGATCTACGTCATTGAGATCTTTAATCTCTGTCCCCTCTAAAGAACGGGACATACCTAAAGAAAGAATTGAAACGCCTTTTGAAAGAATATTTCTGATTTTTACCGGATAGGTTAAAGTTCTCTTAACTACAGCAGGCATATCAGAGATAAGAGCAAACTCCTTGTCTACAGCTCCGTCACGAACTAGATCAACTGCCTGGCGGTGAAGCTTTAGAAGTTCCATCTCATCATTAAAGCCTTCTTTACAGAATAGAGAAAAAGACTTTAACCATGAGATTTTCTTATCCACTGCGGCCTTGGGATCATCTTCTACAGTGTCAGCAATTCTACACAAAAGATAAGCATTTGATATATAATCAATAAGTGCTTCAGGAAGCATTGGAATAGTAAGAGCAAAGGTTCTTGAAACATTTTTCAGGTGTTCCTGCTGAGAAGAAAAATCAATTTCAGTTAACACTTTGAAAAAACCCCGTCACACAAAATTTTCTATAATGAAACAGATAACAAACAAATAATATACAAAAAAGATTTGGGTAGAAGTATATCATGGATAACTGCGTACAAAGAGAACATCCTCCTGTAGGAAATCTTTTATTAAGAACACTTGCAATGCCGGGAGATACTAATCCTGCCGGAGATATTTTCGGTGGCTGGATCATGTCGCAGATGGATATAGCAGGAGCTCTTCTGGCAAGAGAAGTGGCAAACGGTAGAGTAGTAACTGTTGCTGTTGAAGGCATGTCTTTTCTAAAGCCGGTTGCTGTGGGTGATATAGTCTGCTGCTACGGCAAATGTACCCATGTTGGACACACCTCGCTAAAAGTACATATGGAAATCTGGGTAAAAAAGTTTATTGTCTCACCAACCGATGAACATGTGGACAGATATCTGGTGACCGAAGCAAACTTTATATATGTCAGTGTTGACAAGGATGGAAATCCAAAACCGCTGCCTCCAACAGCAAAGATTGTTGCCGAGCAGGGAATTGATGCCGCCAGAGTGGGCTTAAACAGCGACGGAACCTTAAAGAAAGGACAGAACTGACAGAGCAACTCTGTCAGTATTCCTATCTAATTTTATCTGTGGTAAAGGTTTTGAGCTCTTCAAATTCCCTATCAACAAAGAACTCAAAATTCTTTTTGAAATTCTCTGTATAGCCAAGTCTTGACTGATGGAAGAAACCTACACAGAAAACAGCCAGATGTTCCTGAGCTGCTTCAATGGCAAGATTGGATGGGAGCTGACCTTTGGAGATACAGTTTCTGAAAATCTTGTTCATAAGGTCATGTCTTGATTTTATAAAATCAAAAACTCTGGTTCTAACTTCCTCGTTACCGGTTGAACCTGCCATAATGGAAATGATCATCGACATCAGAGAAGAGCTGATGAATTTGTTGCCTTCCTCATCAACCATTGATTTGATACAGCCTTTAAGCTTTGACAAAGGATCTTTTTCATCAGGATCGGCAGCCTCATGCAGAAGATCAATTGAGAACTTCTCCTTATCCAGAAAATCCATCAGATTAACCAGAAGTTCTTCCTTATTTTCAAAATGCCAGTAGATAGCACCTCTGGTAACACCTGCATATTTGGCAATATCAGAAAGACTGGTTCTCTCGTAACCTCTGCGGGTAAATAATCTTTGAGCACTTTCAAGGATCTTTCTTCTGGTTGCTTGGGAGTCTTCCTGAGTTCTGCGAGGCATAAAAATCACCTTTGATTTATCTTTTGAACAAGATTCTGATTTTTGTATGTAAACACAGCTAGATTTTAAGAAATCTGTGCAATTTGTCAATAAATTTGGGAATTGTTCTCATAAATACCCCTTATTAATGCAACAGTTAGGACGATCAACTTAACTATTAAATAAAACTGCAATGCCAAGATTAATTCTCAAAAAAACATCTAAATCTACGTAATCTTTTGAAAAAACTAAAGCTTTTCTTAAAAATGACATACATTTGTCGTATTTGTGTTTAATAACAAAATGCGATTTAAGTAGCATAATTACACCCTGCTATATAAAAGCATTTTTCACTCTATACTTATAAATGACTCCTCAATATCTATAGGACCCTTGTGTATGTTATTGTTCAGAGCAAACAAATTCATATTACCTTGTGCGATTGCAGCTGCGATCGTATCTTTAGCAGGATGTGGTAAATCAGAAAATCAGCAGCACGGTGCTCTACCAGTTGATGTTACATTGGTTAAAAAGGCCGATGTTGCAGTTATTTCCCGTCTGACCGGAAGAGCCTCTGCAACCCGTAAGGCTGAGGTTAGACCTCAGGTTACAGGTATTCTTCAGAAACGTTTATTTGTAGAAGGTTCTATAGTAAATCAGGGAGATCAGCTCTATCAGATTGATCCTTCTGTTTATGAGGCAAATGTAAAATCCGCTGAAGCAGCCCTTGCAAGTGCCAAGGCAACCCTGCACTCCAGCAAACTAAAGGCTGACAGATACAGAAGCCTTTTAGAGAAAAAAGCTGTAAGTAAGCAGGATTATGATGACGCTCAGGCTGCCTATCTGACAGCCAATGCCAGTGTAAAATCCGCAGAAGCAGCTCTGGCAACCGCCAACATCAACCTTGCCTACACCAAGGTATACGCTCCTATTACAGGAACCATCAGCCGTTCAGACATTACCGAGGGTGCACTGGTTTCATCAGGGCAGGTTACCCCACTGACCACCATTCAGCAGCTTGATCCTATATACGTTGACTTAGGTCAGACCGCTGAGGAAAACATTCTTTTACGTAAGAATCTAACCGACGGCAAATTGTTGAACGATGGTAAGGCAAAGGTTGATATCTTCCTGTCTGACGGCACCAAGTACGCCCATTCAGGCACCATTGAGTTTGCAGAAATGAGCGTAGATGAGTCAACCGGCATGGTTAACCTCAGAGCTCTGGTTCCAAACCCAGAACATATTCTGCTGCCAGGAATCTTCCTTCGCGGTGAAATCAACCAGGGTGTTATGCCACAGGCTCTGACCGTTGCAGCAAACGGTGTTCAGCGTGAGGCTAACGGTATAACCTATGTATATGCTGTAAATGATCAGAATGTGGTTCAGAGAATCAACGTAAAACTTGGGGCTCAGAGTGAAAACGCATACGTTGTTATTGACGGACTAAAAGAAGGTGACAAGGTTATTACCAGCAACACCCAGAAAATCCGCCCGGGAGTACCTGTAACTCCAATCATTCCAGGGCAGGCACCTCAGGATGGACAGCAGGCTCAGCAGCCACAGCCACAGCAGAAATAAGATAGTAACGAGGAAAAACAGTAGATGGCTCGTTTTTTTATTAACCGCCCAATTTTCGCATGGGTGATTGCAATCTGTATTATGCTTGCAGGTATATTCGCAGTTAATACTCTGCCTGTTTCACAGTATCCTACAATTGCACCTCCATCAGTCTCCATCAGGTCATCATATCCAGGTGCTGATGCCCAGACTGTCGAAAGATCAGTAACTCAGATTATCGAACAGAACATGACAGGTCTGGATGGCTACATGTATATGAGCTCATCCTCAGATTCATTCGGTAATTCCAGCATTACTATCACCTTTGAACCAGGTACCGATGCAGATATTGCTCAGGTTCAGGTACAGAACAAGATGCAGCAGACTCAGTCTCAGCTGCCAACCACAGTTCAGCAGAACGGTGTTGATGTTTCAAAATCAACCGATGCCTTCCTGCTGATTGTGTCAATGTCAGCAACAGACAGTGAGCATAACTCAACCGATATTTCAGACTACATGGAAACCAACCTTAAAGAGCCTTTGTCTCGTGTTGACGGTGTAGGTTCTCTGCAGGTTTTCGGTGCCCAGTATGCAATGCGTGTCTGGCTTGATCCTGAAAAGCTAAACAACTTTTCTATTTCCGCTGCTGAAGTTTCCGCTGCAATTCAGGCACAGAATGCTCAGGTTACCTACGGTTCTCTAGGTGGTACTCCTGCTGTTGCCGGTCAGATGTACACTTATACAATCACCGGTCAGAAGAGACTTGAAACTGTTGATCAGTTTGAGAATATTCTGCTAAAGGTAAATCCTGACGGCACCATGGTAAAACTCAAGGATGTCGCCAAGATCGAGCTGGGCTCAGAATCATACAATACCAGTGGTAAATTCAACGGCAAACCTTCATCTGGTCTGGCTATCATGCTCGCATCAGGAGCCAACGCTCTTGAAACCGCTAAGAGAGTCAAGGAAGTTGTAAGCGAAAAGGCTCAGTACTTCCCAGACTGGGTTGAGCTGACTTATCCTTACGACACCACCGAGTTCATTGAAGTGTCTATCAACGAGGTATATCACACCCTGTTTGAAGCTATTCTGCTGGTGGTTCTGGTTATGTATCTGTTTATGCAGAACTTCCGTGCAACTCTGATACCATCTATCACAGTACCGGTTGTGCTTTTAGGTACATTTGCCATCATGCAGGCCTTTGGCTTCTCAATCAATACTCTGACTATGTTCGGTCTGGTACTGGCAATTGGTCTTCTGGTTGACGATGCTATTGTTGTGGTCGAGAACGTTGAGCGTATTCTTCATGAAGAACCAAATCTGACACCAAAACAGGCAACAGTTAAGTCCATGGATGAAATTACCGGTGCTCTAGTAGGTATTGCTCTGGTACTGTCAGCTGTGTTCGTGCCTATGGCCTTCTTCGGTGGTTCTACCGGTATTATTTATCGTCAGTTCTCAATTACCATCGTATCAGCCATGGTGCTGTCTGTATTCATTGCTATCGTGCTGACCCCTGCACTGTGTGCAACCATCCTTCTGCCACCAGGATACAAGCCAGAAAAACGCAACCTGTTTACCTATATTGTTTACAGATTCGACAAGTTCTATGCTCCTGTACGTAAACTGATTGCGATGTGGAACAACTTCTTTGCCTATATTTCCCAGAAATATCAGGATATGGTACTGGTAATTGTTCACAGAATCGGCAGATATCTGGTTTATTACACAATTATCTGTATTGCTCTGGTATTCGGCTTCACCAGAATTCCTACAGCCTTCCTGCCAAGTGAGGATCAGGGTGTGCTGCTGACCATGGTAAGCCTGCCTGCTGGTTCCACCAAGGAAAAGACCGAAGGTGTTCTGAATCAGGTAGCAGAGTACTTCCTGCACGCAGAAACAAAGAATGTTGAAAGTATTCTGACCGTAGCAGGCTTCTCATTTGCAGGACAGGGCCAGAATACCGGTATGGGATTTATCAAGCTTAAGAACTGGTCAGAACGTACTTCACGAGATCAGCATCCTGACATAATTTCAAACCGTGCTCAGATGCCGCTTTTAGGAGGTATTCGTGATGGTCTGGCTTTTGCTTTCAATATTCCAGCAATTCCAGAACTAGGTACAGCTGACGGTTTTGACTTCTATCTAGTTGACGGTGCATCCCAGGGTCATGAGAAACTGACCGAGGCTAGAAATCAGCTTCTTTATGCTGCATCCCAATCAAAACTTTTAACTCAGGTTCGTGCCAACGGTATGGACGATACCCCTCAGCTCAAGATCAAGATTGATTACGAAAAGGGTATGTCCTTAGGTCTGACTGCAGCTCAGATTAACAATACCTTCTCTACTGCATGGGGTTCAGCATATGTTGATAACTTCATGGACAGAAACCGTGTTAAGAAGGTATACGTACAGGGTATCGCAAAGGATCGTATGACCGAGAACGATCTGAAGAAATGGTATGTAAAGAGCAATAACGGCAGCATGGTTCCATTCAGCGCTTTCGTAACCATGGAGTGGACCTACGGTTCTCCACGTCTTGAAAGATTCAACGGTCAGTCTGCAATGGAAATTCAGGGTGCAGCCATACCTGGAGTATCATCAGGTCAGGCAATGAACGAAATGGAGCGTATAGCTAAAGAGGTTCTTCCTCCTGGCTTTGGCATCTCCTGGACAGGCGTTTCCTATCAGGAAAGACTGGCAGGTGCTCAGGGACCTATGCTTTACTTCGTTTCTCTGCTGGTTGTATTCCTGTCACTGGCTGCTCTATATGAAAGCTGGTCAATTCCTTTTGCTGTAATGCTGGTTGTTCCTTTAGGTATTATCGGTGCTATCGCATCTGCAATCCTGACACAGTATATTCCGTTTGTTACATCACTTACCAACGACGTATACTTCCAGGTTGGTCTGCTGACGACTGTAGGTCTGGCCTCTAAGAACGCAATTCTGATTGTTGAGTTCGCAAAGGATCTGTACGACCGTGGTGAAAGACTTACCGAGGCTGTTGTACATGCTGCAAGACTGCGTTTCCGTCCTATCATCATGACCTCTATGGCCTTTATTTTAGGTGTGCTGCCTCTGGCTGTATCCTCAGGAGCAGGTGCTGCAGGACGTAACGAAATCGGTATCTGCGTTATCGGCGGTATGCTGACAGCAACTGTACTTGCTATCTTCTATGTTCCTGTATTCTTCGTGCTGATCATGAGATACTTCACCAAGTATGTTCCTGCCGATGTAAAACAGGAAAAGGCAAAAGTTCATCAGGAGAAACTTGTTTCTGAGATAAACGAAGCTAAAGAAGAAGATTAGTATTTAAGAAAGGGTTCTGTTGAAATGGTCACTGCAAATAGTGACCATTTTTTTTGCTCGAATTAAATATTTCTACTGATGAATCAGAATAGTTACAAGATCGTGGTTGATATCATCCATCAGCGGAGCCATAGCAAATGGACCATGGGACAGACAGTCAACCAGCAGCTCGCGATCATTGGTATTCTCTGAGCCGGTGAATTTCTCAGGAAGCAGATATCCTAGTTTCTGAATATACAGAGCATTGGTCAGATCGCATTCCGGCAGCAGAGCACGGGTTCTGCGGATAGCCTCTGTAAGCTCAAAGGCATTCTCCTTGTTAAGTCCGCCGTGACGGTTGTCCATGCACTCAACAATCTGATCTTTTTTGAAGGAAAGTGCGAAATATCTCTGAGAATTGATTGGGAATGAGTTCATCTGTATCTGATTTACAAGATTAGATGCAATCAGAGCCTCTCCCCACAGACTGTCAATCATCAGGATATAGCTGTCTGAGGTGGTATCAAAAAGCTGGTAGTGATCTCGAATGATTAGAGGAGCTGTAATCATGGAGTTGTTCTCTTCCCCTAGCAGGAAGTCATCCACAATCTCACCTGCCTCAAATAATGGTTCACTGGCATTTAGCGCAAAGCCATGCTCTGAGAGATATTTTCTGAAATAGAAATATGATACGGAATCATTCAGACCATCTGGCGCTGTCAGCTTCTCAGGATCGTTCTTTCCTCTTAAGGCATTTTCAAACAGACATCTGTCTGAAACCTTACCGACAAGAGAATAGGTTGGAAGAATTATAGAATGAGCTTCAAAATACAGACCATCTCGTAGATTTGACTCAAGATCAAGCTGTCTGGTATGAACAAAAGCAGAGAAAAGAGCATGTGCATAGCGCAGAGAATTATTGACTCTGATGTTGGTAAGTCTGGTTACTCTGTGCACTGAGGAGGAGAATAAAAGATAAAGCTTCCTTGAATCAACCTCGACACATTCAAAATCTCTGGCCTTTAATAAGCGGCTTTCGACCCATTTATCACGAAGCTCAGGCAGAACTGCCAGAATATAATGTCTGCCGTCAGCACTTATATAAAGCTGCCAGGTATCAGACTCATCCTCAAGTTCACCGATTACAATACCGGATGCAAGCTTATACTCAGAATCAAAAAATGCATTACTCTCTTCATCTGAAATCATAAACCTGCTTTCATCTACAATAAAACTTGTCATAAAACTATCTCTATATAAAAGAACGTGAGGAAATAATAAAGAAATGACGTTGGATTTACCATGATTAAATTCTCACGCTCAGGAAAAAAATATTACTGTTCACGTACATGATACCTGCATTTGTATAATAATATTTACTTACTGATAATTATTCTTGTTAAGAAGATAACTACAAATCATACGTCCATAACAAGTGCATTTAAACAGAATTTTATCAAACTAATTTTATGCTAATATTCAGAGAGTAAATTCAGAGCGCAACCCAAAATGTAAAAAATTTTAATTCACCATTAAATATTAATTAAAATTATTTTCAAACAAACATTTTCCGTTGCAGGTGATTACTCTTGAGGGATTAAACTAACATTTTGAAAGTTTGGGGATTTTTATGACTTTCGTTGAATCAATCAAAACCTGCTTATTACAGAAATACATTTCAGTTCAGGGAAGAGCCAGCCGT
Organism: Succinivibrio dextrinosolvens; assembly: GCF_900116345.1. GTDB lineage: Bacteria > Pseudomonadota > Gammaproteobacteria > Enterobacterales > Succinivibrionaceae > Succinivibrio > Succinivibrio dextrinosolvens_B. The sequence continues at coordinate 20,568 of NZ_FPAH01000022.1, read as the reverse complement.
TCTGAGTATTGGTGGTTTGCGCTGTTCAGCTATGTAGTAAACTTTGTCTGCAGCTTTTTACCTTTAATATCTATTGTAGTTTCTCTAGCTCTGATAATTCCAAGCATTACTGTGGCTGTAAGACGCTGTCACGATCTTGGTAAAACCGGCTGGCTAATTCTAGCCCCAGCAGCAGGTATCATTCTCGGTGCCCTGATTATGTGTACCGCAATCTATACCCAGAGCGAAAGCATGCTATCCGCAGGCTCAATAATTCTTATTCTCGGTGCCTTAGGTGGTGTTGCTCTATCTATCTACTTCATCTTCCCTGGCACTCAGGGTGCAAACAAATACGGTGAAGGTCCATATGTATTCACAGAGCAGAAAGCAACTGTTCAGGGCTAATACCTAGTTTAAAGGATCAAAAGGACAGCTCAGACTGTCCTTTTTTGTACCTCAAATATCAAAGAAAATATTGTTTTATATCCTTCATGTAACATTACTTTCTGCATGAGCTATTCTCAAATTCCAAAATAAAGACCAGATATTCCTGTGTGTTATCCAAAAATAATGTAATTTTCGTCACATTTTTCGATTTATCTGCCCAATGGTGCTATAATTAGCCCTTCAAAATTTCCAATAGTAAACCATACTATTGTGATAAGACATAGATTTTTATAGGTACGAGAGCGATCCTCTCTGCCTGAATATTACCTACAGGAAAAACCTGTCTGGAGTTTTCATTATGATTACAATTCAGGAATTAAAACCAGTATTTACCGCTGAACAGATTCAGAAGAGAGTTAAAGAACTAGGCGAACAGATCACCCGCGACTATGAAGGAAAGGACTTCATCTGTGTCGGGGTTCTGAGCGGTGCAGTTATCTTCTTCTCAGATCTGCTGAAGAACATTGATTCCACCAGAGTTTCACTTGATTTCATGCGCGTATCATCATACGGCAGCGCAACCGAGACCTCTGGAGTTGTAAAGATTATTGAAGACGTTAAATTCAATATGGCAGGCAAGAATGTTCTTATCATCGAAGATCTGATTGATTCAGGTCTGACTATGAAGAGAGTCAAGGAAGTATTCATTGAGCGTGGAGCCAAGTCAGTCAAGCTTTGTGCTCTTATCAACAAGAAAGAGCGCCGTGAGGTTGATGTTGATATCGATTACTACGGTTTTGAGCTGGATAAGGGCTTTATTCTGGGTTACGGCATGGATTTTGACGGCAGATACCGTAATCTTCCAGCAGTTTACGAAGCAGTTATCAAAGAAGAGTAATTTTCAACAATTTCTGCTTAAAACAGGCTTTTTTCTGTAAAAAATCATCAGAAAAGAGCTTTTTTTGTATAAAAAACACAAATATTATTAAGAATTCCAATCTCAGACTTTTCCAATCTTATTTCTCCAAAGAATTAGAAATTCAGTAAGTGAAATACAGTGATTTTCACCTTTTTTATCAAAAACCAAGTTTTTTCATCAAAGATGATAAAGGTTAGCAAAAAGTCTTTTTTATTTTAAATGTAAAAAATATAATTTCTGTGTTGGTTATTTTTAGATTTCGGAAGATTTATGAAAGAAGTAGCACTCTTTTATGGAACTTATACTGGTGTAACCGGAGAGGTTGCCCAGAAAATTGTTAATGAGCTAGGTCCTGATAAGGTTGATATTTTCAATATCAGCAAAGACGGCGATAAGATGGAAAACTATAAGAAGCTCATTATCGGAACTTCAACCTGGAGTATTGGCGAACTTCAGGAAGACTGGAATGATTTTATGCCTAAGCTGCAGAAGATGGATTTTACCGGTAAGACAGTAGCCCTCTTCGGTACCGGAGATCAGGTTGGCTATCCTGATACCTTCCTTGACGGTATGGGAATGCTTTATGAGACCTTCCAGTACAGAGGTGCAAACTTCATTGGATACTGGCCAACTGTAGGCTATGACTTTACCAGTCCTCTACCTCTACTGGATCATGATCATTTTGTGGGACTGGCAATCGATGAAGACAATCAGCCAGAGCTGACAGACGAACGCATCAAAGAATGGTGCAGTCAGATTAAACCTCAATTGGGTTTATAACAGCAGAGAGGCTAGCCAATTAAAGGTTAGCCTTTTTTGTTATTGAAAATACTCTCCGCTTTATCCTCAAAAAATAAATACTGTACTTTGCGCACTCACCTATAAAAGTGATATTATTACTTTGCGCACTCCCCCATATTTCAACATATTTTACTCTGCGCATAGCTGACAGGATAACAGAATTATGGAAATAAAAAGAAGTATATACAATAAGATAGCAGATTGGAAAAATGAAGCAAAAGGAACAAAGGCTCTTCTTATTGAGGGCGCAAGACGAATCGGTAAATCTACCGTAGCAAAAGAATTTGCAAAGAATGAGTATAAATCGTATATCCTCATTGATTTTAATAAAGCAGGTAAGAATGTTAAAGAGGCCTTTGATTCTCTTGAAAATCTAGATGTTTTTTTTCAGACTCTAACACTTGAATATAATACGAGACTTTATCCAAGAGAATCTCTGATAATATTTGATGAAATACAGAAATTTCCAAAAGCAAGAGAAGCAATTAAGTATTTGGTGGCTGATGGAAGATACGATTACATAGAAACAGGTTCGCTAATTTCAATAAAAGAAAACGTTCAAAATATTACTATTCCTTCAGAAGAACGTAAGCTACAGATGTATCCAGTGAATTTTGAAGAATTCATGGTTTACATGAGTGAAGAAATTCTACTTGATTACATAAGAGAGTGTTTTGAAAAAGGACAACCTCTTGATAGGCAGATGCATAATAAAGCTATGCGTCTTTTTATGGAGTATATGCTGGTAGGTGGAATGCCTCAGGCTCTTGTTGCCTATAAAAAGAATGACAGAGATTTCCATGCAGCAGATGTGGAGAAAAGAGATATTCTCTCACTTTACGAGGATGACATTAAAAAATCTGCAAAAAGGTACCAGTCTAAAGTATCAGCAATTTTTGATAACATACCTGGCTTCCTATCTACACATGAGAAAAGAGTTGTATTAAGTGAAGTCGATAAAAAAGGATCTTTTGACAGATATGATGAACCATTGTTCTGGCTTGGAGATTCGATGATCTGCAACCTTTGTTATAAATGTAATGATCCTAACGTAGGACTTGCCTTGAATAAAAATGATTCATACGTCAAATGCTACATGGGTGATACAGGTTTACTTGTTAGCCATGCATTCAGTGAAAATGAAATTACAGATGAACAGCTTTATAAACAGATAATGGATGGAAAATTGTCCCTAAATCAGGGAATGCTTTATGAAAACTTAATCTCGCAAATAATTACAGCATCAGGACGTAAACTGTATTTTTATACCAGATACAGTGAGGAAAAACACAGAAATGATATAGAAATAGACTTTATCATTTCAAATGAAAGCAAGACTAAATTCAAGATTACACCTATAGAAGTAAAATCTTCAAAAAATTACACGACAACATCACTTTCGACATTTAAAGAAATCTTCAAGAAAAGAATTGATAAGCAGATAATAATACATCCAAAGAATTACTCAGAAGCAGATGGCGTGATTAAGATACCTCCATATATGATGTACCTTATTTGAGTTCTTTATCAGGCTGCAGAGAAACATCATGTAAATTCATATAATTCGATGCAGCTTTATTAAACGAATTGATCCATTTGCAATCAGGGACTGCACTACTTTCTTATCTTTATCTGTTTTTTATGCACCAAAACATAGCAAAATCACATAAACGTTTTTTTTAACAGCCTAAAAAACTACAATAAATCCCAATAATTCAAACTATTGTTATTTTGCTTAATAAAATAACACTTTATTTTATGTCCGATAAAACCTTATAATTGAGCGCTTTATCAGACATGATAATAAGTATTATTTTTCAACTTTAGGTAAGACTATGACTTCTACAAAACGTGTAGGCTTTTCATCTAAATTAGGTGGACTGCTAGCCGCTGCCGGTTCTGCTATCGGTTTAGGTAACATCTGGCGTTTTCCTACCCAGTGTGGTGAAAACGGAGGTTCAGCCTTTTTACTAGTGTATTTCCTGATTATTATTTCATTCGGAATTCCACTTCTAATTGCAGAATTTTCAATTGGTCGTCATTCAAGAGCTAACGTAGGTAATGCCTATAGCGTTCTAGCTCCAAATTCTTTCTGGAAATTCGTAGGTATCGGTTCTGTTGCTGTGGCAACAATTATTCTGTGCTACTACAACGTGGTTGTAGGATGGGTTCTATATTATGCATGGGATTCTGTAACCGGAACCTTTAATGATTTAGCTGCACTTCAGGCAACTGCTGAGGCAGGTAAAGACGTATTCACAGATCATTTCGTTGGCTTTATCACCAATCCTTGGAAGCCAATTCTAACTCTGTTCATTGTTCTTGCAATCATTCACGGTATTATCGTCTGCGGTGTTCAGAAAGGTATTGAGAGATCATCAAAGCTTTTGGTTCCAGCACTGTTCATTATCATGGTTATGCTGGTAATCTTTGCTGCAACTATGCCTGGTGCAGAAGATGCCTATGCATTCCTGTTCAAGCCTGATTTTGAGGCTATCAAGAATCCAGACGTATGGCTGGCTGCATTAGGACAGTGTTTCTACTCATTCTCATTAGGTATGGGTATTGTTACCTATGCTTCATACTTCAGATCAGAAGTTAATCTGACCCGTACAGCTCTGTCTGTAGCAGGTCTTGATACTCTGGTTGCTTTAATGGCAGGTCTGATCATCTTCCCTGCAGTATTCTCTGTTGCAGGTGTTGAGCCATCAGCAGGAGCAGGTCTGGTATTTATTTCATTACCAAACGTATTCCACAGTGCACTGCACACCATGCCTTTCTTCAACTGGATTATTCCATCAGCTTTCTATCTGATTCTGCTGGTTGCAGCTATCACTTCATGTATCTTCCTACACGAAGTAGGTACTGCTTTCATTGCTGAAAGAGCTAATATGTCAAGACGTGCCGCAGCATTAGTTGTTACCATTGGTACCTTTGTTATCGGTGTAGCAGCTTCGCTGTCATACGGCCCATGGGATGTTAAGGTATTCTTCGGAATGAACTTCTTTGACTTCCTTGACTTCTTCACAGCTCAGATCATCCTGCCTCTGACCGGCTTAGGTGCATCACTGTTCGTAGGCTACAGAATGCAGAGATCACAGCTTATTCAGGAACTTACCTCAAACGGTGCCTTCAAGTTCACTCTTGTTGGTCCATTCCTGATTCTGCTGAAGTATATTATTCCATTACTGATTATCTTCATCATGGTAACTCAGCTATTCGGAATCAAGTTCGGCTAATCCTTTCTAAGTACTCCGCAGAATCCCTGCGGAGTATTCATATTCTCCGCTCAAAATCTCTATTAAACAGTTGATAGTCCCCCTAACAGTCTTGAGACAGACAATTTAGTTTTTACATGAATCTATTACTTGCATAGATTATTCTTAGTTTATAAATGGACCTCTAGCTTATTATTGAAAGATCAATAAGTTCATAGGCCTGTTATCAAATCAATTTCTGAAGATAATCAGGCCAAACTTTGATTACTCTTCTTTTAAATACACAGAAGCGTACATGGCAGGAAGAACAAGCAGAGTTAGGATAGTAGCAAAGAGCAGACCAAAGGCCATAGCAGTTGCCATAGGCCCCCATAGAGCATTTGTTGCCAGAGGAATCATAGCAAGAATTGCAGCCATAGCTGTCAGCATAATTGGTCTTAAACGGCTGATAGAGGCACTGACCAGAGAATCGTAAACACTCATGCCCTCTTTGATGTGCTTTTCAATCTGATCGATAAGTATCACTGAGTTTCTGATAATAATACCGAACAGGGCCAGCAGACCTAATATAACGACAAAGCCGACCGGTCTTCCGGTTAATCCAAGACCGATAGTTACACCGATAATGCCCAGTGGTGCCGTAAGCAGAGTAATTACTACCTTCTTGATACTCTGAAGTTCAAACATCAGAATAACCAGAATTATGATAGCCATTACCGGAGCTGGCTTCAGGAAGGAGGCTGTATTCTTCTGGCTATCCTCAAGCCCGCCATCCAGCTCTATGCTGTAACCGCGAGGAAGTGAGTTTCTGAACTCCTTAAGATCATTGTATATCTGAGCAGTTACATCATCACCGCTAAGTCCGTCTTTAACCTCCGCACAGATTTTTACTGCAGGCAGACGATCACGACGAAGAATATTGGCCTCCTCTACTCCTGCCTCAAGGTCAGCAACAGAACCTAAAGTCAGTTTCTTCCCGTCAGGAAGCTCAATCGGCATATCTTCCAAGGTCTGATAGATATCAGCATTCTCAGACTTAAGCCTGAAGATAATAGGAATGGTTACATCCTTATCCTGTATAGAGCTGATGATTTCTCCTGAGGTTAGAAGTTTCACCTGTGAAGCGATAGAACCTGAGGTTAGACCTAACTGTTTTAATTTAAGATTCTGAGTTCTGGTATCAAGGCTTATCATCTCCTCTCCACCTTTCTTCCTGATGTTCTTCAGGCTATCGTAGGTGTACATGATCTTCTCAACCTTGGAGGTGATGTCTCTTACCTTGTTTAGATCAGGGCCCTGGATCCTGAAGGTCACAGCATATTCTGTTGGAGAACCGGTAACTATCAACATGGTATGACCAATTACCTCAGGGAACTTCTCGGCAATAAGAGTCTTTACTTCCTTCTCTAACTTAGTTCTCTCCTCAATTCCCTTTGCCACCATAATGAATTCAGCCATATTTGGTTTGGCATTGGCAGGAGAGAAAGTCAGCACAAAACGAGGATTGCCCTGGCCTATGGTATAGGAATAATATTCAAGATTATCGCTTTCTTTAATTTCCTTTGCAAAACGGCCTGCGATTTCTTCACTGTTCTTATAGGAGGCTCCGGCAGGCAGTTCCATTCTTAATACCAGCTCAGGATGAGAGGAGGCAGGGAAGAACTCAGTTCGCAGCTGTGTAAAGCCATAGGCACACAGAACAAACACAATAAAGACCGAAAGAAGCACAGGCTTTCTTTTTTCAATGCAGAATGTCAGTAGCTTTTTATAATTAGCTCTGAAACGAAGAATAAAGGCAGCAACCGGACTTTCCTTTTTCTCTGAGATGGTGCCGATAAGATGATATGCAAAAAGCGGAGTAGCAAGACCTGCTACCAGCCAGGAGACAATCAGCGCAATAGTTATGACATAGAACAGAGAGCAGCAGAACTCTGAGGCGGAACCTTCAGCAAGAGCAACCGGAATAAAGCCTGCACAGGTGATGAGTGTTCCTGTCAGCATCGGAACAGCTGTTTCACTGAAGGCAACCACAGCAGACTCAACCTTTCCTAGGCCTTCACTTAGTTTTACGATAATCATTTCAATTACAATCATCGCATCATCTACCAGAAGTCCAAGTCCAATTATAAGACCTCCCAGTGATACACTCTGAAGATCAATTCCCAGATAGTACATAATACTGAAGGTAATGGCCAGAACCAGGGGAATACACAGAGCAACAACGAGGCCTGCGTGAGTTCCAAGACTGAAGATACTTACGCCAAAAATGATAATAAGAGCTTCCACCAGACAGCGGACAAAGCTGAATATGGCATTATCAACATTCTTTGCCTGATCTGCTACCTTGTGGAGTTCCATTCCGGCAGGCAAGGAATCATTACACTCTTTTATGACCTTTGAAAGCTTCTCGCCAAATTCAATGATATTTTCGCCAGATACCATTGAAACAGCGATACCAATGGCAGGCTCACCATTGTAGAAAAAGGCGTTTTCTCCTGTTTCCACATAGGTGTTTCTTACCTTTAGAAGGTCTGCAAGTCTTATTACTTTTCCATTCTTATTAATAGGAAGTAAGGAGAGCTCATCCTCTGATTTGAAATTGTTGTTTACTCTCAGAGGGATCATATCGGTAGAACCGGATATGATTCCTGAATCAGTTACAGTGTTCTCACTCTGAATCAGCTTTCTGATCTCTGAAACACTGACATCTGATTTCTGCATCACGTAAGGATCAGCATCAGCGTAGATACACTGAGTCTTAGTACCTAAAAGCATTACCTTTTTGGTCTGCTTGAGGTTAAGAATCGAAGCTTTGATATTCTCAGCCTCATCCTTAAGATCTCTCATGGTATAGCCTTCATCGGCAGTCAGAGCGTAAATCATGCCGTAAACATCATCAAAATGATCATTTACCTGAGGAGTTTTTACACTGGATGGCAGATTAGGTGTTTCGGAAATCACCAGATTACGAGCATCAGTCCACAGACGGCGGATATCATCCTTACTTACTGAATCCTTTAGATTTACGTAAATAATGCTCTGATTTGGCATAGAGTAGCTTTCAAGATGATCAAGATTCTCCAGATCCTGAAGTCTTTTCTCAAGAACATCTGTAACCTGCTCTTCCACCTGCTTGGCTGTAGATCCCGGCCACTGGGTATAAATCACCATCTGTCTTATGGTGTAGTCAGGATCTTCCATACGGCCTAGGGACAGATAGGAGAAAATGCCGGATACGACTAAAAGAAAGGAAAAGAAATAAACAAGAGCCTTATGTGAAAGGCTCCATCCTGCAAGGTTCAGACGCATTACATGATCTCCACAAGCTGACCATCATGCAGTCTGTTAGCACCTGCGATTACAATAACCTCACCGGTATTCAGACCGGATTTGATCTCAACCTTGCTATCCTGCAGGCGTCCTAAAGATACCTTTCTGAAGATAGCCTTATTGTTTTCAACAGCATAGACACCACTTTCGCCGTTTATGGCGGTTACAGCACTGCGTGGAATAAAGCTGCTGTTATCAGAACCTGCAGTCGACAAAGCAACTCTTACAGTCATTCCAAGCTTAAGCGTGCTTTTATCCTCAAATGAGGCTTTAACCTTAAAGGTATGAGTCTTTTCATCTGCAATTGGTGAAATCTCAAAGATTCGACCTTCAATCTCGTCAGAGCTGTAGTTTGAGGAAATCTTAACCGCATCACCGGCTTTAATCTTTGATACGGTCTGTTCAGGAACATTGAACTGGGCCTGCAGATTGGAATGTACAGCCATGGTAAGAACAGTGGTGCCTGTGTTTACAACCTGACCGGGATCGGCATGAGTCTGAATGATAATTCCATCCTTATCAGCCTTAAGTTCAGCATAGTTAAGCTGGTTTCTGCACTCCTCATAATTGGCATTGGCCTGTTCTAAAGAGGATAAAGCTGACTTATATTCATGCTGGGTCTGATCGTATGCAAGCTTGCTTACAGCACCTGCGCTTAACAGCTTCTTATAACGTTCAAGATTCTTCTTTGCCAGCTCCAAAGCTGATTTTGCGTGCTTAACCTGAGCTGATGAATTTCTGAGACTCTGCTCCAGATCTTTCTTATCCAGAGTAATCAGTACCTGTCCCTTAGTTACACGATCACCGACTTCCACATGTCGCTCTAAGATTTTGCCTGCAACCTGGAAGGATAATGGGGTTTCGAACTGACTATGAATTTCACCGGCAAATAGCTGAGAAGAAGACAGCATATCCGAGGATACAGTCATGGTCTTTACTCTCAAAGGCTGTGGCTGTGCCTGAATCTGTTCTCTGCTTATACCTAGATTGCAGATCGCAACAACCGCAAATAGCACGGTTGCAGCAAATCCGTACAGGTACTGCTTACGTGAAAATTTCATTGAAAATCCCTTAATACCCTAATTTTTCTTAAAAAATTCTGCTGTAAAATCAGGATGATAATTTATAGCTAAAAATTAATGAACACCTGTTTATTAGAAGTATATAAACTATATATAAGGCGTCAATTCATCGAACATGAGATCTGTCTGATAATAAACAATTATTAAACATGTGTTCATTATCTTTTTTAACTCTGAACAAGGCCATGGCATAAGGACTCAAGAAATGAAAGAAGATTTACGATTCAAAAAAACAGAACTTGCCATAAGAGAGAGCTTCTTCCATCTGCTTAAGAACAAGAAATCCAGTGAAATTACAGTTGCAGAAATCTCAAGACATGCCCTTTTAGGCAGAGGTACCTTCTACCAGCACTACAGGAGCATTGATGATCTGGTAAAAGCTATTGAAGATGAAACCATAGCCAATATGGCTGAAATCTATGATCAGAATGCTCAGGACAAGAAAGTTGAGAATGTAAGCTGTCTTATCGTTTATCTGATTGATTATTTTGAAAAAAACAAGGATAACATCCTGCTTTTAATCAAAAATTCCAATGGTGAATTCACCTCCCGTGCTGTAAATATCTTTGTTAGAAAATACATCAGCTGTGAATATAAGGAAGAGCAGGAGAAACTTATAAGACAGGATCTTATTGAAGGCACTTTTGCCATCTGCGGCTTTATCGGTGTTATCAACCGCTGGATGAGCGGAGAGATTCCTTTTAAGAAAAAAGAGCTGATAGAGCTTTTAAACAACGTTTTGTACAAGATTTACAAATAAAAAACTCCGGCTTTATTAGAGCCGGAGCATTACGTTATTAAAAAGAGTTTTGGAAATTATTTAGCTGAACGAGCAGCTGCGTCCTGGATTGATAGCTTAGCTGCAGCAGCCTTTAAGCCTTCCATGTCTAGCTTAGACATTTCAACGAACTCTTCAGCGGTATATGGTAGCTTCTCTACGAAATACTTCTCGTACTCAGCATAATCAGCTGGAGAAGATACATATAGGTATGGGAAGTTAACATCTTCAAACTTGCCCTCGAAATCCTTGTAGTTGCCCTTGATTGCGTTGTAGGTCATCATGAAGGCAAATAGAGGATCGCAGTAGTGACCGCCTGACTGACCAGCCATTGAGCCATTCTTTAATCTCTCACCTAAATCAGGTAGGAAGTCGGTTGAAACGATCTGGATCTTGCCGGTCTTGCCTGCACGCTCAACAGCAGCAATAGCACCCTGTAATGGGTCACCGCCACCACCAGCTGGGATTAGAGCATCTAGCTTAGGATTTGCAGCCATTAAAGCTTCAGCAGCCTTTGAACCACCTTCTGAAGTGGTACCTGCGTACTGTGGATCTGATAGAACAGCCTTATCATTTGGATGATCCTTGTTCCACTTCTCTACGCCAGCCTTGTAACCAGCCCAGCGGCCTAACCAGGTAGCGTCACCCTGCTCCCAGCCAATCAGACCGATGTTACGGCAGCCTTTGTCTAATAGGATGCCTACTAACTTCTCACCATTCTCTGGCTCGTTCTCGTGAACAGCACCGATGTAGTAAGGTGATTTCTCTGCCATCTTGTAGATAGCTGGGCTTGCATCCTTAGAAATAATACGGAAGAACTGAGTTAAATATACTTCGTTGTCATTTGCAGTCTTGATTGCAGAAGTCATTTCAGTATCTGAAGAATTACAGATAATGATACCCTGACAGCCTGCTGCGGCTAACTGCTCTACTGAAGAAGTAACCTTCTCTGATACGTGAGCCTGGTCGATATACTGAACCTGAACGCCTAGTGCGCTTGCAGCAGCATCTAGAACCTTCTTACAGCATGAACCTAGAACGTCAGTTGATGACCAGATGGAAACACCGATCTTGATGTCCTTGTTTTCAATTGCATTTGCAGTGGTGCTGAAAGATGCAATTGTAGTAGCAACAGCTGCGCAAGCAATTGCTTTTGCAAATTTTTTCATAGTAAATTTCATATATTTATCCTTCAATGTTTGATTGGCAACGTAATTATGGTTGCACGTAATGAAGAGAAAACTCTCGTTCGTTACATGTGTAAATAATACAAATTTTTTTATCGTAAACGTGTGCGGAGATCACAAAATCAGAAAACTATTTTTTAATATGTGCCTGTCATTTATAACTTCTCTTTTATTTTCAGTTAGTTAACATTTTTATTCAAAGTTTACATTTGTGTATTTTTTTAATCTCCTCAAAAGTTTAACGAAAAGCTTTGTAAATTTTTTTAGTAATAGCAAGGACTTGCGCATTTACCGGTCAGACAATATGAAACTTCTTTACATACATAGGAAGAATAAAGGTTCTTAACCATCTGTAACTTAAAATTTTTTTGAAAGTTTTTGTGATTTGATTCATAAAAATGACCAAATTTAATTAAAATTTGTGCGTATTCATATATTATCGTAACCGTTTACGTGATTTTAAATCAAAATTCGTATACATTTAAATTAACTCAAATGCACAAATGTGCATGGATACAACAAATGGCTTGTGCCTTAGACTAAAAACAAACCCATGTCAGGTTTTACCTCACATGCAAAAAAGGAATCAACATCATGACTGGAATAAAAAATCTCTCCGGTGCAACTAAAGGTTACATAGTTTTAGTAGCACTGGTATTTCTATCCTGGGCTATATTCAAAGTTTTAACTCCAGACAACTTCGGAGCACCAGACAATCTTCTAAACTACTTTCAGGCAAGTTTGATTGCCACAGTTGGTGCCATCGGATTCTATTTCGTGATGGATATGGGTCTGTTCGACTTTTCTATCGGTGCTAACATCATCCTGTCAGCAGTTGTAGGCTGCCAGCTGGCAACCCACTTCCAGATGGGCTACACCGGACTGATTGGCGGCGCAATTATTACCGGCGCTTTAGTTGGTCTTGTAAACGGTGTTCTATATGTAAAGTTGCGTATCCCTTCAATGATTGTTACCGCAGGTCTTGCTCTTATATATGAGTCAGTTGCCAACTATATGGCAGGTGGCGTAGTTCAGACTCTTCCTTCATCACTACGTGCTTTCGGTTCAATGCCAGGCAACATCATTCTTGCAGTTATCACCTTCATCATTGCATACGGTATTCTGAACTACACCAAGTTCGGTACCTACACCTACGCAATCGGTTCTGACGAGTTCGTAGCCAAGAACATGGGTATCAACGTTGACAAGTTCAAGGTTTACGCATTCATTCTATCAGGCGCATTCTTCGGTGCCATGGCTGTTCTAACCATCAGCTACGGTTCATCAATGGTTGCAGCCACCGGCATGTCATCAATGGCACGTAACTTCGTTCCAACAATGGGATGCTTCTTCGGTCTTGCATTCATGAAGTACGGAATTCCTCTTCAGGCTATTATCCTGGGTGAGTTCATCGTTAACATCATCTTCTTCGGCTTCATTTCACTTGGTGCTCCAACAGCTATTCAGGACGTTATCACAGGTCTTGCTCTGCTGGTAATCATCACATTAACCACCAAGGTATCTAAGGGCGAAATCGTTAAGTAATAAGGATAAGAAAAATGAGCGAAGTAAGATTACAGGTTAGAAACATTACCAAACATTTCGGTATCAACAGAGCACTTAACAACGTATCTTTTGATATCAACAAAGGCGAAGTACACGCACTTATCGGCGAAAACGGTTCTGGTAAATCAACCATGACCAACATGTTAACCGGTATCTACCCAATGGAAAGCGGTACCTTTACCCTGGACGGTGAGGATATCCATCCAAAGAATCAGGTAGATGCAAACAACAGAGGCGTATCCATCATTGTTCAGGAGTTAGGAACTCTGTCTGGTCTGACCGTTGCTGAGAACATCTTTTTAGGTCATGAGGAAAGATTCATCACTTACGGTTTCAGAAATACTCCAGCAATGAACGCAGAGGCAAACCGTCTGTTAAAAGAATACGGATTTGACTTCATCAAGGCAGACGATCTTGTAGACAACTACAATTTCGAGGAAAGAAAGCTGATCGAAATCGTAAAGGCAACCTACTTCAATCCAAAGATTGTAGTTATCGATGAGACCACTACCGCACTGTCTCAGGAAGGTCGTGAAGAGCTTTACAAGCACATGAACCGTATCCGTGAGCAGGGTAATACAGTTATCTTCATCTCCCACGACTTACCAGAAATTCTGGCCAAGTCTGACACCATCACCATTCTCCGTGACGGTGAGTACATCGACACTGTAAAGAGTAAGGATGTAACAGAAGATGATCTGAAGAAGCTGATGGTAGGCCGTGAGGTTACCGGTGACTACTACCGTTCAGACTACGGTGAGAAGGTTAGCGATGAGGTTGTACTTTCAGTTAAGAACGTAACAGTTCCTGGACTGATCCAGAATGTAAGCTTCGATCTTCACAAAGGTGAAATTCTTGGCTTCGGTGGTCTGTCCGAGTCCGGTATGCACGAAATCGGCAAGGCAATCTTCGGTGCAAGTTTTGACAGAGAAGGTTCTGTAGTACTTGCAGACGGCACTCAGATTAACGATATTCCAACAGCAATTTCTCACTCTATCGCATACACCTCAAAGGATAGAGATAATGAGTCTGTTGTTCTGAATCAGAGTATCCGCGACAACATCGCCCTGCCTTCACTGAATGAATTATCAAACAATGCCGGTATTCTTAACTGGGGCAAGATTAAGAAATTTGCAATCGACTATGCAAAGGAAATGTCTGTAAAGATGGTAAATACCGATCAGTTTGTATCTGAACTGTCTGGCGGTAACAAGCAGAAGGTTGTTCTGGCTCGCTGGATTGGTAAGGGTTCAGACATCGTGGTACTCGATTCCCCAACCCGTGGTATCGATATCAAGGTTAAGCAGGATATTTACCAGCTGATGGACCGCATGAGAAAACAGGGTAAGTCAATCATCATGATCTCTGAGGAGCTGATGGAGCTTATCGGTATGTGCGACCGCATCATTATTATGAAGGACGGTGCACTGAAGGGTGAGCTGCCACGTTCCCGCGAACTGAATGAAAACAGCCTGATCTCAATGATGGTTTAACGGAGAAATAATAAAAATGACAGACATTGCAAACAATACTTCTTTAGATATTGGTTTAAGGAGCCAGACCATGTCAGACACACTAGGAAATAAAGACCAGAATAATAATAAAAAAGATCTGGAACAGAAAAAACTTCGCAGAATGAGAATGATTCGTTCTCTGCTGCCTATCGTTGGACTTGTTTTAGTATTCTTCCTGTTCAACTTCCTGACCGATGGCAAAATGATGCACAAGCTGCCATTAGCTATGTCTCAGGTATACGTAATCATGATTGCTTCAATGGGCGTGTTCTTCATCATGACCATGGGCGGTCTGGACTTCTCACAGGGTTCAATTCTGGGCTTATCCGCAATTGTGGTCTGCTCTCTGTCTCAGTACAGCATTTCGCTTGCAATCATCGGAGGTATTCTGACCGGTGCTGCTATCGGTGCAATCAACGGATATTTCTACGTTAACCGTAAAATAAAATCCTTCATTGTAACAATCTGTACCATGTTCCTGTTCAGAGGCTTAATCAAGTATCTGACCACTGAGGCACCTGTTGCAGGTTCTTTCGAACTGATTGAGTTGGACAGCACCGCACTTAAGGTTGGCTGTACCGCAGCAGTAGTTGCAGTTGGTTTCGTATTCTTCTGCTTCACCAAGTTCGGAACCTACCTGAAGGCTATCGGTGCAGGTGAAAAGGCAGCTAAGTTCTCAGGTATCCGTACCGACAGAATCAAGTTCCTGGTTTATGTATTATCAGGTGCAATCACCGGTTTCGCAGCATTCATTCTATCCATCAAGAACGGTTCTGTTACCTCTTCAGGCGGTAACCAGTTAGAGACCCAGATCCTTATCGCTCTGGTTTTAGGCGGTATGCCAATCTCTGGTGGTGCTATGGCAAGATTCGGTAACTTCATCGTAGGTTCACTGCTGTTCGTAGTTCTGAACTCAGGTCTGAACATGATCGGCTTCAGCATCCCAATGATGCAGTTAATCGAAGGTATCGTATTCTTAATCTTCGTAGCAATCTTTGCTGACAGAAAAGCAATTCACGTTATCAAGTAGCAGTTCCCCCGCATTCTATGCGGGGTGTTTTTTGAAACTATAACAATATTTTTAATCAAATTCATTTAAGGATAAACATCAATTATGGCTAAGTTATATTTTGTTGTTGGCTCACAGGATCTATACGGTGAGGAGTGCTTAAAGCAGGTTGCAGCAGATGCAGCAAGAATGACTGAGTTCTTTAACAAGAAACTTCAGGGCGTTAAGGTTGAGCTGCTTCCAACTGTTATCAATTCAGAGACCTGTATTGAGGACATGCGAAAGGTAAGCACTGACGAGGACTGTATCGGTGTTATGACCTGGATGCACACCTTCTCACCTGCAAAAATGTGGATTAAGGGTTTACAGGAGCTGCGCAAGCCTCTGATTCACCTGCACACTCAGGCAAATGAGAAGCTTCCATACGACGAAATTGACATGGACTTCATGAACCTGAATCAGGCAGCTCACGGTGACCGTGAGTACGGATTTATTCTTGCACGTCTGCGTATACCACACCAGGTTGTTGCTGGCTACTATGAGCATCAGGACGTAATTGACAGAATTTCAAGATTCGTTGATGTTGCACGTGCAATCAATTTCTCAAGACACCTTAAGGTTGCTTCATTCGGTAACAACATGCGTGAAGTAGCAGTTACCGACGGAGATCGTGTTGAGTCACAGATCCGTTACGGCTGGGAGTGCAACTACTTTGCTCTGGGTGATCTGGTTAAGGAAATCAATGCAGTTTCAGAAGCTGAAATTGATACCAAGATGAATGAGTACACCTCCAAGTACACCATGAAGACCACCAACATTGAAGCTGTTCGTGAACAGGCTCGCTATGAGGTTGGTTTAGAGAAGTTCCTGTCAGCAAGAAAGCTAGGCGCATTTGCTGATACTTTCCAGGATCTGCATGGTCTAAAGCAGCTTCCAGGTATTGCAGCTCAGAATCTGATGGGCAAGGGTATCGGCTTTGGTCCAGAGGGTGACTACAAGATTTCAGCTCTGTCAGCTGTTCTTATGAACATGGCTGAGGGCCGTAAGGGTGCAACCGGCTTCATCGAGGATTACACCTACGATTTAACCGAGGGCAAAGAGCTTGAGCTTGCATCTCACATGCTAGAGGTTCCTGTAACCTTTGCAGCTACCAAGCCAGAGATTGATGTTCTTCCATTAGGCATCGGTGGCAAGGAAGATCCTGCACGTCTGATCTTCGACGGTGTTGAGGGTGACGGTATTCAGGTAACTCTGGTTGATATGGGCACTCACTTCAGAATTATCTGTGCTGATATCGAGCTTGTAAAACAGCCTAAGCCAATGCCTAAGCTGCCAGTTGCAAGAATCATGTACCGTCACAAGCCAAACTTCCGTATCGGTACTGCAGGCTGGTGCTATGCAGGTGGTGCTCACCACAGCGTTGTATCAACTGCTCTAACCCGTGAGGATATTGCTCTGTTCGCCAAGTTAACCGGTACTGAGCTAATCTGCATTGGTGAGGATACCACTGAGGCAGATCTTGAGAAGATGGCAACTCAGTACTACAAATAGTTTCTAGTTTTAAGTCTTTATGATTTTTTGCCTGCAGTCCATGGCTCACGGCTGTAGGCTTTTTTTTGCTCCAAAACTACCCGCCTTAGTGACCTACTTCAAAAATAATTTTAAGAAAATAATCCAAGTGTGAGTAACCTATCAGATGTTATACACAAAAACTTATGTTTCTTGACTAAATATCCTCTTAATTTTAATTTTGACAACGGATGTATGTTTTATTAAACGTCCGAAAAACGTCGTTTTTTAACATATCTGAAACTTTTTTTAGGTTTTTATTACGTTTTTACAGATACATAGGAGCTCATATGAAGTTTCGTTTCGTTGCAACCTGCATTGCTGCATGTATGTTTTCTCTAAGTGCCGCAAATGCTGCTTCAGTAACCCTTAAACTAGGTCATATCGCAGAACCATCAAACCCATACGGCATGGGCGCAGATCATTTTGCAGAACTTGTTAAGAACTATTCAAACGGAGATATTGAGGTTCAGGTATTCCCATCATCACAGTTAGGTAACCAGCGTGACCTTGTAGAAGGTTTAACTCTTGGCACTGTTGAAATGACTCTGACCGGTACCGCTGTATTAGGAAACTTTGCTCCAGAAGTTTCAGTATTCGATCTTCCATTCCTATTCAGAGACACAGACCACGCTTATAAGGCACTGGATACCATCGGTATGGATCTGTGCAAGAAATATGTTGAGCCAAAAGGCATGATCACTCTTGCTATCTGGGAAAACGGTATCCGTCACATGACCAACAACAAGCGTCCAATCAAGACACCAAAAGACATGGAAGGTCTGAAGGTTCGTGTTATGGAACAGCCTGTTTATATCGAACTTATGAAGGCTTTAAAGGCAAGCCCTACCCCAATGGCTATGAGTGAGCTTTACACCGCACTTCAGAAAGGCGTTATCGACGGTCAGGAAAACCCATTAAGCCAGATTGCTACCAAGCATTTCTACGAAGTTCAGAAGTATGTATCTCTAACAGCTCATACTTATGCTCCTGAGGTTGTTCTAATCAGCAAGTTTGCATGGGACGGACTGAATGATTCACAGAAGGAAATCATTTCCAAGGCCGCAATGGAAACAAAAGACTGGCAGCGTCAGCTATGCCGTGATCTTGAGGACAAGTTCGCCAAGACCATCGTGGAAGGTGGAGCTCAGATCAACAATGACGTTGATAAGCAGGCTTTCATCGATGCAACCAAGAGTGTCTGGGAGCTATATACCAAGAAATTCGGTAACGAAACCGTCGATGCAATCGTAAACGTAAAATAAAAACCTACTTCCTCGCCTTCGGGCGAGGATTTTTTAAACAGAATTCAAGGATGATTTTATGCTAGCTTTATTTCAGGCATTAGAAAAATTCCTCAAGCTTCTGGTTACATTCGCAAACGGACTGATGCTGATTCTGGTTTTTGCTCAGGTTATCACCAGATATGTGTTCAGCTGGACTCCTGCCTGGGGTGAAGAGCTGGCACGCTATCTTTTCGTTTGGGTTGTTTTCCTTTCAATGCCTCTTGTAGCCAGCTACGGCGGACATATGTGTATTGAAACCCTGACCAGTCGTGTTAAAGGAGCAACACTTAAGTTCCTGAATATTGTCGCCGACATATTCTCTATAACTTTCCTGGGGATCATGGTGTACTACGGTTGCATCATGGTTGGAAGAACCAGTTTCCAAACCTCACCTGCCATGCAGATCCCAATGTCATATGTATATGTGGTAATTCCATTTGGCTGTGCAGTTATGCTTATCTATGTCATCTTAAATCTGCTGAAGGTTCTCAAAACACCTGCTTCAGAGATTAAGCCAAAGGGCAGTGAATAGTATAGGAGCTTAGGAAAATATGGTTCTTTTAATCGTTTTAGTATCCTTTGCAGTAATCCTGGCTACCGGTGCATCTATCGGTGTAGGTCTGGGACTTGCTTCTGCAGCAGGATTATTCTTCGGCGAACATATGCCTCCGCTTCTGGTTATTGTGCAGCGTATGTTCACATCAGTAGACTCCTTCTCGTTCATGGCAGTGCCTTTCTTCATGCTGGCAGGTGCATTCATGTCTGACGGTGGTGTTACCAAGAGAATCGTTGATTTCTCAATGTCTCTGGTAGGTTCACTATCAGGCGGTCTGGCTCTGGTGGTATCTGTTGCTGGTATGTTCTTTGCTGCCCTATCAGGATCATCTGCAGCAACTACCGCAGCAATCGGTGCATCAATGATCGATGAGATGGAGAGACGTGGTTATCCTCGTGCCTTTGCAGCTGCTGTCGTGGCGGCCGGCGGTACGGTAGGTATTATTATTCCTCCTTCAATCACCATGGTTGTTTACGGCTCTATCGCCAACGTATCTGTTGCCGATCTGTTCATGGCAGGTTTTGCTCCTGGTATTCTGATGGGTATAACCATGTGTATCGTTTCCTGGTTCATTTCCAAAAAGAACGGATACAGCGGAGAAGGCAATTTCTCAATTGTTAAGGTGGCAAAATCCTTCAAAGAGTGTTTCTGGGCTCTGATGATGCCGGTTATTATCTTAGGCGGTATCTATCTTGGTCTGTTCACTCCAACCGAGGCTGCCGCTGTCGCTGCTGTTTACGGTGCAGTTGTAGGACTGTTCATTTATAAGGAGCTTAAGTGGAGTGATCTTCCAAAGACGCTTCTAAGTGCAGCTTACAATACCACCATGATTATGTTCGTGGTTGGTGCCGCTAACCTGTTCGGCTGGATTCTGACCAATGCACATGTGCCACACATGCTGGCAGAGTTCTTCGCAAGCGTAACTGACAATAAGTTCGTCTTCCTGATGATGATTAACGTGCTGTTACTGATTATCGGTACTCTGGTTAACGCTTCAGCAGCTGTGGTTATTCTGACCCCAATTCTGCTTCCTGTAGCAGTCGGCATGGGAATCGATCCTATGTTCTTCGGTGTGCTGATGGTTGTTAACCTGGCTATCGGCTGCGTAACTCCACCAGTAGGACTGGATCTGTTCGTGGTATCTTCAATTACAGGTATCTCTGTAGATAAGGTAACAGCTAAGATTCTGCCTTATCTGGCCATGTTCATTGTCGATTTACTCGTTCTGACATATTTCCCATCAATCATCACATTCGTACCGGATATGATGCATTAATGGAAATTCTTCTCATGAGGCTGACTAAAAAGTATGTCAGCCTCTTTCATTTTTCAAACATAGAATTTTGTTATTTCTAGGGAATTGAAATTTTCAAATACGATTTTGTTG
>NZ_FPAH01000040.1 GCF_900116345.1 Succinivibrio dextrinosolvens | reverse complement strand
CTGACAATCAAATAAAGCAGAGAAAAACAAAGTCTACAAAATTTTTGTAGACTTTATAAACAATTTATAGATTTATCGAAACTGTTATTAGCCCCCTATTTCCATTTAATTTAATTATCAAATAATGTACCGTAATATTGTGTCGATTACAAACGTTTGTAATGCACACTATTTTTGCGATTATAAAAGATAATATTCATATATAGAGACCCAGATGGCAAGGCACTTAAATCTCCAGCAATGATATATATTAGAAAAGAAAAATTTATAATTTTTCTTTATTTATTATTATATTAGATTATATATAAATGCGAAGATATGGGATTTTCACGATATTAATACTGATAACAAAACTATCATTTTTAGCAATACATATGGTTCTGAAATTTAATTATTTTCCCTCTCGTAAATTATTTACATTGACTCAATATTTCATTTCTATTCTGATAAAACTGATCTATAATCGAACACAGATAGAGTTTTATTATCTCCTTTTTCTTTGTTTAATTAAAATTACATTTTTATGTTAACATACTGTTTTATATAAATTATATAGTATTATCCACCCCTAACATTCCTCTTTATCTGCCTCTTGTTTCAGTTTATTTCATTATACAAATTCTTTATTTACATTTACGTAAACGTTTAATGTGTAACAATAAAGCACATTCGCAAGCAAAATATAGCTATTTTTACGGAATTATTGAGAGCTAGCTCACAAAGATCCGGCGTTTTAATTGAGGCTTATTTTTCTAGCTCTTATTATCGAATGGTCCTTTTGAGGATGAACACAGAATTTATAACTATTAAAAATGGACAACAATATGACTAAGGAAAACGAGAAAGGATTCTATAAGCTGAGCTGGGTTCAGCGTATCGGCTTTGGTGCAGGTGATCTGGCACAGAATCTTATTTATCAGACTGTTTGCATGTACCTTCTATTCTTCTACACCGATGTTTATGTACTAGGTGGAGATGCAGCTCAATCAGCAGGCCTTGCCGGAACAATGTTCCTAGTAGTACGTCTTGTGGATGTTATCTGGGATCCTCTCGTAGGAACCTTTGTGGACAAACACAATCCTTCATTAGGTAAGTACAGAAGCTATCTAATCATGGGAGGTATTCCTCTAACCATTCTGGCTATCGCCTGCTTCTATGACGGCTTCCAGCCTTCAATTGCATACGCATATGTAACCTACGTTGCAATGTCTATGTTATACACTCTGATTAACGTTCCTTATGGCGCATTAAATTCATCACTGACCCGTGATACCGATGAAATCACCATTCTGACTTCAGTTCGTATGTTTATGGCTAATGTCGGTGGTCTTTGCGTATCAGCTGGTGTACCAATTCTTGTAGCAATCATGGCTGGTACAGACATTCCATATGAAATGGCATTATTCATGGGCTTAGGTTCTCTGCCTTCATTTATCTTCATGCCACTGGTACCAGCAATCAAAAAGAAAATCGGTAAGAAGCAGATGTTCTACGTTTTCCTATGCGTAGCAATCCTGGGTATGGCAATGCTTTATGTCATCAGCCATATTGGCACTGTTCAGGAAAACATCACTCTTGTATATATAGCTCAGTTCATCAAATCCACCGGTGTAATCGTAGCAACCGGCTATATGTGGGCCTTAATTCCTGAGGTTATTTCCTATGGTGAATACACCACCGGCCGCCGTATTTCAGGTATTGTTAACGCCTTAACCGGTATCTTCTTCAAGGCTGGTATGGCTTTAGGCGGTGTTGTTCCAGGCTTCGTACTGTGGCTGGTTAACTATAAACCTGAAGTTGCCGGAGCAAGCTCTCTGCCAAGAGATTCACATGCATGGTTTATCTGTATGATGATTTATGCAGTAATCGGACTTCTGCTTTTGGTATTCTGCTTCTCTCAGACCAAAGAGCGTGTGGTTATGGATGAGGCAGAAACCAAGAATGTTAAGGTTTCAGATCTATGGACTGAGTTCCTGCGCAACCGTCCTTTAAGAGTTGTTGCACTGTTCTTCATCACTGCCTTTGCAATGATGTCAGTAGGTAACGCTGCCGGTGCATACTTCATGAACAACATGGAAACTCTACCTGCCCTTACACAGGAAGGTATCCGCTGGCTGGTATGCGTAATTCCTGCATTGTTACTGGTTTTAGCTATGTACATCATCTCCAAGTATGAGCTTAGCGATGAGAAGATCGATGAGATCAACAAAGAGATTGAAGAGCGTCGTATGAACAGCTAATAAGACCAGATAAGTGACGATATAAAGGATTATTTTATGAAACCAAGATATTTATTCCCAAAAGATTTCATGGCCGATCCATCTGCCAATGTATTCAACGGCCGCATGTATGTATACCCAAGTCATGATTATGACAGTGGTGCCGCCTTTGATGATGACGGCGGACATTTCCAGATGCGAGACTATCATGTTCTTTCCATGGATGATGTCATGAATGGAGAAGTTACCGACCACGGTGTAATTCTAGATGTTGATGATGTGCCATGGGCTGAAAAGCAAATGTGGGATAACGATGTTGTAGAGAAGAACGGTAAATACTATCTGGTATTCTCTGCAAAAGACTACAACGGAGTATTCCACCTGGGTGTAGCTGTAAGTGATAAACCAGAAGGTCCTTTCAAGAGTGAACCCGCTCCAATCATCGGCTCATACAGTATTGATCCATGTGTCTTTAAGGATGATGACGGTGAAGTCTACTGTTATTTCGGAGGACTTTGGGGAGGTCAGCTGCAGTGGTACCGTAACAACAAGTTAAAGCCAGCTGCTTCTGTAGGTGATGAAAACTTTAATCCTACCCTTCTGCCATCAGGAAAAGAAGACGCGCTCCCATCAAGAGTTGTACGCATGAGCGAGGACATGCTTCAGTTTGCAGAAGAGCCTAAGCCTGTTGTTATTGTTGATGAGAAAGGCGAGACATTAAAAGCCGATGATCCTCATAGATTCTTTGAGGCCTCCTGGATGTTCAAGAGAAACGGTACCTATTATTTCACCTACTCTACCGGTGACAGCCATTATCTGTGCTATGCAACAGCAGATAATCCATATGGACCTTTCACCTATCAGGGAGTAATTCTTGAGCCTGTATGCGGATGGACCACTCACCATTCAATTACAGAATACAAAGGTCAGTGGTACCTGTTCCATCACGACTGTCAGCCATCTGAAGGCAAAGACTGGTTAAGAAGCCTTAAGGTTATGCCTTTAGAGTTTGATGCAGAGGGTAAGATCGGTACCATGAAATCTGAGTAAAAGTCTTTTAGCAGGATGAGTGAAGTTATATTCTGTAGGCTTTAACTCACTGCTGATTGATAGGTTACATTCCGGCCAGAGCCATCCCCACTCTGGCCTGTAGATAGCAGCTTTATTTTAAGAAGATTCCTCAGAAGGATTCTTCTTGGTAGCAGAAGCTGCTATTTCTTTTTATGCCCTAGACTTTAAGCTTCTTGAAGATAAACTCAGGGATCATCTTCACAAAGCCCATAATGAAGTACCAGATCAGAGGAGTGTAGACAATGGTATGACGCTTCTGCATTGAAGCAAAGATCTGCATACCGACATAATCAGGAGATGCTGTAATCAGCTTAGGTTTCTTTCTGTGGGCATTAAGCTTGGTCTCGACCAGTCCGCATTTAATATCCAGCACATTTACACCGTGAGGATATAACATAGCTCTAAGTCCTGACAGATAAGTACTAATTGCAGCCTTTGCACTGCAGTAAACATAGTTTGAGTAATATCCCCTGTCACCGGCAACTGAGCTTATCACCACGATATGACCATCGCCCTTGGCCTTGTATTTATCAGTCACAGAAGCCAAAAGTGTAGCAATGGCTGTATAGTTTACGTTAATAATCTCCATCTGATTCTTAAGTTCATACTGGCAGACCTTAACATCACCAAGAGTACCGGCCGCAATAAACAGCACATCAGGAATTTCCCTGTCATCAAAGAAGGTTGAAACCTTCTTTGGATCAGTTAAATCCAGCACGACACCGCTGATAATACGTCCGGTTTCCTTATAGAAATTAGAGCAGGTGTTATTAAGAGTTTCCTCGTTTCTGCAGCTAATTGTAATGCTGTAATCCTTAAGGGCTGCCATCTTAATAAAAGAATGAGCAATTTCAGAACTGCCACCGATTACCAGTAATGATTTAGACACGAGAAAATCCTTAATATAAGTTAGATTATAGGAACACAAAAAAGCTCCACTTAAAAATGGAGCCTTTTAAATTCAGGAATTAGTTCTTATCCAGACCTAAAACCTCGTTCATGCCATACAGACCTGGCTTTTTACCGCTTAGCCATAGAGCTGCACGCAGAGCACCGCGGGCAAAAGTCTGTCTTGAAGTTGCTACGTGACCTAACTCAACGCGCTCCCCCTCAGAGCAGAACATAGCGGTATGCTCACCAACAATGTCACCACCACGAATTGAAGAGAAGCCGATTGAACCGTAAATACGCTCACCGGTAATACCGTCGCGGCCAGAAACCATAACATCCTTAAGGTTTACATTACGTCCAGCAGCTGCAGCCTCACCGATAGCAAGAGCAGTACCTGATGGAGAGTCAACCTTATAGCGGTGATGAGCCTCAACGATTTCGATATCAGCATCAGCCATAACAGCAGCGGTCTTCTGAACCAGATTTAGAAGAATGTTCACACCAACAGAGAAATTAGCTGACAGCACAATAGGAATTACCTTTGAGTAATCCTTAATCTTGTCACGCTGATCATAGTCAAAGCCGGTAGTACCCAGAACCACGGCACAGTTGTGCTCCTTGGCGTAGGCTAAAACGGACATTGAGCACTCCGGTCTTGAGAAATCGATAATCAGATCAGGAACGACGGTTAGTTCATTTACCTGTGGCACAACTTCAACATTGCAGCCGTTTGGAAGAGAATCTCTGTTTTTATCGATACCGCATACTACTTTGGCATCTGCCAGACCACGACAGCATTCCCATAAAGCGTGGCCCATACGTCCGCCCAAACCAACAATACAAATTTTTAGCATGCTTATAGCTCCTTTACCATTTTTATCAGGTGGTCATTTACATAACCGACTCTCTTCAGACCGAGATTCTCGTAAAAAACAAGTCCACCCATGTTTTTTGTCTCAACCTCCACTTCTATACTGTGTCCGCCCTTGAGGATAACCATCTGTTCTGCTATTCTCATCAGGTTTGAGCCTATACCCAGTCTCATATAAACAGGATCAATATAAAGTGCGAGTACCTTTCCTAATTTTATTTCGTTAACGAAAGTTAAAAAACCATAAAGTCTGTTTGCACCACAAACAAGCAATGTTTTATAGTTTTCACCATTTAAGCGCTCTTCCCAGTATCTGGTAAATTCAAATTCTGAAAGAGTAATAGGTTCAGCTCTGTTCTCATACAGAGCTGATTCAAGCTCTAATCTAACAATAGCGCCAGCATCCTTAGGTTCAGCCCAGCGTATAGTTACAGTCTCTTTATTCTTTAAGGTAAGAGTGGTTTTCTCTGTCATACTAATTGCCGCTCTGTTTTAATAATGCAAGTGCTGACTGACGGGTTGCCTCTGTCACGACATTACCGCCCATCATTCTTGAGATTTCTTCAATACGTCCGTCAGTATCAAGCTTACATACCTTGGATATAACATTTGCCCCGTCCTCGACCTTGTTGACCACAAACTGCTGATTGGCACTTGCCGCCACCTGAGGAAGATGGGTTACGGTTATAACCTGAACACTCTGACCAAGCTGTCGCAGCAGATTACCGACACTTGAGGCGGTACGACCGGAAATACCGGTATCAACCTCATCAAAGATAAGTGTTGGAGTAGAGTTGGCAGAGGAGGTCAGAACCTCAATTGCCAGAGCCAGACGGGAGAGCTCACCACCGGAGGCAACAGCCCCCAGTTCCTTTGGAGACTCACCTAAGTTTGCAGAGAACAGAAATTCCACATCATCTCTGCCGCCGGCTCTTGGACGACATTCTTCATCGCGAACCACATTCACAATGAAAACACCATCCTTCATGGCCAGATCCTTAATCTTAGAGGAAACCTCTTTTGACATTCTCTGTGCAGCAGTCTGTCTTAGCGCAGACAGCTCACGGCATTTCTCCTCATAATCATCTCTGAGTTTCTTTACATTACCGGTAAGCTCAGCAATCTGCTCTTTTAAAGAAAGAAAATGCTCCAGATCTTTTTCCAGGCGTTCTTTAACTTTGTAAAGCTCCTTTGGCTGAACATCGAAGCGTCTAGCAAACTCATGACACTTAGAAAGCTTCTCTGAGAGCTCTTCAACCAGTTCTGGATTAGCCTTTAAAGTTAAATCATTTAAAGCATCTCTTGCCAGATCAAGATGTTCAGCAGCCTTAGAGAGATCGTCAATAATAGGGTCGATACTGTCCTTGGCATAAACGCTGACTCGGCTTAAATCAGAAATGCGTGCTGAGATGATATCGATGATGTTATGCTCTTCGTTCTCGAGCACACCTAAAGCTAAAGATACCGCATCCTGAGCCTGAGACTGATGCTGTAGAGAGTCATAATCCTGACTTATCTGCTCATAGTCCCCCTCTTTTAGATCCAGCTTGTTTAAAGCATCCAGCTCATATTTAAGATTCTTGTAGTTGGCTGCGCCCTGCTGCTGTTCATCCGCTAATTCCTGCAGTCTTCTGCGGCTGACGTTGTAGGCATTAAAGGCATCATCCACTGCCTTAACCTGTGAGGATAAGGAGCCAAACTCATCCACAAGTCTCAGCTGATTGCTCTTATCAATCAGTTTTATACTTGCGTGCTGGCCGTGAATTGCCACCAGCATGGCTCCGATTTCCTTAATCCAGGCCAGAGTACATGGAGTATCGTTGATATAGGCTTTGGACTTACCATCAGCTCCGATTACACGTCGCAGCATCAGAGAACCGTCTTCTGATGTTAGCTCATGATCTTTTAGGAAGGACTGAGCCTGTTCATTCTTATCAATGGAGAATACCGCATTAAGCTCTGCCTTCTGGGCACCGGTTCTTACCATATTGGCATCAGCTCTGGCGCCTAGAAGTAAGGATAAGGCATCTACAGTCAGGGATTTGCCGGCACCGGTCTCACCGGTGATACAGGTCATTCCAGGGTTGAAATCCAGAGTGTTTTTGGCACTTAATGCAAAATCTTTAACAATTAGCTGTTCTAGCATAGAAAAATCCAGTTATACCAGGCTCTTGCCCCATCCCAGTTTCTTTCTTAAAAGACTATAGTAATCATAGCCGTGAGGGTGCATTAAGGTCAGAGGGATCTGATGCTGGCGAATCATTACCGTACACTTGGTATCGGCTCTCATGGTAACCTGACCATCGCAGTTGATGGCGATTAGTTCTGGCAGATCATCCGGGCATTCAAATTCAATTTTGATCTCGCTTTTGCCCGGAATAATGATTGGAGAGCAGTTTAGTGAATGCGGGAACATAGGGACCAGTGACAGCAGATCAAGATGAGGCTCTATAATGGAACCACCAGCTGAAAGAGAATAGGCGGTTGAACCGGTTGGGGTATTGATGATGATACCGTCACCTCTGATGGTGTACATGTATTTGTCACCAATGGATACTTTTAAAACCATCATATGGGCAATGGTGCCGGAGTGAATTACAGTCTCGTTGGTTGCAAGAGAATGACCGACCATCTCCCCTACGCCATCCTCAGAGCGACGGGAAACTATAACATCAATCATGGTTCTCTCTTCAAGAGTGTATTCACCATTTACAATCTTCTTGATGTTCTCATCGAGATTGGATGGGCTTACATCAGTAAGTAAACCTAAATGACCACGGTTTACACCTAAAACGGGAACTTTAAGATCAACAAGAGTTCTGGCAACACCTAAAACGGAACCATCACCGCCGACAACAATAATCAAATCAACATCACGCATGTCTCGTCTGGAGATGCATTCAAGATCAGGAAGATTGAAACCAACCTGAGTATTGGCATCAATATAGACTTTTACACCATAGGAGGAGAACTTCTGGGCGATTTCCTTAATCGCAGAAGATAAAGGTCTTTTATATACCTTTGAGATGATTACAACTGATTTGATTTTCTTTTGCTGTACGTTTTCGGTTGCCACGTAAAGACTCCTGCGTTTTTATTTATATTTTACCTTGCAGGTACCGATTTTTCAAAAAGACAGACCACATTTTGAAGCATTTTTTCACAACCTGAAATCAAGCTCCCTATTGTGGAACAGATTCACACTCAAATACAAAATCCCTAAAGGAGATATGAGGCTGATTCTTGCTGTTGTAATCGTTGATCTGAGTGTTGATGAGGTTAATCTGATTGGTAAATTCACTATGAATGTATTCCAGGATTGCAGAGATAAGATTGTAGGCCTGAATACCGCTGGCTTTGGTCTTTTTTATAGAGCAGTAAAGATCGTTGAGCTCAACACATACAGAATACCAGCTGAGATTATCCGGAAGAGTATCGGTGTAATTATCATTGATGTATTTAACCAGCATTCTAAATTCAGGGATTTCATCCTTATGAGTAGAATAATATTTGAGCATCATTGATCCCATGCTGATCACATCATAAAAATCCCCCTGACGTGAGCACAGAGAAAAGAAATATTTGCAGGCAAGAACAGCAGAAAAGAATTCAACAGCAGGAGATTTAGTCCAGTCAGCCACACTTGGCTGATTATAGCGACAGACCACCAGAGACTTAAGAGAATCAATGTTGCCCAGCCCCTTTTCAAAGCACTTGATTACAGCAAGTGTCTTAGCAGCTTCATCCATGCCAAACTTGGCCGTTTCTCTTAAATTAAGAATAGCCTCATCAATCATGACCTCATTTAAGCACCCGCTTGCATGAATAATGAACAGATCATACTGGGCACTTTTGTAGTCAGGATTCTTAGGACTAACCTTCATAAGCATAGCTTTAGCTTTTCTGTACTGAGCTGCTCTCATGAACAGTTCGCCACGCTCTAAGGCTGTCATTGATAAAACCTTCTTTTCCATACACCTCACCTTGATAATTTCTTATTTCCGGTTTCTTTACAGAGTGTATTAAGAAGTTTAGGTGGTCAATTTAAATGCAACCTTGAAATGTGTATAGAATTTGGCTTTTATCCGGCAAAATTCGTTAAGAATTGATCACAATCACCAAAAAACTTTCAAAAGGTAAAAAAAATGAAAATAAATAAAAAAAATATAGGATAGAATCGCATTCAAATGCGATTTTCTTCGCATTAGACTATAAAAATTCTTATGTATCAGACCATTATTAATGTGATCTGGATATGGTCCATTCCAAGATTACAAGCAATTTAAACAGATTCTGTGATTGAAGATACATATCGGGGATCATGAGGTGGAAGATGAGCTTGAAATAGCCATTCTTAAGGATGTGATACCGGTTAAACTTTTGGTGTCTAAAGTACCGGATTTAGCTAGGTTTGATCAAAAGTTATAAATCTCTGAAGGCACTTGGTTCTCAAACAAAAAATCCCAAGAGAATTCAACATTCAATTGGGATTTTCAGTATTCAGAAATTCAAATACTTATGTATCAGACTGCAAATCTAGTCCTTATGCAGACCTTTTCTAATCAGAGCATCAATCTTCATTGATTCAGTGACCAGAGAGTCATATCTCAAATCAAGCTGAGGCATATATCTTAGATTCAGTCTTGCTGCAAGCTGGGAGCGCAGGAAGCCCTTGGCACTCTTAAGACCTGTCATAGCAGACTTGATTTCTTCCTCATCATCAGTGAGGAAGGAAATATATACACGAGCATTTCTCAGATCCGGTGAAACATCAACCTCTGTAATAGTGGCATTCTTAACACGTGGATCTTTGAGTTCATTCTGCAGTACATCAGCTAACTCGCGTCTTACTGCAGCTGCAACTCTTTCATTTCTTCCGTAACTTTTCTTTGCTGGCATATTATCCTTTAATCAAGGGTACGTGCTACTTCAACCTTCTCGAATACCTCGATACGGTCGCCAACACGAACATCCTGATAATTCTTAACACAAATACCGCACTCGTTGTTCTGCTTAACCTCAGATACGTCATCCTTGAAGCGACGTAGGGAGTCAAGCTCACCCTCGAAGATAACAGTATTATCACGCAGTACACGGATAGGAGCTGAACGCTTAACAACACCTTCAACCACCATACAGCCTGCAATTGCACCGAACTTAGGATGACGGAATACGTCACGCACTTCTGCGTAACCGATAAAGTTCTCGCGAACTTCCTTCTTAAGCAGACCAGACATAGCCTTCTTAACGTCATCAATCAGATCATAGATAACACTGTAGTAATGCAGATCAACTGACTCTGAATCGATTACCTGTCTTGCAGGACCGTCGGCACGAACATTGAAGCCGATGATAACTGCGCTATCTGCAGCTGCAAGAGTTGCATCGTTAGCGGTAATACCACCAACACCTGAACCGATAATCTTAACCTGGACTTCCTCGTTGCCAAGTTTCAGCAGTGCATCAGAAATAGCTTCAACTGAACCCTGAGTGTCAGCCTTCAGAACAACCTTAAGCTCTGAAGCATTGCTCTCCTTGAACATAGAAGCAAGCTGTGCGCTCTTCTGCTTAGCAATCTTCAGCTCACGGAACTTACCCTGACGGAACAGAGCAACCTCACGAGCCTTCTTTTCGTCAGATACAGCGGTAACTTCATCACCGGCTGATGGAACACCTGACAGACCGAAAACCTCAACAGGAATTGAAGGACCTGCCTCATTAAGCTCCTGGCCCTTTTCGTTGCGCATTGCACGTACTCTACCGTACTGTAGACCGCACAGGATAGTATCACCCTTGCGCAGAGTACCAGAACGAACAAGAACTGTTGCAACTGGACCACGGCCCTTATCCAGACGTGACTCGATGGTAACACCTTCAGCCATACCGTCATGAACAGCCTTTAGCTCTAAAACTTCAGCCTGAAGAGTAATAGCCTCTAACAGCTCATCAACACCCATACCAGTCTTTGCTGATACTTCCACGAACTGGTTTTCACCACCCATAGACTCTGGGATAACAGAATGCTGCATCAGCTCATTGATAACGCGCTGAGGATCTGCACCTGGTTTATCCATCTTGTTGATAGCAACAATCATAGGAACCTTTGCTGCCTGAGCATGCTGAATAGCTTCTAGAGTCTGAGGCATTACACCGTCATCAGCAGCTACAACCAGAACCACGATATCGGTACACTGAGCACCGCGGGCACGCATTGCGGTAAATGCAGCGTGACCAGGGGTATCCAGGAAGGTAATACCGTTGTTTCTGGTTTCAACATGATAAGCACCGATACGCTGGGTAATACCGCCGGCCTCACCTACTGCAACCTTTGACTTACGGATGTAGTCAAGTAATGAGGTCTTACCGTGATCAACGTGACCCATGATGGTTACAACTGGAGCTCTCATGGTGGCCTCAGAAATTGAACCGCCTCTCTCTCTTAGAAGCTGCTCTTCAATTTCATTCTCCTTGCGAAGAATAACCTTGTGGCCCATTTCCTCAGCAACAACCTGAGCGGTTGACTGATCTAAAACCTGGTTGATGGTTACCATTTCGCCTAACTTCATCAGGCACTTGATAACCTCGGTAGCCTTAACAGCCATCTTTGCAGCTAAATCTGCAACGGTGATGGTCTCGCCGATTTCAACATCTCTGGTAACAGGAGCTGCTGGACGGTTAAAGCCGTGCTGCTGCTGATTAAGTTTTGCAGCACCCTTAACGCCTTTACCAGCCTTACCGCCCTTCTGTCTGCGGTTATTCTGCTGTTCAGCTTCTTCAAAACGCTTGTTGCTTCCGCGTCTGTCAGTACCGCTTCTGTCTCTGTGACGGCCACGGTTTTCAGCTTCACGCTCCTGTCTTGCCTCAGCCTCACGAACATACTGAGATGTTAATGAATCATCATCGTCATCATCACTTGCACGTGCAGCTTCTTCAGCAGCCCAGCGGGCCTCGTTCTCTTCAGCAAGCTTACGAGCCTGCTCTGCAAGACGCTTAGCCTCTTCTTCTGACTTGCGCTTCTGCTGCTCTTCCTGAGCCTTACGCAGCTCGGCAGTAGCCTTATCCTCTTCCTTTTCCTTGTGAGGAGCTGGAGCAGCCTTTGGCTTAACTGCAGCTTTTGGAGCTGCCTTAACCTCAGTCTTAGGAGCAGCTTTTTCTTCAGTCTTCTCAGCCTGTTCAGCCTGCTTCTTCTCTGCTGCAGCCTTCTCAGCGGCAGCTTTATCAGCAGCTTCCTTAGCCTTACGCTCCTGCTCTTCCTTTAAAGCTCTCTCTTCAGCAGCCTTGGCCTCAGCCTCTAGCTGAGCCTTTCTTGCCTTAGGATCAACAATAATCTTTTTCTTTCTTACTTCGACCTGAACTTTCTTAGTTCCCTGCATAGCAGCATTGGAACTAGAAGACTTCTTTAAAGACATGCGTTTTGGCGCTGCGCCTGTCTGTTCTTTTTCTTCACTCATCTAAAGCCTTCCTTAAATCTTATTTTGCTGAATCTTTGAACCAGAACTCATTTCTGGCGGCCATAATAATCTCGCCAGCCTTCTTCTCGTCCAGTCCTTCTATGTCAGTTAAATCGTCTGTAGCCTGTTCAGCCAAATCCTCACCGGTCTTGATGCCGTGAGCTACCAGCTTGGCAGCCAGATCCTCATCAATACCCTCTAGAGCAGACAACTGCTTGATGCCTTCGGCATTTTCAGCATTCTCTTTTGATTCCAAAGCTTCTCTTGCAACATTCTGTAACTCTGAAGCAGTTTCCTCGTCCATACCATCAATCTCTAAAAGCTCTGATGGATCAACATAGGCAACTTCTTCTAGGTTAGTGAAGCCTGCGTCTGCAAGAGCTCTTGCAAACTCGTCATCAACATTCAGACACTCGGTGAAGTTCTTTACAATCTTGCCGACTTCTTCCTGAAGATTTGACTCAAGCTCGTTCTCGGTCATAACCTTTAAATCCCAGCCTAGAAGCTGAGAAGCCAATCTTACATTCTGACCGTTTCTACCGATTGCCAGAGCCAGGTTCTGCTCTTCAACAGCAATACAGATACTGTGGTCTTCCTCGTTGATGATGATTCTTGAAACTTCAGCAGGTTCCATGGTGTTGGTTACATACTGAGCCAGGTTCTCATCATATAAAACTACGTCAATCTTTTCGCCTGAAAGCTCGTTAGATACTGCAGTAACACGAGCACCTCTCATGCCGATACATGCGCCTCTAGGATCAATACGCTTATCCTTTGAGCGAACAGAAATCTTTGCACGAGAACCAGGATCACGAGCGACGCCCATAATCTCGATTACGTCCTCACCGATCTCAGGAACTTCGATTCTGAACAGTTCCTTTAAGAAATCAGGAGAGGTTCTTGAACAGATAATCTGTGGACCACGATTTGCCTCTGACTTGATTTCCTGAAGCAGAACCTTAACACGGTCGCCTCTGCCATAGGTCTCATGAGGGATAATCTGATCTCTTCTTAATACAGCTTCAGCATTGTTGCCCAGATCCAGAACCATGATTTCATGAGTCTGCTTCTTAACAGTTGCATTAACAATCTTGCCAACTCTTTCTCTCTGCTCAGCAACAACCTGCTCTCTTTCAGCATCTTTAACTTTCTGAGATAGAACCTGTTTTGCAGTCTGGATAGTAATACGATCAAAGGCAACAGACTCAATCTGCTCCTCAACAATATCACCGGCCTTAATGCCAGGATGATCAATAGCGGCAGCCTGAAGAGAAATTTCCTGAGCAGGCTTCTCTAATGGACCGTCGGTATCTACTACAACCCATCTGCGGAAGGTGTCATATGAACCTTCTTTTCTATCAATAGATACTCTAACTAGAATTTCTACCTGATATTTTTTCTTTGTTGCAGTAGCTAAAGCAATCTCTAAAGCTTCAAAGATTTTATCTCTTGGTATAGCGCGTTCATTTGACAGCGCCTCTGCAATGGCAATAATCTCTTTACCCATTTTCTATCTAAGACCTCGTTATGATGCGCTTCTAGGAGCTTTCTTGTTGTTCTGTGGAAATTCAGGAACGACTCTGGCTGTAGAGATATTAGAGAATGCAACCTCCATCTCTCCAGATACCTTGTCGTTAATCTTGAGCATGCCATCTTCTGAAACATTCTCCAAGATTCCCTGAAGTTTATGTCTACCCTGAGTTGGCATACGCAGCTCGGCTTTAACAGTCTTTCCAACATATGCCTTGGTTTGTTCAAGTGTGAACAGGATTCTGTCAAGACCAGGTGAAGAAACTTCGAGTGTATACTTAGGTGCAATTAAATCTGCAGCATCTAAGGCTGGAGATAATACATCCATGATTTCTCCACACTTATCTGCGCTTACACCGTCTTCTGAATCAATGAACACCTGTAAAACCGCATGATCGTTGCCGCCTCGGTATCTGATTCCCCAGACTTTAACATCCATGGATTCAACCAGTGGTGTTACAAGTTCAGTAACTTTTTCTTCAATGGTTCCTGCCATTAGTACCTCTTAAATTCCATAAAAAAAGGACCGCTATCTAGGGTCCCTTTCTTTTGAGTTCCTCTATATCAAATACACACCTTAAGGCATGTATAGGTTCAAGCTCACACTTGAACAGACTTGAATCAGTAAATTTCAAGCACGTATATTTATAGCAGAACAATGTAAAAAAAGCAAGTTTTTATCACTCCTGAGATTTTGTCTCAGTTTCCTCATCCTCACCTTCTTTTGGTTTGTTGCGAATCAGCTTCAGCACATTGATACTGGTTAAATCCGCACTTGAAACCTCAATGGTCCAGCCATCAACCTCCAGTTTCTCTCCCTGCTTAGGGACTCTCTGGAAACGGTCAAGCACGTAGCCGGCTATTGTCTGATAATGCTCATTGGCACTGATGGCAAGTCCGGTTTCTCTTTCCAGATCTGATAAAATCGTATCGCCATCCACACGATAGGCACTTTCAGATTCATCATAAGGAAGAATCTCTGGAGTCTCGGTTCTGCTTGGCATTTCACCGGTAATCTCCTCAAGAATATCCTGCAGAGTAACCACACCTTCAAAGACACCGAACTCATCAAAAACAAAACCGAAATATTTTTTGTTTTTCTTAAACTGCTCTAGAGCCTTAAGAATACTGATGGTCTCAGGAAGATGAATTGGCTGCACTACCTGACGCTCAATATCTCCAACAGCAGTATTTCCCTGCAACATCTGTCCTAAAAGATTTGCTCTGACAATAAAGCCCAAAGGCTGATCCTTAAAGCCGTTCTTATAGGCAATCAGTCGGCTGCGTGTACACTGCATAGCCTTTTTGATTACAGAGGTTGTCGAACCGTCAATCTTAATCATCTGCAGATCAGGTCTTGCAGTCATAACCGCCTTAACCGGCAGAGTCGACAGTTGCAGCACTCTTGAAACCATCTCCTGTTCCTGAGAGTTGAAGATGTCCTCTTCAGGAGCGGAAATAATCGCATCCTTAAGAGTAGGCATATCATCAGGACGGGAGCCTAGAAGTCTTAGCACAATGGTAGCGGCAGTCTGTCTTGCGGTGTTGTTCTTTTTAAGCTGCAGCAGATTCTTTCTTGAGATCTGATTGAAAGACTCAATAAGAATAGAGAATCCCATTGCAGAATACAGATAGCCTTTACTTACATAGATGTGGAAAGCTTCCAGAATAAGACTGAATGCAATCAGCAGCAGAAAGCCTAAACACAGGATAACCAGTGTAGGATGCTTGGTTACAAACTCAGAGATTGCTCCTGACGCCCAGATTAAAAGTACCGAGGCAATGGTTACAGAGATAATCATGATATAGCCATGATTAGTCATACCGATTGCGGTGACAATGGCATCAGCAGAGAACAGTACATCCAGAATAATAATCTGGGATACAACCACTGCAAAGGACTGAACCACAGCCTTGTTTACGGTCATAGCCTCTTCAACATCATTCGCCTCGAGTTTACCATGCAGCTCCTGAGTTGCCTTGTAAATAAGGAAGAGACCACCGGCCAGCATCATCAGATCGCGGCTGGTACACTCAAAATCGTAGATAGTGAACAACGGTTTGGATATGGCGACAACATATGCAGCCGAAAGCATAAGGATAATTCTTATGATAAGGGCTCCGCCAAGACCAAGATATCTTGCCTGCTTTGCCTGCTTGGCAGGAAGCTTTGCAGAAAGAATTGCAATGAAAAGCAGATTATCAATACCCAGAACAGTCTGAATGACGGTCAGAGTTAAAAGACCAACCCAGGCGGTAGGATCTAAAAGCCAGGCCAGATCGAATTGTAAGGTAGGTCCTGCTATAGAACTTGCTAGCTCTTCCATACTACAGGACTCCTTTACCTGAAAGAATTAAAACAGAAAAGGTTCTTGAATTATTAAAACAGGTCGGGTCAGGGTTCATTTTTTATTAAATATCACTCCAAATGAAAAAGGCTCTCACTTTAGATTTTAGAAAAAAATTAAAAGCAGAGCCGTACATTAATCAAACATTCGTATTGCAGATTATTTTTTTCTGCCAAAACTACTCTTAACAGTACCCCTGCTCTTTACTGCAGAGAACTTGCTCAGTCTTCTTCCGGAGCTGTTCCGATCATCACGACGGGCTGAGTAGCTAGAACGAGAAACTATCTTTGACTCATGGATGCTTCTGCTTTCACCAGATGAAAAAGACTTTCTGCCTTTGCCTGATGAAGCCTTGCCATAGGGAGACTTACCGCTCTTTGATGAAGATCTGCTATTATCAGAAGTCTTCTTAGAATATGGATACTTACGTCCTTCACCTGTCTTATCAAACTTTCTAGGAGCAGACTTCTGCTCAGAGCCTCTTACGGTTCTTGATGCTGCTCTTGGCTTTCTGCCCTCTGAGGTCTTTGACTGTCCTGAAGCTGCAGCTTTCTTGCTCTTGGTTGACTGAGCAGCATTGAGCTCCATTGATGGGACTGCTTCCTCAATAGGCTCAAGATGTACAGTCTTTCTTAACTTGTTAATCTCAGATAAGGTCAGTTCCCTAAACTGTCCGGTTTTGATATTCGGATCAAGACTTATACCAGCATACTTGATTCGGATAAGACGACTAACCTTTAAACCAACAGCTTCCCATAAACGTCTAACCTCACGCTTACGACCTTCCTTTAAGGTAACATGGTACCAGGAGTTACGGCCTTCACCGCCCTGATACATAATCTTACTGAATCTTGCGACACCATCTTCTAAGGTTACGCCCTGCAGAAGATCGGAGATCTGCTTTTCAGATACCTCACCATAAATACGGGCAGCATAGACACGCTCAACCTCATACTTAGGATGCATCAAAGCATTGGCCAGCTCACCGTCAGTTGTGAACAGCAGCAGACCTGAAGTATTGATATCCAGACGACCGATATAAATCCATCTGCCTGATGGAGGCTGTGGAATATGATCAAATACAGTAGGTCTGTTTTCTGGATCTGACAATGTGGTCAGCTCACCTTCTGGCTTGTGATACATTAGAACACGGCACTCAACCTTATTTGATGAAGGTGACAGTACAACCTTGTTGTCGATCTTTACTGTAATTTCGTTAGCTTCAAAACGGTCACCGATTGAGGCAATCTTACCATCAACGGTAACTCGGCCCTCATCAATCATCTGTTCTAGGGCTCTGCGTGAAGCGATTCCAGCACGGGATAAAATTTTCTGTAACTTCTCAGTCATATAACTCTCAAGCCATAAAAATGGCGATTAATAAAATTTACGTAAAAGCGTATTTTAGCATTTTGAGAGAGATTCTATCGAAATAAAAATAAAATTAATCTAAAATTACTCAAAAAGGAGATATGATGCCAAATAACGACAAAGACGATTGTGTCTCATGTTCCATTCTCGGAGAGAATTTCAACCTACGTTGCTCACCGGAAAAAAAGCCTATTCTTGAAGCATCTGTTAAAAATCTTCAAAGCAAAATTTCTAAAATGCTTAGAGACAATCCAAGTATTTCCCCTTTTCAGGCCGCAATTCTGACTGCTCTTGATTCTGAAAGCAATCTTTTGGAATTCCTAGAGTCAGACACTCCTTTTATCAATCAGGCCACCAAGAAAATATTAAAAATGAAAGCAGAATTAAAGAAGACAGAAAATGGCAGAGTACAAAGGAAATAAAGAATTCAGAAAAAAAATCCGTCAGGAAATTCTAAAACAGAGACGTTCTATTCATGATGAAACCTCATATCAGGCAGGACTCAACATCGTAAAGGTTCTAAAAGAACATGAATTCTTCAGTAGCAGAAAGATTGTTGCATCCTACATCAGTACAGGAGGAGAAATATCTACCTCTCCCTTAAATGACTACCTTCTTGATGCCCACGATCTGATTCTGCCTTACATGAATATCAACGTTAAAGGCAGTATGGATTTTTATTCCTTCAAAAAGGGAGATTCCCTAATAGAGAATAGATTCCATATCCTTGAACCGGAGAATAAACAAGAGAATCTTATCCGACCAGATTTAATTGACGCAATCGTTGTTCCGCTTGTTGCCTTTGACAATAGAGGAAACAGGATGGGGATGGGAGGAGGATTTTACGACAGAATGCTGAAAAAAGTTTCTGCTGAATGTCTTCTGATTGGTATAGCCTATGACTTTCAGCTCATAGACAATGTTCCAACCGAAAGCTGGGATATGCCATTAGATGAAGTAATAACCCCTACATCTCATTACATATATAACAAAAAATGGCCCTAAGGCCATTTTTTAGCATATTCAGAGTAATGACTATTTCTTGTCTGAAACAACTGGAGCATCAGTCTTAGATGCATTGTCCTCGGTCTTAACTGCAGGTGCATCAGTCTCAACAACTGGAGCATCGGTGGTAACTGCAGGTGCAGACTCTACAACTTCAGCTGCAGGAGCATCACCAATGTTTGAGAAGTTTGAAGTCTCTTCGTGCTGAGCCTTCTGTAAATAGCCTAAAGCTAAACAAACACCAAAGAAAAGAACAATTAAAAACCAGGTGGAGCGGGTTAGGAAGTTACCTGAACCAACAGATCCGAAAACTGTATTTGAAGCACCAGCACCAAAAGATGCGCCCATACCAGCGCCTTTTCCCTGCTGAACTAAAATCAAAGAAATCATCGCAATAGCGATTAAAAGTAATACAACGATTAAAACTTGATACAACATAATAATAACGCACCCTATTTTGCGTACATTTAGACTGCAAAATGATACAAGTTTATTAAAATAAATTCAAGAACTTTTAATTGTCAGACTGACGAATGATTACATCGGCAATTCTCTGGGCCTTAGAACGAACGTCGTCACGGTCCTCGCCTTCAACCATTACTCTAACTAAAGGTTCTGTACCTGATTTTCTAAGAAGAACACGACCGGTTGAACCTAATTCCTGTTCAACAGCCTTAACTTCCTTCATAACGAGATCATCGGTAGTAACATCAATTCCGGCAGTCAGGCGAACGTTAATCAGCTCCTGAGGGAACATTACTAAATCTTCTGACAGCTCTTCAATATCTTTCTGAGCATACATACAGGCCTTTAGAACCTGAAGAGCAGATACGATGCCGTCACCGGTAGTTGCATGATGAAGGGAAATAATGTGGCCGCTGTTCTCACCGCCAAGGTTCCACTTTCTTTCTAAAAGCTGTTCCATAACATAGCGGTCACCAACCTTTGCTCTGCAGAAGTCGATATTCTCGCGCTTTAAGGCCAGCTCAAGACCAAGATTGGTCATCAGAGTTCCTACAACACCGCCGTTAAGACGATTTCTCTTCTGAGTATCCTTAGCAATAATATAAAGCAGGTTGTCACCGTCGCGAAGTACACCGTGCTTATCGCACATCAGCACACGGTCACCGTCGCCGTCAAAGGCAATACCCAGATCTGCCTTGGTAGCTAAAACCTTGGCGACTAAAGCCTGAGGATGAGTTGAACCAACCTCGTCATTAATATTGATACCGTTAGGAGCATCACCGATAGTAATTACTTCTGCACCCAGCTCTCTGAATACTGATGGAGCAATGTGATAGGTTGCACCATTGGCACAATCAAGAACAATCTTTAAGCCTTCAAGACTGAACTGACTTGCAAATGTTGACTTGCAGTACTCAATATAACGGCCCTGAGCATCTTCCTGACGATAGGCACGACCAAAATCGGAAGCAGCAGCAAGCTCAATTGAATCCTGATCAAGATACTTTTCAATCTCAAGCTCGATTTCATCTGGAAGCTTGGTTCCCTGACCAGAGAAGAATTTAATACCGTTATCAAAGTAAGGATTGTGTGATGCGCTAATAACTACACCAAGATCTGCTCTGAAAGCTCTGGTAAGATGAGCTACAGCAGGAGTAGGCATAGGGCCTAGCATAACAGGAGACATGCCACCTGCAGAAAAACCAGACTCTAAGGCTGCTTCTAACATATAACCAGAAAGACGGGTATCTTTACCGATAATAACCTTTCCACCTTTCTTCTTTCCTAATACTTTACCTGCAGCTAAACCTAGTTTAACAGCAAAATCAGGGGTAATAGGAAACTGACCTACACGACCTCTAACGCCGTCAGTTCCAAAATATTTTCTTTTCATTTTTATTTTCTCATTTTGTAATGTGATTTTTACCTAAACCACGGATTGCATCTCTCAGAGTTCTCAATCTTCTGACAATTGACTTTGATAAGCGATATGGCTTGGTTTTTGATGACATAATCTGCCAGAAACCAATTGCGATTGCAATTTCACTAACATCAGTTGTTCTGATGATCTGCACTGCCTTATCAGAAGCACAGAAAACTGCAGCAGTAAGAGAAAGAGTTCTATTTTCCTTTAGAAGAACATCTTCTAAAGGAAGCTGACGAGGAATACCTACACAGATTGGAAGAGCAAAGCTCTTAAATGATTCAAGTCTTCCGATAAGTCTTAGCTTGGAATTAACCGAAGCATTGATAATAGAAGGATCTATAACAATTCTTTTTCTGGCAATACCCGAGTTTAACAGTGAATCAATCTTGGAATAGAAGAACTCTGAGATCAGAGATACAACATCTGTATCATCATCTACTCGTTCAGAAGGTTCACAATGAATGCATACAACCGCCTCAGATTCCTTGAAGGCCTTGATAGACTCTTCAGAATCCAGTCCCTTTGAAGTAATAATCATTGAAACACCGAGCTTAATGGCGTTAATGACTACACTTGGATTATCAGTGTTTACGGCAATAGGAACAGACAGTTCTCTGATTAAGGCCTCCACAACACTGCAGACTCTTGATTCATCTACATCATCAAGGTTGATATCCGTCTTCTTGGTTCCAACCTCTAAAAGCTCAGCGCCGGATCTGACAAAAGAATGGGCAAGTTCAACAATTTCTTCTATTGATCTAGAATCCTCTGGATATAGAACAATTGTACCCATCACCTTGGTAAAACTCAGATCTAAGCTCTTATTCTGCGGTAGTTTAAGTTTCATGCAATTCCTTATGTGATTTTGTCAAAAAAAAGAACCGTTCTCTAAGACAAACACCGTAATACATTGTTTTGGGTATTACGGTGATATATACAGATTAATACAATCTATACTGTCTAAGTTTAGATTCTATTTCTTTACTTATCTTCTTTTTCTGATGAATCCTGTGACTTATCCTCAGAATCTATTCTGACATCGTCATTTTCTAATGGCTTCTGATCATTTGAGGAATTTTCATCATCTGATGAATTATCCTCTGTCTTAGCCTCATTAGTATCGGAGCCTGATGATGTCTTGTCATCATGCTTAGCAGGAGCTCTGACTTCTCGACGGTTCATCAGATCATCAATCTGATCTGCATCGATGGTTTCATATTTTAAAAGAGCATCTTTCATGTTCTCTAAAATATCCTTGTTGGCCTCAAGAAGCTCAACAGCCTTCTGATAGCAGCTATTGATAATCTCAGTTACTTCCTCATCAATTGTTGCTGCAGTCTTATCTGACATTGCAACCATTGAAGATGAAGCGCCGCCAAGATAGGCAGAACCTTCGTTATCCTTTTCATACTGCATAGGAGCAAGTTTCTTAGAGAAGCCCCAGCGGGTAACCATGTTTCTTGCAATCATGGTTGCTCTTTCGATGTCATTTGATGCACCGGTGGTAACCGCATCAGCGCCAAACATCATCTCCTCAGCAATTCGACCTGCAAACAGGGTTGAAATGTTTGAGAGAAGACCACGTCTGCTCTGTGAAACTCTATCCTGCTCAGGAAGATACATGGTTACACCTAAGGCTCTTCCTCTAGGAATAATTGAAACCTTGTAAACAGGATCGTGCTCTGGAACCAGCTTGCCAACAATAGCATGGCCAGCCTCATGATAAGCAGTGTTGATCTTCTCATGCTCATTCATAGCCATTGAACGACGCTCAGCGCCCATCAGAAGCTTATCCTTGGCCTCTTCAAACTCCTGCATGGAAACAACACGCTTGTTATGACGGGCAGCGCCTAGAGCAGCCTCATTAACAAGGTTTGCAAGCTCAGCACCGGAGAAACCTGGAGTACCGCGGGCAATAGTTGCTGTATCAACATCCTTACCCAGAGGAACCTTCTTAACATGAACATTCAGAATCTGCTCACGACCTCTTACATCAGGAAGACCTACAACAACCTGACGGTCAAAACGACCAGGTCTTAATAAAGCAGGATCAAGAACATCAGGACGGTTGGTTGCAGCGATGATAATCACAGCCTCGAAACCTTCAAAACCATCCATTTCAACCAGAAGCTGGTTCAGGGTCTGTTCACGCTCATCGTGACCGCCGCCCATGCCGACACCACGCTTTCTACCTACAGCATCAATTTCGTCGATGAAGATAATGCAAGGTGCGTTTTTCTTGGCCTGAGCAAACATATCTCTAACACGTGAAGCACCAACACCCACGAACATCTCAACGAAATCAGAACCTGAAATTGAGAAGAAAGGAACCTTGGCCTCACCTGCAATTGCTCTTGCTAAAAGAGTCTTACCGGTACCTGGAGGACCTACCATCAGTACGCCGCGAGGAATTCTACCGCCAAGCTTTGAGTATTTGGTTGGATCCTTTAAGAAATCCACCAGCTCAACCACGTCTTCCTTAGCCTCATCACAACCGGCAACATCAGAGAAGGTGGTCTTAATCTGATTTTCAGAAAGTAGCTTAGCCTTTGACTTACCGAAGGACAGAGGATTACCCTTTGAACCGCCCTGCATCTGTCTCATAAAGAAGATCCAGACTGCAATCAGCAGAATCATTGGGAACCAGCTTATAAAGATGGCAAACAGTGTACTCTGCTCCTCTGGCTTGGTACCAGAAGTACGGACATTGTGGCTTAACAGGGTATCGATGATGGCAGGATCAGAGATAGGC
The DNA here is from genome assembly GCF_900116345.1 of Succinivibrio dextrinosolvens. Lineage (GTDB taxonomy): Bacteria > Pseudomonadota > Gammaproteobacteria > Enterobacterales > Succinivibrionaceae > Succinivibrio > Succinivibrio dextrinosolvens_B. The sequence continues at coordinate 1,555 of NZ_FPAH01000040.1, read as the reverse complement.
ATTACAGTTACAAACTTCTGACCGTTTGTCTTAATACCGTTGATTACCTTGCCGTCAAAGGTTGCCTGAGCAATCTGATCGGACTGCACCTCCCTTACAAAGGTAGTGTAATCCTGTAACTGGCCTGAATTGTCTGGGGTGCTGAAAGACTCAAACAGAGTCATCAGAATCACAGCAATCACCAACCACAATATAAGATTTTTTGTCATATATTTCACTTACTCCAAATCTTCTTCAGGAAGATCTTCAATATTTTCTTCACCAGGAGCCACACCATTCAGAGGATGACCTTTAAACCCGGTTGCAACCATGTATACCTCACGAGAGCGATCTCTTGAAGCATCAGGCTTTCTAACTTTTACAGTTGTAAAATCGTTGTGCAGTTCCTTTAAATATTCCTGAGAGCCAACGCCCTGGAATACCTTAACCACAAAAGTGCCACCGATTTTCAGAACACGTCTTGCCATATCCAGAGCAAGCTCTGACAGATACATGGCACGAGGCTGATCAATACCAACGGTACCTGACATATTAGGTGCCATATCAGACAGCACTACGTCAGCACCGACACCAATCATGGAATACAGGGTCTTGAAGACTTCCTCATCACGGAAATCTCCCTGCAGAAACTGAACGTTACGGATAGGACGGATTGGAAGAATATCCATAGCGATTACTCTTCCGCTTTCACCAATACACTTGACTGCATATTCTGACCACCCGCCAGGTGCTGCTCCTAAATCAACAACAATATTACCCTGACGAATAAGACGATCTTTTTTCTGCAGTTCTTCTAATTTGAAAGATGCTCTTGAGCGAAGACCAAGCTTATGAGCCTGTTTTACGTATGGATCTGAAAAGTGCTCATGTAACCACCTAGATTGACTGGCAGTACGTTTTTTTGCTGGCATTAAATTAAGGATCCTTGATTAATATTAATTTAATTGTTTATATCTCTTGAATATTATACAATCTGTACAGCTTTATAATCAATAAAAAGCCAAGAATCGACTGTAGACTTAAAAGTATATTACTCGAGTTTCCCAGATAAAAAATTTAAGTAAATCCAGATCCACTCTTGGATTGATGCTCTTTAAAAACCTGTATTGATTTATTATCTTGCTTGAGGCAATGGAATTACCTGCTTAAGGAAGTTACAGATTCCGTTAAACCATGAGCCTAAAAGATCGTTTATGATCTGCTCTGCTTTAACAAGACATCCTTTCTTTAGCAGGCCTGCTTCTTCTAAAATCTTTGGAATAGAAATGAAGCATCTCATTAGAGAATCTATTGCTGCCTGATAAGGTATATCCTGTATCTGTTCTTTTGTAAATCTGAATAGAGCTCCTAATGAACGTTCATCTTCCTCGTACCTTCTCCAGAATTCCATCATGATGAATCTGATTGATGCAACTGATACAAAGGAGATGAGATTATCGTAGTCACGAGCATAAGTTTCAGACCCAAGTTTAAAGTACTGTTTCTGTGCTCTGAAACAGGTCTCTATAAGCCATCTTCTTGCATATAGTCTTACGATTTCACAATCATCAAGACT
>NZ_FPAH01000035.1 GCF_900116345.1 Succinivibrio dextrinosolvens | reverse complement strand
CGAGGAAGATGAACGTTCATTAGGAGCTCTATTCAGATTTACAAAAGAACAGATACAGGATATACCTTATCAGGCAGCAATAGATTCTCTAATGAGATGCTTCATTTCTATTCCAAAGATTTTAGAAGAAGCAAGCCTGCTAAAAAAAGGTTGTCTTGTTAAAGCAGAGCAGATCATAAATGATCTGTTAGGCTCATGGTTTAACGGGATCTGTAACTTCCTTAAGCAGGTAATTCCATTGCCTCTAGCAAGATAATAAATCAATACAAGTTTTTAAAGAGCATCAATCCTAGAGTGGATCTGGATTTACTTAAATTTTTTATCTGGGAAACTCGAGTTTATGAATAATCTTTCCAACGCGCTGCCTATTATGGTCAACAACTATGCCAAGCTTTTCGGTGTCAGTGTCCGCATTCAGGGCTCAACCGCCTATACCAACGGCAAGGTCATTACTATTCCCCGACTGGATATCAAGAATCCTATCAAGGCTCGTCTTGCTTACGGTTACCTTGCTCATGAGTCAGCCCATATCCGTTATACAGACTTTTCGATACTGAAAAAGGACAAGATAAAGAACAATCTGTTTTTATTCTCTTTATTCAATATTCTCGAGGATTCACGAATTGAGGCTCTGATTTCAAAGGAATACATCGGAGTGTATGAGAATCTTGAGCTTTTAAGTGATTATTACATGGATGAATGGAAGAGCTTCTGCAATACCTTAAATTCCATCAGTGTACTGAATGTTATCTGTGCCTTTGTCCAGTGCTACTCCCAGTGTCTGTGTCAGAAATTCAGGGCGGCCAGGTCAAAGAGCGCTATTCTCTATTTTCATCTGAGAAAGCGTCTGAATATTCATCTCCTCAATAAGATTGGTCTTCTGGTAAAGGAATGCTCTAAGGCAGATGATTCTGAGACGGTATATAAAATCTGCCTTAAGATTTTTTCGCTTCTCAAAAACGATAAATCCGGCTTTAAAGGGGAAGACCGCTCCTTAAATAACAGTGGGGATAATGATGAAAGATTCAGAAACATCATGGATGAGAGCAAGAAAAACTTCAATAAATCAAAGGATAAGATATCTGAGGATTTTCTGAGGGAATTTGCAAAATTCAGAATTGCAACCGGAGATGACGATTCTAAGGTTACTCCAAGCAGAAACGGAGCTGAGATCATTCAGGAGAACAGCAACAGTAAGAGTTCCTCTTCAAGAGAGGATTTCGGTGTGATTGCCGAAAACATCTGCAATCCCGGCAGAGAGGATTTTATTCTGCAGGTGAACAACACCTATGGAGTACGCAATGCACTGCATAACAGGGTTCGTGCCTATGTTGACAGTTTAGGCAACTGCACTGCCGCAGGCAGCAGGATCAATCCGCTTAAGGCTCAGCTTATATCCCTAGGAGAGACTAGAATCTTTAAAGACAGGATTGTTAAAAAGGAGTTTGAAACTGCAGTTCATATCCTGGTGGATGTCTCAAGCTCAATGCTGACTTCAGATGGCGGAGAGAATTCCCGCTGCGAGGAGGCCTGCAAGGTGGCTCTGACCTTATCTCTGGCTCTTGAGGGAATTGACGGCATCAAGACCATGGCAACCTATTTCCCAGGACAGTGCTCCGAATATGATGTCGCCCTGAAGTCTGATGAGCGCGCCTCCATGGTGGCTCCACGCTTTGATCAGAAACCTCGCGGCTCCACCCCTCTGGCTCAGGCCTTGTGGTATTCCTTTGATAAATTTCAGGAAATAGGCTACAGGCGAAATATCGTGCTGGTTATTACCGACGGGATGCCGGATTCAGTTAATAATGTGAAGAACTGTTTTGAGTATGCTAAGGAGCATCATATTGAAATCTATGGAATTTCTATCCGTTCAGATATGATACTGAAGCTGTTTGAAAAAGCTTCAATCATTGAAAGCACCAATGAGCTGGAGCATAAGGCATTCTCACTGTTTTCTTCGCTGTTTGATCTCAAAAAGAATCTGCAGTTTGCCGTATAGCTTCTCAATACTATGTAGTAAGGCGGATGTGAAAGGCGAGGCTGTTGTTCCGTGCTCCAGAGCTAAAGGTGAATTGCTATCAAAATGTTTAGGAGTTTAACGATGAAATTAGTGCTCGGGGCCGGAAACAACACCTCTGAATAAGGATTAAAGCTTAACTATATTGCCGTTTTTGTGTACGACGACGTAAGACTGCAGCAGTTCTCTGTTCTTCTCTAAGAATGTCTTAACATCATCAATTGAGCCAAACTCGTAGCTAACTTCTGCAGGATTGGTATAAGTGGTGAATTCAACTAAGTACATATCTATGTCCTCCATAAAATCATCAGATAAATCTCTGATGTAAATTACAGTTTGAATTGTGACATAAAACACAAAAAATTAAATCCTCGATATAAATCCACAATATTCAACCAAAATGAATAATAAATTATGCGAATTGCTGTGATCATGCCGAATATGTGTTTTCCTCTCTTCAAAAAATAAAAAAAAATTTTTCTGATTTCTGACATCCTATTTTTGCTGAGACCATATAGAGGTAAATTTTTTATTAAGGAATTCAGGAGGAGATTCCTATAAGACAGAATAGGCCTTTTGTAGTGTAGCTAACTGTCAGCTTTTTCTTGTTATTCTTATAAAATATAACTACAGTAAATTATTTATTACTTGAGCTGATATCGTCCTTAACTTCTTTGAATAAAAAAAATTTGTGAATAAAAAAAATTTTTGTGAGCTGTGTAAAGATATTTAAAAAGTAGTTACACGTAGCTCAAAAATCAATTTATACTTAAATCAGAATTAAGTTATTACAGTTTTGTAATAGCACATGGATATCGGTGAATAAGACCTTAAGCAATTTGGCAGAAGGCCCAGAGAAAGATAAGAGGCAGTATCATGGTTGATTTAACTTCACTAAATACCTTCAAGAACGTCAACTTAGGCAACGACAACGCTATTGTTAATCTGAATCAGGATAACAAGTTAACTTCAAATACCACTTTCTCCAAGGCAAATATTTTCAGATTTATGCGCTCATCTTCAACTCAGGCAAATAACAATCATGTTCGTACAGAACTTCTGAAATCCCTGGGAAAAGCTTTCGGTCTGGAGCAGGGCATAGGAGCTGGTCCTAAAGGTGAGGTTACCTTCTCAAAAGACTTTATGGATAAGCTTGAGAAACTTATAGGCCCTGCTTTCAAGCGCGAGGACTTTGGTGTTCCTGCAGAGGGCGGTGCTGTAAAGTCCGGTAAGCCTTTAACCCAGAGAAGAATCAATCAGATCATGACTCAGGCTGCAACATATGAGACTAAGGACTTCTCAATTGCAGCTTATAAAGACAAGCTTAATGTGATTCTGAAGGATCTTGGTATTCCTGATACCACCAAGATGTCCTATAAGGAATTTAAATCATATTTTGAAATGCATCCTAATCCTACAGGACAGGCATTTGCTGAGATTCAGAGATGTCTGGATTTTCTTGAGAATGATCTGGATGGTATATTCAGAAATGAGCCTGGCTATGATTTTGAGCTGGAGTGCATAGATAAAGAAAACAAAGCAGAGCGAGAGGCGCTTGTGGAAAATACTGATGTAAAGTTCCAGATTAAGAATCAGGCTACAGGAAACTATGAGGCATTAAACGGGGCAAAGCTTACTGAGTTTACAAAAGATATTCTTTGGAACAAGCTGGGCGGTAATCTGATTCATACTGAAAGAGCAAAGTTCAGTCTGAAGACTTCTGAATCGATTACTCCTCTTAAGAACTATATTGCCTCGATTATCAAAGGGTATGCTAAAAACGGTATCGACTGCTATCTTGAGGCTAAGGCTCAGGGCAAGGAAGAGTTATTAAAAAATCATTGTGAGCACCATCTTGGTGCCTGTATGGAGGATAAGGGCAAGAACTTTTTTGAGTTCCGTCAGAAGCACCTTGATAAAACTACTGTAGATGTAAATCTTGAGGCCGATCTTGAAGCTGTTCTCAACAGAGATAACGCAACAACCTTTAAAAAGATGATCGAGGCTGAAGTTTTCCGTCTTAGCAAACAGAATCCTGATGGCGAATGGAAAGATTTTGCTGCTGAGGTTAAGGACATGCTGCGTGGCAAAAACGGAGTTGTAACTGTTTTAAATAAACATAATGAGAATGGCGTAACAATAAGAGAGTATACAGAGCTTAAAGAAAATGGTAAAAATGTTATAAGACCTCTTACAGATGATGAGATTGATATAATCGGTCAGGAGATCTGCAACGAGATTGACGGTGTAAACGACCCGGATTAAGAAGAATAGAGAATGATATATAGATCATGGAATGTATTGAAATAATCAAGGCTTTTGGAAAAAAACTTGGAATGGATCTGGAGCTGGATAATGCATATTCCTGTTCATTTCAGGCGGATGATGTGATTGTGACCATTACTGCACTGTCAGAGATTAACCAGATCGTTATTTCCGGCGATCTAGGGACTCCTCCGGCAGAGCAGCTTGAGCACCTATATAGAATGATGCTGGAGGCCAATCACCTGTACAGTTCCACCTTTGGAGCAACTCTGAGTTTGAACGGTGACAATGAGCACTTTGCATTATGCAAGGTACTTCCATGCAAAGCTCTGGATGATGAAACCTTCTACAATGAAATGGAATCTTTTATCAGTACCTGTGATACCTGGGAGAAAGTAATCAGAAACTATCGCAGTATGGTTACCAATTTCCCTGACAGAAAAATGGAAGAGATTTTTAATCCAAGTACCTTTATGCCTGTATAAGTCGAAAAAAATCGCTTTTTAAAGCAAAAGAAAGCTCTAAAAACTAGTCTTTGTGCTCAAAAATGATACAATACTCACAAGTTTTTTTGAGGACATACGAAGTTGTTAAGAAGTGATTTTAATTTTGACTTACCTTTAAATCTAATTGCAGATTATCCATCAGAGCAGAGAACCGGATGCAGAATGCTGTGTCTTGACGGTTCTGACGGTAAGCTGTCAGATCAGCATTTTTATGATTTAAAAAACTTTTTACAACCTGGCGACCTGCTGGTATTTAATGATACCAAGGTTATTCCAGCCAGAATGTACGGCAAAAAGGATACCGGTGGCGCAATCGAGTTTCTGATTGAAAGAATCATCTCAGAAACCTGTGCTCTAACCCATATCAAGGCCAGCAAGGCTCCTAAGACCGGAGCAGTACTGCATATTGACGGCGGTTATGAGGTTAATGTTATCGGCCGTGACGGTGATCTCTTCAAGATTGAAACTGTAGGCGGAAAGTCTCTTTTAGACATTCTATATGCAGTAGGTCACATTCCTCTTCCTCCTTATATTGATCGTCCTGATGAGACTCTTGATCGCGAGCGTTATCAGACAGTTTATTCCAAGTATCCGGGTGCGGTGGCAGCTCCTACTGCAGGCCTGCATTTTGATGAGGCTCAGCTTGAGGATTTAAAGGCCTACGGTGTGAATATGGCCTTTGTTACTCTGCATGTGGGTGCAGGTACCTTCCAGCCTGTAAGAGAAGACGATATTCTAAAGCATCATATGCACAAGGAATTTGTTCATCTGACTAAAGAGGTCTCCGATGCAGTAATTGCTACTCACAAGGCTGGTCACAGAGTGATTGCTGTGGGAACAACTGCGGTAAGATCACTTGAGTCAGCTGCCTCCTTTGCAAAATCACAGAACAGCGCTGATGAGATTATTCCATTCTCAAACGATACCTCTATCTTTATCTACCCAGGCTACAGATATCAGGTTGTGGATGCTCTTATCACCAACTTCCACCTGCCGGAGTCAACACTGATTATGCTGGTGAGTGCCTTTGCAGGTTATGAGCGAACCATGAATGCCTATAAGCATGCGGTTGAGGATAAATACAAGTTCTTCAGCTATGGTGACTGCATGTTTATCACAAAGAATCCGAAAGCAGATGAGGATCTTCCTCCTTCAGCTAAAAACTAGAGGCCCTTTATGAAATTTGAACTAAAGAAAAAATGCGGCAAGGCCCGTTTAGGTCAGATGGTTTTTGACCGTGGCGTGGTCAGAACTCCTGCTTTCATGCCTGTTGGTACCTGCGGTACTGTTAAAGGCCTTCGCCCTGAGAATGTTGAGGAGATCGGTGCAGATATTCTTTTAGGTAATACCTTCCATCTGTGGCTGAGACCTGGTACCGATGTCATCAGAGCTCATGGCGATTTACATGATTTTATGAACTGGAAGAAGCCTATTCTTACCGACTCAGGCGGTTTCCAGGTATTCTCTCTGTCTGATATCAGAAAGGTAACCGAGGAAGGTGTAAAGTTCAGACATCCTATCAACGGTTCAAAGCTTTTTCTCTCCCCAGAGATTTCCATGCAGATTCAGTATGATTTAGGCTCTGATATCGTTATGCAGTTTGACGAGTGTATCGGCCTTCCTGCTCCTCGTGAGGAAATGGCAAGAGCCATGAGACTGTCACTGCGCTGGGCAAAACGCTCAAAGGACGAGTTTAACCGTCTTGGCAACAAGAACTCTCTGTTCGGTATTATTCAGGGCGGATCTGATGAGGCCCTGCGTGAAGAGTCTCTAAAGGGCCTGACCGATATCGGCTTTGACGGCTATGCTATCGGCGGTCTTGCTGTAGGTGAGCCTAAGCCTGTTATGTACAAGGCTTTATCTCACATCGCTCCTATCATGCCTGAGGACAGACCAAGATATCTGATGGGCGTAGGTACTCCTATGGATATTCTTCAGGGCGTACTCAACGGCGTGGATATGTTTGACTGTGTAATGCCTTCAAGAAATGCAAGAAACGCTCATCTTTTCACTTCTAACGGTATTGTCAGAATCAGAAACAGTAAGTATGCAATGGATACCTCTCCTTTAGATGAGAAGTGTACCTGCTATACCTGCCGTAACTATTCAAAGGCATATCTGCATCATTTGGATAAGTGCCATGAGATTTTAGGCGCTCACCTGAATACCATCCACAATCTGCATTTCTATGAGCACTTTATGGCTGATATCAGAAAGGCTATCGAAGAGGATCGCTTAGAGCAGTTTGCCGAGGAATTCTATAAGGTGTACGGCTATCCAGAGAAAGTTTAATCCTTAAATTCAGTTTATAAAAAGATCTCTTTCGGAGGTCTTTTTATGCAAAATATTGCATTTTTACGTATTTTTCAGCTTTTTTTGCATATTTATGGAGCTTTTTTCCATATTTCCTCCCTTACTGTTCAATTTCACTTCCAATCTGTTTAAAATCTCCTAACAAAATTCTTACAAGGAACACCTTTTTATGGAAAGTATTGCAAATTTCCTGTATGCCTTAGATGACATTCTGTGGGGTACAGGTATGACCGTTATCCTGATAGGAACCGGTATTCTTCTTACTCTTCGATTCCGTTTCAGATATCAGTTCAGATTTCTCTTCAACATCAAGAACACCTATGGAAGGATGTTTGAAAAGAAAGCTCCTGGTCATGGAACGATTTCCGGCTTTAAGGCCGCCTGTACGGCTCTGGCCAATACCATCGGTACCGGTAATATCAGCGGTGTTGCAACCGCTATTGTAAGTGGTGGCCCGGGTGCTCTTTTCTGGATGTGGTTTTCAGCCTTTTTCGGCATGTCCACCAAGGCCTGTGAAATCATTATCGGCCAGCGTTACCGTGAGCACTACAAGAATTCCATGGATGAGTATGTCTGTGACCGTTCCTTTGCTCTGAAAAATGCCTTTGGCTGGAAGAAAGGTGCGATTGTTCTGGCTCTGTTCTGCTTTATCCTAGGACCTTGGACCTGCTGTGTTCAGACTGAAGCTGTAGTTGGTTCTGTAAAGGAAGCATTTGGTGTTTCCGGTCTTGTTACCGTAATCATTATCGGTGTAACCTGTCTTTTAACCATCTGGGGAGGCCTTCGCAGTATTTCTGCTGTGATGTCAAAGGCAGTTCCTATCATGTCAATGCTCTATATTCTGATGGGCTTAGGTGTGATTATTCTTCACTTCAAGGAAATCCCAGGTGTAATTGAGCTGATTATTGTAAGTGCCTTCTCTCCTACTGCAGCTGTAGGCGGCTTTGCCGGAGCAACTGTAAAGGATGCTATTCAGTATGGTGTGGCCCGCGGTATTTATTCAAATGATGCCGGAACAGGCTACGGTATGATTGCCCATGCCAGTGCTATCACCGATCATCCTGTTCGCCAGTCAATATGGGGCTTTGGTGAGGTATTCCTGGATACCATGATCATCTGTTCCATTACTGCTTTTACAATTATTCTGACCGGTTCCTACTATACTTCAGAGGCAACCTCCAGTACTCTGACTACTATTGCCTTCAGCAGTGTTTACGGTGAAGTCGGTGGTCAGCTTACCGCTATTGCAGTTGCGGTTCTGGCCTGGACCACTATTATCGGAATGTACTATACCTGTGAGAAGTCAGTTAATTACGCCTTTGGTGATAGTGCCACCAATAAAAAGATGATGACCTTCTACAAGATCTACTATCTCATCCCTTGTGTGATTTTCTACAATGTTCAGGCAGATATTCTCTGGGCGTTAACTGATATTCTCTCAGCTGTATATGTAGCTATCACCCTGTTCATTATTGCTGCCAAGCACAAGGAAATCTTCAGAATCTTTGATGATTTCTACAAGCGTTTCCTACCTGCTCAGGAGAGGGGAGAGAATCCTCCTGTGGTATCATTTGACTGCAGAAAAACAGAGGAGAAGGATTAATGATTGATTTTAAAACATATTTAGATAAACAGAAGTTTGTTGTTGTAGACGGTGCCTTTGCAACAGAGCTTGAACGACTTGGTCTTGATATTAAAGATCCTCTGTGGTCAGCCCTGGCTCTTATTGATCATACCGATATGATTGAAAAGGTTCATACTCTCTATTTAAAAGCCGGTGCAGATATTATTATCTCCTCAAGCTATCAGGCAACCGTGGATGGCTTTGTTAAGAAAGGGCTTACTAAGGATAAGGCTCTCTCTCTGATTGCCTTATCAGTTGATCTTGCTGTCAAAGCCCGAGATGAGTTCGTTAAATCTCCTGATTTTGACTCTGCCAGAAGACAAAAGCCTCTTGTTGCAGCCTCTGTTGGTCCTTATGGAGCTTATCTTGCAGATGGTTCTGAATACCGCGGTGATTACAAGATCGGATTTGAAGAGCTCAAAGCTTTCCACAAGGAACGTCTTGCCGTTTTAGCTTCTGCATCACCTGATCTGTTTGCCTGTGAAACAATTCCAAATCTGACTGAAGCTTTGGCTATTCTAGGCGCTATTGATGATCTGAAACTGGATATTCCTGCCTATGTTTCATTCTCCTGCAAGGATGGTGAACATATATCCGATGGAACACCTATCAGAGACTGTGCAGCAGGCCTTAACGAGTTCTCAAATGTTTTGGCGGTAGGACTTAACTGTACTGCTCCTAAATATGTGGAATCCCTAATTAAGATACTGGTTAAGACAACAGATAAGCCGGTTATTGTTTATCCAAATTCCGGTGAAATCTATAATCCTTTCACTAAAACCTGGAGCGGTGGCTCTGTAAGTTTCTCTGAGCGCGCTATTTCATGGTACGAGGCGGGCGCCCGTCTGATTGGAGGCTGCTGCAGAACTACCCCTGAGGATATCAGGGCAATCTCGGATTTTTCAAGAAGCTAGTTCTAGATAATTCTCTGATTCGTAACAAATAAAGGCACTGATTAAGTGCCTTTATTGTTAGTTTCAGCTGGGATTATTTAAGTTTCTGTTTTAAATCCCTGACAAGTTCCTCCTGGGCAAGTCCGAGAGCATCATGATAAGCCTCCTCGGTACCGATGTTCTTCTTGGTTTTTCCGCTTCCCTTTATTACAAGTTTGTCTTCACGGTCGGCACTTTTAAGAGTTATGACATTTTCTATCTGGGCGTTGATATCAATATTCCACACTCCAGGGGTATGCCAGGTCCAGAATTTGGTAATCCTAACCTCTGCAATCACGGTGTCCCCGGTGATGTTTTCCTTTTTATCAATGACTTTATAACCGCTGTTTTTCAATCCTTTTATCAGAGTATCTTTTGTCAGACCGGTTACACTCTGATTCTCATGCAGATGAATTGTTCCGATTGCCATTCCCAGGGTATTTCTTTTAAGTCCAATGACTCTCTGACAATCCTTTTCATCCTCGGTAATTACCTGTACGGAGCGATCTTTGGATTCTTTCTGGAAATTTCTGTTATCCACAACAGTGCTTATATATATGGATTTCTCCATAACCGGCTCTGCTGCTGTGGTAATCTTAATGTTATCCTTTGGTGTACTGTCAGTCTCTGAGGTCGTGCAGCCGCAAAGCAGCAGACTGGTGCAAAGAGTCAGCGTTAAACTTGAGAATAATCTTTTCATACGTTACTTTCTCCAGAAACTACACATGAGAACCTCTTTTAAAAAGATAAAAGGGATTCTTAACAGTGCTCAATTTGAGTATATGGGACTGGAACAGTAAAAGTTGTGAAAAGACCTGCAAATCAATGCTGATGGCAGGTTAATTTCTTTGCCAACAGCATAAAACTTAAGAAAGGTGGCCAACGGAGAGAGAAGATGTGCTGTGTCCTGGCTCTGTCAGCTCAGAAGAAAATCCAGAAGTCTCCTATTATATTCAGGTGTTTCAAAGGCAGGAGAGTGTCCGACATTCTCATAGAAAAAACTCTTACTGTTTGATTTTTCTGCAAGTTCCTTAATAAGCTCAAAGTCAAAAACCTTATCCGTTTTTGAACCGATGACAAAACTGTCTGTTTTTATCTCTGAGAGCCTGGATGTAGCGTTAAAGGAGAACATATTCTCTGTATGCGGGATGAATTCTTCAAGCTCCTCCTCGGTTACTGTCTTTGCCTCATCCACCATGGCCTCATGGGCGATTTTAGCAAATCCCCTGAACAATAACATCTGCCATATCTAGGACACTTTTTACATTCAGTCCGGGAATGTTGATGAGATTCTTATCTTCAGTTCCAAACTTTAAAAACTCATCTTGCATTTTTCTGTCTGGAATTTTTCTATACTGTAATTCATTTTTTTTCTCCTCAGTCTTGAAAAATATAAACGGAAACTCCATTTTTAAGGTCATGAGAATCTTTTTTGTGAGATTTGTCTAAATAGAACTTGCAAAAAGAGAAAATGTGAACCTATTAGAGTTGCATAATTAAATGCTATAATGTGCAACTTGTATGGAATTTTTGTTTCTTTGTAGTACTCAGGTTTGTCAGATCTTCTACGGGAAACAGTAAATGACAATAACATTATTTCCAGAATAGAACTTAAAGTTTTCTCTAAAGAAAAGATAGCTTGACTTATTTTGGAACATAAAATGTTGTCGACTTTGTCTGCAGAGCTTTTGGCTTTACGGAAATAAAAGTTTTTAATATATCTACTTAAACTATAAGGAAAAATAAATGGGTATTATCTCTACAGCATATGCTGAGGAAGCAGCTCAGGCTCAGCAGGGCGATTTAAGCATGATCATTGTTCTGACAATCTGTATGATTGCAGTATATTTTCTGTTCATGCGTCCAAATAACAAAAAGCGCAAGGAACTACAGAAGTTATTAGATAACCTGACTGTAGGCGATGAGGTATTAACTAACGGTGGTATCGCTGGCCGTATCGTAAAGCTGCCTGACAACCGTGAGTACGTTCTGCTTTCAATTTCCAGCGGTGAAGTTATGCAGATCAAGCGCAACTACGTTGTAGCTGTTCTTCCAAAGGGAACTTTAGAAGCAGTTTCTGTAGAAAAGTCAAAATAATTTCTTTTATCTTTTCAAGCTGTAATGCGAAAGCCTTACAGCTTTTTGGTTTATAGGTATCTATAAGTGCAAAATAAATTTCCTTTATGGAAAAACATAATGGTATTTCTGATTATTGCCATTGGTTTTTTCTATGCTTTACCAAATTTCTACGGTGAAGATCCTGCCTTACAGATTTCCGGAACACATGGTGTTGAATTAGATCAGAAAAAAATTGATTCAATCAAGTCTGTTCTTGATGCAAAGGAAATCCCAGGAAATTATGAATTTGAAAACGGATCTTTACTAGTTCGTTTCAACAACACTGATGAGCAGTTAACTGCACGTGAAATTTTAAGTGCACAGTTAGGTGAGAATTATATTGTTGCTCTGAATCTGGCTCCTGCAACTCCAGCCTGGATGAGATCTTTAGGAATGCATCCATTAAAGCTAGGTCTTGACCTTCGTGGCGGTGTTCATTTCTTAATGGAAGTGGATATGGATGAAGCTATGAAGAAGATGAGAGCTCAGTTAACCAACGATTTCAGAACCGAGCTTAGAAACAACAATCTTCGTTTATCAGGCATCAAGGCTGAAGGCGATTATGTTTTAGTTGAGTTCAAGGATGCTGATGTAAGAGACGAAGCTAAGAAGCTTTTAGAGTCCCGTCATAAGGATTTCAATATTCTGTCTCAGGATATCGGTGACAAGTTCTGTATCCGTGCAACCATGACAGCAGCAAAGCTTTCAGAAGTTCGTACAAATGCTGTTGATCAGAACATCAATATTATTCGTAACCGTGTTAACGAGTTAGGTGTGGCTGAGCCTTTAGTTCAGAGACAGGGCGCAGACCGTCTGGTTGTTGAACTTCCAGGTGTTCAGGATACTGCCCGTGCCAAGGAAATCCTAGGCGCAACCGCAACCTTGGAATTCAGAATGGTTGATTCTTCAGCTGACATTCAGGCAGCTGCTGCAGGACATGTTCCAGCAGGTTCTGAGGTTATCAATGATGCCAACGGTTATCCTGTTGTTGTTCAGAAACAGGTTATCCTAAGCGGTGATCACATCGTTGATGCAAGCTCAAGCGCTGATGAGAACGGCAGACCACAGGTTAACATCTCATTAGATTCAAGAGGCGGTAGCATCATGTCCAACTTTACCAAGGACAACATTGGTAAACCAATGGCTACCAACTTCATTGAGTTCGTGGTTCTTCCATCTGAAGATCCTGATGGTCCAAAACCAGGTGATGCCAACTACAAGCCTAAGTTCAAGAAAGTTGAGCGAATCATTAACGTTGCAACCATTCAGGCTCGTTTAGGTTCAAGCTTCAGAATCACTGGTCTGGATTCTCCAAAAGAAGCTCACAATCTGGCTCTGTTATTAAGAGCCGGTGCTCTGATTGCTCCTATTCAGATTGTTGAGGAAAGAACAATCGGACCTTCACTTGGTCAGCAGAATATTGAGAACGGTCTGAATGCAATGCTGTACGGTGTCGTATTCCTGATTGCCTTCATGGTTTTCTATTACAAGGGCTTCGGTTTCATTGCCGATCTTGCTCTGCTATTCAACCTGGTTCTGTTAGTAGGTGTTATGAGTCTGATCCCTGGCGCAACCATGACTCTGCCTGGTATTGCCGGTATCGTGCTGACACTGGGTATGGCGGTTGATGCCAACGTTCTGATTTTCGAGCGTATCCGTGAAGAAATCAGAGCCGGACGTCCTATTCAGACTGCTATTCATGAAGGTTACGCAAGAGCATTCGTAACCATCGCGGATTCCAACATTACTACCTTCATTACCGCTCTGATTCTGTTCATGGTTGGTACCGGTGCTGTTAAGGGATTCGCTCTAGTTTTAATGATTGGTCTGGCAAGCTCAATGTTCACAGCTGTAACCGCATGTCGTGCAGTTGTTAACATCATCTGGGGCGGACGCAATCTTAAGAACTTAAGTATATAAGGAGACTGTGGTGCGTACTTTTATTAAAGAGAATACAGTTATTCCTTTCATGAAAATCAAAGGAATAGTTGAAATCCTTTGTGTTTTATTGGTTGTCGGAAGTATTGTAAGCATGTGCGTTAAAGGCCTTAACTGGGGCCTTGATTTCACCGGCGGTATCGTGGTTGAGACCGAGTATACCCAGGGTGTTGACCTGAATCAGGTTAAAGAGGCATATGCTAAGGAAGGTATCAACGGCACAACTCAGCATTTCGGCTCTCAGCGTAATGTTGTAGTTAGAGTTGCACCTAAGGACGGTATCGATCAGCAGACTGTTACCAACAAGGTTTTCGCAGCATCAAAGACTATTGATCCTGAAGTAAAGCTAGCACGTAACGAGTACGTTGGTCCTGCTGTAGGTGAGGAGCTGGTAGAAAGCGGAATTCTGGCAATCGTGGTTTCTCTGATTGCAATTCTGGCTTATATCGCCTTCCGTTTCGAGTGGCGTATGGCTACCGGTGCAGTTATTTCACTTGCATACGACGTTATTGTGGTTATGGGAACCTTCTCTGTACTGCAGATTGAGTATGACCTGACTGTTCTGGCTGCGGTTTTAACTGTTGTTGGTTACTCTCTGAACGATAAGATTGTTGTGTTCGACCGTATCCGTGAAAATGCAGTTAAGCTGCCACGCAATACCGAAATGCCAAGACTGTTCGATATCTCATTAACTCAGACTCTGTCAAGAACCATCATTACTTCCGGTACAACTTTGATCACCGTTGTAAGTTTGATGATTTTTGGTGGTGAAATGATTTATGGCTTTTCTTTAGCACTGTTTGTTGGTATTGTATTTGGTACAATATCATCAATTTATGTTGCTTCTACCTGGGCTCTGATCCTCGGCATCAAGCGCGAGAACCTGATCCCTGTTAAGGTAGAGAAAAAAGAAACTGATGGTTATGAGACCATGGATTAAATCATTATCTGGTGCAGATGTTTAAGTTTATTAAGCCCCGTGCTCTCATAGAAGCAGTGGGGCTTCTTTCAATTCTAACAATATGCGGATGTTCATCATCATTTAAATCTTCTGATATCAATATGTTAGAAGAACCAATGAGTGTGCCATCCAAATTCATCTTTTTCCCTAATCCTTCCCAGGAACAGCTTGCAAAAGAGCAGAATGCCATAACCTCCTTAATGGTATCTTTAGATTCTCAGGCTAAGACTTCCAAGGAAAAGGCTGAACTTTTCTATAATCTTGGTGCCATATACGATGATCTGGGCATGGAGACCCTTGCCAGATTCATGTATATGAATTCTGTTGTTCAGAATCCGAACTACTACAGACCATATGAGGTTTTAGGCCCATATTTCTATCGTGACGGAAAGGTTGGTGATGCTGTTGATTCACTTGATGCGGCTTTGAACTTAAACAAGGAAAAGGATGATCCATACATCTATCTTCACCGCGGTATTATCATGTACTATACCGGTCATTATAAGTATGCCGTTGAGGATATGATGGAGTTCTACAAGTCAGAACCGGATGATCCTTACAAGATGCTCTGCCTGTATTTTGCTGCGGAAAAGCATTACGGAAAGGAATATGCGGATAGTCTGCTTCAGTCTTTCTATAATGATTCCTATACCCTAAAATCCAAGGCACTTGAGAACTGGGGCTTTAATTTCATTAAACTCTTCCTGAACAAGACCAGTGAGGATGAAATCTTTGCCGATATTATCAAGATCAAGGATAACGAGGATCTTTTCCAGGAACATCTCTGTGAAGCCTATTACTATATTGGTCAGTACAAGCAGCTTCAGGGCAAGGACAAGCTGGCATATGACTATTTCAAACTATGTCAGGCTGCCAAAAAGTACGGTTTCCTTGAGCACAGACTTGCCATTTATGAGGCTCAGCAGCTGGAGAAGAAATATAAACTCAAAAGGGCTGTATCTGTTGATCAGCTTACAGACTAACCATCTTCAATCTGGAAACAAGTATGTCTGAAAATGCAATTGACCTAACACCACAGGAAATTGATTCCATTAAAGCTCAGATGATTGCCTCTGATGATGCTTTGGTGATGAGTGAGTTTTTCAAGGCACTCTCAGATCCTACAAGACTGAACATGGTACATGCTCTGCTGCTGCACAAGTGGCTCTGTGTCAGTGACATCGCCTCCCTGGTGGAACTGAGCAAATCAGCTGTATCACATCAGCTTGCTTACATGAGAATAAATAAACTTGTCAGGGTAAAAAGAGAAGGCCGTAAGGTTTTCTACGCATTAAACGATTCTCACGTTGAATCTGTTTTTGCTCTGGCACTATCCCACATCAAAGAATAATTTTTTGTTATGTCAAAACCTGTATATTTTGATTACGCCGCAGCAACTCCAACTGATAAGCGTGTAGTTGAGGTAATGATTAACTGTATGTCAATTGAAGGCGCCTTTGCCAATCCACATGCCAAAGATCATGTTTACGGCTGGCAGGCTGCCGAGGCAGTTGAAAATGCCAGAGAGCAGGTTGCCAATCTTATCGGTGCCTCTCCTCTTGAGATAACCTTTACCTCAGGTGCAACCGAGAGTAATAATCTTGCTATCTTCGGTCTGGCCAGAGGTCTTGCCAAGAAAGGCGACAAAAGACGTCATATAATCACCTCAAAAATTGAGCACAAGGCGATACTCGAAGCCTGTCAGCTGCTTGAGGATGAAGGCTACAAAATAACTTATCTGACACCTGACAAGGCTGGTGTCATTGATGTAGATTCTGTTGAAAAGGCAATTACAGAGGATACTTTTTTAGTTTCAATCGCTCAGGCAAATTCCGTTTTAGGTTCTGTAAGCGATATTCATGCAATCGCCTCAATGTGTCACCGTCATCAGGTTTATTTCCATTCTGATGTTGCCCAGTCTGTCGGCTATCTGAAGATGGATTATGACAATTCTGACATTGATATGGTTTCTCTGACTGCAGAAAAGGTCTGCGGTCCAAAGGGTGTTGGTGCCCTGTTTGTAAAACGCAGTTCTAATGTTCCTCTGTTTGCTCAGATTTACGGCGGTGGTCAGGAGAAGGGACTTAGAGGCGGTACTGTTCCAACCCACGAAGTGGCCGGTCTTGGTAAGGCCTTTGATATCCTAAGAGAGGAAGGCCAAAAGGACAAGGCTCGTTTTGCAAAGATGAGAGCAAGACTTTTAGATGGTATCAGAGACGTTCCTGGTCTTGTAATCAACGGTTCAGAGACAGAAGGTCTGCCAAATATCCTTTCTTTAAGTTTTGACGGTATTGATGGACATATGCTACTGCCAACCCTTTCAGGAATTGCAGCCTCAACAGGTTCTGCCTGTTCCTCAACCTCCCTTGAGCCATCATATATCCTAAAGGCAATCGGTCACTCTGATAATCTGGCCCGTGCTTCTATAAGACTTTCCTTTGGCAGATATACAGAGGATAGCGAAATTGAGACTGTAATTGAGGAGATAACAACCAAGATCCCTAAATTACGTGAAGCCGGTTCTATGTGGAAGGTAAAACAGTAAATGATTAAATTATTCCCTCACTACGCTTCAGAGATGAAGCTTGTAACCATCAACCTTAAGAATGGTAAGGCAGAGTCTCCTTTTGATGCTGAAACCAAGTTCGCTCCAGCAGATGGCGGCGGATATGATGTTTTTGTAAACTCAGCTGATTTCAAGTGGTATCAGACTGCAGCAAGAACAGTTGCTTCCTTAGGCTGTTATTCAATCAGACTCTCCTCTGAGGTTAAACTTTCAGCCAATGAGTTCTACTGGTTTGTAACCGCACTTTATGACGGTGTTCATGATATCAGTGTTGAGTATGATTTACCTGCACAGGAGCTATCAAAGGTAGAGTCTACCGTTAATCTTGTAGCTAAATTCAGAGCTCTTGCAGATACCGACTCAAAGATCAGCACCCCAACACTGGTTGTAAAAAAACTATTTGAGGAAATTGAGGCTGCCGCTTCTGAGTCTGGCGCAAAGGCTTCATTAAATCTTATAAAACGCGGGGATAAGGAATTTGAGAGCTGTGTCGGTCTTAAGACAGTAGGTCTTGCTTCAGATGAAGATCCTTGTCTGGGAATTATCGACGTTCTTCCTGCAGTTGTGGATGAGAATGCCGCTGTAGATGTTGCACTGGTTGGTAAGGGTATAACCTTTGATACCGGCGGCTATTCTTTGAAGCCTGAAAAATTCATGGAGACCATGAGAACCGACAAGACTGCGGTTATCTATCTTTGCGGTGCCATTGCTCTTGCATTAAAGCTTGGCCTTAAGAAGAGATGCAGACTATATCTGTGCTGTTCTGAGAACATGGTTTCAGGAAGAGGTATGCTGCCTGGCGATATTATCAGATATCCAAATGATATCAGTGTTGAAATCAATAATACTGATGCCGAGGGCAGACTGGTTCTGGCTGACGGCCTGCTGAAAGCTTCTGCTGACAATCCTGCCTTTATCCTTGATATGGCCACCTTAACCGGTGCCGCAAAGGTCGCTGTGGGCAGAGATATGTTCTCTGTTCTGACCCGTGAGGCAAATCTGGACTCTGCGCTTAAGAATGCTTTTGATAAATGCGGAGAAATGTACTGGCAGCTGCCTTTAGCTCCTTATCACAGACGTTTCCTGTCATCCCGTCGTGCAACCGTAACCAATTCCGGTCATGGCGAAGGAGCTCCTGGCTCATCTGTTGCTGCATCTTTCTTGGAGCAGTTTGTGAAGAAGGATACTCCATGGGTTCACATTGATTTATCCTCAGCCTATCTTCCTGATGGCTCTCCATTCCTGGCCGCAGGCCCTTCCGGCAGTACCATTCTTGGCATTGCCACCTGGCTTTGCGAAAGATAAATCATTTAAGGAGGCTGTTGCCTCCTTTTAATTTCTCAGAACAAATTTTCCAAATCCTGTCTTCTTTCACAATCTTCATTTTCAATACTCCTGCAAAAAAGCATATACTCAGATTATGTGTACAAAAGGAGTCTAGCTATGTTTAAGCATATTGTTGTTCTGACCGGTGCGGGCATTTCTGCTGAGTCCGGAATCCCTGTCTTCAGATCTGAAACCGGATTATGGGAGCAGGAAAAGGTTGAGGATGTTGCCACCTACGATGGCTACATGAGAGATAAAACCAAGGTTCATGAATTCTATAACAAGATGCGCCGTTCAATTAAAACCAAAGAGCCTAACCCTGCACATCTGGCTTTAACCAGACTTCAGCAGGAGTACACAAAGAAATATCCTGGATCCACTGTGACCATTGTTACTCAGAATATTGATGATCTGCATGAGAAGGCTAAATCAGAAAATGTAATTCATATGCATGGAGAGCTCAACAGCATCTGGTGTGAGCACTGTGATGCCAGATACAGATTTTATGAGGATTCCTCAACTGAGACCAAATGCAATCTCTGCGGCAGTAAAAAATTAAGACCTGATATTGTCTGGTTCGGTGAAATGCCATACAGAATGGATGAGATCGAGAGCGCTCTGTTCAAGTGTGATCTCTTCATGTCCATAGGAACATCCGGTGTGGTTTATCCTGCAGCTGGTTTCTGTCAGATGGCAAGAAGCGTTGGCGCGACCTGTGTGGAATTCAATCTGGAAAAGTCTGCAGTAGGATCAAGCTTTAACTATGGTATTTACGGTAAGGCTTCTCAGACCTTACCTGAATTTGTGGATAAACTGATAGAAACTGGAGAGTATAAGAATTAGCACTTTCCCGAGGTAATGAAGGAAAGTGTTTTTGCCCTTGCAGAGCTGCCGTAAAGCTTTCTGTAGATTCTGAGCAGGATTTCATCCTGCCTTTCTCTTGGCAGGGCGCGAAACTGGAAAAGTATCTGATTCCATAGAGAGGCCTCTTCCATGTTTTTTGTTCCTGCCTTATTCCAGGATAAGCTCTCAGGCTGATTCAGTCTTGATGTTTGTGGAGTATTTTTAAACATCTCAAGCCCCCAAAAATTCTTCTTATACTTAGAGCTTAGATGTGAAATCCTGTCTGTCAAAATATGATTTTTTAACACTCTAATATCTAAATAAATTTTTTTGTTTTCTCTTCCTCGATCATCACTTAAAAACGTTGAATAAATCGCAACTGATATAAATTCTTTTCTTATTTTCTTTGAATCCCAGCGAACATAACTGCGAAAATATTACTAATTGTCTGATGTTCAAAACTTTTTGAGAGTCAGAAACGAAGTGCGATAAAGATCAAGGTTTTTTGGTAAATTCTGTGCGGATACTGATATAATTGTAAGATTTGATAACTACTATTTTTTGAGAAAGCTACATGTCTACAGATAAAATCAATTTGATGAATCTCTCTCCTGATGAATTAGGTGAGTTCTTTGTATCTATCGGAGAGAAGTCCTTCAGATCTCAGCAGATCCTTCGCTGGGTATATCAGTTCGGTGAAACTGATTTTGATAAGATGACCAATCTGAGAAAGGATCTGAGAGCCAAGCTTAAAGAAACCTGTGTAATTACTGCCCCTGAAATTGTGAGTGAGCAGGTTGCATCTGACGGTACCACCAAGTGGGCGCTTGATCTTGGTGACGGTCAGCTGGTTGAGACTGTACTTATTCCGGAAGAAGACAGAAATACCCTGTGTATTTCCACTCAGGTAGGCTGTCCTGTTAAATGCTCTTTCTGTAGAACCGGTGCTCAGGGCTTCAATAGAAACCTTTCTGTAAACGAAATTATCGGCCAGGTATTCCGTGCCTCAACCAGAGTTGGCTTCAGCAACAATCAGGAACAGAAGCCTATTTCAAATGTGGTGATGATGGGCATGGGTGAACCTCTTTTAAACCTTCAAAATGTTACCAAGGTCTGTGAGCTGCTTCTTTCAGACTACGCCTTTGCACTTTCAAAAAGACGTGTAACCGTTTCAACATCAGGTGTTGCTCCTGTAATCAATAAGATTGCCGGTAAGCTGGATGTGGCTCTGGCTTTATCTTTGCATGCTCCTAATGATGAACTGAGAAATATTCTGGTTCCTTTAAATGAGAAGTATCCGATTGCAGAGGTTCTGGATTCAGTAAGAAATTACCTGGATAAATCAAACGCAAATTGCGGTCGCGTCACAATTGAATATGTCCTTTTGGATCATATAAATGATAGTATAGAACAGGCTGAGGAACTTGTAAGATTACTAAGAACAATTCCTTGCAAGGTTAACCTGATTCCATTTAACGAACACGAGAATTCAGAATACAGAAAACCTTCAAACAGCAGAATCGACAGATTCTACAAGGTACTGTTTGATGCCGGCTTTACCGTAATCAAGCGTACAACCCGCGGTGATGAAATCTCTGCCGCCTGCGGTCAGCTTGCAGGTCAGGTTAAGGATAAACTTGCCAGACAGAAGATTGATGCTAAAACCTGCTAATCTTCTCTGAGTTTTGTGGATAAGCCGAAACATAATAAGGTTCGTATAATCCTGAGTTGTTAAGATTGCCCATCCGGCATTTACAATTAGATATTTAAATAATTAGAAAACGGAGGAGTGCACTGATTTAAGAATCAATAATCAGGCACGGTTACTTGATGAGTCCAAAAAGATTAAAAGCTTCAAGATACAGACACGACAGAAACAGAAGTCAGGCTCATATCCTTAAGGAAAATGAACCAATGATGAATGGTGTTGAAGAACAAACCATTGAGGAAATTAAAGAATCAACAAGACTTGAACCGGAACTGGCTGATATCACATCAGATATTGACACTTCTGGTCCAAAACTAGGTGACATCCTCCCAGAGCTAAAAAAAATGAATAAAGAAATCGAATCAAACAAAAATCAGGAAACTGAGGTAACAGAGGTTGCTTCAGAGGCAGTTCTGAATGTTGAAAAACAGGAAGAACCAGTTGCAGATATTAAAGAAGAGGTACCTCAGGAAGTTCTTCCAGAGGCAAAAGTGGCATCAGAGCCATTTAAAGCCGAAGAACCTGCAGGTGAACCTGACCGCGTCGAAGAGCCAAAGGCTGAGCCTTCAAATGCGGATGATCCTGACAGAGTACCGGTATCTACAACCTATTCTGATGATGAGGTTCCAAACCGCCCTGGCGCAATTCTGATGCACGCAAGAGAGATTCTTGGTCTATCCCAGCGTGAGGTTGCCCATAAGCTGAATCTTAGAGTTAACTCTGTAAGCGATATTGAGCATGACCGCCTGAATCAGCTTACCGCTGTTCAGTTTGCATCAGTTCATATTGCCAATTATGCAAAGCTGGTAAATATCAATCCTGAGCTGCTGGTTGATTTATACAAGCAGAATGTAAGAGCAAATGTCCAGCTTCAGGAAGAGCAGAAGGCAAAGGCTGCTGCTGAGGCTGTGAAGAGTGAGAAGAAGAGAAATCTTAAGGTTCCTCTGATGATTGCAGGTGCTGCCGTACTTGTTGTGGCAACCGCTGCTATCACCTCTTCTGTAATGTCAAAATCCGGTTCAAACACCTCAGGTGCACTTGTGATTGAGGATACCGTGGAGACTTCTGTTGATTCAGAGGGAACTCTGCTGATGGATACCGAAAATTCCAAGATGAAGACCAATGTAGTCGAGGAAGAGCCATTAAACGAGCCTGTTGTTGATATGAACACTCTTATGGCTCAGGAACAGTCTAAGAATCTGAACACTGATGAAATTATTGATTCTAAGGCAGGAACTCAGACTACAGTTGAGAAGACCAACACCAATATTTCTCTGAAGGTTAAGGGCGAGGCTGCCAAGAAGCTTCAGGCTGCAAAGGTTGAGCCTATTGAGGATACCGTGGTTCAGGAAGGCAGCAGCACTCTGAAGAGCGTAAGCCTGAATTCTGCTGAGACTGTTCAGACTGTAAAGGCAGAAGAGAATAAGCTAAAGACTGCAAAGGACAATGTTCTGGTTTCATCAAAGGTTAAGGAAGCTCCTCAGGTTCAGACTCCAGAGCCAAAGGCCAGCGAGCCTAAGAACGAGTCTGCTGAGAAGACTGCTTCAAAGGCAACTCTTTCAGCTTCTACCAGAGACGTTTCCTCATCAGTTCGTCTGAATGGAAAGCGTGATCCTTTTGAGTCAATGAATACCGCTACCATCAAGGTAACCGGAGATGTTGCTATTAAGGTTACCGGTAATGGCAAGCTGTTAAAGCAGGGTAATTTCTCAAGCGGAGAAACCATCAAGGTTACCGGTATTCCTCCTTTAAAGATCAGTGTTTCTGATTCTTCAAAGGTAAGAATTTCATATATGGGCACAACTGTAGCGGTTCCTAGTGCTCAGCAGGTAAGTTTTGCTCTTCCAACCCGTTAATGAGGTAATGTTTTTTTAATATGGAATGGAAAGCACAGCCAATAATCAGACGTAAAAGTCGTCAGATTAAAGTTGGTAATGTTCTAGTGGGCGGAGATGCACCTATCTCCGTTCAGTCAATGACCTCAACCGATACCATGGATGTTGAGGCAACCGTAGCTCAGATTAAAGCTTTAGAGTCTGCTGGTGCAGACATTGTCCGTGTTACAGTTCCTACTCTGGCAGCTGTAGATGCCTTTGAACAGATTGTTAAAGCTGTTGAGGTGCCTATTGTTTCTGATATTCATTTTGATTACAGAATAGCAATCGAGTGTGCCAAGAAAGGAGCTGCAGCATTAAGAATCAATCCTGGCAATATCGGTTCTCATGAGAAGATTGAAGCTGTATGTCAGGCTGCAAAGGATCATGGTCTGCCAATTCGTGTTGGTGTGAATGCCGGTTCTCTGGATAAGGATCTGGTTGAAAAATATGGCGCTCCATGTCCAGATGCCATGGTGGATGCAGCTTTAAGAGCTGCTGAAACTCTTGATCAGCACAACTTTTCTGATTATGCCTTCTCAGTTAAGGCTTCTGAACTGAATTTATGTGTTGAAGCATATGAGAAGCTGGCAGTTAAGACTGATGCACCTCTGCATTTGGGAATTACCGAAGCTGGCGGTCTTACCGGCGGTACCGTTCTATCCTCAATTGGAATTTCCTGGCTGTTAAAACAGGGTATCGGTGATACCATCCGTGTTTCTCTGGCAGCTGATCCTGTTGAAGAGATTAAGGTGGGCTGGGCAATCCTGAAGAGTATGCATCTGCGTTCAAGAGGTGTGGATATTGTTGCCTGTCCAACCTGTGGCAGACGCGGTATTGATGTTGTAAATACCGTTGCTGAACTTGAGAAAAGACTTTCAGATGTGAAGGGAACCTTAAAGCTTGCTGTAATGGGCTGTGTAGTTAACGGTCCTGGTGAGGCTCTTCATTCTGATATTGCAGTATGCGGCGGACAGAAAGGCAGATCACTTATTTATGAAGATGGTGTGCTGATGGGCAAGATTCCAAACGAAGAAGCAATAGATATTATTGAAAAGCGCGTTCGCGAACGCTTAAAAAATAAATAAAGGAAAATAATAAAAAATGGCTGCAACAATTCAAGCTATTAGAGGCATGAATGATCTTCTACCTGAGGATACTTCCGTATGGCAGCAGGTAGAGAAGGTTCTTCGTTCAACCATGAATTCATATGGTTATGACGAAGTTCGTATGCCAATTGTTGAGAAGACAAATCTTTTCTGTCGTGCAATTGGTGAAGTTACTGACGTTGTTGAAAAGGAAATGTATTCCTTTGAAGACAGATCAGGAGACAATCTTTCTTTAAGACCTGAAGGTACTGCAGGCTGTGTTAGAGCATGTCTTGAGCACAGTCTTATCTACAATCAGGAACAGCGCCTGTGGTACATGGGACCAATGTTCAGACATGAAAGACCACAGAAAGGCAGATACCGTCAGTTCCATCAGATGGGCGTAGAGGTTTTCGGTCTTAACGGTCCTGATATTGATGCAGAGATTATTTCTTTAACCTATTCTATCTGGAAGAAATTCGGTATTGAAAATGAGCTTGAACTTCAGCTTAACTCTTTAGGCTCAGCAGAAGAGCGTGCTGCCTACAGAGAGGAGCTGGTCAAGTTTTTAGAGGCTCACTATGATGATCTGGATGAGGACTGCAAGAGACGTACTCATACCAATCCTCTGAGAGTTTTAGATACTAAAGATCCTAAAGTAATCGAAATTTTAAAGGATGCTCCTAAACTTTCTGATTTCTTCGGAGAGGAAACCCGTGCTCATTTTGATTCTCTGCGCAGAATGCTGGATAACATGGGAATCAAGTATGTTTTAAATGACAGACTGGTTAGAGGTCTTGATTACTATAATCTGACTGTATTCGAGTGGGTAACCACTGCTTTAGGCGCTCAGGGTACTGTATGCGGCGGTGGCCGTTATGACTCATTGGTTGAGCAGCTTGGCGGCGCTCCAACCCGTGCAGTTGGTTTCGGTATCGGTCTTGAGAGACTGATTCTGCTGCTGACCACCTTAGGAAAGATTCAGGCAAATCCTAATGTTGATGTTTACGTAGTGGGATCTGGTGAAAATTCTGAACTTAAGATGCTGGAAGTTTCTTCAATATTAAGAGAAAATCTTCCTTCATACAGAATCAGAAATCACTGCGGCGGCGGTAATTTCAAGAAACAGTTCAAGAAGGCTGATAAGTGCGGTGCCAAGGTTGCCGTTATTATTGGCGAAAACGAGATTGCAAATAACACTGTAACCGTGAAGGATATGTTAAATCAGGATGCTCCTCAGGTAGAATATCCTGTTTCAGAGGCTGCAGCTGCAATTAAAGATTTACTAAATAAATAATAAGGAATAAAAATGGATGTTTTAACAGATGATCATGAGAGAGAGCAAGTTGTCAAAAAATGGTGGTCTGAAAACTGGAAGTCTCTCGCTTTAGGTATTGTTATCGCTTTAGGTGGCATGATTGGCTACAGACAGTACCAGAATTACCAGCACGATGCTGCTGCCAAGAAAGCTTTTGAGTTAAGCACAATCCAGACCAAGCTTTCATTAAAGCAGGAAAATGCTGTAGCTCAGGCTGAAAGCTTTATCAAGGAGCACGAGGATCTGTACGGTTCACTGCTGTCTCTTGATCTTGCTGCCATGAACTCAGCTGCCGGCGAGTACGACAAGGCTCTTGATAATGCTGTTTTTGCTGTAAAGAACGGCGGTGAGCTGGTTGCTCCTAATGCAAAATTCGTTCAGGCTCATGTTCTGGCTCAGATGAAAAAGTTTGATGAAGCTGTTTCTCTGTTAGAGAGTGTAGAAACCAAGGCATATGCAGTTGAAAAATATGAAACTTTAGGTGATGTATACTACTCTAAGGGAGATATGGATAAGGCTCATGAGGCTTATTTGAAGGCTCTTGATGTCTGTGAACAGAAAAAGATTGCTATAAATCCTCTTCTGCAGATGAAAGCTGACAACCTGATTCAGGAGGGAGATACTCCAGCCTATAAGAGAGCTCAGGTTTTAGCTGAGGAAATTTCAAAATCAGCAGCAGAGATTAAAAAATAATAAAAGTAATCGGAACAAATTTAAGGCGTCGATTTTATGATTAAGAATAAACTGTTAAAACTGTTTGCTGTGTCAGCATTTGCTTTTGCGATTGCAGGATGTAGTTCAAACAAGGATTTATTTGCACCTGTTGAATCTCCAGAGATAGATAACGCTTTCAAGGTGGATCATGTTTGGTCTGTTGGTACTCAGGGCACAGATAGATTCTTCTCACAGCTTGTGCCTTGTGTTTATGGACACTCAATGTACGTTGCAGGCCGTGAAGGAAAAGTTTATGCAATTGACGCTTCCTCCGGCAAGAAAATCTGGACTGTGGATCTGAGTGATGAGAAGGAGAACAACAATAAACGCTCCTCTCGTCTGAACGGCGGTATGTCCGCTTCAGAACAGTACGTGGCAGTTGGCTCAGAGAATGGTTATATCTATGTTCTGAACCGACAGAACGGAAGTCTGTATTTCAAGCACTATCTGGGCG
Organism: Succinivibrio dextrinosolvens; assembly: GCF_900116345.1. Classification (GTDB taxonomy): domain Bacteria; phylum Pseudomonadota; class Gammaproteobacteria; order Enterobacterales; family Succinivibrionaceae; genus Succinivibrio; species Succinivibrio dextrinosolvens_B. The sequence goes on along the minus strand of NZ_FPAH01000035.1, from coordinate 4,302 downwards.
TGGAGGTCCTGACCAGACCTGCATTCTCAGCAGACGGCACCAAGATCTTCGTGCTTGATGCAAGGGGCACCTTAAATGCATTTGATCTTCTGAAGAAGGAGAGAATGTGGGTGTCAGGAGATAATAACGAAAACCTGCATCTGCGTTCACAGTCAAAGCCTCTTGCTGTTGGAAATGAGATGGTTATTGTTGGAACTCCTTCAGGTAGAGTTCTGATGATCAGCCAGCTTGACGGATTTGTTTTAAACCAGGTGGTTGTTGGTCAGAATAACGGCAGTTCTGATTTAGACAGAATGTCTGATGTTTCTTCAACTCCACTGCTTTTAGGCAATGAAATGTATACAACCGCATATAATGCCGGATTTGTAGAGTATTCATTTGCCAAGAACGCCATTACCGGAAGACTTGCTTATCACTCATCAAAAGATATTGCCTATGATGACAATTTCTTTGTAATTACTGGTGATAACGGTCATATCTACTGTGTAAGACGTTCTGATAATGTAGAAGTCTGGTCAAATACCCAGTTAAGCTACAGAAATGTAACAGCTCCTACAATTTACGGAAACATGGTTGTTGTGGGTGATCTTGAAGGATATGTTTATTTCCTAAACTTAAATAACGGAAAGATTCTGACCAAGATTTCAGTGTCATCAGATCCGATTTATGTAGCACCTCTGGTTGTAGGTAACTCTCTGGTGGTTTACTCATCATCTGGTGATGTGGATGTATTCTGTTTTGATCCGCAGAATATCGTAATTGCCAAAAAGAATTATACTGACGCGGAAGCTGTTTCAGGAAATGCCGCAGCTCTGGTTGCAGCTCAGTCCATGAAACCTCAGATTTCCGGTTCAGGTATAACTGAAGAGGCTCTTGAAAAGCGTAGAGCTGAAGCTCGTAAGATTGTTGCACAGATTGAATCTCAACAGCGCCGTATGGAGGCTGAGTATAGAGAGTACCAGCGTCGTAAGGCAGAATATGAGAAACAAGTTAAAGAGTATGAGCGCAAGAAGCGTGAGGAGTTGTCTGGTTTCGGTCTAATGCCAAGTGCAGGTGTTAAGTCAGATTCAGACGTTGAGTTTGTTGAGGATGACTCTGAATAATACTGTTGTGAAACAGCATGATTCATTCTTGATGTGATAGGAGGGGCAGTGATGCCCCTTAAGTACTTGTAGTAAGCCAGCCTTACAAAGGAATGTTATGAAGGTAATTGCTTTAGTAGGATGCCCAAATGTGGGTAAATCTACTTTCTTTAATAGACTTACTAAGACCCGTGATGCTTTAGTTGCCGATTTTCCAGGTCTGACTCGTGACAGAAAATACGGTAGAGCATTATACGAAGGGCGTGAATTTGTAGTTATTGATACAGGCGGTATTGCTGAGGATGCAAAGAACCAGCCCGAAGAAGTAACTTCAAGAATGACCAACCAGGCACTGTTAGCAATTGATGAGTGTGATCTGGTTTTATTTATGCTTGATGCAAGAGCTGGTATTCTCCCTGGAGATTACTCTGTTGCAGATTATATTCGCCGTTCAGGAAAGAAATGCGCCATTATTGCCAACAAGGTTGATGGTCTTGATCCTGAAACTGCCGGTGCCGAATTCTATGCACTGGGTTTAGGTGAGGTTTATCCTACTGCTGTGGCTCACGGACGTGGTGTAGCCAATGTTCTTGAGGATGTAATCGCACCTCTGCTTCGAGAGGAAGGTCCTCTTGACTGCGACTTAACACCTGAAGAGCTAGAAGAGCGTGAAAATCAGCGTCTTCAGGAAGAAGAGCAGATGTGGGAAGAGGGTTATGAGTTCCTGGAAAATGTTCCTGTGGATATGGTCGGCGGCGGTTTTGACTGGCACGAGCACAAGGAAAAATTCAGAGCCCGCATGAAAGGAGAGGATGTTGATTCTCCAACTGAGGACAGCAGAGATACTCCGTTTGCTGATCTTCCTATTAAGTTTGCGATTGTGGGTAAGCCTAATGTAGGTAAATCAACTCTGACTAACCGAATTCTAGGTGAAGATCGTGTTATCGTGGCAGACCATCCTGGTACCACCCGTGACTCAATCTATATCCCACTGCAGAGAGGCGACAAGAAATATATCGTTATTGATACTGCAGGTGTTAGAAAGCGCAGAAAGGTTTCTGAGGCAATTGAGAAGTTCTCTATTGTTAAGACTCTGAAGGCTATCGAAGACTGTAATGTGGCTCTGCTGGTAATCGATGCAAGAGCTCATATTACTGATCAGGATCTGTCTCTTTTAGGCTTTATTCTGGAGTCAGGAAGATCACTTGTTATTGCTGTTAACAAGTGGGACGGTCTGGATATGGCGGTAAAGGATGAGATCAAGCTTGAGCTTAATGCAAGACTTGGTTTCGTGGACTTTGCCCGTGTTCACTTTATTTCTGCTCTGCATGGAACCGGTGTAGGCAATCTGTTTGATTCCATTGACGAGGCCTATGAGGGTGCTACAACCCGTCACAGCGCATCTCTTCTGAACAGAATTCTAAGAGCAGCAATTGAAGAGCATGAGCCTCCAATTTCAGGTGGCAGAAGAATTAAGCTGAAGTTTGCGCACGCCGGTGGTTATAATCCTCCAAGAATTATTATTCATGGCAACAAGGTTTCAAAGGTTCCTGATGCCTACAAGCGTTACATCATCAACTGCTACCGCAAGTCCCTGAATATCATGGGCTCTCCTGTGATTATTGATTTCAAGGAAGGCGAAAACCCATATGCAAATGAGAAGCCTGCACAGAAACGTCAGACTCAGTCTCAGATGAGAGCTGAACGCAGAAAGGCTGCAAATGAGCGTATGTGGGCAAGATCTGAGGCTAAGCAGGATAAGGAAGAACGTAAACTTATCGCTAAGGCCAAGAAGGAAGGTTCCGGTCTTGTGCTGGCTAAACGTCCTCGCAAGAAGACCTCAACTAACACTTCAAAAGCTAAGAAGTAATTCTAAAGGCCCCTGAATAAGGGGCTTTTTAGAAATTTTTCTTTGCAGAATACTCTACAAGCACATTTCTGTTTTCTACTTTTACTTTGTAGTTATCTCTGATTTTCTGTTCAGTTAATCCCTTTTCGGTTATTAGATCTATGGTAATCTTCGCCATGGTATCAAGATCTGGGACTACCGTGCCGGTTATGGTTTTTTCCTCGATAGCCTTGAGGACTGCGCTGTCTCCTCCGATTCCCAGAATAGGAATGAATTTATCAGGCTCTCCCTTGTTGTAACCCTCATCCTGAATGGCCTTCAGTGCACCTAAAGCCATTTCATCATTGTTAGCGGCAATAGCCTCAATGTTATTCAGTCCAAGTTTTTTTATTTGAATTCCCATGATCTTGTAGGCTTTATCATAGTCCCAGTTTGCATAATTCTCAGTCATTGGACTTAGTATGTAGCCATGCTGAATCAGACCGGACATAAGCGAGGTGGTTCTGCTGATGGTATCAGGATTGCCTTTTGCTCCTCTCATTATCACCAGATCAAGAGTCTTGTTGTGGTTTTTATCAATAGAACCTTTTGATTTTATGTACTCATGGAGTATCTCTGCCTGGAGATGTCCTGCGATAGCTTCATTCGGTCCTACAAACCAGGCTTTTGGATAAGACAGGAAAGACACCTGAGGTTTTATAAGTGAAAAGATCAGAGGACTTTTCTTTTTCTTACTGAGATCAATAACATTCTGTGCTGAGGTTATGTCATTGGTAATGACTATGGTGGAGTCTGCAAATCTAAAATCATTGTCTATTTGAAAGACCTGATTTAGAGAATTGCTCTTGGCATCATGAGTCATAAAACTGATGTTTTTACTTTTGCCGTAGTTTTTTATCAGTACATCTGTATTGGCAATAATTTCCGGCTTAAGTGAAATATAAAAGCAGTTGGTTTCATTCTGAGCATTTGAAGAGAACGGAAATACCAAAGAAAGAATCAGTAAATTTTTTAGTAAAGCGTTAATTTTCATATTCGCACCAAAAATCCGAGGTTTCTCTTTGAAGTATAGACAAATTTTTTTGAAGTCATTAAATCTTGGTCTCAAGATTTGAAATTTGGGAAAACAAAAAAAATTAAAAAAAATATAAATAAATTTTTAGAAAATAACTAACTATCAGAAATAAAAGGAATAATCTTAATAATTAAGGCATAAAATGTTTAAAGTATTTGTCAAAAAAGGGGTATTTTTTTAAGTTTTTTATATTTTGAAATTAAAAAACATTTGACATAGGTCAAAAAAAGTCTATAATGCATTTCCGTTGTCACGAACGACAACGACAAATAAAACCAAGCGTTTTAAAAGTTCTT